>NZ_JADPIU010000052.1:0-913821 GCF_023073075.1 Bradyrhizobium sp. 61 | reverse complement strand
ACCGCGCTTCGCGCGAGCGACCCTCCCCCTCCAGGGGAGGGTAAGGAAGAGTGAGCCGCGTCGAATGCCCTCCAAACCTGCCATCAGCTATTCCCACGTCAGCAAGAACTTCGGCTCACTCAAGGCCGTCGACGATGTGTCGCTCGATATCGCCGAGGGCGAATTTCTGGCCATTGTCGGCGGCTCCGGCTCCGGCAAGACCACGCTGCTGCGGCTCGCCAACCGGCTGATCGAGGCCGATGGCGGCACCATCACGGTCGAGGGCGAGGATGTACAGACCGTCGATCCGGTCGCGCTGCGGCGCCGGATCGGCTACGTCTTCCAGAGCGGCGGGCTGTTTCCGCATCTGAGCGTCGCCGACAATATCGGGATCACGCCAAGGCTGCTGGGCGCACCGGCAGCGGACATCACCGCGCGGGTCGACGAGCTGCTCGAGCTCGTGCAACTCGACCGTCACGCGCATCGCGATCGCCTGCCCGAGGCGCTCTCCGGCGGCCAGCGCCAGCGCGTCGGGGTGGCGCGGGCGCTCGCGGCACGGCCCCGCATCGTGCTGATGGACGAGCCGTTCGGCGCGCTCGATCCCCTCACCCGCGATGCGCTCGGCGACGACTATCGTTCACTGCACCGCAGCCTCGGCCTGACCACGGTCATGATCACGCATGACATGACCGAAGCGATCCTGCTCGCCGACCGCATCGCGGTGATGCGCAGCGGACAGCTGCTGGCGCAAGGCACGCCCGCGGAACTCTCGACGAGCGGCGACGGCTATGTGCTGGAGCTGCTGCGCACGCCGCGGCGCCAGGTCGAGCGGCTGAACGCGCTGCTGCCACAAAGCGGTGCGGCATGAGCCTGTTCGCCGATCCGCGCTGGGGCGAGGCGCTGTCGCATCTGCCCGACTATCTCGGCAACCATGTTCGGGTCAGCCTCGCCGCGCTCGCGCTCGGCCTCGCCGTCAGCCTGCCGCTGGCGATCCTGACACGCAACCGCCCGGCGCCGCGCGCCGTCCTGCTTGCGCTCGCAAGCATCGTGCAGACGGTGCCCGGCCTGGCGCTGCTCGCGCTGTTCTATCCACTGCTGCTGCTGGCTGCCTCGGTCACGCTGGCCTGGTTCGGCGTCTCCTTCTCCGCTTTCGGCTTCCTGCCGGCGATGCTGGCGCTTGCGCTCTATTCGATGCTGCCGGTGCTGCGCAACGGCATCACGGGCCTCAACGGCATCGATCCCGCGCTGATCGAAGCCGCCAAAGGCGTCGGCATGACCGCGCGGCAGTCGCTCATCATGGTCGAGCTGCCGCTGGCGCTGCCGGTGATGATGGCCGGCATCCGCACCGCGGCGGTGTGGGTGATCGGCACCGCGACCCTGTCAACGCCGATCGGGCAGACCAGCCTCGGCAATTATATTTTTGCCGGGCTTCAGACCCAGAACTGGGTGTTCGTGCTGTTCGGCTGCTTTGCCTCGGCGCTGCTCGCGCTCGCCGTCGATCAGTTGCTCGGCCTGATCGAGAGCGGCTTGCGCCACCGCAGCCGCCTGCCTGCCGCGCTCGGCGGCATCGGGATCGCGGCGCTGGTCCTCGCAACGCTGGTGCCGACGATGGGACGCTCGTCGCAGAGCTATGTCGTCGGCGCCAAGACATTCGCCGAGCAATATGTGCTGTCCGCCCTGCTCAGGGACCGCCTCCAGGCCGCCGGCCTCTCCGCGACCGCGCGGTCGGGTCTCGGCTCCAGCGTGATCTTCGAGGCGCTCAAGGCCGGCGACATCGATCTCTATGTCGATTATTCCGGCACGCTGTGGGCCAACCAGCTGCACCGCACGGACATCAAGCCGCGCGCGGAGTTGTTGGCGGAGCTCAAGACGGCGCTCGCGAAGGACAACATCACCCTGCTCGGCGAGCTCGGCTTCGAGAACGCCTATGCGCTGGTGATGCCGAAGAAGCGCGCCGAAGCGCTCGGCATCCGCACCATCGCCGATCTCGCCGCGCATGCACCGACCCTGTCCATCGCCGGCGACTACGAGTTCTTCTCGCGCCCGGAATGGGCGGCGCTGCAAAAATCCTATGGCCTCTCGTTCCGCGCCCAGCGCCAGATGCAGCCGGATTTCATGTATGCGGCCGTCGCCAGCGGCGAGGTCGACGTGATCGCCGGCTACACCAGCGACGGGCTGATCGCGAAATACGATCTGGTCGTGCTGGACGATCCCAGGCACGCGATCCCGCCCTACGACGCGATCCTGCTGCTGGCGCCGAAGCGGGGCGGCGATGAGCGACTACAGGCCGCGCTCGGGCCGCTGCTCGGCAAGATCGACATCGCCACAATGCGCGAGGCCAATTTGCGCGCCAGCGGCAACGACGCGAATTCGTCGCCGGATGTTGTGGCAAGATGGCTGTGGGAGAAGGTGGGCAAGCGGTAGGCCCGGATTTCGTAGGGTGGGCAAAGGCGCGTAAGCGCCGTGCCCACCGTCTCTCAACACGAGCAACGGGATGGTGGGCACGCTTCGCTTTGCCCACCCTACGATCTGGGTCTGCGTAGCGATCAGCGCTACAGCCCCCGGATGATCCCGGCATTGATCAGCAGCCGGTTGAGCCGCCGCGCCTCGGCGCCGTCCTTGCAGCCGTAGAAGATGCCTTTGCAGCGGAGCATGATCTGCTTCTGCTCGGCAAAGGAGGGATCGAGCGGAATGCCGGCGGCTTCCTGAATCACCAGCGGGAGATAGGGGCCGTCGACCGTGTCCATCACGGCCTCGCTCTTCACCGGCTCGAAATTGATGGCGTCGATCGCGTAATAGGTCGCATAGAGACGCGGGTCGTAAGCGTCGAGCTTCTTGCCGAGCGCGCCCTCGTCGAGCCCGGGCTCGAGGAGGTTCGGCGCAAACTCGGGCTGATGATCGCCGTAGCGCACGATCAGGAAGGGCTCGCCGGGAAAATTCTTCTTCAGCCCCGCCACAAACGCTCTGTACTGCTCGGCGCTCATCGCCTGCCGGCGCAGATATTCGTCGATGGACGCTACATTGTTGCCCGGCGCGCGCCAGTTCGGCAGCAGATCGGGGCGGAAGCGCGTCTCCCAGGGGAAATGATTGGCGCCGAGATAGATGAAAGTGAACAGCGGCTTGTTCGGCGGCTGCTGGCCCATCAGCTGGAGCGCCTTGTCGTAGAAAAAGGAGTCCGGCTCGACGTCCTTGGCGCCGAGATCCTTCGAGTCGAGGAAGCGTTCGACGCCGGTCGTCATCTGGAAGCTGCGCGCGCCCATGAAGCCGCCATAGGCGGGATAGAGCGATAGCGTGTCATAGCCGCAGCGGCGCAGCGCCAGCGGCAGGCCGCGCTCGACGCGGTTCGAGGCGATGCGCGTCACGAAATAGGCGAAGCGGCCGAACGAGCGCGAGGAGAGGCCAGCGAGCACGTTGTATTCGGTGAACCAGCTCGGCCCGCCATTGCTCTCGGCCAGGAACGTGCGCTGCTTGCCGTCAAAGGATTTGAAATGATCGCCATAGCGCGGCGGCACCTTGATGCCCTGGGCGGCGCGGATGTCGAAGCTCGATTCATCATGGACCATGATGATGTTCGGCCGGCGACCCGCGGGGTGGCAGGCATCCACCAGCGGCATGTTGAGCCGCTCGTTGGTCGAGGCGGCCGACTCCATGAAGCCGTATTGCGCGAAGTCGGAAACCGCGCTGACGCCGGAGCGGAAGAATTTCGAGAGATAGCCGTCGTCGTAATAGCCGCGCCAGGCTTCATCAGGATGATAGAGCGAATAACCGACCAGCACAGAAAGGCAGGCAAGCATAGAGGCGAGCGCCGGCAGGCGGCGGATGCGAAACGGATCGAGCCACCACAGCGCATACATCAGCGGCAGCGTGACGAGGCCGGTCCCGATCACCGACCAGCGCAGGTTCGGGAAGATCGTGAACAGGAACGCCACGGTGTCGCGGTCGATCATCATCAGGTCGATGAAGTTGACTGTCATCTGCACGACGTCGTGCTTGAGCCGCGACAGCAGCACCAGCACGACGACCATGGTCAGCGACAGCGCGCCCGACAATGCCGGCCGCCGCAAGAGCGTGATCCAGAAGAAATTGAGGATGCCCCAGGCGAGCACGAACGAAAGCCGCGAACCGAAATCGGTCTCGGTCTCGTACATGAGCGCGAGGGCGGCAAGATGCGGCGCGGCAACCGCAAGCAGGCGCCAGATGCCGAGCGCGGCAACGCTCGCCAGCACGGCGGTGGTGGCAGAAGGACCTGGATTCGGCGCGGACGCCATTACGGCACGCAACAGCTGGTCCGGCGCAATGATACCTAGCCGTCTGGCCGGCCTAACGACGGCAAGGGCATCCGGCGCAGCCGGAAGCCTGCACCGTGTCATAAAACTGTAACGGAACAGTCAATGACAGGCAACGCGCGCGGCGGTCCGACCTTCGCTTAATGGTGGTGGCGGGCGGAAGTGCCGCACAGCGAGGGGCGGAGCCGCTGGCCAAGCTAGGGCTTCGCGATCCCCGCGATAAAGAGGTCGATCACGCCTTCGGCCATCCGCTCGGTCTCGCCCTCCTCGACCCCCCAGCGCGGAAAGTGGCCGTCGAGATTCATCCGGGCAAAGCCGTAGACCAGGGCGCGGCCGGCGATCTGGATTCGCTTGAGGTCGGCCGACCGCAACAGGCCCTGCTCCGCCGCGTTAGCCAGCATCCGTTCGGTCAGAGCGATCAGCTCGGCATTGTCGCGGGTCAGCTCCGCGGAGCTGCCATGGGCGAAGTAGCGCCCCGTGGAGATGATCTCGAAATGTGCGGGGTAGCGCATCGCCCAGCGCAGGTAGGCGAGCCCGAAGGCGCGGAAGCGGCCGAGCGGGTCGGTGGCCGGCGCCTGGTCCAGCGCCACCTCGATCTCGGCACGAAAGCGCCGCTGCGCCTCCCCGGCCACCGCCGCCATCAGCGCGTCGCGGTTGGGGAAGTGCCGGAACGGCGCCCCCGGCGAAACCGCGGCCCGGCGTGCGGCCTCGCGCACCGAGACTTCGGCACCCTCCGCCGCCAGTTGCAACGCAGCATCGATCAGCACGCGGCGGAGGTCACCGTGATGATAGGGCCGGGCTTCTGGCGTTTGGCGGCGGGCGCGCGGCTTTGACGGCTGTCGGGCGGGCATGGCGCTTCCTAGCATCACCCGAACGTGAATGTAAGCACCGATTACACCGCTGACGATTTCGCCAGCCTGAAATGTAATCGATGCTTACATTAGGGAGGAGACCGCCATGTCACAACGCCAAAACTGGTTCGAGGGCTGGCGGCTGCTCGCCGTGCTCACCCTGAGCCTGATCGCGCTCAGCCTGTGGATCGCGTCGATGCGGCAGTTCGAGGTCGAGGGCGTATGGATGGTGATCATGGCCGCCCACCCCCGCCGACGGACGGCCGAAGCGAGCTGAACGTCGATCAGCCCTGCGGCGGGAACCCGAGGCGCTTGGCGATGATGCGATCGACCGTCCGTTTCGGCAACAATGCGCCGATCAGATGGCGCAACGGATCCGGCGTGATCTGGTAGCGCACCTTAGGGCTCGCGGCGGTCAGCGCCTCGAACACGATTTCGGCGATCCGCTCGGCCGGCAGACCCTTCGCACCGAGGTCCATCATAAACGCCATGACCTTGTTCAGCGCCGGCAGATAGGGCGAGTTCTGATAGACGGAGAGATCGATCTCTTCGGCCTTGCTCCAGATCGGCGTCTTCACTGCGCCCGGGGCGACGATGATGACGTCGATCCCGAACAGCATCAGCTCACGCCGCAGGCTCTCCGACAGGCCTTCTATGGCGTGCTTGGAGGTGCAGTAAGGCGCCGACAGCGGATTGCCGTTCTTGCCGGCGACCGAACTGATCATCACGATCCGCCCCTTCGGCCCCTTCAGCGATGGGTCCGCGCCGAGCAGCGGCCCAAAGGCTTGCGTCGCGATGACCGGGCCGATGACGTTGATGTCCATCTGGCGGCGGAAATCGTCGACCGACAATTCCAGGACCGGCCCCGCGACCGCAATGCCGGCATTGTTGACGAGCCCCGCCAGCGTGTCGCCAGCCAGCGCCTCGCGAACCTGGCGCGCAGCGGCGAGCACGGCGGCCTCGTCGGTAACGTCGAACAGGAGCGGCGTGAAGTTCGCGCCGAACTCACCCCTGAGCCGGTCGGCGTCGGCCTGCTTGCGGACGCTGCCGAAGACGCGGTAGCCGCGCCCGATCAGAAATTTCGCAATGGCCCAGCCGATGCCGGTGGACGCGCCGGTGACGACGACAGATCGCATAGACCCCTCCCCCTCAAGTTCCCGCGATCATGGAGAGAAGGATGTGTCAGCGCAATGCCACCCAACGCTCAAAGGGACGTCGCGGGTGTCGATTCTTAAGATGAAGCGGCGCGCGAACTTCGCGACATGAGATTGATTGCGCCCTGAGGATGCAGGTGAAGATCCGAATCCTCGATCTTGAAGACGCTGGGCTTTTGGCGATCGCGAGCTTCTGGAGAAGTTATGAAAACGACGCGAGACCAAGAATGTGGTTTAAGCGTCAGTTCTTCGCGCTCAGAGGGCATGTCAGCTCGCGAAGAATTTGAATGAAGCGGCAATGCTTCGCGCGAGATGAAAGGAGCGAGACCGCCGTTCGCGATCTCGCTCCGATGTAGTCGAGAAGGTTTAAAATTTGGTTTGGCAAGCGAAGCTTGTGTTTCGCTCGTCATTCCGGGGCGCGACGAAGTCGCGACCCCGGAATGACGGCGCACCCGTCAGTTCTTGCTCTTGTCGACCAGCGCGCCCTTCTTGATCCAGGGCATCATGTCGCGCAGTTTCGCGCCGACTTCCTCGATCGGGTGCGCGGCGAGCTTGGCGCGGGTCGCCTTGAACGAGGTCTGGTTGACCTTGTTCTCGAGCATCCAGTCGCGGGCGAACTTGCCGCCCTGGATGTCGGCGAGAATGCGCTTCATCTCGGCCTTGGTCTCCGCCGTGACGATGCGCGGACCGGTGACGTACTCGCCGTACTCCGCGGTGTTGGAGATCGAGTAGTTCATGTTGGCGATGCCGCCTTCATAGATCAGGTCGACGATCAGCTTCACTTCGTGCAGGCACTCGAAATAGGCCATCTCCGGGGCGTAACCGGCTTCGACCAGGGTCTCGTAGCCGGCCTTGATCAGCTCGACCAGGCCGCCGCAGAGCACGACCTGCTCGCCGAACAGGTCGGTCTCGCACTCTTCCTTGAAGGTGGTCTCGATGATGCCGGCACGACCGCCGCCGACGGCAGAGGCGTAGGAGAGGCCGAGGTCATGGGCGTTGCCCGAGACGTCCTTGGCGATTGCGATCAGGCAGGGCACGCCGCCGCCGCGCTGATATTCCGAACGCACCGTGTGGCCGGGGCCCTTCGGCGCGATCATGAGCACGTCGAGGTCGGCGCGCGGGTCGAGCAGGTTGAAGTGGACGTTGAGGCCGTGCGCGAACACGAGGGCGGCGCCCTTCTTCATGTTGTCGTGCAGGTGCTCACGATAGATGTCGCCCTGGAGCTCGTCCGGGGTCAGCATCATGACGAGGTCGGCCCATTTGGCGGCGTCGGCGACTTCCATCACCTTGAAGCCGGCGGCTTCCGCCTTCTTGACCGAGCCCGAGTCCTTGCGCAGCGCAATGGCGACTTCCTTGACGCCGGAGTCCTTGAGGTTGAGCGCATGGGCGTGGCCCTGGCTGCCATAGCCGACGATGGCGACCTTCTTGCCCTTGATCAGGTTCAGGTCGGCGTCGCGATCGTAATAAACACGCATAGTCGTTTCCTCGTTCAGGGCCAGAATCGGCCAAAGGTCAGTGTCCGAAGGGTGAAATTTGCGGATTTCGGGGGCTGTCTAGAGCATTTTCAGCCCCTAGGGAAACCCGTTTCTGCATGGAAATCCGCGACATCATGCATCCATGAAAACGGGGTAGAGGGAGGCGAGCAGCAGGAGCGCCATCACGATATTGAAGGCGCGGACCAGCCGCTCCGAGGTCAGTACCGGTCGTAGTGCAGTGCCGAACAAGGCCCAGACCACCGTCGAGACTGTGCCGACGAGCAGGCTGATCAGGGTCTGGATCGCGATGTTCAGGGGGAATTGGGCGATGGCGGCATAGGCGGTGATGGTGCCGATCACGATCACCCAGCCCTTGGCGTTGATCCACTGGAACATCGCCGCGCCCCAGAAGGTCATCGGGCCACGGCCGTCCTTCTCGCCCCGCTTGGCCGGCCCCGAGAAGGCGATCACCGCGGCGAGGTAAATCAAGTAGGCGGCGCCGGCATATTTCAGGATGGTCTGGAGGATCGGATAGGCCAGAAACACCGTGCCGAGCCCGAGGCCGACGGCGCCGACCATGAAGGCGAAGCCGATCGTGATGCCGGCGATATGCGGGATGGTGCGGCGGAAGCCGTAAGTCAGTCCCGACGACAGCAGCATGATGTTGTTCGGCCCCGGCGTGAAGAACATCACGAGGGCGAAGATGATGAAGGCATAGAGCAGCGACTGGGACATGCTCACCTCACGCGATCTTCGGCAGCGGCTGCGGGCGTCTCGCCAGCACCATCACCGCGATGCCGCCGATGACCGTCAGCATCCCGGCCAGCCGCAACGGGCCGAACTTCTCGCCAAACACGAGGCTGGAAGCAGCCGAGCCGACGAACGGCACCAGCAGCGCGAACGGCACTACTTGCGCTGCGGGATAGTCACGCAGCAGCCGACCCCACAGCCAATAGGCGATGCTGGTCGAGATGGCGCCGATCGCCAGCAGGCAGACGAGGCCAGTCGGCGACATATGGATCAGCGACTGGAAGGTCGGCACCGGCCCGTTGACGACCAGCGCCAGCCCGAACAGCGGCACGGCGGCGGTGAGGCAGAGCCAGGCGAACAGGTCGAACATCGGCGCGCCACGGGCGCCGCGCAGCAGGAGATTGCCGACGGCAAAACAAATCGGGGCGATCATCAGCACCGCGAAGGCACCAACGCTGAAATCGTAACCGACGGTACCGCAGATCAAGAGCAGTCCGACTGCGGCGAGGACGATGCCAAGGGTCTGCACCGGCGTCGGCCGCTCGCCAAATGCGATCGCGGCAAAGCCGATGGTGAACAACGCCTGGCTCTGCACGACGACGCTGGTCAACCCCACCGGAACACCGTGGGCGATGCCATAGGCCTGGCTCAGGAACTGGCCGAGGAACAGCGTGAAGCTGATCGCGATCAGCAGCGACCAGGCGATCTTCGGCTTGGGAATGAACAGGCACGGCACCGCGGCAATGGTGAAGCGCATCGCCGTCATCAACTCCGGCGAAAATTCGTCGAGCGCGATCCGGCTCGCCACGAAGGCAAGCCCCCAGATGACCGCCACCAGAATGGCGATGAGGATATCGGCCGGCTTCATTGTTGTTCTCGGTTCTGCTTTGTCGTGCAGCCCTGTTTGTTGTTCTGTTCTAGCCTTGCTCGCCGGCTTTCGGTTTCCGCAGCAGATAAGTGCCGTGCATGGGCGCGTGGTAGTCGACCGAGACCAGCGTGAAGCCGACATCGATCAGCATCCGCTCCATCACCCAGCCGAAGGTGGAATATTCGTCGCGCATGTGCGTGACGACGCTTTCGCGCGAAAAATCGTGGTTCTTGATATGGAAGTCGGCCCATTGCTCGACGTCGCGCTCGATGGCGTCGGGCATCGAGGCGTAGACGATGTCGCGCAGATAGAAGCTCGCGCCCGGCTTCAGTGCACGGTAGATCCGCGACATCGCCACCGCCTTCCAGAAATCCGGCAGATGGTGCAGCGTGAACTCGCTGACGATCAGATCGTAGGATTCCGGGCGGTAGGCGAAGCTGAGCAAGCCGGCCGACTGCGTGCGCACGGGGGCCTTGCGGTCGCGGGCGTAGATCTCGGCGAGCGCCAGCATCGCCGGCGAGATGTCGATGGCGTCCACCTCGGCACCCAACAACGCCGCTTCGGTGGCGAGCACGCCGTTGCCGCAGCCGATATCCGCGATGCGCCAGCCTCGCTGCACCCCAAGCATTTTCAGCGCGGCGCGCGCCCGCAGATCGGCATCGTCATGGGCGTCGTAGATCGAGGCCACTGCGGGCTCGATCCCCATCCGGTTGCGCTCGTTATAGTACCAGTCGCGCGCCAGCATGGCTCACATCCCCTCAGGCCCGCGGCCAATCGCGGCAACGCCGGTGCGCGACACCTCGACAAGGCCGAGCGGGCGCATCAGGTCGATAAACTGGTTGATCTTGTCCGTATTGCCTGTGATCTCGAACACAAAGCTCTCGGTGGTGGCGTCGATCACGCGGGCACGGAACGCATCCGCCAACCGCAGCGCCTCGACGCGATGCTCGCCCTGCCCGCGCACCTTCACCATCGCAAGCTCGCGCTCGATCGAGCGCTTGGTCAGGGTCATGTCGACGACGCGATAGACCGGGATCATGCGGTCGAGCTGGTGCTTGATCTGCTCGATCACCATCGGCGTGCCCGTGGTGACGATGGTGATGCGCGACAGATGCTTCTGGCTCTCGGTCTCCGAGACGGTGAGACTCTCGATGTTGTAGCCGCGCCCGGAGAACAGCCCGATGACGCGCGCGAGCACGCCCGGCTCGTTCTGCACGAGCACCGAGAGCGTATGCGTCTCGTTGGGATCGTGGCGGTCCTCGATGAAATAGGCGGATGCCGGCTGGTTCATGGTCGTCCCCTCTTGTCTCTCCGTCACGCCATCGCTGGCGCCTCTGCCCCGACCCAACTGCGGAACAGATCGAAATCGATATTGCCGCCGGACAGCACGAGACCGACGCGCTTGCCTGACAGCTTGTTCTTTTCCTGAAGCGCCGCGGCGAGCGCGGCGGCGCCCGCGCCTTCGGCGAGATTGTGCGTGTCGGTCCAGTAGGCGCGGATCGCGGCGGCGACCTCGTCGTCGGAAACCTGCACGATGCGCGCGGCACCCTTGCGGATCAGCGCGAACGCGTCTGCATCGGGAATGCGCGTTGCCATGCCGTCGGCCAGCGTGTTGCTGGTCTTCGTCGTCACGACCTTGCCGGCCGCGAACGACAGCGCGTAGGACGGCGCTTCGGTCGACTGCACGCCGACGATCTCGGTCTTCAGGCCGAGCAGGTCACGCGCCATGATGCAGCCGGAGATGCCAGAGCCCTGCCCGATCGGCACATAGAGAACATCGAGATCCGGCGCCGTCCGGAACAGTTCGAGCGCATAGGTGGCGACGCCGAGCACGAGATCCGGATGGAACGACGGCACCATGTGCAGGCCGGTAAATTGGGCGCGCCGCTGCGCCTCTTCGGCGGCCGCCTGAAAGTCCTCGCCATGCTCGACGAGCTCGGCGCCAAACGCCTTCATCGCGCGGTTCTTCTCGACCGAGTTGCCGCGCGGCACGTAAATCACTGCCGGCACGCCGTGACGGCTCGCGGCAAAGGCCAGGCTCTGGC
The DNA here is from genome assembly GCF_023073075.1 of Bradyrhizobium sp. 61. Lineage (NCBI taxonomy): Bacteria > Pseudomonadati > Pseudomonadota > Alphaproteobacteria > Hyphomicrobiales > Nitrobacteraceae > Bradyrhizobium > Bradyrhizobium sp. 61. The sequence continues at coordinate 902,413 of NZ_JADPIU010000052.1, read as the reverse complement.
CGTGATTGCCGCGCGTCGCCGAGATGATGCCCGGAATGTTCGGCCGCTCGCGCTTCAGCCGTTCGAGATAGACGAGACCGCCGCGCACCTTGAAGGCGCCGATCGGCGTATGGTTCTCGTGCTTGACGATGACCTGCGTCCCGAGGCGCTCGGCGAGCAGCGGCCAGCCGCGTGCCGGCGTCGCCGGCACCGCCTGCCCCACGATCGCATGTGCGCGCTCGAGCTCCGTCAGGTCGAACATGACGTCACACCAGCGCCTTGCCGCCGGCGAACGCCTTTGCGGTGGCTTCGTCGTTCGCCTGCTCGGGCAACAGCATCTCGTTATGCGCCTTGCCGGAGGGGATCATCGGGAAGCAGTTTTCGAGCGCCGCGACGCGGCAGTCGAACAGCACCGGACGCTTGACCGAGATCATCTCCTGGATGGCGCCGTCGAGATCAGAGGGCTTGTGCACCTGGATGCCGACGCCGCCATAGGCTTCGGCGAGCTTGACGAAATCCGGCAACGCCTCCGAATAGGAATGCGACAGCCGGTTGCCGTGCAGCAGCTGCTGCCACTGCCGCACCATGCCCATGTACTGGTTGTTCAGGATGAAGATCTTGATCGGCAGTTCGTACTGCACCGCCGTCGACATCTCCTGCATCGTCATCTGCACCGAGGCATCGCCCGCGATGTCGATGACGAGGCTGTCGGGATGGGCAACCTGCACGCCGACCGCGGCCGGCAGGCCGTAGCCCATGGTGCCGAGACCGCCCGACGTCATCCAGCGATGCGGCTCCTCGAAACCGAAGAATTGCGCCGCCCACATCTGGTGCTGGCCGACTTCCGTCGTGATGTAAGTGTCCTTGCCGCGTGTCGCCTCGAACAGGCTCTGGATCGCGTGTTGCGGCAGGATCACGTCGTTGCTCTTTTTGTAATAGAGCGAGTTGCGGGCGCGCCACTGCGCGATCTGCTGCCACCAGGCCTTGATGTCGGGCTTCTTCGCTTCCGCCTTGAACACCTGGAGGATGTCGCCGAGGATGTTGCCGCAGTCGCCGATGATCGGCACGTCGACACGGATGTTCTTGTTGATCGAGGACGGATCGATGTCGATGTGGATCTTCTTCGAGCCCGGCGAGAACGCATCGACGCGGCCGGTGATGCGGTCGTCGAAGCGCGCGCCGACGCACAGCATGACGTCGCAATCATGCATGGTCATGTTGGCTTCATAGGTGCCGTGCATGCCGAGCATGCCGAGCCAGTTCTTGCCCGACGCCGGATAGGCACCCAGACCCATCAGCGTTGAGGTGATCGGGAAGCCGGTGACCTCGACCAGCTCGCGCAACAGCTTGGTCGCCTCGGGGCCGGAATTGATGACGCCGCCACCGCTGTAGATCACAGGGCGCTTCGCATTGGCGAGCAGCGACACGGCCTTGCGTATCTGCGTCGCGTCGCCCTTCACGCGCGGCGCGTAGGAGCGGTGCACGTCCGACTTGCGCGGCGGGTGATAGGTGCCGGTCGCGAACTGCACGTCCTTGGGCACGTCGACGAGCACCGGGCCGGGACGGCCGGAGGTCGCGACATAGAAGGCCTCGTGCAGCACCTTGGCGAGATCGTTGACGTCGCGCACCAGCCAATTGTGCTTGGTGCAGGGCCGCGTGATGCCGACCGTGTCGCACTCCTGGAACGCGTCGTTGCCGATCAGATGCGTCGGCACCTGGCCGGAGATGCAGACCAGCGGGATCGAGTCCATCAGCGCGTCGGTCAGTGGCGTCACCATGTTGGTGGCGCCGGGACCGGAGGTCACCAATGCAACGCCCGGCTTGCCGGTCGAGCGCGCATAGCCCTCGGCGGCGTGGCCCGCGCCCTGCTCGTGGCGGACCAGGATGTGCTGGACCTCGCTCTGCTGGAAGATCTCGTCATAGATCGGAAGCACGGCGCCACCGGGATAGCCGAAAATGTCGGTCACGCCATGATCGATGAGCGCGCGAACGATCATCGCGGCGCCGGTCATCTGGTTCGGATCGTGGCTCTTGTCGCTCATTGTCTTGCTCCGGATGCGCTGTTGTCAGCGGCTTCGTTCGTGTCGGGTTCGGGAAATAAAAAAGGCCCCGAAGAGGGCCCATGCACACCGCCTGTCTTGTGGATGGCAGCTAGCCACCCCCGGCGGTGTGCCTGGGTACGACGGCGATAAGGAGTTTGGTAATAATGTTACGCATGGCAGGTGCCCGGCTTCCCAAAGGTTGCGCGAAACATAACGGTCAAAGCCCGGATGTCAAGGCAATGCGACCGTTCCCGCGCGATTTTGGCAATGTAGCGGTGTTCCCAGGGTTCGGCGAGAGGTAAATTCGGGAACCCGGGTACAAAAGCGCGTCAGCCGGGGTCTCGGGCCGCATTCACGATGGCGGCAAGCCACCCCCTCGCCTCCTCCGGCTTCACCCATTCGAACTCGGGCAGTTGGTGCCGGAACCAGGTGAATTGCCGCTTGGCGTAGTGGCGGGTGTCGGCACGACCGATCGTGGCCGCCTCGTCCAGGCCGATCTCACCGCGCAGATGCCGGATCAGGGCCGGCACGCCATGGGCTTTCATCGCCGGCAGCAGCGGATCGAGATGTCTGGCGGCGAGCCACTCCACCTCCCTCAACGCGCCGGCACCGAGCATGGCATCGAAACGGGCATCGATGCGGGCATAGAGCTCGTCGCGCTCGGGGGCGAGAAACACCGCGCGAAAACTGTCCTTGGGCAGCAGCGGCGGCTGGCCTTCATGGTGCCAGTCGAGCAGCGAACGGCCCGTCGCTTCGACCACTTCGAGCGCGCGCGCGATCCGGGTGCGGTCGCGCAGGTTCAATCGTTCGGCGGCGCGCGGATCACGGCGTGCAAGTTCCTCATGCAGCGCCTCGACGCCGTTCCGCTCCAGCCGCGCGCGCACGTCCTCACGTGTTTCGGCGGGAATGGGCGGCACCACGGAGAGGCCCGCCGTCAGCGCCTTGAAATAAAGGCCCGTGCCGCCGATGAAGATCGGCAGGCGGCCTTCGGCTTTCGCCTCTTCCAGCGCCTTCGTCGCGTCGACCACCCATGCGCCGGCCGAGAAATTCACGGCCGCATCGACGTGGCCGTAGAGACGGTGCGGCGCGCGTCCTTCCTCGCCATGCGTGGGGCGCGCGGTGATGATGCGGAGGTCACGATAGACCTGCATGGAATCGGCATTGATGACGATTCCGCCCGTACTCAGGGCAAGCTCGAGCGCCAGCGCCGACTTGCCGCTGGCGGTCGGGCCTGCGATAAGCACGGCCTTGCCAACATGTCTTCTGCTGACTTGTCCCTCGCTCACGAAAACCTCAAATGTCCCTCGTCGCCACGCTGATCTGCAATCCCGACAATCCCGCGCTCGACAGCACCATCGTCGACGGCGCCCGCGCCGTGCTGCCCCAGGCGCAACCTGCGCACTGGCTGTTCGACGGGGTTGCGGTCGACATTCCCTTCGGCGCGCAGGATAACCTCCAAGGCGACCGTCACGCCATCGAACAGCGGTTGCGCGAGCTTCGCGGCGACCTTCCCATCGACATCGTGGTGCAGCCAGTCGGCTTCCGGCGCAAGAAGCTTTTTCTCGCCGACATGGATTCCACCATGATCGGCCAGGAATGCATCGACGAGCTCGCTGATCTCGTCGGAATGAAGGCCCACGTGGCCGCCATCACGGAACGCGCGATGCGCGGCGAGATCGAGTTCGAGCCGGCGCTGCGCGAGCGCGTCGCGCTGCTGAAGGACCTTCCCGCCAGCGTGGTCAACGAGGTGCTGGCCAAGCGCATCACGCTGACGCCGGGCGGCCGCGAACTGGTCGCGACCATGCGCGCCCATGGCGCCTATACCTGTCTCGTCTCCGGCGGCTTCACGCTGTTCACGCGCGCGGTCGCCGCCAAGATCGGCTTCCAGGAGAACCGCGCCAACGAGCTCGTTGTCCGCGACGGCAAGTTCACCGGCGAGGTCAAGGAGCCGATTTTGGGCCGCGCGGCAAAGCTTGCGACGCTGGTGGATCTGATGGAGTCGTTCGATCTCGACGACATCGACTCCGTCGTGGTCGGCGACGGCGCCAACGATCTCGCGATGATCCAGGCGGCGGGACTGGGCGTGGCGTATCACGCCAAGCCAGCGGTCGCGGCTGCGGCCGCCGCGCGGATCGACCATGGCGATCTCACCGCGCTGCTCTACGCGCAGGGGTATCGGCGGGACGAGTTCGTGGAGGCTTAGCCTCTCCCGTCGTCAGCACTTGCGGCACGCCCAGCGGCCGTAGGGTGGGCAAAGGCGCACTTGCGCCGTGCCCACCACTCTTGCCGCAATGGTGGAAAGATGGTGGGCACGCTTCGCTTTGCCCACCCTACTGGATTGTGCGGCGACTACTGCACGCTCAGCGCCACAAAACGCAGCTCGCCGTCGGCGTTGGAGACGAGCAGCAGCACGGACTTCTTGCCGTCCTTCTTGAGCTGGTCGACCCGCTTCTGGATGTCGGCGCCGCTGGAGACGGCCTCCTGCGCAACCTCGACGATGACGTCGCCGGCGGAGAGGCGCTTCTCGGCAGCGTCCGAATTGGCGTCGACATTGGTGACGACCACGCCCTTGACGCTGTCCTTGATCTTGTAGCGCGTGCGCAAATCCTTGCTGAGCGCGGCAAGATCGAGACCGAGCGCCTTCTGCGTCACCGGCTTCTCGGGCGCCGGCTCGTCGGTCTTCACCGCGGCCTGCACCTTGTCGGGATCCTGGAGACGGCCGAGCGTGACCTTCTTGGTTTCCTCCTGGCCCTTACGGATGATGACGACATCCACTTCCTTGCCGACCGCCGTGTCGGCGACGACGCGGGAGAGATCCTTGGGATCCTTGACGTCCTTGCCGTCGAACTTGACGACGACGTCGCCGGGCTCGATGCCGGCGGGCTTGGCCGGGCCCTTGTCATCGACGCCGGCGACCAGCGCGCCGCGCGCGGGCTTGATGTTGAGGCTCTCGGCGATCTCGTCGGTGACGCTCTGGATGCGCACGCCGAGCCAGCCGCGGCGCAGTTCGCCGAACTGGCGGAGCTGATCGACCACGGCGACAACCGTCTTCGAGGGCACGGCAAAGCCGATGCCGATCGAGCCGCCGGAGGGCGAGATGATCAGCGTGTTGACGCCGATGACGTCGCCATCGAGGTTGAACAGCGGACCGCCGGAATTGCCGCGGTTGATGGAAGCGTCGGTCTGGATATAGCTGTCATACGGCCCCGAGGAAATGTCGCGGTTCTTGGCCGAGACGATACCGGCCGTTACCGTGCCGCCGAGGCTGAACGGATTGCCGATCGCGATCACCCAGTCGCCGAGGCGCAGCTTGTCGGAGTCGCCGAACTTTACTGCCACCAGCGGCTTCGGCGGCTTGATCTTCAGCACGGCGAGGTCGGTCTTCTTGTCGACGCCAACCAGGTCGGCCTTGATCTTGGTGCCGTCGTTGAGGATGACGTTGATCTCGTCGGCGTCCGCGATGACGTGGTTGTTGGTGACGACGACGCCAGCGGTGTCGATGATGAAGCCGGAGCCGAGCGAGTTGGTCTTGCGGGGCGGGTTGTCACCGCGCTCGCCACCCTTGCTGCCGCCGCCGGGGCCGCGGCGGTTCTTGAAGAAGTCGTCGAAGAACTCCTCGAAGGGCGAGCCGGGCGGCAGTTGCGGCATGGTGTTGCTGCCGCCGCCGCCGCCCTTGGCTTCGACGGTCTGCGAGGTCGAGATGTTGACGACCGCGTCGATCACCTTCTCGGCGACGTCGGCGATCCCGTCCGGGCCACGCGCAAGGGCCGGCGTGCCGAACGCGCTGAATGCACTGACGGCGAGCGCGGCCAGCCCTAAGCGCAAGCGGGTCGGGGCAATGGTGGCAGCGGTCATTGGTATCTCCAGAGAAAAGGATCAGGCGCCAAGGATTCGCCTCCAAGACTGCGCTCGAACGGGGGGACGGCGCAAGCGCGGAGCTTAACGGGCCTCAAGACCCGGATAATACGGCGAAAACCAGTCTCTCGCCTTCACTTTGGCGTTGGCGTGACGCCTAAATCGGACGGCGCATAACCCAGATCAAGACCAGGCCGGCCACGGCCGAACCGATCCCAACGGCCCGCAGGATATTGTCCGGCGTGGCGATGGCGCTTTTCATGGCCTTGCGCATCCAGTTCGGACTTGCCGCGAACATCAAGCCTTCCAGCACGAACAGGATGCCTAAGCCGATGAGGAAGTCGGCGAACGCAATGGACCTCATCGGAATGGAACCTCCCGTAGTGCTGTTCTTGTCTGGACGAAGGGCGGCAGAACTGCCGCCCTCTGTCTAGCTCACGGCTTCGCCGGCGTCTCGGTCGCCGTCTTGCCGGACGGGTTACCAAAGAACCGGAAGAAATCCGAGTCCGGCCGTAGCAGGAAGCGGGTGTCGTTCGCGCGCAGCCCGTTCTCATAGGCTGTCATCGACCGGTAGAAGGCGAAGAAGTCGGCGTCCTTGCCGTAGGCTTCCGCGAACAGGCGGTTGCGCTCGGCGTCGCCGACGCCGCGGATCTGCTCGGCCTGCGATTTGGCTTCCGCCTCGATCACGGTCGCCTCGCGGTCGGCCTTGGAGCGGATCTCCTGTGCCTTCTGGCCGCCCTGGGCACGGAACTCGGCGGCTTCGCGCTCGCGCTCGGTCTTCATGCGCTGGTAGACCGCCTGGCTGTTCTGCTCCGGCAGGTCGGCGCGGCGGATCCGGACGTCGACGACCTGGATACCGTAGCCGTCGGCCTCGCGATCGAGCTGGTCGCGGATGCGCTGCATCAGCTTCTCGCGGTCGTCGCGCACCACGTTGATGAAGGTGACCTCGCCGAGCACGCGGCGCAGCGCCGCGTTCAGGAGCGTGGTGAGCTGGATGTTGGCGGCCTGGATCGAGCCGACGCTCTGGTAGAAGCGCAGCGCGTCCTTGATGCGGTAACGCGCGAAGGCGTCGACCACGAGCCGCTTCTGGTCGGACGCGATCGCTTCCTGCGACGGGTTCTCCAGATCGAGGATCCGCTTGTCGATGTTGATCACCGAATTCCACGGCGCCTTGAAGTGCAGGCCGGGCGCGGTGACGACGTCGACGGGACGGCCGAACTGCAGCACGATGGTCTGCTCGGTCTGTTGCACCGTGAACAGCGACATGTAGCCGACGATCACGACGAGCAGGAGGGCGAGCAGCGTGACGATACCTGTGACCGGAGACCTCATCGGTTGCCTCCGCTCGACTGCTGACCGGTGGTAGGCGGCCGCTTGGTTGTCAACTCACTGAGCGGCAGATAGGGCACGACGCCCTGGCCCGAGGGGCCGCCGTCATAGACGAGCTTGTCGGCGCCGCCGAGCACGCGCTCCATCGTCTCCAGATAGATCCGTTCACGCGTCACGTCGGGCGCCTTCTTGTATTCCTCGTAAACCTTCAGGAAGCGCGAGCTCTGGCCCTTGGCCTCGGCGACCGTCTGCTCCCTGTAGCCTTCGGCAGCCTGCGTGATCTGCGCCGCACGTCCGCGTGCCTGCGGCACGACCTGGTTGGCGTAGGTCTGCGCCTCGTTCTGCAACTGCTCGAGATTGGCGCGCGCCGCCTGGACGTCGCGGAACGCGTCGATCACCTGCGCCGGCGGGTCGACCTTCTGCATCTGCACCTGGCTGATGAGAATACCGGCGCCGTAGCTGTCCAGGGTCCTCTGGATCAACTCCTGCACGCCCTGTTCGGTAACGTTGCGCGCCCCGGTCAGGATCGGCTGGATCTGCGAACGGCCGATCACCTCGCGCATCGCGCTCTCGGAGACCGCCTTCACGGTGCCTTCGGGATTCTGGATGTTGAAGAGGAAGTCGCCGACGCCGTCCGGCTTGATGCGCCAGAGCACGGTGAAGTCGACGTCGACGATATTCTCGTCGCCGGTCAGCATCAGGCTCTCTTCCGGCACGTCACGAATGGAGCGGCCGCGCCGCGCCGGATCGTCGATCAGCGTCATGCCTATGGAGATCGTGTTGACGCGCAACGCCTTCGGCAGCAGCACGGTTTCGATCGGATAGGGCAGATGATAGTTCAGACCCGGCTGCACGGTGCGGACATGCTTGCCGAAGCGCAGCACGACGCCGAGCTCTTCGGATTGCACCCGGAAGAAGCCCGACAGCAGCCAGAACGCGATGATGAGCAGGACGATCAGCGTGATGCCGATGCCGGAGAAATAGCCGCCCGGCATGATCTGCTGGAGGCGGTCCTGGCCGCGCCGCAGAAGGTCTTCCAGATCCGGCGGCCTTGGCCCGACCGGTTGCGGGCCGTTGCCCCATGGTCCCTTCGGACCCGAGCCCCATGGGCCACCGCCCTGATTCTTCCACGGCATTCGACGCTCTCCTCGGCAGGGTGAAAATCGCCCCCGCCCGCTTTGTCCGGTCCGGCTTTATAGGGGACAGGCAAGTCCCTTACAACGCGGCCCGGGCTGTCCTTCGAGCTATGCTCGGGCACGAAAAAGTCAATGTAAACATTGACGAATGCGGTTAATTGCCCGCCCGCCGACGATATGTCACATAGGAGTAGTCGGCGCTGTCGTCGGGTCCGGCAGGATGCCGGATGCGCTCAACCTCATCCCACTCTGCCTTGTCGATGTCGAAATGCGTGTCGCCTTCGGGACGCGCATGCACTTCGGTGATTTCGAGGCGATCGGCGCGATCGAGCCATTGCCGATAGATCTCGGCGCCACCGATCACCGCGATCTCGGCGACCGAACGCCGCAGGGCATCGCCAAGCGCAACCGCGCCCGCATCGGCAGCCGATGTCGTGACGATGGCGCCATTGGCGCGATAATCCGCATCGCGCGTGATGACGATGTTGGTACGGCCAGGAAGCGGCCGGCGCAGGGTTTCGAAGGTCTTGCGGCCCATGATCACGGGCTTGCCGATCGTGAGCGCCTTGAAGCGCGCCATATCGGATTTCAATCGCCACGGGAACCCGTTGCCGGCGCCGATGACGCCGTTCTCCGCGATCGCTACGACGAAGACGATCTCCATCAGGACGCGCCCCCTGCAAGCCGTGTCAGCGCAGGGCCGGTAACGCGGCACAGCGTCCAGTCGTCCATCATGACGGCGCCGAGCGATTTGTAGAACGCGATCGACGGCGCGTTCCAGTCGAGCACCGCCCATTGCAGCCGCGACCAGCCGTTGTCGACGCACTCCCTGGCGAGATAGACCAGCAGCGCCTTGCCGAGGCCCTTGCCCCGATGCGACGGCCGCACATAGAGATCTTCGAGATAGATGCCGTGACGGCCGCTGAAAGTGGAGAAATTGACGAACCAGACCGCAAAGCCGACGGGCTCGCCGTTCCACTCGGCAATCGCGCAATAGAGCTGCGGACGCTCGCCGAACAGCGCTTCCGCAATCATCGCCTCGGTCGCCTCGACCTCGTGCGAAAGCTTTTCGTATTCGGCAAGCTCGCGGATGAAGGCAAGAGCGAGCCCGGCTTCACCGGCGCGCACGCGGCGGATGGTCAACGACATCTGCGCTAGACCGCGACTTCCGCCTTGATGTGCGGATGCGGGTCGTAGCCGACAAGCTCGAAATCCTCGTAGCGGAAGGAGAAGATGTCCTTCACATCGGGATTGATCCGCATCACCGGCAGCGTCCGCGGCGCGCGCGTGAGCTGGAGCCGCGCTTGCTCCAGGTGATTGGAATAGAGATGGGTGTCGCCGAGCGAGTGGACGAAGTCGCCGGGCTTCAACCCCGTGACCTGTGCGACCATCATCGTGAGCAACGCATAGGACGCGATGTTGAAGGGCACGCCGAGGAAGACGTCGGCCGAGCGCTGATAGAGCTGGCAGGACAATTTGCCGTTAGCGACATAGAACTGGAACAGCAGGTGGCAGGGCGGCAGCGCCATCTTCTCGACGTCGGCGGGATTCCAGGCGGTGACGATCAGCCGGCGCGAATCCGGGGTGCGCTTGATCAGTTCGATGACATTGGCGATCTGGTCGATGCTGCGCCCGTCGGCCGTGGGCCAGGAACGCCATTGATGGCCGTAGACCGGCCCGAGATTGCCATCGGCGTCCGCCCACTCGTCCCAGATGGTGACGCCGTTGTCGCGCAGATATTTGATGTTGGTGTCGCCCTTCAGGAACCACAACAGCTCATGCACGATCGCCTTCAGCGGCAGCCGCTTGGTGGTCAGCATCGGGAAGCCGGCAGACAGGTTGAAGCGCATCTGATGGCCGAACACCGACAGCGTGCCGGTGCCGGTCCGGTCGGTCTTCTCGGCGCCGTCTGAAAGAATCCGCTCGAGCAGGTCCTGATACTGGTGCATGTGCCATTGAGCCTTTGGGGAGGCGGCGAACTTAACGGCGCGCCCCGCGCTACGACAGCAGCGATTCGCTGTTTAAGCCCATTATACCCCGAAAAGTGACTGTTCCCGGTGCAAACAACAAGGGGCGGAACTTGCGTCCCGCCCCTCGCCTATCGGCTTGAAAGTGCTGGTTAAGTTGCCGGCTTGAGCACCGGGGTCCACTTCGCGATCTCGTTCTTGACGAGGGTCGCCAGCGCCTCCGGCGTCCGGTCCTTGGGACCCGGAATGACGCTGCCGAGCTCGAGCAGGCGCTTCTTCACGGTCTCGTCGTCGAGCGCCTTGATGGCGGCGGCATTCAGGCTCGCGATGATCGCGGGCGAAGTTCCCTTCGGCGCGAACATCGCGTTCCAGGCCTGGGCCTGGAATGCAGGCAGGCCGGCCTCCGCCGTGGTCGGCACGTTCGGCAGCGACGGATTGCGCTCGGCCGTCGCGATCGCATAGGCCTTGATGGTGCCGGCATTGATCTGCGGCACCGCATTGACGATCTGGTCGCACATGTAGTCGACCTGTCCGGCCACCAGCGCATTCATCGCGGGGCCCGTGCCGTTGAAGGGCACGCCGACCGGCTTGATGTCGAGGATCGAGTGCAGGAGCTCGCAGGAGACGTGCGAGACCGAGCCGACGCCGGCATGCGCGGCATTGACCTTCTCGGCGTTCGCTTTCACGTAGGCGACGAACTCCTTGAGGTCTTTCGGCGGAAAGTCCTTGCGCGCCAGGATCAGGATCGGCGTGCCCGCGAGCAGCGCGACCGGCTCAAAATCCTTTTCGGGGTGGTAGGCGAGTTTCGGATAGAGCGGCACGGAGGCGGCATGCGTGCCCATATGCCCGGTAATGAGCGTATAGCCGTCATTGGCCGCGCGCGCAGCGCGCGTGGTCGCGGTGGTGCCGCCGGCGCCGACCACGTTCTCGATGATGATGATCTGTCCGAGCGTCTGCGCCATGTGCCCGGTGACGATGCGCGAAATCACGTCGGTCGGTCCACCGGCCGCGAACGGCACGATCATGGTGATGCTGCGCGTCGGATAGGTCTGCGCCTCCGCCGGTGCGACAAAGCCGCACAACGATGCGAACGCCGCAGCACATGCGCCCGCAAGCGCGCGAATGGAAGTCATCTCGATCCCCTCGGACGTAAAACAAAAATGCCGGCCACAGGGCCGGCATTTTCATTTCACGAAGCGGTCACACAAGTCGATTCGACTTCCGAATGCGGCGTGCGGACGCAGGGCGCCGCGACGACGCAGGCGCGGTCAGTTCTCGGATTCGGTGAACACCTCGTCGCGCTTGGCGCGCAGCACGGGCAGGACCGTGAGGATCAGCAGAAACGCCGCGATCGCCAGCAGCACCGCCGACAACGGACGCGTCAGGAACACGCTCCAGTCGCCGCGCGAGATCAGCAGCGCACGACGCAGGTTCTCTTCCATCAGCGGTCCGAGCACCATGCCGAGCAGCAGCGGCGCCGGCTCGAAATCGTGCTTGATCAGCCAGTAGCCGACCAGACCGAAGACGCCCGCGAGGATGACGTCGACCGGTGCGTTGTTCACCGAGTAGATGCCGATCGCGCAGAAGATCACGATCGAGGGGAACATCAGCCGGTAAGGCACGCGCAGCAGCCGCACCCAGATTCCGACGAGCGGCAGGTTGATGATGATCAGCATCAGATTGCCGATCCACATCGAGGCGATCATGCCCCAGACCAGATCCGGTTGCTTCTGCATGACCTGCGGGCCCGGCACGATGCCGTGGATGGTCATCGCGCCGACCATCAGCGCCATCACCGCGTTCGGCGGGATGCCGAGCGTCAGCAGCGGAATGAACGAGGTCTGCGCCGCGGCGTTGTTGGCGCTTTCCGGCCCCGCCACGCCCTCGATCGCGCCGCGGCCGAACCGCGACGGGTTCTTGGCGAGCTTCTTCTCGAGCGTATAGGCGGCAAACGACGCGATGACCGCGCCGCCGCCCGGCAGAATGCCGAGGATCGAGCCGAGCACCGTGCCGCGCAGGATCGCAGGCGCCGAGTCGGTCAGGTCTTTCCTGGTCGGCATCAGGCCGGTGATCTTCTGCTGCACGAGATCGCGATTCATCTCGGCGCCGGCGTCGAGATTGCGGATGATCTCGGCGAAGCCGAATACACCCATCGCTACCGTCGCGAAGCCGAGGCCGTCGGCGAGCTCCGGAATGTTGAAGGCCATGCGCGAGGCGCCGGTCTCGATGTCCGAGCCGACGATCGAGAGCAGCAGGCCGAACACGATCATCGCGATCGCCTTCAGCACCGAGCCTTTGGCCAGCACCACCGCGAAGATCAGGCCGAGCACCATCAGCGAGAAATACTCGGCCGGACCGAACGCCAGCGCGAGCTTCGTGAGCGGCGCGCCGAGGACGGCGATCAAAACGGTCGCAACGCAGCCGGCGAAGAACGAGCCGATCGCGGCGATCGCCAGCGCCGGGCCGGCGCGGCCCTGCTTGGCCATCTGGTGGCCGTCGATGGCGGTGACGACCGAGGTCGCCTCACCGGGTATGTTGACCAGGATCGACGTGGTCGAGCCGCCGTACTGGGCGCCATAATAGATGCCGGCGAGCATGATCAGCGCGCCGACCGGCGGCAGGCCGAAAGTGATCGGCAGCAGCATCGCGACCGTTGCGATGGTGCCGATGCCCGGCAACACGCCGACCAGCGTGCCCACGAGGGCGCCGATCAGGCACATCAGCAGGTTGATCGGAGAGAACGCGACGGCAAAACCGTGAGCGAGGTTGGCAAAGAGCTCCATTACACCCTCACTGAACCAGGAAACGCGGGAACATCGGCATCGGCAACCCGAGCACGTACGGGAACAGGATTGCGCAGCCGAGCGTCAGGCAGGCGCCGACGATGGCGGCCTCCAGCCAGCGCGTCTCATGCGAGCCCAGCGCTGCAATCATGAAGCTCACGAAGGCCGTGACCACGAGGCCGAGCGGCCGGATCGCCAGCGCGAAAAACAGGATCGCGACCATCACGAACAGAGGCCCGCGCCAGGAATAATGGGCCATCGCCGGCCCATCGGTCAAAAGGCCGGTCAAGGCGATGCCGGCCGACAAGGCCACCAGCAATCCACCAAACATCCGCGGTGCCGTGCCGGCGCCGAAGGAGAAGCCGCGCATGCCCTGCAGATCGCTCGACGCCCACAGCGCGAACAGGGCGAGCGCCATCAGGATGACGCCGCCGACATAGTCCTGCGCCGACCGGATCGTCATGAACAGCGTGAGGATCGCCACCGCAAACAGCGGATAGGAGTAGATCAGCGCCAGCAGCACATCAGATGACGCCTTCTTGGCGCCGCCACCGAACGATCCGAATATTGCACTGGGCGCGCCGGCGAGCAGCGCCGTCGCATGGCCGGTTACGACCTGCAGTGGGCCGCGCCCGGCACCCCAGCCGAAGATCGTCCCGATCGACCAGATGAATTCGAAAATCTGCGGCGCAATCGCCAGCAGGCAGAAGCCGATCGCCACCGAGGTGTTTCGGGTGGCAGTCGCCGAGTGGCCCATCGTGTCGGCCATGCTTGTCTCCTCCGCGACTCCTAAGTCACGAGCACTGTTGTTCTAATCGGCTGGAAAAGGATCCCCCGCCCGGATCACTGCCTAGCGATTTTCATTACACAATGCCAGCAAAACCAATCAGGCCTCCGGCGAGCAGAAGCCAGAGTGGATTGATGCGCGAGACGGACGCGAGCACTGCAACCGCCGCGGTCAGAAGCAGCGCAGCAAAGGTGCGATCGGTCGACTGGGCCAGGATCAGGGCGCTGGCTGCCATCAATCCAATCGATAGCGGAACCAGTGCAGTCTGAATCAAGGCGGGCCAGCGCGATTGGCTGGGCCGGCTCAGCAGACGGCTGACATAATAGGCAAGCAGCGCCGTCGGCAGGCACATCGCCAGCGTTGCCGCCAGCGCGCCGGGGATGCCGGCGACGGCATAGCCGATTAACGTGACGATAAGTACGTTCGGACCTGGCGAGAGCTGTGCGATCGCATAGGCGTCGGCGAACTGCTTCTCGGTCATCCAGTGATGCACGTCGACCGCGATGCGGTGCATCTCCGGTACCGCCGCCGCAGCGCCGCCGACTGCGAACAGCGACATTAGACCAAAGGTGGAGATCAGCGCCCAGATCGGGTTTTCGCTGTTCATGCTGCTACCTTCCGCCGCACCCAATATGTGACGCCGATACTGACGGGGATCGCGACCAGCAGCACCGCCTGGAGCGGCAGGCGAAGCACGCCGATCGCAACGAACACGCCGAGCATGAGAATGAGCACGACGACGTCCATCCGCTTGAGCAATGGCATCATCATGCGGAAGACCACCGCGATCAGCAGCCCGACCGCCGCGCAGGAGATGCCCGCGAGGATCCGGCGCAGCACTTCTACGTCGCCGAACCGGGCGTAGATGATCGCAAGCACGGTCATGATCACCGTCGGCGGCAGCAACAGCCCGGTAAAGGCGGCAACGCCGCCGGCGATGCCGCGCAGCCGCGACCCGAACACCATCGACAGGTTGACGATGTTGGGCCCGGGCAGGAAATGGCAGAGCGCAAAGGTCTCGTTGAACTCGTCCGCCGTCATCCAGCGGTGCTGATCGACGATGGCGTGGCGGGCAAACACCAGCACCCCGCCGAAGCCGGCCAGCGACATCTGGGCGAAGGCCAGGAACAGCGCGACGAGGCCGGGCGGAGGAGCGTGGGCGGCTGGATGGTCCGGCTCTTGGGCGGCCGGTGCTGAATCCGTGGACATGTCAGGAGCTTAGAACGCTGGCCGTCCCAGGGCCAAGATCATACCGAGGCCCGGCCGGAACCTATCCAAAGGGAACCGTGGGATCGCCGCTCGAAACACCTGTCATTTGAAACCTTTGCCCCCTATATTGGGGGTGCCGGTTCGCCGGCTATGGAAATAAACGGTCGTCGCAATAAACCATTCGGACCCGGGGGCGGTACCCGGCGCCTCCACCAAAGCCCACCAGCGGGCTCACCCAGAGCGGGTTTTGGCGGGGGCGAAATAGGATCGACGAGGGCGTAAAGGGCGTGCTTTTTCCCGGTATTGTTCCGCCGTTATCGGGCTACTGCAATAGTTGCCAACGACAACTTTGCTCCGGTTGCTCAGGCTGCGTAACGCAGTTTGAAAGACCATCTTAAAGTCCTAACGGGTTAAGCTCCGTTAGGCGGGGTTCGGAGGCACCTGGCAACAGAAGCCTCCACTTACCTCTTATTTCCTTCCCGGCGGGGACTCCTGCTGACCCGTCAGGCGCGGTACTATTGCGGCTTGGCGAGTCGGGCCGGCAGGGCCCAACTCCTGGAATGCAACAGGACCACCATGGCGACCGATCATATCCGATACGATGTGCTGGCCCGCGACGCGCTGCGCGGCGTGCTGCGGAAGGTGCTGACCGATGCCGCGTCCCATGGACTGCCGGGCGAGCACCATTTCTTCATCACCTTCGTGTCGAAAGCCGAGGGCGTGAAGCTGTCGTCGCGGCTCCTGGCGCAATACCCGGAAGAGATGACGATCATCCTCCAGCACCAGTTCTGGGATCTGACCGTGCTCGAGGACCGTTTCGAGGTCGGCCTGTCCTTCGGAGGCATTCCGGAGCGGCTGATCGTGCCGTTCAGCGCGATCAAGAGCTTCCTCGATCCGTCCGTGAAGTTCGGCCTCCAGTTCGACACCTCCGATGTCGCCGAGGTGTCGCCCGAGACATTGCCGGCCGCTCCCGCGCCGTCGACCGTCGCAGTGCCCGCGCCTGCCAGTGAGCCGGCCGAAAGTGCCGAGGAGCCGACCGCCCCGAACCAGGGCGGCGCCGAGGTGGTGCGGCTCGATCGTTTCCGCAAGAAATGATCTAGGTTGGACCCGAAACGGTCGCGCCCGGCCAAACTGCCGATATAGAAGAGCACATGAAGAGGCTGCGCGGAATTCCGCGCCGCAGAATGGATGTGCTCATGGCCAAGACTGCTCGCTCGAACACCGCTCGCTCGAAGACTGCCCGCCCCGCCAGCCGCACCGAGACCGACAGTTTCGGTCCCATCGAGGTCCCCGCCGATCGCTATTGGGGGGCGCAGACCGAACGCTCGCGCCAGAATTTCCGCATCGGCATCGACCGCATGCCGATCGAGCTCGTGCATGCGCTCGGCATCGTCAAGCTCGCCGCCGCACAATCCAACCTCGCGCTCGGCCTGCTCGACCAGCGCCGGGCCAACGCCATCATCCGCGCCGCGCGCGAGGTGATCGAGGGCAAGCTGGACGATCATTTCCCGCTGGTCGTGTGGCAGACCGGCTCGGGCACACAGAGCAACATGAACCTCAACGAGGTCATCGCCAACCGCGCCAATGAGCTGCTCGGCGGCGAGCTCGGCGCCAAGAAGCCGGTGCATCCCAACGATCACGTCAACATGAGCCAGTCGTCGAACGACTCGTTCCCGACCGCGATGCACATCGCGGCCGCAAGCCGCATCAATGCCGATCTCGTCCCTGCCCTCGGCGAGCTGCTGCGCGCGCTCCGCAAGAAGGAGAAGGAGTTCGCAAAAATCGTCAAGATCGGGCGGACACACACCCAGGACGCGACGCCACTGACGCTCGGCCAGGAATTTTCCGGCTACGCCGCGCAAGTCGAAAGCGGCATCGCCCGCCTCAAGGTGGCGGTGAAGGACCTCTATCCGCTGGCCCAGGGCGGCACCGCCGTCGGCACCGGCCTCAACTCCAAGCCGCGCTTCGCAAGACTGTTCGCAAAGCACGTTACCGGGATTACGAAGCTGCCCTTCACCAGCGCCGCCAACAAATTCGAGGCGCTGGCCTCGAACGACGCCTATGTGCTGGCGCACGGCGCCATCAATTCCGTCGCGACAGGCCTGTTCAAGATCGCCAACGACATCCGCCTGCTCGGATCGGGCCCGCGCTCGGGCCTCGGCGAACTGATCCTGCCGGAGAACGAGCCGGGCTCCTCGATCATGCCCGGCAAGGTCAACCCGACGCAGTGCGAGGCGATGACGATGGTGTGCTGCCAGGTATTCGGCAATCACACTGCGATCACAGTCGCCGGCAGCCAGGGTCATTTCGAGCTCAACGTCTACAAGCCCGTGCTCGCCTACAACATGCTGCACTCGATCCGGCTGATGGCGGACGCCGCGCGCTCCTTCACCGAACATTGCGTCAGCGGCATCCGCGCCGACGAAAAGCGCATCAGGGAGCTGATGCAGCGCTCGCTGATGCTGGTGACCGCGCTCGCCCCGAAGATCGGCTACGACAACGCCGCCAAGGTGGCGAAGACCGCGCATGCCAACGGCACCACGCTGAAGGAGGAGGCGCTGCGGCTCGGCTTCGTCTCGGCCGACGAGTTCGACCGGCTGGTGCAGCCGGAGAAAATGACGCGGCCTGGATGAATTCCGAATTCCGATAGTCATCCGTAATGATACGGTGCCCTGGGGCTCATAAATATAAGGCCTAAGGGCCGGGATTTGATTACCGTCAATGTTGTGGCGAGGCGGCGTGCTACGCAGGCCTCTCTGCCCTTTGACGGGGCTAATTCATCGTTTGATGGCCCGAGGGGCCAATTGACGAGGACGAGCGAATGGCGATCAAGTCTCATAGGGCGCAACACGGCACCCAGTTTCTGAATGTTTCATCCTGCCAGAAGAGGAGCGGATGATGGAGACGCGGCATGGGGAACGTCATCAACCTGAATCGTTTCAGGAAGCGCGCCGAGCGGGAAGCATCGGCGAAGCAGGCGGACACCAATCGGGCGAAGTTCGGCCGCACGAAGGCGGAGCGGTCGGCGGAGGAGACGCGCGCGGACCAGGCGAAGGCGCGTCTGGACCAGCATCAGATCGATCGCGAGGATCAGTCATGAAGTCGCCCGTGGTGAAACGGTCGATCGTGGTCGCCGGCCACAAGACCAGCGTCAGCCTGGAAGAGGCGTTCTGGAACGGCATGAAGGAGATCTCGGGCCTGCGCAACATGACGCTGTCCGAGCTGGTCGGCGAGATCGACGGCAACCGCCAGCAGGGCAATCTGTCCTCGGCGATCCGCCTGTTCGTCCTCGACTACTTCAAGAGCCGCGCCATGGCCGCCATCCAGCCGGAAAAGGTCCCGGCTCAGTAGCCGTTGGGCGTCCCCCAACGGCGCCTCACGGTTCTGCACTTTAAAATCACTCTAAGGTGCAGTTTCAGCCGACCCGCGCGCTTGACCTCACTGCCCTGCGTTGAAAATACAGGGCATGACCGACACCAATGACACGCGTTCGCGGATGCCGCTGGGCCTGGCCCAGCGCGGCTATATCGGCGTCATCCAACATCTTTCCGCCAGGGATGCGGGCTCGGCGCTCTCGGACATCGAGCTCGAGAGCCGGCTGATCGAGCTCGGCTTCGTCGAGGGCGCCCGGGTCGAGGTCCTGCACGAGGGCCTGGTCGGGCGCGACCCGATCGCCGTCCGTGTCGACAACATCACGATTGCGGTCCGCCGTCGTGAAGCCATGGCCATCATTGTCGCCTAGATAGCGACCGGAAATCCGATCCCATGGAAGCTCCTCTGCTGCATCTCGCCCTGGTGGGCACGCCGAACAGCGGCAAGACGTCGCTGTTCAACGCGCTGACCGGCAGCCGACAGAAGGTCGCGAACTATCCCGGCGTCACCGTCGAGCGCAAGGAAGGCTTCTTCGTCACGCCCCTGGGACGCCAGGTCTCGGTGGTCGACCTGCCCGGCACCTACTCGCTGCGCGGACGCAGCCCGGACGAGGAGATCACCCGTGACTTCGTGCTCGGCAAGGCGTCCGGCGAGACCGTGCCCGACCTCGTGCTGTGCGTGGCCGACTCGACCAATCTGCGCCTGACCTTCCGCCTGCTGCTGGAGCTGAAGCGCACCGGCCGGCCGATGGTCCTCGTGCTCAACATGTTCGACATCGCGAGCCGGCGCGGCATCACCGTCGACGTGGAGCGGCTCGCCAAGGAGCTCGGCGTGCCCGTGGTCACCTCGATCGCGGTGCGCAAGAGCGGCACGGCCGACCTGTTGGCGCTGACGGACGAGATCTCGGCGAAACTCGCCGCGGAGCCGCGGGAGAACAGCTGGCGCGCGCTCAGCGTCGCCGAGCTGCGCGCCACCCAGCGCGAGGCCGATCGCATCATCGCCGACTGCGTCAGCCTGCCTGCTAGACCCGACACCTGGACTGCGCGGATCGATGCCGTGGTGCTGCATCCCGTCGGCGGGCTCATCGTGCTTGCGCTGATCTTATTCGTGATGTTCCAGGCGGTGTTCGCCTGGGCGCAGCCGCTGATGGACCTGCTCAACAACGGCTTCGACGCGCTCGGCGAGTTCGTGCACGCCACCCTGCCCGCCGGCCTCTTGCAGAGCTTCCTTCAGAACGGCGTGATATCAGGCGTCGGCAGCGTCATCGTGTTCCTGCCGCAGATCATCATCATCTTCCTGTTCATCCTGCTGCTGGAAGACTTCGGCTACATGGCGCGCGCCGCGTTCCTGATGGACCGCATCATGGGCGGCGCCGGCCTGCACGGCCGCGCCTTCATTCCGCTGCTGTCGAGCTTTGCCTGCGCCATTCCCGGCATCATGGCGACGCGCGTGATCGACAACAAGCGCGACCGGCTGACCACGATCCTGATCGCGCCGCTGATGACCTGCTCGGCGCGCATTCCCGTCTATACGCTGATCATCTCTGCCTTCATTCCGGCCAGGGACGTCTGGGGCTTCATCAACCTCCAGGGCCTCGTGATGTTCGGCCTCTACGCCGCCGGCATCACCAGCGCGCTTGCGGTCTCGTTCCTGATCAAATTCTTCATGCTGCGCGACTATGCGCCGGCGCCATTCATGCTGGAGCTGCCGGACTACAAGATGCCGCGGCTGAAATCGATCGCGATCGGCGTCTACACGCGGGCGAAAATGTTTCTGCACCGCGCCGGCACCACGATCTTCTCGATGATGGTGCTGATCTGGTTTCTGGCCTCGTTCCCGCAGCCGCCCGCGGGCGCCACCGAGCCGGCGATCGACTTCAGCCTGGCCGCGATCATCGGCAAGGCGCTCGAGCCGCTGCTCGCGCCGGTCGGCTTCAACTGGCAGATCGCGGTCGCGCTGATCCCGGGCATGGCGGCGCGCGAGGTCGCGGTCGCAGCCCTCGGCACCGTCTATGCGATCGAAGGCGGCAAGGAAGCCGCCGAGCAGATCGGCCAGGTGCTGGCGACGAAATGGTCGCTCGCCACCGCGCTGTCGATGCTGGCCTGGTACATCTTCGCCCCGCAATGCGCATCCACGCTCGCCGTGATCCGGCGCGAGACCGGAAGCTGGACCTGGATGGCCGTGACGTTCTTCTACATGCTGGTGCTGGCTTATGCCGCGAGCCTTCTGACCTACAACGTCGCGGTCGCGCTCGGCGCGGGGTAGCGCCCTCTCCAAACTAAAATTGCGAAAACAACCCCATGCACAGTAGGCGGCGTTTACCGCGCCAGCGCCCGGTGACGTCGGTGAAGTCGTTGATACGTCCGAGGAAACAGACGTAGCCCGGATGGAGCGCAGCGAAATCCGGGAAAGCGCATCCGATCGAGGATTCCCGGATTGCGCTTCGCTCCATCCGGGCTACGGACTACGGCGTGCCGGTTGCGCCGTCGGGCAAAACAGGAGCATGATGGCATCCTCCCGGGATTGCCACCTCGACTGCGCCACCACACGACTGGACGCGTTCGGTCCGAACCAAAATCAACAAATCAAATGGAGGCGACGCAAGGCCTCCTCCGGTGCCTCATCATTACTGGCAAACATAACCGCAGGAATTGATGCCGGACATCCGCGCGTTTGCTTTCGCTCCCCCATGAAAAAGGCCCCGGTCGATGCCGGGGCCTGAGTTCACCGGGAAGACTTTGGATCAATAGCGCGCCGCGCCGTAACCGCCGAAGCGATAGTTCACGCGAACCGTGACCATGTCGATATCCTGGGTGACTCCGCTGCCGGTGAGGGTGAACCCACCGGGTGTGACCACGCCTGCGAAGGAGGTGTTGTCACGCCCCATCCAGAGGTGGTCGTATTCGACACCGACCGTCCAGTTCGGGGTGAAGCCATACTCCCAGCCGACACCCAGGGCACCGCCCCAGCGCGTGTGACCCGCCGAGGCGAGGCCGACGCCGGTGACATTGTTGAAGATGTCAAAGCGATTGCGCGTCACGGCGGCGCCGCCCTTCACGTAGAGCAGTGAGGCGTTCCATGCCCAACCGAGCTGAGCCGTGAACAGCCCGATGGCATCGGTCTTGCCCGTGGTCGAGATCAACGGATCGATCAAACTGACGCGCGTGTTCTTGATCTCGGCCCAATCGCCCTGGGCTTCCAGGCCGAGCACGAACTGATTGGTCTGCCAGCGATACCCGATCTGTCCGCCGGCGAGGCCTCCGGAGCGATCGGCGCAACCACTTGCGACGTTGCCTGCGGGCGTTATCAAATCGACGCAACCGTGGCTCTGCCCCCAGCCTCCGTTGGCGCCGATGTAGAACCCGGTCCAATTGTAAACCGCCATCACCGGTGCCGGCGGCGGCGCCTTGACGGCCATATCGGCCGCCATGGCCGGAGCCGCCATGCTCAGCGCCGCGAAGCCGATCGTCGCGATCGAAAGCTTTTTCATCGTTTCGTCCCCTTTGCTCAAATTTCTTTGGTCAGAAGCGAGCCCTAATGCAGGCTGGCGTGCATAAAGCTTGCGAACATCCTGAAGTTTACGCGCGAGGGGATTTTGGGCTCGTATCAAAATGGCAACACCCGAGGGCCATCGCTGTGCACAGAAGAGTGCTTAGTCAGTCTTTGAAGTGCCGTGCGCTCCAGCACCGTCCTGTTCGTCAGCAAGCCACGCGCCGATGCCGGAGGATGGGATCACCCGCTTCGGCAGGTGCGGGTTGATCGTGCCTGCAAAGACGGAAAGTCCCTCATCGCGCTTGGCGCGCGCAAACAGCTTGGCTTCATGCTCAGTCGCGAAGGTCCTCGTCTCGCGCGGACTTCGTTGTCTCGGCAGAACGCCTCGCCGTTGCACTTCGAAGGTGACGTACCAGGTCGGACTCATTGCGCACACCAACATGTCACCAGTCCCTGGAGTCGCGTTGTGGTGCGGCCATCGTCCGCCTGTTTGATTCAGATCAAGCAGCGACTTGACTGCGAACGCTTGACGCGCCGGGCTGCGAACTGAGGATCGGTTGACCCGTCGGGCAACACAGGAGCACGATGGCATCGTCGGCTTCAGCGACATCCGGCTCGCGACCGTCTCCGTCCTGCGAGTGGCGGTGCGATACCGTCTTCGGGCTGGATCGGCGTCGTGATCAGGGCCGACCGCCTCCCCATGAGCAGGGAACCCGGCGCCGAGCTGAGAGTTCGTTCCAAGGCCGTTCGGCTTAACCGAGTGCGAGCCCCGGAGCTCGTGCAGGGGCGGTGGCGCCCTTCTCTCGAAGCGTCAAGGGAAACCAATGAGCAGTCCATCCAGCACTGTTGCGGACAGTGCGCCCCGAGAGCTGTCCAGAATATCGACCGGCAGCGCCGGCCTGGACGACATCCTGGGAGGCGGCTTCGACGCCAACCGGATGTATCTCTACGAGGGGCAGCCCGGCACGGGCAAAACCACCATCGCGCTTCAGTTCCTGCTGAGGGGGGTGCGGGACGGAGAGCGCGTGCTCTACATTTCGCTGTCCGAAACCAAGCGCGAGCTGGACGTCGTGGCACAGCGGCACGGCTGGACGCTGGACGGCATCGACATCTTCGAACTGGTTCCGCCGGAGACGACGCTCGATCCGGAGCGCGAGCTCACGGTGTTTCATCCCGCCGAAATGGAGCTGAGCGAGACGACCGGCCTGATCTTTAGGGAAGTCGAGCGGGTCAATCCCAACCGCGTCGTGCTCGACAGCCTGTCCGAACTGCGCCTGCTTGCCCAGAACCCGCTTCGTTACAGGCGCCAAGTGCTGGCCCTGAAACATTTTTTCACCAACCGCAATTGCACAGTGGTCCTGCTCGACGATCTTTCGTCATCTCAGGACGATTTGCAGCTCCATTCCATTGCGCACGGCGTGGTGATGCTCGAACAGGTCGCGATCGATTACGGCGCCGAGCGGCGCCGGCTCCGCGTGATCAAGATGCGCGGCATCCGGTTTCGCGGCGGGTTTCACGATTTCACGATCGAGCGAGGCGGCCTGCAGATATTCCCCCGCCTGGTGGCGGCCGAACATCACAAGACCTTCGTCGGCGACTTCACCCCGAGCGGCAATGCCGAGCTCGACCAGCTCCTGGGAGGCGGCCTCGAGCGCGGCACCAATGCGCTGCTCATCGGCGCCGCCGGCGTGGGCAAATCATCGGTTGCGCTCACCTACGCGATCGCGGCGGCCGAACGTGGCGAGCACGCGGTGTTCTTCGCGTTCGATGAAGGCCGCGGCACGGTCGAAGCGCGCGCCCGGACACTTGGCCTGCACCTGCAAGAACACGTCGATTCGGGGCTTGTCCGGTTTCAGCAGATCGATCCCGCCGAGCTGTCGCCGGGTGAGTTCGCCGCAAACGTGCGAAAGAGCGTCGAGGCCGACAATGCCCGCCTCGTCATCATCGACAGTCTGAACGGCTATCTGGCCGCGATGCCCGACGAGCGATTTCTCATCCTGCAGATGCACGAACTCTTGAGCTACCTGGGGCAGCAGGGTGTGCTGACCATCCTGGTCCTCGCCCAGCATGGCCTCGTCGGTCCGATGGATACGCCTCTCGACATCAGCTATCTCAGCGATTCCGTGGTCATGCTGCGCTATTTCGAGGTCGGCGGAACGGTGCGGCGCGCTCTGTCTGTCGTCAAGAAGCGCAGCGGCCGACACGAGCATACCATCCGGGAATTTCGGCTTAGCAGCGCCGGCATCACGCTCGGCCCGCCCCTGAGGGAGTTCAGCGGCATCTTTTCCGGCAATCCGCATTATACCGGGGCACCTAAGCCCGAAGGGTCGGTTGAATGAGCGTTGAGCGAGATCACCATGTTCTCGTCTTTGCTCCGATCGGGCGCGACGGACTTGCCTCCGTCGAGCTGTTCCGGAGTTCGCACCTGGAAGCGACCAGCTGCCGCAGTCTGCCCGAACTCGTCAGCGAGATGGCAGCCGGCGTCGGCGCCGTTTTCCTTGCCGAGGAAGCTCTGTTCGGGAAAGACACCTCGCCGCTGGCACAATGGATCGAGAGCCAGCCGCCCTGGTCCGACCTGCCCTTCGTCGTCCTGACCAGCCATCGCGAGCAGCCGGCCGTCCTCGCCTGGCGCCGCAGCATTGTCGCGCTTCTCCGTAACGTCTCGCTGCTCGAACGGCCGGTTCAGCCAATGACGCTGACCAGCGCCGTTCAATCGGCACTGCGCGCGCGGCGGCGCCAGTATGAAATCCGGGCTCTGTTCGCGGCGCGCGAACAGGCGGCTCAGGAGCTCGAGACGCTGGTGGTCGAGCGCACGCGGGCCCTTGCGGAAGCCGTCGAGCAATTGCGCGTCGAGATGGACGAGCGTGCCCGGGTCGAGGAAACGCTTCGGCAAGCCCAGAAGATCGAAGCCATCGGACAGCTGACCGGCGGGGTGGCGCACGACTTCAACAATCTGCTGATGGTGATCTCCGGCGGCCTCGACATGCTCGACCGCCAGACCGATCCGGACCGTCGCCGCCGACTCATGGACGGGATGGTCCAAGCCGCCCAGCGCGGGGCCAGCCTGACCAGGCAGCTTCTCGCGTTCTCCCGCCGGCAGACGCTCCGGCCGGAGCCCGTCGACGTCGCCTCGCAGATGGGCGGCATGCGCGAACTGCTCGATCGAAGCCTGAGAGGCGACGTCCATGTCGAGTTCGATTTCCCGGACACGCTCTGGCCGGTGGAGGTCGATCCCGGCGAGCTCGAACTCGTGATCCTCAACCTCGCCGTCAACGCCCGCGACGCCATGCCCAATGGCGGCACGATTCTCGTGCGCGGGGAAAATCTGCCCGATCTGAATGACGAGCAGATCGCCGGAGACTATGTGCGCCTGTCCGTCGTCGATACCGGTGTCGGCATGAGTCCGGAGATCCTGTCACGCGTTTTCGAACCATTCTTCACGACCAAGGAGGTCGGAAAGGGCTCGGGGCTCGGGCTTGCCCAGGTCCATGGATTCGCGACGCAGTCACGGGGGACGGTCCGGATTCGATCCGAAGTCGGCCGAGGCACCAGCATCGAACTCTATTTGCCGCGGTCGCTCAGCATTCCTTCCAGGGAGCGACACCTGATCGATCTCAACATGGTGCGGCCGAAGAAGAGCAATCATGGCCGCATCCTTCTGGTCGAGGACGATGACGAGGTTGCCGCACTGGTGAGCGAGATGCTGGGCCAGCTCGGTTACGAGGTCACGCACGCGGCGAGTGGCGCGGCCGCGCTCGGTGCCCTGGCCGACGGCCGCGCCGTCGACCTCGTCTTTTCCGATGTCATGATGCCCGGTGGCATGAATGGGGTCGAGCTGGCGCGGGAGATCAAGAGAAGGCGAAGCGACATACCCGTGCTTCTGACCAGCGGATACTCCGAAGCCGCAGTTCACGACGCCGAATTGGCGGGTCTGCAGATTCTGCCGAAACCCTACCATATCGACGAGCTGGCCGCGGCGCTCAGCGCGGCAAAGGCAGAACCCGGGCGCGACATGGGGTCCAAGCGGTCCAGCCGCTGCTGATGGCGTGCAGTGTCGCATCGCGAAAGCGATCGACGACCGGCCTCCAAAGCGGCTATCAGTCTCCATGGACCGCTTCAGCACCGACAGATTGACCGCCGAGAGGCTTCGCGAAGACCACCTCGAAGACCTCGTCACGCTGCATCTCGATGCCGAGGTGTCCCGCTATCTCGGCGGCGTGCGTGCACCCGAGGTCACCAAGACCTATCTCGCGACCAACATGGCGCATTGGGACCAGCACGGTTTTGGGCTGTGGGTGCTGCGAACGAAGGACGGCGCCTTCGCCGGGCGAGCGGGCATCCGGCACATCCTCGTGGACGACATCGACGAGATCGAGATTGCCTACGCATTCAAGCGCGAGTTCTGGGGCCGCGGATTTGCGAGCGAGGTCGCAATCGCGCTGACGGACATTGGGCTGTCGCACCACGAACTGCCGTCTCTCATCGGCCTTGTCTATGTCAGCAACGGCGCATCCCGCCGCGTGCTGGAGAAGGCCAATTACATCCTCGAGAAGAGCACGACGCGTCATGGCAATGATGTCGTGATTTACCGCGCTCGGCGGTGAGATGCGTCTCGCAGGGTGGGTAGAGCGAAGCGAAACCCATCCTTGCTTCCGGGCGCGTTGAAGCGTGATGGGTTTCGCTGTGCTCTCCCCGTCCTACGGGCTATCGCAAAGCCGCTTTACGCTCCGCCGGTGCGGAGCCGGACAACCGACTGCGGCAACGAAGCGAGAAACAGCACAACGCAAACACACAGCAGGACGATGTCCTTGAACAGGAACTCGCCGGCCAGATTCCACGCCATCGGATCGGTTGACAGGCTCCATGTGACGACGCCCGGCGTCGTAAAGAAGAACGACCACGTGATCGCGAAGGTCACCATGCCCATGAACGAACCCAGTGCCGACAAGACCGGACTGAAGCTGCCTGCCACGAGCAGCGCCGCGATCACGAATTCGGCGACACCGAGAACATAGGCCTCTCCCCTCAGGCCGAATACCGACAGCCAGGAGATGAACGGGCTGTGGCTGATGAACTGGGCGATACCCTGTGCGGATTGCAGTGTGAATTTCTGCATTCCAAACGATACGAATATGACCACCATGACCCAGCGCAGAATGGCGAGCGGACGATAAGAGCCTCCACCATTCTCCGCGACGTTGAATCCCATCATGCGACGATTTCTCCCCGGATTGCGCATCCATCTATTGGCGAACGAAGCGTCCGCTACGGGCTATTCGGAGGGGAGCGTCTGTCGTTACATCCGTGGCGGGGTTCCACGATCACAGCTGCGTGCAACGCGCGTGTTCGCACCGCGGTCGAGACTCGCGCATTTCGGATCGACAGGCTCTAGCCGTCGCCGCAATTGCGGTGACAGTGCATTCAATTGATGCGCACGGGGTCCCCTGCTTCGAGTTAAGTGCACTGTCACCGGCTACCCGGGTGCCGGGCCGACAAGGCCTGACCGGCAGGTAAGGCCCGCAGATGACGAAAGCAGACAAGGCGGTTTATGCGGCCGTTGAGTTTTCTAGTCCTCGCGGCGAGCGAGAACTCTGTCAGCAGATCCGCACATTCACGGACAAATCAGTACGGGAGTTTTCGCCTGTGCCAGCACCTTGTTTGTCACGCTACCGATGAGAAGCATGGAGAGTCCGCTGCGGCCATGGGATGACATCACGATGAGATCGCAACCTTTATTCTCGGCTGCTGCGATGATGGCTTGATGGGGTTGCCCGTTCTCCACTTGAATCGGTTCGCAGGAAACGCCGGCCTCCTTGGCCGCATTTGCCGCGCGATCCAACGCGCTCGTGGCCTGTTCCTTGCGCAGCTCGGCATATGTTGCGACTGCTTCACGGAACCGCCCTGTCATTTCTGAAAACGGCTCCACAACGAAGATTAGAGATACCTTGGCTCCAAGGGATTTCGCCAGCGCCAACCCATGCGCCACGCCGTGCTCCGCTAGCTCCGACCCATCTGTCGGAATGAGAATATGCCGGTACATGCTTCACCTCCCGCCTGTCTGGACGTATCGCTGCCTTCCGAATGTAAGCTGGGCCCGCGTTTCGGATACGGTCTTGAGATAGATCAATCTCTCGGCCCAGCTCGTAGGATGGATAGAGCGGAGCGAAACCCATCAACACGCCTGGATGGAACGATGGGTCTGGCTGCGCTCTACCCATCGTACAGGCCGCGAGCTACCGCTCGCCCGGCCACATCGCCATGGCCGCCTTCGCTACGCCTCTCAACTCCTCAGGCGTCGCGCCGTCCTTGGCCTGGATGGCCATGCCTTCGAAGACGCTGAGGTAGAACCGGCTCAGCGCATCGATGTCGGTTGCGGCAGGCAGTTCGCCGCTCGCGACCGCGGCCTCCAGCCGCCCGCGCAAATTGCCGAGCATGTCGAGCCGGGCCTTCTTGATCTCGCGGGCAATCGTTGCCGGCCATTCGTCGCTGACGGCGCCCAGCACGGCCATGCAGCCGGCCGGCGCTCTCCGGGATTTCGGCAGGGTCTCGGCCGCGCCGATCAGCAGATTCTCGATGCCGGCGCGCGCGGTCGCGCCTTCCGCAAGCCGGTCCCAGACCGGCTGGCCCTGGGTCTCGACGTAGTGCTCGATCGCGGCAAGGTAGAGTGCCTCCTTGCTTTCGAAGGCCGCATAGAGGCTGGGCGAGCTGACGCCCATGGCGTCGCAAAGGTCGTGCATCGAGGCTGCCGCAAAGCCCTTGCGCCAAAACAGCAGCATGGCGGCCTCCAACGCCGCGTCGCGATCAAATTCCCGTGGCCGACCTGCCATCGCCCGCCTTTCTGTAATGATCAACACATAATTCACTTGACCGCGGCAATCAAGACTCCACATATTCTGTGTCGATCATTACAGAATTGGAGAGATCACATGACGCTGGCAGGAAAACGGGCCCTGGTGACGGGCGCAAGCAGGGGTATCGGTGCGGCCATCGCGAAGGCGCTCGCCGCGGAAGGTGCCGATGTCGCGGTTACTTACGAGAAGTCGGCGGAGAGCGCCGCCAAGGTCGTGGACGCGATCAAGGCGACGGGCCGGAAAGCCGTAGCGATCCAGGCCGACAGCGCCGATGTCGCTGCCGTTCAGGCTTCGGTCGACAAGACCGTCAAGGAGCTGGGCGGGCTCGACATCCTGGTCAACAATGCCGGCATTCTGCGATTGGGCGGCCTCAACGACATCTCGCTCGCCGACATCGACGCGATGCTGAACGTCAACGTGCGTTCGCCGATCGCCGCGAGCAAGGCGGCGCTGCCGCACCTTGGCAAGGGCGGCCGCATCATCACCATCGGCAGCTATTTCGCCGACCGCGTGCCCTCGCCGGCGCTCGGCGTGTACGCGGCGTCGAAGTCGGCGCTAACCGCATTCACCAAGGCGCTGTCGCGGGAGCTTGGCCCGAGGGACGTCACGGTCAACCTCGTGGCACCGGGCTCGATCGACACCGACATGAATCCGGCGCACGGACCGACCGCGGAGACGCTGAAACAGTTCATGGCACTGGGCCGGTACGGCGCGACGGAAGACATCGCGAATGCCGTGGCATTCCTGGCAAGCGCGAAGGCAAAATACATCACCGGCTCGACCTTGACCGTCGACGGCGGCGCGAACGCCTAGACATTCTGGCGCTTCGTGTTCGTCCAACAGGAGGTTGAGAAGCTGGCCATGATTGCGATCGAGTTTCCGCCGACGCAGAAAGGCGCGAGCTTCAAACGCGATGCCGGCAAGGCGAGGATCGAGTCGGCCGGGACGGCGATGACAAAATAAGATGATGTTCGCGATCATCATGGCGGGCGGCCGATGCCTCGGCCGCCCCGCGAGCGTTAGGTGGAACGTGTCGCGTGCTTCGTCCCTCGTCCAGCTTCGAGCATGACAGCACAACTGTCACTTTGGCTTGAACGTCAAAATGCCGTTTGCACTCATCGTTCGCACCCGTCATTGTTTCGCAACGCCGCCCGGATGTTGAGCGGGTTCCGGTGATCAAACGGGAGGCCTTGCCATGCAAGACGTCGAGAAGCGTGTCATTGGCAAGGTTATGTGGCGGCTTATACCGTTCCTGATCGTTTGCTATTTCGTGGCCTATCTTGACCGCGTCAATGTCGGCTTTGCTAAGCTGCACATGAACCAGGCGCTGGGTTTAAGTGAAGCAGCGTTCGGACTGGGCGCGGGCTTGTTCTTCGTCGGGTATTTCCTGTTTGAAGTCCCCTCCAACATCTTCCTGGAACGAGTCGGTGCGCGCGTCTGGATCGCCCGCATCATGATTACGTGGGGGATCGTCTCGGCGGCCTTCGCATTCATCCCATCGATATCGGCAGCAACGGGACTACCGACGACGGGCGTCTTCTACTCTCTCCGGTTGCTGCTCGGCGCCTGCGAAGCGGGATTCTTTCCGGGCATCATCTTCTATCTGACCCTGTGGTTCCCGGCGGTTTACCGGGCTCGGGTCATCAGCCTGTTCATGCTGGCGATCCCGATTTCGTCCATCATCGGGTCGCCCATCTCCGGGCTTCTGCTCGGCGTGACCGGTTGGGGATTGGAAGGCTGGCAGTGGCTGTTCATTCTCGAGGCGCTGCCGTCGGTCGTGGTAGGCATCTGCGTCCTGCTCTATCTGACCGATTTTCCGCGCCAGGCCCGCTGGCTGCAACAAGACGAGATTGCCTGGCTGGAAGACGTGCAGGCCACCGAGAAGCGAAACAAGGAGAAAGTCGAACACCTGTCATTGGGTCAGGCGCTCACCGATTACCGCATTTTGTTGTGCGCTCTGGTGTACTTCTGCCTGAATGCTGCGAGTTACGGCGTGGCGTTCTTCCTGCCAACCATCATCAAGGGTTTTGGCGTCAGCGATACCCAGACCGGCTTGCTCGCAGCGCTGCCCTTTATTTTCGGGGCCGCGGGCATGGTGCTGCTTGGTCGTCATTCCGATCGGACCATGGAACGAAAGGGTCACGTCGCCGCGGCACTGTTGATGGCAGCGGTGGGAATCGGAGTGGCAGGTCTCGTTTCCAACTCCGTCCTTGTCATGGCATTGCTATGCTTCGCGCAGATCGGTGTCTCCGCGGTCCCCCCGATGTTTTGGCCGCTGCCGGCGAGCTTTCTAACGGGAGCATCGGCTGCCGCCGGCATCGCCGCGATCAACTCGCTTGGAAATCTTTCCGGTTTCGCCGGTCCTTACGCAATGGGCTACCTGAAGGATTTAACCGGCAGTTTTACCGCAGGTCTTCTGTTGCTGGCGGGTTGCGCGCTGGTGGGCGCAGTCGTTGTCGTGCTGCTACGCATCGATGCAAGGCGCGAGCAAGTGTCCGGCGAAATCGCGATGGCGCACTAGACGCTGGTGACCGTCGCTACCTGAAATACCCGAGCACGAGATCGATATCCGCGCTGCCGGCAACCGTGCCGTTGAGCTCGGCGTCGATGACGCGGCGGCAGGCCGCGATCGCGGCGTGATCGCCGAGATCGTTGGCGGCTTCGAGCACGAGCCAGGCGGCGTCGACGGAAGCCTTCTCGGGAGCCGAACCGCCGGCATCGACGGGCAGGCTCTTGTTCTTGCGAATTGCGGTGCCGAATTGAGGCAACATTGCAAATACTCCCCTCTGGCTCAGTGCACCTGGAGTTCGGGCTGACGGCCCGTATCGGCACCCGCGCCGGTCTTGCGCGACTGGTAGAACTTCAGAATGCTGCGCGACGTCTCGATCTTGAGCTTGCCGAACTCGCGCTCGCTGTCATGAAGCTCGCGCGCCGTGATCAGATGATCCTTGGCGCCGAGGAACAGCAGCGACATGGTCGTGTCCCACGAGAAGTCGAGCGCCTTGCACAGCACCAGAAGTATCTCGCGATTGCGGTCCATCATCGCGCGCTCGATCACGTCGACCGGAAGCGACGACAGCAGCGACAGGCCGATCTGCACCTCGTCGAAACGGTGCTGGCGCGCATAGTTCGAGATCGAGTCCTGGTTGAGGTTGCCCTGGCGGTACTGCGTCGTCACCACGCGCTTGGCGACGAAATAGCTGCGCGAGGACGGACCGAACTTGGACTGGAGATCGCCGGTGACGTCGGTCACCGAGCTCTGGATCTGCGCCATCATCTCGGGCCGCTCGTGCTCGAGGCGGCGGCGGACGTCTTCCGACGCCTTGGAAATGAGCTGCTGGAAGATGTGGCGCGGCACGTCCTTGCGCAGGCCGAGTTGCTCGGCGAGGATC
Source organism: Bradyrhizobium sp. 61 (assembly GCF_023073075.1). NCBI lineage: Bacteria > Pseudomonadati > Pseudomonadota > Alphaproteobacteria > Hyphomicrobiales > Nitrobacteraceae > Bradyrhizobium > Bradyrhizobium sp. 61. The sequence continues at coordinate 870,219 of NZ_JADPIU010000052.1, read as the reverse complement.
GAGTCGCCCTCCGCGCGCCGGACCATGTGCAGCAGGCCCGAGCCCGAGAAGCGCGCGCCCTCGTTCCTTGCGACGGAGGTCACGACCGCCTGGTCGCCGCGCTTGACCAGCACGTCGGTGACGGCTTCGCCGATCGACTTGCGCTGGGCGATCGCAAGCAGATGCGCCTGGCCCTTGGTCATGGCGCTCTGGACCAGCATCTTCTCGTCGATACGAGCGGAGTCGCGCAGCACGGGACCGGCCACGTCGATCTCGTCGTCGAGGGCGAGCTTTTCGATGACATTGAGCGGAGCGTGGTCGCAGGCCGACATCAGCTCGGAGAGCTGCGCCCGCGCGGCGACCTCGATCTCGTCGGCGAGCCGCCCGATGACCTCGCCGAACATGCTGATCTCGTCGTCGCTGTAGCGGCCGGTGATCAGGATGTCGGTCGCATGCCACAACGCCTTCGCCCGGCTCTCGTCGGTGCCGCGCGCGATCGCGTCGTCCAGATCCTGCAGAAGCGATTTCGCCCCGTTCATCTCGTTACCCCAGTTCTTGGTTAGCCATCCTGCTTGTGCTGGCAGGACGCCGAATTCCTCTGGGAACCGACACTAGAGATCAAACGCGAGAATCCAGTAAAGTCGGCAGATCAGTTTTGCCGAGCAAAATTCGTTAAAATGCGCGGGAATGGGTTTACCGGCGGGCAAGGGCCAGCGCTTGCCGAACAGGCTGCCGCGTTCACGGATTCGACGGCGTCAGCACCAGCGGTGGCTTCGGCTTGGGTTTTGCGGGCGGCGGGCCCGGCGCCGGCCTCACCTCGATCGGCGGCGGCAGCGGGGCGATCTGCTGGCTCGCGAGCGGCGGGCTTGTGAGTGGAGGACTTGGCGCTGCAGGGGCGGCCAGCGGCGCCTTCGGCGTCGGCGCGGCCTTTGGCTTCGGCGGCGCGCGGCGCGGATCGCGGCCGGGCAACGGCACGTCGGTCAGCGACGGCTCGGGCACCGGATCGGGCGAGACCAGCGTCGGCAGCGCCGCAGTCGCCGGCGGCGGCTCGCCACGCTCGATCGCGTCCAGCCGGCGCGTCTCGCGATCGATCGTGCGCACCGCGAGCCAGGACGACAGCGGCGCGAGATCGACGGTGCGGTTGAGCCTGTCGGGGGGACCCGCCGCGAACAACTGGATCTCCGGCGGCGCGCCCGAAAGTCCGGTCATGATCGGCGTCAGGCTGGCGCGGATGTCGGCCTGGTCGGCGGGAATGTCGTAGCCGCCGGAGACGATGGCCCGCGCGTTCTTGGCCTCCAGCGGTGTCGCGCCGACGCGCAGGCGCCCGTCGCGGATCGTGAACGGGATCTGCGCCGAGGCGACCGCGATCGGACCTGCCGACAGCGCGGGTTCGACGAGCTGCCGCAGCCTGTTGTCGTCGGCAACCTGGCCGCCGTCGCTGGCGCGGATGGCGATCTCGAAGGCACGCGGATTGAGACCGCTGATTTCCGCGGCCTCGAGCGTCACCGTGCCATTGCCGGCGAGCGCACCGGTCAACGCCGCAACGCTGCGGCCCTGGCTGGTCAGGGCCATCTGCACCGAGGCGCGTCCCTTGGGCAATGCGAGATCGCGGTAGCGCAGCGCCGCCGCATCGACATTGCGGAGCTCGATACGCGCGTTCAGCGCAACGCCGTTGGCGCCATTGCGCGCGTCGAAGCTCGCCGACATCTCACCGCCGCCGATACCACCCTTGAGCGCATCGAGCGCGAGCGACTGGCCGTCGCTGCGGATCGTGCCGCCGACCGGGCGCAGCTCGATGCCGTCAGGCAAGGTGCCGCGCAAAGCCTGGAAGGCGATGCGGCCGCGCCAGCCACCGAGCAGCCCCGCACTCAGGGGATCACCGGCATCATGCCCGGCGGCGCCGATGGCCATCGCGAACGCCGGCGCAAGATCGAGCGCGTCGAGGCCGATTTCACCATCGACGCTCTTCTCCTGGTCGAGCGTCACCGCGAGATGCCCGCGCAGATGCGAGCCGGCCGCGCTGCTGTCGAGATCGTCGAAGGTCAGACGGTTGCCGGAGAGGCCGACGCGCGAGGACAGATTGACGCTCTGCACTGACTTGTCCGCCGGGCTGGTCCCGAACAGCGGCGCCAGATTGGCATTGCGCACGCGCAAATTCACGCTGGCCTTCGGCTGGAACGAATTGGGGTCCGACAATTCGATGCTGCCTTGCGCATCCGCATCCAGCCCGCCGCCACTGAGCTTTGCGTTCAATTGCAACGGCCGGCGCCACGCGCCGCTCAACCGGCCCTCGAACTGCGAAGGGCCCTCGCCCGCGGCGGCGACGCGATCGAGGCCCAGCAGCGCCAGCAATGCGCCGGCCTTCGGCGTCGAGATTTTCGCGTCCAGCGTGAAGTCGCTGTTGCGCAAGCGGTCGATGTCGATGCCGTTGACCGCCGCCACCGGCGTCTGCCCGGCCAGCGTCGCGGTGGCCTTGAGCTGCGGCGCATCGAGATCGAGCACGGCGCGCGCGTCGCTGCGATCGGCATGGTCGGCGTTCTTGTCGAGGCTGAGGTCGAGCTTCAGCCGCGTCGCGCCGGGCAATGACTGGATGGCGTCGAACCGCGCGCGCACCGAAGGCGCGATCGGCTCGAGCAGCGCGGTGAGCTCACGCAGCGAATTGGCCGAGGATTTCAGCGCGAGCTTGCCGGTGGCATGAACGCGGTCGAAGCTGCCGCTCGCTTCGGTGGTCACCCCGCTCGCCTGGCCGAAGCGCAACTGCTCCAGCGACAGCGCCGCAGGGCCGTAGCCGAGCTTCGCCGTGAACGGCCGCAGCTCCTGTCCGGCCGACATCGCGCGGCCGACATCGAGCGCAAGCTTGGCTTCCTCCGGCCATTCGCCCTGCGGCCCTGCGAGCGCGCGCACGAAGCTTGCGGCGGCATCGAGGTCGAGACGGTCGGCCTTGAGCTCGGCGTCGATCCGCGAGCCCTTGCTCGCGCCGGTCTGGACGAAGGCGATGCGGCCCTCCACCGCGCCGCCCTCGATCTCGGCCTTCAGCCTGTCGACGGCGAGATGGTTGGCGGCGATGGTCACGTCGCCGGCAAGGCGCAGCGGCCGCGTGCTGCGGCGGTTGATCTCGCTGCGGCCCTGGAGCCAGGCCACCAGCGTATCGGGGTCGGACGACTCGACGCTGAGCCGGCCGCTAAAGCTGTCGGCGCCGGGCGTTGCGCCGTTGAGCGAGAGCTGCGTCATACCGGGTGCGCGCAGCTCGAGCCGCTGGAAAGTCCAGGACCTTCCATCGGTCTGAAGCTCCGCCGTGATGTTCTGAAGCGGACGCCCGCCCAGCATGATCTGGTCGGAGTTGAACTCGATCTGCGCCGGCATCGGCGCCTGCGGGATCGCCGCAAGGCCCGCGCGCAGCGCTGGCAGGACGCGCTGCGGCTCGGCATCGTCCTTGCCCGCCAGCTTGTCGGCATCGACCTGGCGCGCCGACAGCACCGCGCGCAGCAGCGGCGAAGCGCCGAACCTGACATCGCCGACACCGCCAAACTTGAGCGCATTGTCCTCGGCGCCGAAGCTCGCGTCGATCTGATCGAATTTGGCGCCGGCCGGATCGGCCTTGAGCTTTGCCGTGAGCTTCCAGGGTGTCGGCCCCGCCGTGCCCGCCTTCTTGACCGGGGGCACAGCGAGCGTCAGTGCGCCGTCGAATTTCGGCAGGCGGTTGTCGAAGGCGAGCACGCCTTCGAGATCGGCCAAGATCGCGCGCTCGCCGGGATCGATGTTGAGGTGGAGACGGGTGGCGCTGCCGTCGGCGCTCGGGCCGGAGGAGACGCGGAACGGATAGCGCACCCCGGTCGCGGTGAAGCTGCCGTCGCCGCGGACCGAGCCGGCCAGCGAGCGCACGTCGCCGGAAAAGGTGATGTCGTTCAATTCCAGCGTCGAGCGGCTGGCGGCATCGTGCAGGGCGATGCGGCCGGTGAGGTTCAGCCGTTCGATCGCAAGCGAGGCCAGATTGAAGGTGCCGCTCGCGGTGGACGGCAAATCGACCCGGCCCTTGGCATCCAGGCCGAGATCCACCGCCATGCCGTTGACGGTCAGCTCGGTGGCGCGCCATTCGCCGCGCATCAGCGAGCTCAGGCTGAACTCGACGTCGAGCTTGTCGGCGCGCAGGCGGCCGAGATCGTTGTTGCCGCCGAAGGTCACCGAGCGCAGCCGCAGCGTCGGCGCCGGCAGCAGCCGCGCATCCAGTTCGCCCGCCACCCGCACCGGCACGCCCATGATCGTGCCCGCCTCCGCCTCGAACTGGGGCCTGAACTGGTTCCAGTCGATGAAGTAAGGCCCGATCAGCGCGGTCAGCAGCGCAATGATGAAGGCAATCGCCAATCCGAGCAGCGTCGTCTGCACGGGTCTCCCCTCGGCCAAATCGGCCCGGGCCGAACCTGAGGGCCTCAGGCGCGCCGGAACAGCCCCTTATATAAGGGGAAGTGTGGCGAAGTCACAGCGACTGTTGCGCGCGGAGGTTAACGCTGGCGGGAGACCCTCATGGTGAGGAGGCGCGCTAAGCGCCGTCTCGAACCATAGAGGCCCCCGCGCCCGCGGCCATCCTTCGAGACGGCTGCTTTGCAGCCTCCTCAGGATGAGGACCGGCGCTCGCAGATGCAGCGCTGGCGGCCATCACCAGCTTGCCGGCAGGCGTTTCAGGCCGCGCAGCACGAAGGTCGGGCGCCATTCCGGGTTCTCGACGTCGTCGATGCGCAGATCCGGCAGCCGCCGCAACAGCGTCGCGATGGCGATTTCGGCCTCGATGCGCGCCAATTGGGCGCCCAGGCAGAAATGGATGCCGCCGCCGAACGACAGCGGCTTGACGTTGGGCCTGGTGACGTCGAGCCTGTCGGGGCGATCAGGGTAGACCGCCGGATCGCGGTTGGCCGAGCCGAGCAGGCACAGCACGGTCTCGCCCTTTGGGATGCTCTTGCCGCCGAGATCCGCGATGTCCTCCAGCGCCACGCGTCCGGTCATCTGCACCGAGGAATCGTAGCGCAAGAATTCCTCGATCGCGTTGACCATCAACTCGGGCCGCGCCTTCAGGAGCGCGAGCTGATCCGGATTGCGGTGCAGCGCGAGCAGGCCGTTTCCGATCAGATTGACGGTGGTCTCGTGGCCGGCGCCGAACAGCAGGATGATGTTGGCGGTCAATTCCTCGTTGGTGAGCTTGTGGCCGTCTTCCTCGGCCTGCACCAGCTGGGTGGTGAGATCGTCGCCGGGATTGCGGCGGCGCAGCTCGAACAGCTGCTGGAAATACATCTGCGCCATCATGTTGCCGGCGTTGCCCTTCGCGATCTCCTCCGGCGTGAGGGGCACGGGGTCAAGCAGCCGCCCGCCATCGCGCGAGCTGTTGTAGAAGGTCTCGCGATGATCCTCGGGGATTCCGAGCATGTCGCAGATGATGGTGACCGGCAGGCGGAAGGCGAAATCCTCGATCAGGTCCATGTGGCCGCGCTCGATCACCGCATCGATGGCCTGGTCGACGATCGCCTGGATCCGCGGCCGCATGTCCTCGACGCGGCGGGCGGTGAAGGCTTTCACGACGAGACCGCGCAGGCGGGTGTGGTCGGGCGGATCGGATTGCAGCATCCAGTGGCTCATGCTGCGGAACACCGGCTCGTCCATGATGGCAGGGCTATAGCGGCGCTTGGAGCGCTCGACAAAATCCTTGCCGAAGCGCTTGTCGCGCATCACGAGGCTGACATCGGCGTGGCGGCTGGTGACGAATTGGCCGAACGGCGTCACATGGATCGGCTCCATCGTGCGCAGCCGGTCATAGTGCGGATAGGGATCGCGGATGAAGTCCGGCGACAGCGGGTTGAACAGCGGTCCGCCTGCGGGTTGCACTTGCTCGTTCATGGTGACCTCAATCGGTTGCCGCATGACACGAATACGCCGGCAGCCCCCTTGCGTGCGCGGCGTAACCATCCCCAAGACTATAAACTCGATACATTGTTGTATCGAGTTGCATTCTGCCCTAACCTGCGCCGATGTCAAGGCTGAGAACCAGGCCGACCAGGGACCACACACGCGACAAACTGTTCGAGGCGGCCGCGCGCGTGTTCGAGGCGGACGGCATCGGCGGCGCCAGCATCGAGGCGATCGCGGCCGCCGCGGGCTTCACCCGCGGCGCGTTCTATTCCAACTTCAAGAGCAAGGACGAATTGATCATCGCCATGCTCGAGGATCACGTCGAGCAGTCGATCCGGCGCAACCTCGACATCCTCGCGCAGCACGACAATCTCGACGATTTCATCGCGGCGCTGAAGACGATGGATCGCAGCCGGCAAGACCCGCTCGGCCGCTCGCCCCTTCTGCACATGGAGATGATCCTGTTCGTCGCGCGCGCCGAGAAGCGCCGCCCGGAGCTTGCCAAGCGGCTGCGCGCGCGCCGCAAGCTGGTCGCCGACATCGTCGAGGCCACGTTGAAGAGCAACGGCAGGAACGACCCGCTGAATCCGCCGTGGATGGCCTCCGTCGTGCTGGCGCTGGAAGACGGCTTTCGCCTGCACCGCCTGATCGATCCGGAGACGACGCCGGCCGACAGTTTTCTGCGCGCGATCACGGATTTGAGGCGCAGGACGGGATTGTCGTCGAACTAGCCTGGATCGCCGATATCAGGCCCACGACCGGACCGTCATCCGACCGGCGTTGAATTCTCCGACAACTCGCCGCCCGCCCCAATCGTGCGTTTTTGAAAACGTGCCCTGATTGCAGCAGGATCGGACAAGGCATTTCCGCTTCGGGAAATACGCCGGGCCTCCGCGCCGCTAACCGGCGAGACACCGGGCGATTGGCGCAGGCGCGTGGGTTAGCAGCAATCTCTCGACAGGGACGGCAATCGCTCTGGCGCAGCCGACGATCCGGTTGGCTAAACATCGCAACGTCACATCATGGGGACGGAGACAAACGATGGACAGGAAACGGCTTGCAATCGCGCCACGGCGGAAGGCCGTCTCGACGGCGCTCATGTACGGGCTTTCACTGACCGTGCGTTTCACCTCGCCGACGGCCGATGAGGCGCCGCCACAGATCGCACAAGACGCCAAGGTCTCGACGTCGATCCTGATCGATCGGGGCTGGACCAACAAACCTGCGCTGCCGGTCGCCCTGCGCGGCTGGCCATCGGGCCCGCGAAGCTGCCGCGCAGGATGTGAAGGCCCTGCGCTGCTGTCCTCGCTGCCCAACTGCACCGCGCCGTAAGGGCCCGGCGGTCTCCGTCTCACCTCTTCGCGTCATCATCGCTCGCAACAGGCACTGCTCGCATCGAGCGGCGGCGATGGCGCGCGTTTCGAACCAACAAACCCAGAACCAAATCCAGGAGTGAACCACATGCGACTGCTCATCATTGGCGCCGGCTTCGCCGGCATGTACGCCGCCCTCTCCGCCGCCCGCCTGCGCGACATTCAGGGCGTCTCGCCGGAAGAGCTCGAGATCGCGCTGATCGCACCCGAGCCGACGCTGGTGGTCCGCCCTCGGCTCTATGAGCCGAAGCCGGAAACCCTGACGGCGCCGTTGCTCGATGTCCTCAAGGCGATCGACGTCGATTACATCCAGGGGAGCGCCGAGACTGTCAACACCGAGGCGCTGACGGTGCAGATCTCGACTCCCAAAGGCACCCGCAAGACCCTGTCCTACGACCGCCTGGTGATCGCCACCGGCAGCCGCCTCTTCCGACCCAACATTCCCGGCCTTGCCGAGCACGGCTTCAGCGTCGACTCGCTCGACGATGCGGTTGCCCTCGACAAGCATCTGCATGGCCTCGCCGACCGGCCGGCCGTCAATGGACGCGATACGGTCGTGGTCGCCGGCGGCGGCTTCACCGGCATCGAGGCGGCGACCGAGCTGCCCGCGCGCCTGCGCGCCATCTTCGGCCAAAACGCCAGGACGCGCGTGATCATCGTCGAGCGCAACGGCGCGATCGCTCCCGACATGGGCGAAGGCTCCCGCCCGGTCATCGAGCAAGCGCTACGCAAGCTCGGCGTGGAGACAAGGCTCGGCACCGGCGTTGCCTCGCTCGACAAATCCGGCGTGACGCTGTCGACCGGCGAACACATCGAGACCGAGACGGTGATCTGGGCAGCCGGTATTCGCGCCGCGCCGTTGACAGCGCAGATTCCCGCCGAGCGCGACAATTTCGGCCGGCTGCTGGTGGACCGCGATCTGCGCGTGCCCGGCATCGCCGGCGTCTTCGCCACCGGCGATGCGGCGCGAGCCGCGTGCGACGACGAGGGCAATTACGCTCTGATGTCGTGCCAGCACGCCACGCGGATGGGCGCCTTTGCCGGCAACAATGCGGCCGCTGAACTCCTGCGCGTCCCGACCAGGCCGTATCACCAGAAGGCCTACGTCACCTGCCTCGATCTCGGCGAAGCCGGCGCGCTGTTCACGCGCGGCTGGGAGCGCAAGGTCGAGATGGTCGGCGACGTCGCCAAGAAGACCAAGCAGGAGATCAACACGGTCTGGATCTACCCGCCCCGCGCCGAGCGTGCCGCAGCGCTCGCGTCGGCCGATCCGGAACGTGTGACGAGCCTCTAGAGGCACGAAACGATCACGGCCGCACCTCCCTGGCTGCGCGGCCTGCTCAACCAAGACCAGCCGGGAGCCCTATCTTGAAACAGGAGACCAACATGAACCTGCACAACACCTCATACCCCGCGACATCGAAGCCGGAAGAGCTCGTTCCATCGCGCTACGCGCTGAAGGTCGGCGAGATCGACGTGCTGGTGGTCAGCGACGGCGTGCTGCCGCTGCCAACCACGATGCTGGCGCACAATGCCGACCCGGCCGTCCGGGCGACCTGGCTGCACGACATGTTCCTGCCGCAGGACGCTTTCGACTGGGCGCTGAATGTGGTCGTGGTCCGCAGCGGCGACAAGACCATCCTCATCGACGCTGGACTGGGGTCCGACCCGGATCTGCACTTGCCGCGCGCCGGCCAGTTGATCAAGCGACTGGAAGCCGCCGGCATCGATCTTTCGTCCGTGACCGATCTGGTGCTGACCCACTTGCACATGGATCACATTGGCGGACTGCTCGTCGACGGGGTGAAGGAGCGGCTGCGTAAAGACCTGCGGATCCACGTGGCGGCCGCCGAGGTCAAATTCTGGGAGGCGCCCGATTTCTCCCACACCGCGATGCCGCCGGGCTTCCCGGACGCGCTTCGGGCGACCGCCACGCGGTTCGTCAAGGAGTACGGAAGTCAGTTGCGGCAGTTCGATGAGCAGCAGGAGGTTGCGCCGGGCGTCGTCGTTCGTCGCACCGGCGGTCACACCCCCGGACACAGCGTGGTTCGCGTGGCATCCGGCGGCGACGGGCTGACATTCGCCGGCGACGCCGTGTTTGCCGTCGGGTTCGATCAACCCGACTGGCACAACGGTTTCGAACACGACCCCGAGGAGGCGGCGCGCGTTCGGATCGGTCTGTTGCGGGAGATTGCCGCGAGCGGCGAGATGCTGGTGGCGACCCACATGCCGTTCCCGTCCGTCGGCCACGTGGCGGTCGCCGGCGACGCCTTCCGTTGGGTGCCGGTGTTCTGGGATTACTGATCGCTCGCTGAGCCAACATGAGACCAGGGCGCGCATTCATGGCGGGCCCTGGTTTCGATGCGCGAACCGAGTAAGCGCGGCGCGCCGCCGATATCAGATCCGATCGTTGATCAGGACGCCGGACAACGACGGATCGTTCGCATTGGTCGTATCGTCTGCTTTCGTCGCGCTATAGGTCGAGTCCGCAAGCGAGCTTTTCAGCTGCTGGAGAAACTGTTGCAGCAGCTCCGCCGTCGAATTGCCGCTTGACGAGTCGTCCGTGCCGTTGACCGAGGGAGGCTCGCCGGATGGCGGTGGCCCGTCCGGCGGCGGTCCACCCGCTCCGTGCGGTCCATGCGAGAGCGCCGCCTTGAAAATTCCTTGGAGCTCGGTGGCCTGCTCGTCCGTCAGCTTGCCGGCCGACACTTGCTGCTGGATGAGGCCATTAATCTTCGACGCGAAGGCGTCGGGCGAAGATGTCCCGCCGCCGGATTGATCGCTTGCGCCGGTTGACTGCAACGCGGAGCCGATGCTGCTGAGCGCGGCCGACAGCGCCGACTGATCCGACGCATCGATCGCGCCGGAACCGGCTTCCGTTTGCAGTTCGTCTTGCAGCAGTTGCAACGGTGATGAGCGGTGGTGATGGGAGGAGAGCGCCGAAATCGAGGTCATGGTGGCTTTCCGTGCTTTTGGCGGACCCGAGGTGACGTTGCCCCGAGTCCCATCCAGTCCTGAGTTCGCCCTGGCAGTTGGATTTGCCCGGTTGCGCGGTGGTAGGAACGGGAGCTGGCGCGGAGCATTTGGCAGAGCGCCGCCCCGGTTGCTCGATATTGCCGATCGGCAATTGGAAATATCCAGAAACAAAAATCCGACCAGCCGATCATCAGCTGGGGCTACCCGTTGAAAGGGATGACTTCCGGCTTGTGTGCGAACGCCCTGGAGCCGACTACGCCGACCGCTTCACCACGTCGCGATCTGCCGGCGTAACATCGAGCCGCCCCAGCATTGCCCTCGCCTGCTCGGCGCAGTGCTCGATCAGCCAGCGTTCGAGTGCGACCGGCGGCAGCGCGGGCGCGTAGAGGAAGCCCTGGACGACGTCGCAGCCGAGCTCGGCCAGCGTCTTGCGCTGGCCTTCGGTCTCGACGCCTTCGGCGACGACGGTCATGCCGAGGCCCTGTCCGACGCGCACCACGGCGGTGGCGACCGCGAGCGCGCCCGCGTCTCTCTCGATGTCGCGCATGAAACTGCGGTCGATCTTCAGCTCGCGGATCGGCAGATGCGCGAGCCGGCTGAGGCTGGAATAGCCGGTGCCGAAATCGTCTACGGACAAGCCGATGCCGAGCGCGCGGATCGCATGCATCGTCTCCAGCGCGGCGGCGCCATCCTGCATGAAGGTTCCTTCGGTGATCTCGAGCATCAGCGCGTCCGACGGCAGATCGTATTCGGCGAGGATGTCCTTGAGCCGCGCCGCCAGCGTGACGTTGCGGAAATTGATCGGCGACAGGTTCACCGACACGCTGGGAATGTTGAGCCCGGCGCGGCGCCAGTCCGCCATCTGCCGGCAGGCCTCACGCACCGACCACAGGCCGATCTGCTCGATCAAGCCGCACTCCTCGGCGAGCGGGATGAATTTCGCCGGCGAGACGTCGCCGAGCACGGCATCATGCCAGCGCGCCAATGCCTCGACGCCGTGGACGGCACCGTCGCAACTGCGGATCTGCGGCTGGTAGCTGAGGGTCAGCGCGCCCTCGGCGATGGCGCGACGGAGTGCTGCAATCAGCGCCAGGCGCTGCTCGGTGAGCCCGTTCATTTCGGCGCTGAAGATGCGATGGGTGGAGCGGCCGGCTTGCTTGGCCATGTACATGGCCGCGTCCGCCTGCTGCATCAAGGTGTCGATGTCGGTCGCATGGTCGGGATAGAGGCTGATGCCGATGCTCGCCGACATCTGCAGCTGCCTGGAGCCAAGCCGCAGCGGCGCGGCGAGCGCCTCCGTGACCCCGGCCGCGACGCGCTCGGCGCTCTCGGCGTTGCGCTGCGGCAGCAGGATGACGAACTCGTCGCCGCCGAGCCGTCCCAGCATGTCCTCAGGGCCTATCTGCTCGCGCAGGCGCTGCGCGAGCTGGATCAGCAGCTCATCGCCGGCGGCGTGGCCGAACGTGTCGTTGACGTCCTTGAAATGATCGACGTCGAGGAAGGCCAGCGCGACGTGGCTGCCGGTCGGGCAGGCATCGATGGCCGTGGTGATCAGGTGCCGCAGTTGCGCGCGATTCGGCAGCCCGGTGAGAATGTCGTGATAGGCGAGCCGCGCGATCTCGGCCCGCGCTTCCTTGCGCTCGATCGCGAAGGCGCCGAGGTCGACGCAGGCGTTGACGATACGGCGGTGCCAGTTGCTCGGCGCGCGCGGTTCACGGAAATAGAAGGCGAAGGTGGCGATGACCCGGCCGTCCTTGGCCTTGATCGGTGTCGACCAGCAGGCGCGCAGGCCCACTTCGAGCGGACGCGTCTTGTAGGGCTGCCAGCGCGGATCGGTGTCAAGATCTTCGGCCAGCACCGGTTCACCGTAGAAGGCCGCGGTGCCGCAGGATCCGACATTCGGACCGATCGCGATGCCGTCCAGCGCACGCGAATAGTCCTCGGGCAGGCTGGGGCCGCCGAGCGGATGGACGAGGCCTGCGGCATCGACGTGAAGCAGCGAGCAAACCACGTCGGGCGCGATCTCCTCGACCCGGCGGCACAGCCTGTCGGCGATGTCGGTGATCGGAACCTCGTCGGCCAGCGCACTCATGATGAGCTGCTGGAGCGAGCGCAGCTGCCTCGTCTCGGTGATGTCCTCGAGCAGCGCGAAGATGTGCCTGGCACGGCCCTTCTTGTCGCGGAAGACGTCGATACGGGCGCAGACCCAGATCTCCTCGCCGTCCTTATTGTAGACCAGCGTCTCGATTTCGCCGCGGCGGCCGCCGGTCATCAGGCGCTTGACGAGCTTCGCGACGGCCTTCCGATCGGTGTGGCGGCCGGCGATCAACTCGCCTGCGCGGCGGCCCTCGGCTTCCTCGCTGGTGTAGCCAAACAGCGTCGCGAAGGTGGAATTGACGTAGACGATGTTCTGCTCCGTGTCGGTGATGAGCACCGCGCGGTTGGTCTGGTCGGAGACAGCGTGGAGAAGGCCGATTCTGACGCGGCGCTCGGCCTCCGCGGTGACGTCACGCGCGAACACGACGTGATGGCTGACGCCGCCACTTGTGACGGATGAAAGCGAGATGGCCGCCCGGATCCGGGTGCCGTCGCGCCGCACGAGGCTGATCTCGTCGCGGAACTCCGCGACCGGATCGGCCTGAAGGCATTTGAGCGTGAGAAGTTCGGCGTCGCGGCCGAGCACCTCGGCGCGCGCGAGTTTCCAGATCCGCTCAGCACCGGCATTGAAATGCGTGATGCGACGCGCGCCATCGACGATGACGATGCCGCCGTCGGCGCATTCGAGCGCAGCCAGCAGCACGTCCGGAATTTCTGTCATGGGACAATCGGCGGCAGACATCGTTGGGCCCGGATGCATCGGGAAGATGGCAAGGGGGGCCGAGGCTAGCGCCGCGATGGTGTCCAAGACGTTTTTGCAACCGGGTCGCGTCCGGCCAAGACGCGACATGCTTAACGGCTCGCAAAAGATGCGAAAGCAATCCGATGCGTTCGGAACCTATTCGGCCGCGCTTGTGGGCTTGAGCTTGTGCAGCCGGCCGGCCACCGCCCGCACCTTGCGTGGAGCGGCCTGCCAGACCGAGAGCGCCGACAGTCCGCTCACGACCATGGCGATGGCGAAGGCGAGCGTGTAGTCGCCGGTGCGATCATAGAGGAAACCCGTGAGCCAGGGCCCCGCCGCGCCGCCGGCCAGGGCCGCCAGCATGATCGTTCCAAAAATACTGCCCTGGTGCCTGCCCTGGAAGATCTCGAACACCACCGCGCCCATGATCGAGGTGAGGCCGTAGCCGAGCGCGCCTTGCGCGAACACCATGACATAGACCAGCCACAGCGACGGCTGGAATTTCAGCGCCATCAGCGCCGCGAAGCAGATCGCAAAGCCCGCGCAGCTGATCGCCCACACCCATTCCCGCCCGATCCGGTCGGAGACGTGGCCGAGCAGGATCTGGCCGGGAATGCCGAGCAGGCTGACGATGCCGAGCGCCCACACCGCGACGCCGGGGCTGAAGCCGATGTCGAGCAGGAATTTGGTCTGGTGCACCTGCACCGCGTACCAGATGTACAAGCCGCTGAAATAGCCGAGCGCGATCCACCAGAAGCGCGCGGTCCCAACCGCCCGCTTGAGCGTCCAGTCGGTGCCGACCCAGACGGGATCGACGATGTTGGAGACCGGTGTCGCCGCGCCCGCCGCCGGCGTGGCATCGCCGTCCGGCTGAAGGCCGATGTCTTCGGGCCGCTTGTGCAGGAACAGATTGATCGGCGCCAGCACGACGAGGATGAGCAGTCCCATCGCGGTACAGGCGGTGCGCCAGCCGGTCTCTTCGATCATGTGCTGCACCCAGGGCAGCAGCGTCACCGAGCCGATGCCGACGCCGGCAAAGGCAATCCCGATGGCGAAGCCGCGCTTGCGGATGAACCAGTTCGGCAGGAACAGCGATTGGCCGGAATAGCCGAGACACACCGAGCCGGCGCCGACCATGACGCCGATGGTCACGTAGAGATGCCAGGGCGTGCTGGTGAGTGGCGCGAGCAGCAGTCCGCCGCCCATCAGCACGACACCGAGCTCCATCACCGCGCGCGGGCCGGCGCGATCCATCAGGCGGCCGATCAGCGGGCTGACGATGCCCGACACGACGAAGCCGAAGGAGAACGCGCCGGCAGTGACGCCGCGTTCCCAGCCGAATTCGGAGATGATGGGAGGAAAGAACAGCGAAAACGCGGTGCGCGCGTTGACGCCGATCGCCATGGTCACGAAGGTCACCGCGACCACGACCCAGCCGTAGAAGAACGGAAGCCGCATGTTGTGCTTATTTCATCCCTAGATGGTGCTACCGACCATCCGGAGCCGTCTGGGTCAAGCGATTTTCACGAAACGCCCCTTTGCGCGGGGCGCTCAGGCCGCGTCGCGCTGTGAAGCCCGGACTGGCGGGTCGAATGCGATCTGGTCGACCGGCTGCGGGCGGCCGAACAGATAGCCTTGCGCAAAATTGACGCCGAGCACCGTCAGCCGCTCGAACTCCTCAGCTGTCTCGACGCCTTCGGCGGTGACCGACATATCGAGGCCGCGCGCGAGTGTCACGATCGAGGCGATGATCGCGGAGCTGCGCGGCTGATGCGTGAGGTTGCGGATGAAGGACTTGTCGATCTTGATCTTGTCGAACGGGAACGTGGTCAGATAGCTGAGCGACGAATAGCCGGTGCCGAAATCGTCGAGCGCGAGCTCGATGCCGATGTGCTTCAGCCGCTCCATGAAGGCGAGGTTCTCGACGCCGCGTTCCAGCAGCACGGACTCGGTGATCTCGATCTCCAGCCGCTGCGGCGCAAGGCCGGAATCTGCCAGCGCCGCGCAGATCGTCTCGAACAGCTCGGTTTCCTTGAACTGGATCGGCGACAGGTTCACCGCAACCATGAGATCGCATGGCCAGGCGGCGGCGTCCGCACAGGCGCGCCGCAGCACGAATTCGCCGAGCGGCACGATCAGCCCGGTTTCCTCGGCAAGCCCGATGAACTGGTCCGGCGGGATCAGGCCGCGGCTCGGATGCCGCCAGCGCACCAGCGCCTCGAAGCCGCGACGGCCACCGCTGGCGACGTCGACAAAGGGCTGATAGTGCACCTCCAGCTGGCACTGCGCGATGGCATCGCGCAAATCGCCTTCCAGCGTGTTGCGGGCCTCGAGCTCGGCCGACATCACCTCGTCGTAGATGGTGAAGCAGTTGCGGCCGGCCGATTTCGAGCGGTAGAGCGCGAGGTCCGCCTTCTTCAGCAACTGCTCCTGGTCGCTGCCGTGGTCCGGTGCGATCGCGATGCCGATGCTGGTGCCGATCTCGACGCGATGGCCGGGCAGCAGGAACGGTTCGGCGACCAGCTTCGCGATCCGCGCGGCGAGCTCGGTCGCGCAAGTCCGCTGATCGTCGCAAGCCTCCTGGATGATGGCGAACTCGTCGCCGCCGAGCCGCGCCAGCACGTCGGTGGCGCGCAGCGCAGATCTCAGCCGCAGCGCCACCTGGCGCAGCAGCGCATCGCCCGCACCGTGGCCGAGCGAGTCGTTGACGTTCTTGAAGCGGTCGAGATCGAGCATCAGGATTGCGAACGGCAGGCCCCGCACGCTCAACTGGCTGTTCATCATGTCGAGCCGGGTCAGGAAGAAGGCGCGGTTCGGCAGCCCGGTCAGGATATCGGTCTGGGCGAGCTCCAGCACCCGCCGGTTCGCCAGCGACAGCCGCCGCGAGTTGCGGCTGGCGAGCATGAGATAGGTTGCGAGCGACAGCGTCAGCAGCATGCCGACGACGATGACCGCAACGGCGCGGTCGTAGGCCGTCTCCAGCGAACCTCCGGCCGTCGGCATGGCGCGCACCTGCCAGTCGGTATCCCCGATCTTGAGGCTGCCCGACCAATGCAGCGCCCGGGCGACGTCCCGCATCGACTGCGGCGACGTGGCGGCCGACGAATAATCCGGCAGGGTTTGTTCCAGGCTGACGATCTGCCCCGTGAAGGGCGGATAGACGTTCACGCTGACCGCGGGGCTTGCTCCCGTGGTCACGCGAATGGACTGGATCAGCAACGGCAGGTCGAAGACGCCGACGACGAAGCCTGCCAGATTGCGGCGCCGGTCCGCCACCGCCTCGCGCGAGGTTCCCTTGGCGTAGACGGGAATGGCAACGAGCACGTCGGGCTGCCGGCCGCCCTCCTTCGGTTCGTAGAGGCGCGTGCGAATGGCGGCGACGCGGTCGTTGTCGCGCGCGCGCTCGAGGGCTGCGCGGCGCTCTGGAACGGTCGCGTAATCCATGCCGTAGACCGACGACGTCTTCGGCTGGGTCGAGTAGAACACCGGGAAATATTCATCGGCTTGCGGCGCGGTCGCGAAGGTCTCGCCCTGGAGCGACTTGATGCGATAGCCGGACACGCCGTCCGTGGCCGCGGCGGCCTCGTATTCGGCGCGCTCCTTGCGGTTGACGCGCGGCAGCCAGGAGATGCGCAGCATGCCGGGATGACGTTCGAACAGCCGGGAGCTGAACGTCTCGAATTCGCTGCGGGTGATTTCCTCGTTGGTCGATTCGAACAGCGTACGCAGCGCGACGAGCCTGGAGATGTACTCGCTCATGCCGTTCTGCATGACGATGGCTTCGGTTTCGGCGGCGTTCTCGAACTCGATCTTGTTGACGCGGTTTTCCCATCGCGCCACGGCGGCGGCGCCCACGAGCGAGAACAGAAGACCGACGCCGACCGCGACGAGCGCAGGGCGATAGAGTCCGAGCAGCGGCGCGGCGCGCCACCATCCGGTCATACGTTTCCGATCCTGATCGTTCCGCCCCCGACCGCCCATCTTGATCCCGCAAGTCCCCCTCGGCGCGGCAACCCACTTCTGGTTGAGCTGCCGGAACTGCTATCGGACAAGGATCGGGGTTAAGAACCGCACAATTTCAGAACCGGGTCGTCGCAGATTGCGCGGCTTAGTTAACGATTGGCCTGCAAGCAGGGCCCATTGTGCGAGCAATTTGCCGCTTTTCCCCGGAGTCTTACGGAACACCGTTACATCAGGGGTTAGCGAGCTGTTCAGGACGACGGGACTATCGTTTTCGGCAGGTATTCCCTTATCCGGCAAGCATCCTCATGACACGATCGCGATCAGCGGCCTGCGTCGCTTTGGCCGTCGCGCTACTCGCCGCGGCCAATCCTGCAGCGAAAGGCGACGAGGTCGGCGTCAGCGACGATGCGATCCTGTTCGGCCAGGCCGCCGCGCTCGAAGGCCCCTCCTCGGCGCTCGGACAGCGCATGCGGCAAGGCATCGTCGCGGCATTCACCGAGATCAATGCCAAAGGCGGCGTCCACGGCCGCAAGCTCCAGCTCATCAGCCGCGACGACGGCTACGATCCCGACCGCTCGGTGGCGCAGACGCTGCGGCTGATCGAGGACGACAAGGTGTTCGCGCTGATCGGCGCGGTGGGCACGCCGACCGCGATGGCGACGATACCGATCACCAGTACCAGGAACATTCCCTTCATCGGTCCGTTCAGCGGCGCCGAATTCCTGCGCGACCTCGAACTCGCGAACGTCGTCAACATCCGCGCGAGCTATGGCGCAGAGGCCGAGGCCTGGGTCAAGCACCTCACCGAGGATCGCCACTTCACCCGCATCGGCATCTTCTACCAGGACGATTCCTTCGGACGCGACGGTCTCGCCGGCGTGAAGCGCGCACTCGCCAGGCGCGGCCTCGAGCTCGCCGCCGAAGGCACCTTCGAGCGCAACACCCGCGCGGTCGGCGCGGCCTGGCGCATGATCAAGCGCGCCGAGCCCGAAGCCGTCGTCATGGTCGGGACCTACGGCCCTTGCGCCGAGTTCATCAAGCTCGCGCATCGCAGCGGCTTCCATCCGACCTTCGTCAACATCTCCTTCGTCGGCGCCAATGCGCTCGCCCGAGAGCTCGGCCCCGACGGCGAAGGCGTCATCGTCTCGCAGGTCGTGCCGTTTCCCTGGGATCGCTCGCAAAAGCTCGTCGCCGACTACCAGGCGGCGCAGAGGGCGTTCGACCCGACGCTGACACCGGACTTCGTGTCGCTCGAAGGCTATCTCTCCGGCCGCCTCGCGGCCGCGGCGCTGGAAAAGGCCGGGCCGCAGCCGACCCGCGCGAGCCTGTTGCGCGCCATCAACGACGTCGGCCGCTTCGACATCAGCGGCAGCATCGTCACCGTCGGCGCGCGCATGACCGACGCGCCGCCGAAGGTGTTCTTGACCGTGATCCAGAAGGACGGGACGTTCAGGGCGGTGGATCGGCTGTAGCTGCGGCAGGAGGTCGTCATGCCCGGGCTTGACCCGGGCATCCACGTTCTTGGCATCGCGGGCAAAGGCGTGGATGGCCGGGTCAAGCCCGGCCATGACGATGCGGAAGCTTTGGTGCGCACAGCGACTGTATAACTTGCGTTAGCTCCGCAGCTTCAAGGCCGCCGCGTCCAGCGGTCGGCGTTGACGGCGCCTTGCGGGACCTCGCCTTTGACGATCGCCTCGACCTGCCGCACCGTTTCCAGGGACTGGTATTCGATCGCCTGCGGCGTCAGCCCGCCGACATGTGGCGTCGCGATAACGTTGGGAAGAATCGCCAGCTCCGGGCTCGGCATCTGGTCGGGCGCGCGGCCGACGTCCATCGCCGCGCCGGCAATGCGGTTCTCACGCAGCGCGCGTGCCAGCGCGGCCTCGTCGACGAGATTGCCGCGCGAGAGATTGATGAAGACGGCATGCTTCTGCATGCGCGCCAGCGCCGCCTCGCCGATCAAATTCTCGGTCTGCTCGTTGGCGATCGCGAGGCAGACGACGTAGTCGGACGCACCAAGAAGCTCGTCGAGACTGACCTGCCGGACGGCACCGTCGCTGACGGTCGCGAAGGGATCGGAGACCAGTACCTCCATGCGCATCACCTTGGCGATTTCGGCGAGATAGCGCCCGATGCTGCCATAGCCGATGATGCCGATCCGGCTGCCGGCGAGCTGGCGGCCCATCCGCGCCTCGACCTTGCGACCGGCCTGGTAATCCGCCGTCGCCCGCGACACGCCGCGGGAGAGATCGACCATGTAGCCGAGCGCGAGCTCGGCCACCGCCTGCACGAAGCCGGGACCGGCCCGCGTCACGAGCACGCCGGCGTTCGAGGCCGCATCGACATTGACGTTGCGGATGTCGACGGCACAGCGGACGAAGGCACGCAAGCGCGGCAGTCGCGCAAAGATCTCGCCGCGCCCTTCCGTCATGCGGTCGGCGACGATGATGTCGGCATCACCAGCCGCGCGCACGAGGGTATCCGCGTCCAGTGTGTCGTCGCTCTCGTGCAGGATGACCTCGGCGGCCGCGCGCAGGCCGTTCAGGCTGCGGTCGCCGTAGTAATTGCGACGCATCTCCGGCGTGTGGGCGAGCAACACTTTCAAGACGGGACTCCCTTAGTAGCCGAATGCCCGCGGCAGCGCGGTCGAGAGCCATGGCACGAAGGCGATGACGAGCAGGCAGAGGAACAACAGGCCGAGATAGCCCATGATCGGCTTCACCGTCTGCTCGATCGGCACGTTGCCGATCAGGCATGCGCCATAGAGTCCGAGCCCGAGCGGCGGCGCGAACAGGCCGATGCCCATCGCGATGACCAGCACGACGCCAAAATGCAGGGGATCGACGCCGAGCTGCACGGCGACCGGCAGCAGCAGCGGCCCGAAGATGATGAGCGCGGCAGCGCCTTCCAGCACCGAGCCCATCACGATCAGCACGCCGATCGCGAGCAGGATGAACAGCCACGTCCCTGATGTCTTGGACAATCCCAACATGAAGTCGCCGACCGCGTGCGGCACCTGCTGCAGGGTCAGCGTGAACGCCAGCGACTGCGCGGCGGCGACAATGAACAGCACGAGCCCCGCACGCGTCGCGCCCTGCACGAAGCTGTGTGCGGCCGACTTAAACGTGAGCTCGCGGAACACGACGCTGCCGACGACGAGCGCATAGGCCACGGCAAACGCGGATATCTCCGTCGCCGTGGCAAATCCGCTCTTGAAGCCGAAGAAGATCATGAAGATCAGGCCGAACGAGGCGATGGCGCCGCTCCACAAGCCCGACACCGGCATCTGCGGCGCGACGTCCTCGGTATCCGCCGGCCGCTTGCCGAAGATGATCGAGACGGCGATCAGAACCAGCGCCATCAGCGCCGCCGGCAAGAGGCCGGCCACAAACAGCCCGCCGATCGACAGGTTCGCGACGAAACCCAAGATGATCAGGTTGATGCAGGGCGGAATGGTTTCCGCCATCACCGCGGATGCGGCAAGCAGCGCCACCGCGCCGCCCGGGTTCTGCTTCGAGCGGCGCGCCGCCGGGATCAGCACCGAGCCGACCGCGGCGACATCCGCCATCTTCGAGCCCGAGATGCCGGAGAACAGCACCATCGAGGCCACCATCACGACATTCAGGCCGCCGCGCATACGGCCGACACCGCGCTGTAGCAGCTCGATCAGCCGCACCGACATGCCGTTGGCTTCCATGAGGTAGCCGACGAGGATGAAGAAGGGAATCGCGAGCAGCACGAAATTGTCGATGCCGCGCGCCATCTGCTGGGCGAAGATCACGCCGGGCAGCGCGCCCTCGACCCAGATGAAGATCAGCGCGGCCAGCGCCAGCGCGAACCCGATCGGCAATCCGCCGAACAGGGTTGCGAAGAAGCCGATAAACATCAGCGTACCCGCTGACGGCACCGTGGACGGCGACAGATAATCCCAGGCGAGATAGAGGCCGCTGACGATGACGACCGCAACGAGGCCCCTGACGATGTCAGGCAGCGGCCGCGCGCAGAGCTGGTCGATCGCGAACACCGTCATGAACAGCGCGCCGATGCCCATCGGGTAGAAGGTCAGCTCCAGCGGCAGGCCGGATCCGGTGGTCTGGCCGGCCGTAAATGATCCCAGCTTGATCGCGTTGTAGGCGACGTAGCCCGAGATCAGCACGACCAGAAGCGCGCTCGCGGCATCGACCAGCGAGCGCAGCCGCACCGGCAGCAGATCGCGGAAGAAGGACACGCCGACATTCTCGCCGCGCGCGAGCGCGCTGGCCGCGCCGAAGAAGGCCGAGCCGACCATCAGGCCGCGCGCGACGTCGTCGGACCATTCGACCGGCGCATTGAAGCAGAAGCGCAGCAGCACGGAGGCGCACACCACCACGAGATCGGCGGCCAGGAGGATTGCCGCGATCGCGTCGCTGAAGCGAAGCAGCAGCGCGATGCTCCCGTGGCGGCCGCCCGAGAGAGACACGGCGGCTGTCAACGCCATCTCAGACTTGGCCAGCCCAGATTTGGCCATCTCAAGCTTGCGTCGCGCGGATGATGTCGATGACGGCCTTGGACTCCGGCCGCGCCTTGATGAAGTTCTCGTGCTGCGGCGCGACGCGCTTCTTGAAGGCTTCGCGGTCGCATTCGGCCACGGTCACGCCCTTCTCGGTCAAAGCCGTCAGCGCCTCCTTCTCGACCGCAAGCCCGTGGGCGCGCGTGTCGGCCGCAGCCTTCTTGGCGGCATCGAGGAAACCCTCGCGCAGCTTCGGATCCATGCGGTTGTAGGTCACGTCGCTGAAGTAGATCGCAAGCGGCGAGAAATTGTGCTGCGTCAGCGAGTAGAATTTTGCCGTCTCGAAGAACTTGCTGGCCAGGATCGTCGGCGGATCGTGCTCCAGCCCGTCGAGCACGCCGGCCTGGAGCGCCGTGTAGATCTCGCCGAAGGCCAGGGGCGTCGCGGCGGCGCCCATCAGGCGCAGGCATTCCGTGATCACCGGATTCGGCAGCGTCCTGATCTTGAGGCCGGCGAGATCCTCCGGCGTCTTCACCGGCTTCCTCGCGAGCACGCTGCGTGAGCCGAAATTATAGGCCCAGGCGATGATGCGGATGTTGCCACTCTTGAGCAGCGCGTCCTCGATCGGCTTGGCGGCGCCGGAATCGAACGCCTTGGTCTGCTGCGGGAAGCTCGAGAACAGAAAGCCGAGGTCGAAGGTGCCGACCAGCGGCACCAGGTTGGCGGAGATCGACGAACCCGACACCATGAGGTCGATGACGCCGAGCTTCACCGAATTGATGACGTCGATCTCCTGCCCGAGCTGGTTGTCCGGGAAGAAGGCGACCTCGACCTGCTCGCCGAGCCCGTTGCCCTTCAGGTTCTTGACGAGGTTGTCATAGTAGACGCGGCCGTTGGCGTATTTCGGATCGTTCGGCAGCGAGGAAGAGCATTTCAGCTTCAGCGTCGCCGCTTCGGCGCGACCGATGATGGCAGGAGAGAGAACGAGGCCGGCGGTGACCGCCGTCGACGACTTGATGAACGTGCGACGGCTCACGGGCACGATGGTCATGGCGCGGTCTCTCCCCGAATATTCTTGTTTACGGCCGAGATCGCTTCCGCGGCCTGTTGCGCGGACTGTATGGCCAAAGCGACGGGGCAGGCAAGGGTCGCGGCCGGCCGTCGCAAAGCGGCGTGTTGCGAACATCGACGTCGTCGGCGCCGTCAGAACAACCATGTTTGTCCGGGATTCTCGATCGGATCGGCCTGGTGGCCGATGTGCGACAGGACGCTTCGCGCAACAGCGGGGATCAATCCAATTGGTGCATGGATCAATGCGCAATTCACATGGATGCCGCCCGAGCGATGCCCCGGCGGCTCCGGCAGACGCCCTGCCCCATTTTGCCGCAGCTTGCAGCGTGATCCAGTGCACAGACAGACGCGTGGCTGCGACCTAGAAAAGGTGACATCATCGTGCGCATTGCCGATGGAGGTGACATCATGCGCCGTCCAGTCCTTCGCAATTTGTTTCTTGCCTCCAGCCTTGTCGCGCTCACGCAATTGATGACGCCGACCGACGCCGACGCCGAGGCGCGGCTCGCACTCGTGATCGGCCAATCGGCCTATCGCACGGTGCCGGAGCTGCCCAACGCCGCCAATGACGCCAGGGGCATGACGGAGCTGCTCGGCAATGCCGGCTTCACCGTCACCACGGCGGCCAATTTGGCGCAGAACGAGATGCGCGCTGCGATCTCCGATTTCGCCGGCAAGGTCAGCGCCAGCGGCGCCGACACCGTCGCACTGGTGTTCTATGCCGGCCACGGCCTGCAGATCGACGGCGAGAACTATCTGGTGCCGGTCGATCTCGATCCCAAGCGCGAGGCCGACATTCCGCTGCAGGGCGTGCGGCTGAACGATCTGCTCAACACGCTCGGCGCGCTGCCGACGCGGGCACGCATCTTCATGCTCGACGCCTGCCGCAACAATCCGTTCCCTGCGCTCAGCGGCGCCGGCCACGGGCTTGCAATCGTCGACACCAAGGCCGGTGCACCCGGCTCCTTCATCTCCTACTCGACCTCGCCCGGCGCCGAAGCCGAGGACGGCTCCGGCGTCGACAGCCCCTACACCACCGCGGCGCTGACCGTCGCCAAGCAGCCAAACCTGCCAATCGAGGAAGTGTTCAAGCGCATCCGCATCGCCGTGGCGCAATCGACCGACGGGCGGCAGATCCCGTGGGAAAGCTCGTCGCTGACGACCGACTTCAAGTTCTTCGGCGGCGAAAGCAGTGGCGGACAGCCTGCTCTCCCGGGCGCATCCGCCATGGCACTCGCCAGCGGCACGCGCAGCGTCGCGGACTGGCGCAAGGATTTGCAGGGCAAGGAGCCGAAGGCTGCCTATGAGCTGGTGATCGCCGACGACACCGTCGAGGCGTATCAGGCCTATGTCGAGCTCTACGCACAGGCCTCCTACACGCCGCGTCTGCGCACGATCCTGGAGCGCCGGCGTCAGATGCTGGCCTGGGAGCGCGCCACCGCGATCAACACCCGCGCCTCGTTCGAGGCCTATCTGGCGAATTGGGACAACAGCGACCTCGCCGCAACCGCGCGCCGGCTGCTGCTCCGCGTGCAGAACCGCAACTATGCCTTGCCGGTCGCGGCCGCAGCGGCCCCTGCTCCGGTCGCGGTCGCAATGGCCCCGACCTGCCCGTGCTCGGCGCCGTCGACACCGGCAACGCCGGTCAATCCGGCGGTGGCGCCCGTCATCAAGAAGCGCGTCGACGACACCCCGCCGAAGCGAAAGGTGGTCGAGACGCCGCCGAAGCCGCGCCGGCCGCCGCCCGACGAAGTGATCTACGAGCGCGCGCCGCCCCCTGGCCCGCCACCTGAAGCCGTGGGCGTCGGAATTGGTGTCGGGATTGGTCTCGGCATGGGTATGGGCGGCCGTGGCGGAGGCGGCTACGGACGCGGCGACTACAATCGCGGCAGGTACTGAGCCCCAGTTCACCAAGCGAATGGATGTCCGCAGGCCCTGCCTGCGGACATTTCTGTTGATGGTGAGCGGCCAGCAACTCTCGTGCCCCGGACGCAGCGCAGCGCTCCCGGCGATGCGAAGCATCGTCCGGTGCGGTGCGCTGCAGAGCGGGGCCCATGCGGCGGCGTACTGTGCGGCACGATGGATCCCGGCTCTGCGCAGCAACGCTGACGCGTTGCAGCGCGTCCGGGACACGAGATTTGCCGATATTCGCATACGCCGTCTTCCAATCCGAAAATGCTGTAGTCTGATCTGCTGACGCCAGCCTTTCCGGGGGATTCCACATCGATGCCGCACGACGCACCCGCCAAGCATGCATGGCCGCTGTTCCGGTCGCTCGCGTCCTATTCCCTGCCCGGCGATCTCATGGCCGGGCTGACGCTGGCGGCGATCGCGATCCCCGAGCAGATGGCCACCGCGCGGCTCGGCGGTTTTGCGCCGCAGATCGGCTTCTTCGCCTTCATGGCCGGCTCGCTCGGTTTTGCGCTGCTCGGCGGCAACCGCTTCCTGTCCTGCGGCGCGGATTCCACGATCACGCCGATCTTCGCCGGCGGACTTGCCGCGCTCGCTGCCACCGGCTCGCCCGAATATCAGGGGCTTGCCATCGCACTGGCGCTGATGGTCGGCGCGATGATGCTGGCCAGCGGCGCTTTCCGCCTCGGCGGCATCGCCAATCTTTTGTCCGTGCCGGTGATGGTCGGCTTCCTCGCCGGCATCTCCGTCCACATCATCGTCTCGCAACTGCCGGGCGTGCTCGGGCTTCCGTCGCCGAGCGGGCCGACGCTCGACCGCATCGGCGTGCTCGCGACCGAACTCGGCCGCACCAACCCCTTCACGCTCTGCATCGGGCTTGGTGTGCTCGCCGTGGTCTTCATCGCCGAGAGGGTCAGCGCGAAAATTCCGGGCGCGCTGATCGGGCTCGTCGCCGCGACGCTGGCCACAATCGCGCTCGGCCTCGAAAGCAAGGGCGTCAGCGTCGTCGGCGCGGTGCCCGGCACGCTGCCGCGGCCGACCTTGCCTGACCTTGCACCGGAGCTATGGGTGCGCCTGGTGCCGCTCGCCTTCGTCATCACGGTCGTGGTGATGGTGCAGACCGCGGCGACGACGCGGTCGTTCCCGTCCGATCCCGACAAGCCTGCCGATGTCGACCGCGACTTCCTCGGTGCGGGCGCCGGCAGCGTGCTGTCCGGCCTGTTCGGCGCGTTTCCGGTCAATGCCAGCCCGCCGCGAACCGGGATCGTTGTCGAGACCGGCGGACAATCGCAGCTCGCGGGCCTTGCGGCCGGGGCAATCGTGCTGGCGCTGCTCGCGTTCGGGACGGGGCTGCTGCAGCACGTTCCGGACGCCGCGCTCGGCGGCATCCTGCTGTTCGTGGCGCTGCGGATCATCCGGGTGAAGCAGATCGCCACGATCTACCGGCAATCGTTCAGCGAGTTCCTGCTGATCGTCGCCACTGCCGCGCTGATCATCGTGTTGCCGATCCAGCAGGGCGCCTTCCTCGGCATCGTGCTGTCGCTGCTGCACGGCATCTGGAGCACGACGCGCGCGCGGCTCGTCGAGTTCGAGCGCGTGCCGGGCACCACGATCTGGTGGCCGGCGCATCCGCACATCACCGGCGAGCGCATCGCCGGCGTCGCCGTGATCGGGCTCCAGGCGCCGCTGTCCTTCCTCAACGCGCCGGGTTTTCGCAGCGACGTGGCCAAAGTGCTCAGCACGTCGACGCCGCAACTGCTGGTGCTGGAGGCGAGCGGAATGGTCGAGATCGACTTCACCGCCGCGCAGATCCTGCTCGACGTCTTCAAGGCGTGCAGCGAACAGGGCGTCACCGTCGCGCTGGCGCGGCTGGAATCGGTGCGCGCGCAGAACGCGTTCGAACGTTTCAGACTGTTCGACGCCCTGCCGCGCGAACACGTCTTCCACAGCGTGGATGAAGCCGTGCGCAAGCTGGCGAAATAACCACCGCCTTCACTCGGTCCGCCGCCCCAAAGGGAGCGATACTTTTGGTCGCCGGCCAGTTCGCGGAGTAAGACCATGGCCGCCGCGTCAAAGCTAGCACTTGATTTCCTGCTGCGACGGGCGACAATGATGTCGCGCCAGCTTCCGGTACCGAACTTCATATAAGACGGGGAAAACCCGCTTGGCCGCGGCTATACCGTCGCTGCGCGGGAGGGATCGTTATGACGGTAGGGTTCAAGCGCTGGCTGCAGCGCCGACATGATCCAGGCCGCCGATCGTATCGCCGTTACGATTGGGTGCGGTGCAATCGCGCCGCTGCTCCGCGAAGAACACCCCTGGTTCGCGGCGAACTCGCCACCCCGGCGCTGCAAGTGGAACGCCACCAAATGATCATCGAGCCAATACATTGCGGACGTTGTCGCGGGCGCATGCGTTGGGCCACGGAGGCGCGATAGACTGAAAGGCACTCCAGGCCGGCGTTAGACTGGCCAAAGGATATTAGCTCAGACACACCGAGGGAGGAATGCATGACGACGGTAACCCGACGTAACATCCTCAAGGGCGGCACGGCGCTTGTGGGCGGCATGGCCGGCATCCTGGCCACTGGCAGGGCTCCCGTTTTTGCACAGGGCACCACGGTACACTGGCTGCGTTGGAATGACTTCGTGCCAGCTTCCGATCAGCTATTGCGCAAGGAGCTGCTGCCTGCTGCCGAGAAGGCGCTGGGAATCAAGATCAATCTTGAGACTGTGAATGGCAACGACCTGCAGCCGCGCATCACCTCGGCGATCCAGTCGGGCTCAGGTCCCGACATCATCATGCTCTTCAATAACCACCCGCAGATCTATTCGGAGAGCGTCATCGACCTGTCCGACATCGCAGGTCGTGTGAGCGAGGCCGAAGATGGCTATTATGATCTGTGCAAGTCCAACTCCGCCGACGGCCAAAAATGGATCTCTTTGCCGTGGACCATCGTCGGCGCCATGATCGCCTACCGAAAATCCTGGTTCGATGAGATCGGCTCATCGACCTTCCCGGACACTTGGGAGAAGTATCGCGAGGTTGGCAAGAAGCTCAAGGCCCAGGGCCGGCCGATCGGTCAGACGCTCGGCCACACGTTCGGTGACGCGCCGACGTTCAGTTACCCGTACATGTGGTCGTGGGGCGGCACCGAGGTCGAGAAGGACGGCAAGACTGTCAACATCAACAAGAAAGAGGTCATCGAGTCCGTCAAGTTCATGACGGCTTTCTGGAAGGAAGCCCACGACGAGGGCGGGCTTGCCTGGGATGACACCAACAACAACCGTGCGTTCCTGTCGCAAACCATCTGCGCCACCCTCAACGGCGCTTCGATCTACATCGAATCGCTGCGCAACCCCGACAAATATATTACTGAAAAAGGCGCACAGCTGAAGACCGACATCCAGCACTCGCCGTTGCCCAAAGGCCCGGCCGGCCAATTCGCCATGCACACCTATTTCTCTCACGTCATTCCGAACTATTCGAAGAATCAGGACGGTGCGAAGGCGTTGTTGAAGTGGGTCCATACCAGGGCGAACTACGAGCCGTGGTTCGTCTCCCAGAAAGGTTTCGCGACACCGCCGACCCACGAATGGGAGAAACACAAGTTGTGGGAAGAGGACAAGGTCATGGCGCCCTTCAAGATCGCCGGCCTCCTGGGTCAGACGCCCGGGTACCCTCTGCCCTCATCAGGCAAGAAGGCTGCCGAAGTGCTCACCAAATACATCATCACAGATATGTACGCCAAAGCGATCCAGGGCGCTCCGGCGGAGGATTCCGTGAAATGGGCGGAAGTCGAACTCAAGAAGGTCTACTCTTGAAAGTACGTGCGCAGCACGTCGCACGGCTGCGAAGTGGCTGCCGCGCG
Organism: Bradyrhizobium sp. 61; assembly: GCF_023073075.1. Lineage (NCBI taxonomy): Bacteria > Pseudomonadati > Pseudomonadota > Alphaproteobacteria > Hyphomicrobiales > Nitrobacteraceae > Bradyrhizobium > Bradyrhizobium sp. 61. Next base: position 841,852 of record NZ_JADPIU010000052.1, on the reverse strand, counting down.
CCCCGCGTCTCGGACTTGTACGGTGCGCCGTCTCTCTGTGAGGCGGCGCGATCAAAGTTTCGCATGACGCGTCTGTTGGCGTGCGCTTAGAGGTGAAGCGAGATGGCGATCGCCGAGACCCAAGTCTACATGCCGCAGGCGCCGCGGCCCAGAATCCGGCTGCTTGAGGACGAGCGCTGGCTCGCATTCGTGCTGCTGGTGCCGACCCTGGCGCTGCTCGGTACGTTCATCGCCTATCCGTTCTTGCGCGGCATCTTGTTGTCGGTGACCAACTCGCGCGTCGGCGTTCCAGGCGAGTTCGTCGGCCTCGCCAACTTCTACAAGATCTTCAATGACGGGATCTTTCGCACCTCCGTCTACAACACGTTTCTTTATACGGGCGTAACCACCGTCTTCAAGCTGGCGCTCGGGCTGTGGCTGGCCATGCTGCTCAACCGGAATTTCCGCGGCAAGGCTTTCACCCGTGCTTTCATCCTGCTGCCCTTCATCATCCCGACCGTGCTCTCGACTTTCGCCTGGAAGTGGATGTTCGACCCGACATTTAGCGTCCTCAATTGGCTCCTCTACCATCTCGGTTTGATCAGCGGTCGGATCAATTGGCTTGGCGATCCAGACCTCGCCATGATCTCGATCATCATCGTCAACATCTGGCGCGGAGTGCCATTCTTCGCCATCAGCCTGCTCGCCGGCCTGCAGACCATCAGTCCCGAACTTAGCGAGGCCGCCGCCATCGACGGTGCCAGGCCGTGGCAGCGGTTCTGGCACATCACCTGGCCCCTGCTGCTGCCCGTGACCATGGTCGTGGTGCTGTTCTCGGTGATTCAGACGTTCGCCGACTTCCAGATCGTCTATGTGATGACAGGCGGCGGACCAGCCAATGCAACGCACCTGTTCGCCACCTACGCCTATCAGATCGGCATCGGCACCGGCCTCCTAAGCGAGGGCGCTGCCATCTCGCTCGCCATGTTTCCGGTCCTGTTTCTGGTCGTTATCATCCAACTTCTCTACATCCGCCGCGTGGAGGTCCGCTGAGCCATGATCGAGGGCGCAAGGTGGCGAAAGTGGGCGTTCTTCTACGTCCCCATGGCGATGTTCCTGCTTTTCCTGCTGTTCCCGTTCTACTGGATGGTGATCACTTCGGTGCGGCCGGACGGCGAGCTTTACCGACCCTGGAATTCGATCAACTACAATCCGTTCTGGACCTGGAACCCGACCTGGGACCATGTCAGGTACCTGTTCGAGGAGACGCTGTTTGCATCGTGGCTGTGGAACACGACGTTCATCGCGCTCGCGTCAACCGCCATCTCGCTCGTGTGCGGCGTGTTCGCCGGCTATGCTCTCTCGCGGCTGAACTTTCCATTTGCAGGCAGCCTGGGCACCGGCATCTTCATCACCTATCTGGTGCCTCAAACGCTGCTCTTCATTCCGCTGGCAGAGATCATCCGCAACTATCGGCTGGGTGACACGCCCTGGTCATTGATCCTGACCTATCCGACCTTTCTCATTCCGTTCTGCACCTGGCTCATGATGGGCTACTTCAAGGCGGTGCCCAAGGAGCTCGAGGAATGCGCGCGCATTGACGGCGCCTCGCGCTGGCAGGCCATGCTCTACATCGTCATCCCGGTGGCGATCCCGGGCATCCTCTCGGCCGGCATCTTCGCTTTCACCCTGTCGTGGAACGAGTTCATCTACGCACTTGTCTTCCTGTCCTCGCCTGGACAGAAGACCGTGCCGGTCGGCGTCACATCGGAGCTGATCCGCGGCGATGTATTCTTCTGGGGACCGCTGATGGCTGGCGCCCTGCTCGGATCGATCCCGGTTGCTATCGCCTATTCGTTTTTCGTCGAGCACTACGTCGCAGGACTGACTGGATCGGTGAAGGGCTGACAGCACCCCGGATCATCAGGAAAGTGGGCATGCGGAAGGCGGGTGGAGCGAATGGGCCAGGTCGTCCTCAAGGGGATCAACAAGTTCTACGACAGCGTGCACGCTGTCAAAGACGTCAATCTGCAGATCCGCGACAAGGAGTTCGTGGTGTTCGTCGGACCGTCCGGCTGCGGCAAGACCACGACGCTGAGAATGATCGCCGGGCTTGAAGCGATCAGTTCCGGCGACATTTCCATCGACGGAAACGTGGTCAATGAATTGGCGCCGATGGACCGCGACATCGCCATGGTGTTCCAGAACTACGCCCTGTACCCGCACATGAGCGTGCACGACAACATGGCGTTTGGCCTGAAGATGCGCAAATTCGAAAAGCCCGAGATTGACAAGCGCGTGCGGGAGGCGGCCGACATCCTCGGCATCGGTGAATTGCTAACGCGCAAGCCGCGCCAGCTGTCCGGCGGCCAGCGCCAGCGCGTGGCGTTGGGTCGTGCCATTGTGCGTCACCCCCGCGTGTTCCTGTTCGACGAGCCGCTGTCGAACCTCGATGCCAAGCTGCGGGTACAGATGCGCGTTGAGCTCAAGAAACTGCATCTCCGTCTCGGCACCACCGCCATTTACGTTACCCACGATCAGGTCGAGGCCATGACGCTGGGTGACCGGGTCGTCGTCATGAAAGACGGCGTGGTCCAGCAAGTGGGGGAGCCGCTCGAACTGTACAATCAGCCCGCCAACAAGTTCGTCGCCGGCTTCATCGGCTCCCCGGCCATGAATTTCGCCGCCGTTACGGTGACCGAGGCGAACGGATCGCTGATTGCCGAGAACTCCGGCCTGCGCATCAAGCTGCCGGACGAGACCGCGCAGCGGCTGCGCGGCCATATCGGACGCGAGGTCATGCTCGGCGTGCGGCCGGAGGACCTCACCGTGGCGGGTAGCTTTGATCTCGGCCACCCATGCTTTGATGCTGTGATTGAGGTGGTCGAGCAACTCGGCTCGGAAATCCTGCTCGATATGAAGGTCGGCGAGAGTATCATGGTGGCGAGCGTCGAGCCGACCGCGAGGGTGAGGGTGGGCGACAAGCTGCGCGTTGCCATGCGGCCTTCCAGGCTTCATGTTTTCGACGCGCAGACCGAGGCGGCCATCTAACGCCGGCAGAGGATCAATTCCACCGGTGAGCGGGAATTCGCCTTCTTGTCACCAGCTTCGATGACGCCCGGAGAGCGCGATGGCACTTGGCTCGTGGCCGGGCACACCGGATTTACGAGTACACGCCTCTAGGCCAGGGTCGGATGATCCCGCTGCACCGTCTCCCGGATCCAGCTGGCATGGATCGCGCGAAACAGGATCTGCGCGGTCTTGAGGTCGTTCGCTGTCATGCAGAGATTCACGATGCGATGGACGGCGGCGTCGCGCATCAATCCATCCGAGATCTTCATCGCGATTTCCATCGCCACCTTGGCCGCGCGTTCATAGCGCTCACCTTCTCGCGTGTCGTTGCGCGCCGAACCGGCCGCGCTCGCGGCTGCGGCGTCACAGATCGCGCGGATGCGCTCGGCGGCCTCGATATCGCCGAGCGGTCCTTCGATCGTCTCGTCCCAGATGTCCGCCGGGTTTTGCTTCGCGAACCACTTCATCGCCCCGTCACCAATGGTCTTCCAGCCGCCGTCGTTCCGCGCTCCCGCCTCGCCCAGCATAGAGAGGCCGGTCGAGATCGGCGAGGCGATTTTTCCGCCACGCATTATCGATATGCAGTCAGGACGTCCGACGTGGTCCGATGGCCTCGAACTGCGCCTTCTGCTCGTCGTTCAGCGTGGCGTAGAAATCCTCCAGCGCTGCGCGAACCGACTTGACGCCGTCGAGCATCGTGTCGAGCCGCTTGCGAACCGCCGCCATTCGCGCCGGCGGCGTCATCACGTCGCTGGGCTCGCAGGCCGCCTTGAGCGATGCGCTGACCTTCGCGCTGGTATCCTGGAGCACCTGTAGCGCGGCGCGCTGGGTGTCGTTGGGATGAAGCCTCGCCTCGATGTCAGTGCTGGGCCAATCGAGCGCAGCAGACGTCGCGCAATTCTGGACCAGCGATCCGCCGGTGTTGCTGGAAGCCGTCGCACGACGCTGATCCTCGGCCAGCGCATTGAAGCGCGCCTTCTGCTCGTCGGTGAGCGAGCCGTAGAATCGATCGAGCGCGGGCTGAACGAGATCGACGGCTTTCTCCATCGCCTCGATGCGCTGCTGCATCGCCGTCAGCCGACCTGGCGCTGTCGCCGCGACCTGCGACGGGCAGGACGCGCGGATCATCTCGGACGCCTGGATCGAGGCATTGCCGAGTTCGTCGAGGCTTGCGCCTTGCGCCTCGGTCGGCTGCACCGCGGCGGCGATCTGGTCGATCGGCAGACCGACGATTTCGCGGCGGTCGCTGCCACAGAGCCGATCCAGCGGGACGCCGCGCGCCTGGCGCCGTCCCACCGGCCGCTGCGGCAGATAGGCCGAGAGACCGTCATAGCCGTAGGGCCCGAAGATGCCGGCATAGATGTCCGGATAGCCGTAGCCCCAGAAGCCGAGACCGTCGCCCCAGATCGTGTAGTCGTAGAGATCGTTGTAGGCGAACGGCCAGAACAGCGGTCCGACCCAGCCATAACCGCCGCCCGCATGTTGCCACCACCCGCTGCTGGCGCCGTGCCAGCCGGCGAGTGCGGCCGCCGCTGCGATCTGGGCTCGCGCGGCCGGATTGCTGATCAGACGGCCGTTGCGGAAGGCGCTGGAATGCACGTTGAGGGCGTTGCGAAAATTCGCAGGACGGACGGCCGCATTGCGGATCTGGCCGAAGTTCGGGCCGCGATGTCGCGCGCCAGTTGCGAAGCGGGGCCCGCCATGATGCCCGCCGCCATGCGCGTGCCCGAAGCCATGACCACCAAAATGGCCGCCTCCATGATGACCACCACCATGATGACCGCCGCCGTGATGGCCACCGCCATGCCCGCCTCCGTGCCCACCACCATGGCCGCCACCATGCCCGCCCTTGCCCAGAGCCGTGCCCGCCAGCATGCAGGCAAGCGCCATCACGGCAATTCCAATGACAGGTCGCAACATCGCATCCTCCCGCAGAGCCGCGCCATCGAGGCATCGGAAATTGACGGGATTGGAACCGGCCTGACTGCCGAAAGTTCCGCGACCGCGACGCTGCCGGCCGCGCGCTATGCCTCCGGCACGATCTTGCCGGGATTGAAGATATTCAGCGGATCGAGCGCCTTTTTCAACGCCCGCATCGCGTCGAGCGCTTCGGGGCCGAGTTCCGCCTTGAGATATTTCTGCTTGCCCTGGCCGATGCCGTGCTCACCGGTGCAGGTGCCGTCCATCGCCTGCGCGCGCTCGACCAGGCGATGCATGAACTCCTCGCCGCGCGCCATCTCGTCGGCATCGTTGGTGTCGCAGACCAGCGAGCAGTGGAAATTGCCGTCGCCGACATGGCCGACGATCGGCGACAGCAGGTTGAGGCGCTTGAGGTCTTCCTCGGTCTCGCCGACGCAATCGGCGAGCCGCGAGATCGGCACGCAGACGTCGGTTGCAACCACGCCGATGCTGTCGCCGGGCCGCAGCGCCTTCACCGACCAATAGGCGTCGTGCCGCGCCTGCCACAGCTTGGTGCGATCTTCCGGCTTGGTGGTCCAGGAGAAATCGCCGCCGCCGCAATCCTTTGCGATCTCGCCGAAGGCCTTGGACTGCTCGCCGACCTCGACCTCGCTGCCGTGGAATTCCATCAGCAGCAGCGGCGTTTCCGGCAGCGTCAGCTTCGAATAGGCGTTGCAGGCCTTCACCTGCGCGGCGTTGAGCAGCTCGATGCGCGCCACGGGAATGCCGGTCTGGATCGCCAGGATCACCGCCTGACATGCCCCGTGCACGGTCTCGAACGACACCGCGCCGGCCGCGATCGTGTCAGGGATGCCGCGCAGGCGAATGGTCAGCTCGGAGATGATGCCGAGCGTGCCTTCGGCGCCGACGAACAGATGCGTCAGGTCGTAGCCGGCGGATGATTTCTTGGCGCGCGTGCCTGTGGTGATGATCTCGCCGTCGCCGCGCACGACCTTCAGCGCCAGCACGCTCTCGCGCATGGTGCCGTAGCGCACCGCGTTGGTGCCGGAGGCGCGGGTCGAGGCCATGCCGCCGAGCGAAGCATCCGCTCCGGGGTCGATGGGGAAGAACAGGCCCTGGTCGCGCAGATGCTCGTTCAGCGCCTTGCGGGTGACGCCGGGCTGGATCACGCAGTCGAGATCCTCGGCATGCACCGCGAGCACCTTGTTCATGTCGCGCAGGTCGATCGAGATGCCGCCGGCGGGCGCGTTGACCTGGCCCTCCAGCGAGGTGCCGGTGCCGAAGGCGATGACGGGCACGCGGTTCCTGGCGCAGATCCGCACCACGTCCTGGATGTCGGCGGTCTCCTGCGCCATCACCACGCCGTCCGGCGGCTGGTTGACGATCCATGTGGTGGTATGGCCGTGCTGCTCGCGAACGGCCTGCGAGGTGATGAGGCGGTTGCCGAACCGTGCGGCAAGCTGCTCCAGCGCGCTTGCGAGGGCTTTCGGCTCGACCCGCGGCGGATTATTGGTGATGGTCGTACCCACGGACATTCCTCCCGACAGAAGAACCGTGGCAAAGGACATCTGACCGGTCAAGTCAAGCGACCGCGCGCATAGCAGGAAAGACACATGCCGGAGACCGCCGCTGCCGAGCCGTTCCGCTCGTCGATCATGCAGATCGAGCCGCAATGGATCGACTATAACGGCCATCTCAACATGGCCTATTACAACGTGATGTTCGACCGCGCGATCGACCAGATGTGGTTACAGCTCGGGATCGGGCCGGGCTACATGAAGGAGCGAGGCGGCTCGACCTTCACTGCCGAATGCCATGTGCGGTATCTGCGCGAAATCCACCTTGGCGATCCCGTGCAGGTGTCGGTCTGGCTGCTCGAAGCCGACGACAAGCGGCTGCATACGTTCCAGGAGTTGCGGCACGCGACCGAAGGCTGGCTGTCGGCGACCTCCGAAAACATGTCGCTCCACATCGACATGGGCTCGCGAAAGGTGGCGGCCTTTCCGCCCGATATCCGGCAGCGCATCGCAGCCGTCGTGGGCGCCCACGGCGCCGTGCCGCGGCCCGAGGGCATCGGCCGGAACGTGGCGATGCCCTCGAAGCGGTAGTGCATGATCCGAAAAAGTGTGAAGCGGTTTTCCGGTAAGATCATGCGCCAATCAGACCGCGCTATATCCTGTTGCGGCCGCGGGCAAGGCCCACCACGGCCGAGACCAGGAACAGCACGACCGCGATGAAGAAGATGATCTTGGCGATCTCGATCGAGGCGCCGGCGATGCCGCCGAAGCCCAGGATGCCGGCGATCAGTGCGATAACCAGAAACGTCACAACCCAGCCTAGCATGGTCAAACCCTCGTCTTGATGTCTGTCTGCGTCGGCGCGGCTGGCCGCGCCACCTGTCCAGACAATCTCGACGCGGGAACGATGGTTCCGGGCCACGCAAGCTGGAAATTCGCCCTCGCCGAGGGAACAAATCGGCCCGCCGCGCACGTGGAAAACCTCGGCCCGGCGCCCCATATAGGGACCAATCCCTGTTAAGAAGGCTCCCTTCCACCACCCCGCGGTGCCATCGTGGGGCCAATGATTCGCATGACCGAGCCGAGCAAAATCACCAGCGTACCCGACCACCAGCCCGCAGCCGGCGGCATCGCCGCGCGTGCGCGCGCCTCCGTGGGCCCGAAATATCTGTCCGGGCTCAATCCCGAGCAGCGCGACGCCGTGGAGACGCTGGACGGCCCGGTTCTGGTGCTGGCCGGCGCCGGCACCGGCAAGACGCGCGTGCTGACCACGCGCATCGCCCATATCCTCAGCCAGGGCCGCGCCCGCCCCGCCGAGATCCTGTCGGTGACCTTCACCAACAAGGCCGCGCGCGAGATGAAGCATCGGCTCGGCCAGATGCTCGGCCATGCGGTCGAAGGCATGCCGTGGCTCGGCACCTTCCACTCCATCGGCGGCCGCATCCTGCGCACCCATGCCGAGCTGGCGCAGCTCAAGTCGAACTTCACGGTGCTCGACACCGATGACCAGGTGCGGCTGCTCAAGCAGCTGCTGCAGGCCGACAACATCGACGACAAGCGCTGGCCGGCCCGCATGCTGGCCGGCCTGATCGACGGCTGGAAGAACCGCGGCCTGACGCCGTCGCAGGTGCCGTCGGGCGAAGCCGCCGTGTTCGCCAACGGCAAGGGCGGCAAGCTCTATGCGAGCTATCAGGAGCGGCTGAAGATCCTGAACGCCGCCGATTTCGGCGATCTATTGCTCGAGGACATCCGGATCTTCCGCGAGCACCCGGATATCCTCCGGCAGTACCAGCAGCGCTTCAAATTCATCCTGGTCGACGAATATCAAGACACCAACGTCGCGCAATATCTGTGGCTGCGGCTGCTGTCGCAGGCGCCGACGTCTCCCTCCTTCACCTCTCCCCGCGTGCGGGGAGAGGTCGCATCGCAAAGCGATGCGGGTGAGGGGGACTCTCCGCAGACTGAACTCGTGGAGACAGCCCCTCACCCCGACGCTCTCAGCGCGAGCGAAGCTCTTCGCGACCCCGCAAGCGGGGCGAGGGAGCAGACGCCCCACGTCAAAAACATCTGCTGCGTCGGCGACGACGACCAGTCGATCTATGGCTGGCGCGGCGCCGAGGTCGACAACATCCTGCGCTTCGACCACGATTTCCCCGGCGCCAAGGTCATTCGCCTCGAGCGCAATTACCGCTCGACCGGCCATATCCTCGCCGCCGCCTCGCACCTGATCGCTCACAACGAAGGCCGGCTCGGCAAGACGTTGCGCACCGAGGACCATGACGGCGAGAAGGTCACGGTGACGGGCTCGTGGGATTCCGAAGAGGAAGCCCGCGGCATCGGCGAGGAGATCGAGCAGCTCCAGCGCCAGGGCGACAAGCTCAACGAGATCGCGATCCTGGTGCGTGCTTCCTACCAGATGCGCGAGTTCGAAGATCGTTTCGTCACGCTTGGCCTACCCTACCGCGTGATCGGCGGCCCGCGCTTCTACGAGCGCGCCGAAATCCGCGACGCGCTGGCTTATCTGCGGGTCATCAACTCACCGGCCGACGACCTCGCCTTCGAGCGCATCGTCAACGTGCCCAAGCGGGGCCTCGGCGACGCCACAGTGCAGATGCTGCATGACCACGCCCGCAAGCGCCGCATTCCCTTGTTCGAAGCAGCGCGCGCGGTGATCGAGACCGACGAGCTGAAGCCGAAGGCGCGCGGAAGCCTGCGCGACGTCGTCGCCCAGTTCGACCGCTGGCGTGCCCAGCGCGAGGTCACCGCGCACACCGATCTCGCCCAGATCGTGCTCGACGAGAGCGGCTATACCGAGATGTGGCAGAAGGACCGCTCGGCCGACGCCGCGGGCCGGCTGGAGAACCTGAAAGAGCTGGTGCGCTCGATGGAGGAGTTCGAGAACCTGCAAGGGTTTTTGGAGCACATCTCGCTGGTGATGGATCGCGACGGCGGCGCCGAGGAAGACGCGGTGTCACTGATGACGCTGCATTCGGCCAAGGGTCTCGAATTCGACAACGTGTTCCTGCCCGGCTGGGAGGAAGGCCTGTTCCCGAGCCAGCGCACGCTGGACGAACAGGGCCGCGCCGGCCTCGAAGAAGAGCGCCGGCTCGGCCATGTCGGCCTGACCCGCGCCCGCCGCCGCGCAAAGATCTACTTTGCGACCAACCGCCGGATCCATGGCACCTGGTCGACCACGATCCCGTCGCGCTTCCTCGACGAATTGCCGTCCGCCAATGTCGAGATCACGGAATCCAAGGGCGGCTCGGCCTGGGGCGGCACCGGCGGCTACGGCGCCTCGCGTTTCGACGACATGGAGGCGTTCGGTTCCACCTATTCGACCCCGGGCTGGCAGCGCGCCCAGGCCAACCGCAACCGCGGCGGCGGCCGCAGTGGCGGCGGCCAAGGCGGCTTCGAGGAACAAGCCTCGTCGTTCTCCTCCTCATCCGGCCCGGATTTCGGCAGCTTCTCCTCACGCCGCCGCGGGCCGATGACGATCGAGGGCGAGCTGGTCGCCAAATCCACCGGCACCACCTCGGAATTTTCCCTCTCCGACCGCGTCTTCCACCAGAAATTCGGCTACGGCCGCGTCACCAAGGTCGACGGCAACAAGCTCACCATCGCCTTCGACAAGGCCGGCGAGAAGAAGGTCGTGGACAGTTTTGTGCAGCGGGCGTGAGGCCTGATATGCCTCGGTACGTCGCCATCATCGAGGACGCAGGCCCGGACGACGCCGTCGGCTTGTGGTTTCCCGACCTGCCGGGCTGCATTTCCGGCGGCGACGACGTCGACGAGGCCCTGGAGGGTGCGCCCGAGGCGCTCGCATTTTATGCGCAGGAGCTGAGCGCGGACGGCCGCCAGCTTCCCCCGCCGCGGACATTGGACGAGCTCAAGGCCGACCCTGCTGTGGCCGACGACCTCAGGAAGCACACGGTCGCCCTGATCGAATGGCCGCCCCTCCCTGAGGCCGGGTGAGGACTGTTCGCCGCACTGGCCGGACGTTCGACAGTTCTCGCCCGAACGCCCCTTGACCACCGCGAACTTCCCCGTATCAGATGCGCCCATGGTCCGGGGCTCCATCACACTGATCTTGCTGGCATTGGTTATGCCGTCGCTAGCGGCGGCGGAGACCATGAGCTTTGGCGATTCGATCGGGCTCCTGGCCAAGAGTTGCGGCGCGGAGATCGTCGCCAATTGCCGCGGCGTCAATCCGGACTCGACCCGGCTGAAAGAGTGCCTGTCGCGCAACCGCGACGTGCTCTCCCAGCAATGCCAGAGCGACTATCTCGGCGCCTTCGATGCCATCCAGAAGCGCGTCGCCGCGCGCGTCACGGTGGCGAACGCCTGCCAGCGCGAGATCGTCAAGGTCTGCGGCGGCTCGACCAAGGAGACCAGCAAGTCGATCCCCTGCCTGGTCTCGACGCCCAAGGGCATCAGCAACAACTGCCTGAAGGCCGTCGACGACGCGGGGTATCGGTGATGCGCGCGAACGGAATCGCCATCACGCTGGTCGTGGTCCAGATCCTGGCCCTGCTCGCGGGCGCAGCAAGCGCTCAGACGGCGGCGCCGACCCGTGACGACATCGTCGGCAAGCTGAACCATTTCGAACAGGCCGCCGAGGTCGACCTTCCCGCGCTGAAGCAGCAGGTGATGGAGCGCGCCAAGGCCAGGATCAAGAACGATCCGGGCCCGGTGAACCGGCCGCCGATCGCGCCTGACCTCGCCAACCTGCCCGCCTTCAACGCGCAGATCCAGTTCGACGCCGACACGCCGATCATCCAGCCGGCGTCCTACCAGACCGTCGGCCGCATCGCGGACGCGCTGGTTAACTCCTCGCTGCTGCCGTACACGTTCCTGATCGTCGGCCATGTCGAATCCAATGCGAAGACGCGCGAGGCCAATGCGATCCTAAGCCAGCGACGCGCCGATGCGATCCGTGACGTCCTGGTGAACACCTTCAAGATCTCGACCAAGCGGCTGCATCCGATCGGCCTCGGCGAGGAGCAGTTTCTCGACCGGGCCAAGCCGACCTCGACGGTCAACGGTCAGTTGCAAATCCTGACCTATGCCAAGGTGCCGGAGGAGGCGCCTGCGCATCCAGCTGCGGCGCCTGGGCCTGCGGCGAAAAAGCCCGCCAAGAAGCGCTGAGCGAGATCGCTTCCCCTGACGGAACTCTTTGAAGTTCCGACCGTTTTGCGGCCTGTCGAAAGCGCAACAGCCATGCTTTGCGCGACAGCCGAGCCGGTTTGTGCACTGCCCTATCAGGTGCTATAGCCTGCTCTCGCCCTTCCCCGACCCCATGCTGCACGAGACCGAGATGGCTGGTTATTTTCAACGCCAACTGGCCGATTACGTCGAATATCATCGCGATCCCTGGAACTGCGCGATGCACGTGGTCGGAATCCTCCTGCTCTTCACCGGCGCCGTGCTGCCGCTCACCCTCGTGCGTTTTCCCATCTTCGGGATCGAGGTGAGCCTGGCCGTGGTTGCGGCCCTGCCGGTGCTGGTTTACTGGCTGATGCTGGACGCCGGGATTGGACTCGGCATCCTTGCCGCGATGACCGTGCTGCTTTCGGTCGCAACCGCAATCGGCAATCAGGCCTCGATCGTCATGATGTGGTCGATTTTTGCGCTGCTGATCGGATTTGGCGTCGCGGCGCAGATCGTGGGCCACAGGGTTTTCGAGGAACGGCAGCCGTCGATGGTCGACCACCCCGCGCATTTCCTGCTTGGACCGATGTTTGTCATGGCGAAATTATTCATTGCATTGGGCTTCCGTCGCGACCTTGCCGCGATTTTGGCGCCTCTTCCGACCAATTCCCTTTCAACCCGATAGCTCTAGAAGCGAAACAGCAAACCTTCTGCATGGCTCTCGTACTGGTTACCGGTGGCAGCGGCTTCATCGGACATCATCTCGTAGAAGCGCTCCGCGCCCGTGGGCAGCGGGTACGCGTTCTCGATGTCCGTGCGCCGGCCGCGGCGAACGCGGACGTTGAACACATCCACGGCTCGGTGCTGGACGGAACCGCGGTCGAGGCCGCGATCGCCGGCGTCGATCAGGTCTATCACCTCGCCGGCCTGCCCGGCATGTGGGTCGCCAACAAGCAGGACTTCCACGACGTCAATTGCCGCGGCACCGAAATCGTGCTTGCCGCGGCGATGAAGCGCGGCGTGTCGCGCTTCCTGCACTGCTCGACGGAATCGATCCTGTTCCCCTATTCCGACCTCAACGGCGTTGCCGCCGAAGAGGCGCTGCAGCCGGCCGATGCGATGCCCGGCGCCTATACGCGGTCGAAGTCGCTCGCAGAGCACCACGCCGCGAAGGCGGCGGCCGCAGGCTTCCCGCTCGTGATCGGCACGCCGACCATGCCGATCGGTGCCGCCGACCACAATCTGACGCCGCCGACCGCGATGCTGTGGTATTTCCTCCAGAAGAAGGTGCAGCCGCATCTCAACTTCCTGGTCAATCTCGTCGATGTCCGCGACGTCGCGATGGGTCTCGTGCTGACCATGGAGCGCGGCCGCATCGGCCAGCGCTACATCCTCGGCGGCGACTGCGTCCCGCTCGGCAACATCCTGCGGATGATGTCGGCGATGAGCGGCCGCCGGCAGTTCCCGGTCGTCGTGCCCGGCAAGATCGCCGAGCTCTCCGCGATCATGCTCGAATCCATCTCCGATCGCATCACGCGCCGGCCGCCCAACGGCACCGCCGAGGGCGTGCGCATCGCGCTTGCCGCGAGCGACCTCTCGATCGGCAAGGCGCGCACCGAGCTCGGCTACGCGCCGCGCCCGATCGAACCGGTCTTGCGCGAAACCATCACCCATCTGCTCGCCCGCAACGGCCAGCGGCCCTCCGGCGCCATCGAGCATCACGCGCTTTCCTCGCGCGCGAGCTAAGGCCTCCGCCCAAACGCAAAGAACCTTCATGTCCTTCGATTTCAGCAAGCTTCTCTCCGTGGCCTGGGGTGGCTGGACCACGACCTGGCCGACCGAACTCCTGGCCTTGATCTGGCTCGCCTTTCTCGCCAGCTGGGTCGGCGCCTCGTTCTGGCAGGGCCGCACCCAGAAGCAGGTCATGACGCTGGAGTCGCAGCGCTATCGCCTGCCGATCCTGGTCGGCGGAATCCTGTACACGCCGTGGGTTGCACAGGTCCTGGGCTGGAAGCCGCTCTGGGTGCTCGGCAACACCGGCATCTACATCGCCGCGGTCCTCTCGGCCGCCGGCATCGCCTTCGCCTGGTGGGGCCGGCTGCATCTCGGAAAATTCTGGTCCAACACCATCACCCACAAGGAAGACCACCGCGTTATCGACACTGGCCCCTACGGCATCGTGCGTCACCCGATCTACACGGGACTGATTGCAGGCATGCTCGTCACCGGCATCGCGATCGGCCTCGTAACGACGATCCTCGGCGCCATCCTGATCTCGCTCGGCATGTGGCAGAAGGGCCGGATGGAAGAGGTGTTTCTGTCCAAGGAGCTCGGCGAAGACGCCTACGGCGCCTATTGCCGTCGCGTGCCGATGATCATTCCGTTCCTGTCGCCGCGGTGAAGCGTCCTGAAGGCGCGGTCGCTGCGTTCCGCTTTCTCTGCACGACGTTACTGCTAGTGTCGGACTTGCGCTCGATCCAAGCTTTACCATCAGTCGCTTGCTTGTCAGCCAAGCAAGCGACGATACGAAATATCTCGCAGGACGAGAGCGGGTCTGCGAGGGCATGCGGCCTAGCCCTAGCCGGGGTGCCAGAGGAGTGATGTCCGTAAACTGACAACGCTACGGAGAAGCCTATTATGCAGTTGTCAAAGGTCGCCGCGTTGGCGCTCATCGCTAGCTGTCCAAGCCTACTGTCTGTATCTCGGGCGGCGGCCGTTTCTGAATGCTCAATCTCGGGCACACTAGCGGATTGGGGCGAGAACTCGACGGCCGACATTGACCTCACGTCCGGAGGAAGTTGCCAATTTCCAATCAAGATACGCGGCACGGTGAGTGGCTCGGACATCTCTCAAAAGCCGTCACACGGCAAGCTGAAAAGGCTCAACCTGTCTACGTTCGAATACAAGGCGAAGGCCAAATATAAGGGTAGCGATACCTTTGCCATCAAAGCGACGGGTCAGGGACCGACAGCTTCTGGCACGTCGGTAATCACTGTGCACACGACGATCAAATAGCGTTCCTCGCTCGATTGCATGGTGAACGCGGAAGCAACAGCCGCCCGATGTCTCGCGCCAATGGCACACCACAATGAAAAGGGACCATCGGAGTAACCGATGGTCCCAAAAGCCTCAAAGGCTCTTCGCTGGCAAAGGCCTTGCCGTGTCTTGCCAAGTTGGGCTGCGAGCAGACTTGGCGGGCTGCTTGCAGGGTTGATGCTCGCTTTACGCTGGCCTTCTGGACCCTGGCCTCCTTGACGCTGGCCTTATGGACGCTGGTCCCGTCGGACACTGGTTGCCATCGGCTCTGGTCACGTCGGCGCTCGTCGCTCTCGGCGCTGGATGGTGCGAGAAACCGACTCGATCAACCAATGCCAATTGAACTGCCGACCCGACGAATAGTCTAGGTGTTGTTGTCTGTTCCTCTCGAAGAAATTTGGGTTAGCGAGGCTGCCAGTTCCCGCATCGTTGGATGTCATTTCTAACGACGACCGGCAGCCCGCCGACCGAATTGCGAATGGCGCACGTCCTCGCGCTGGACCCGTCAGCGCGAGTTTTGCTTTTTCGGGGATCGCACCCTTCTGGCGGGTTTTGTCACTGCGATGTCAGCCACAGCAGGGTTTGCGACTGACGCCTCGAGAATTTCGTATTGAGCATGCATCCAA
The DNA here is from genome assembly GCF_023073075.1 of Bradyrhizobium sp. 61. Taxonomy (NCBI): domain Bacteria; kingdom Pseudomonadati; phylum Pseudomonadota; class Alphaproteobacteria; order Hyphomicrobiales; family Nitrobacteraceae; genus Bradyrhizobium; species Bradyrhizobium sp. 61. Next base: position 826,554 of record NZ_JADPIU010000052.1, on the reverse strand, counting down.
TGGACTTCCGCCTTTCCGTCGGGTTGCCCATCGGCGACCCAGAGGTGGTAGGCGCGCTCGCGAATTGCCTCTTCCAGATTTGGCATGGGATTTTCCTTGCGAATGATCCGCCCAGCCCGGCCAAAAGACTTGCTCCAGTAGGGTTAATGAAATCTTAACGGGGCAGCGGAAGCCATGAGTCGTGCGGGTGCGGCCCAAGGGCGGTCGGCGCTCATTGCGAGAAATCTCGGCAGCGCTCGCGGACGCCGGTCGCACGAACGATAATCCGCATGCGGCGACCGGCATCAAACTCATGCTTACCGAGGGTCGACGAGGCCGTGCACGGGCCGCCTCTTTGGGGGCTCGGGGCCCGATTGACACCAGCAGAGCGAAACTAGTCAGTCGATTGGCGCGAGCCGTTCGTTCCACCGCGCCGCAAGGTTTTTGATCTGCTCGAAATGCAGGATCGCCGGTTCACCCTCGCGGACGATTGTCGTCCGCTTGCGTTCCTTGGGTGGCAACGTCATCGCGCGCGATACTGCCGCGCGCAGTTTCATCGAGCCGTGATCTGTCAGGGTGACGAGTTCTTCCGGGTCAAGGGCCATGGGTCCACGCCTACGCTACCGGCTGGCCCGCAAGCCAGCACACGCGCCCCGAATGCCCAATTCTCCAGATAGCCCAACATGGTTAATAGTTCGTTATCGTTTGGCTCTGTCATTTGCATTGGCGCGTGGGTCACGCGGCGTCTTGTCCCGCAAGTAAAATGAGCCTCTCAGGCTGCACAGCCCCTATTTGGATCGAACCCAATCCCAGCCGATTTCAAATGCTAAAGGAGGTGGCTACCGCCAGGCTTGCAGCAGGGGTAGTTCGCCTGTGCCGCGCCGGTCCGCGCGGTAGCCCCAGTGAGCAATTGCAGTCGCAATTGATCAGGCTACCGCTGCCAACCTGCCATCGGCATGCGGATTTGCGCAAAGCAGACGCTTGCGAATGGCCTCTTCAACGAGCGCGAGCGCTTCCTTGGCTTGTCGCGCTTCGGCTTCCGCAACTTCGGCGCGAAGCTCTACGGCCGTCAACTTATCCTTCTGAGCTTCAATGCAGCACTGGGCCTGCTCCAGCGCTCGGCAAGCATCTTGCAGCTTAGTTTGGGTGGCTACGGTGAGTTCACGCTGTGCCCGCTCGGCGGCCTCCGCTCGCCCTTCGGCCAGCCGCAATCTTTCTATGGCGCTCGCGCAAAGTGATTGGGCACGGGCTTCGGTCTCGCGGGCGTGCTTCTCCATATCGCGGAAGACATCGGCCGCTTGAAATACCAGATCGAGAGCTGTTGCTCCCTTGTCTGGTGCCAGCGGTGAGGGAAAGCTCAGGACGCCCTCATCCCCTCCAACTGGCGCTCTGGAACCACGCTGCGCCATGCAGATCAAGCTCGTCGCGAACACACATACACGGGCAGTATCATGAATAGCTATGGTTAACGGATGGTTAAACAGTTGCATGCCTGGAGATGTCGTAACGGCGCGCGGCGGGCAATGGCACCGAAAATCAGTCAGTTCTTTGGGCGTGCCTAGCGTAGCAGCAGAGGCTCGCGCCGGCGGCTGGACCGGCACATCGGCCGCTGACTTTCCTCTCCATGCAAATTTGGTCGGCTGCCATTCCTCGGGAATAGGCGCTGATCGAGTTCCGTAACGGTTGACCTTTTTGCCGCTACCCAGTTGGATGCGCGCGCAAAAAGGCACGACGACATCCCATCGTGGATCTGGAGAGGTCGACGATAAGGTCTGAGCCCGCGCGGGGCTTTGGGCCATCCGTCGTTGGACTGTGCCGTACGTTCAACAGGGGATTTCCATGACCTTTTCCAGCATCTTCGCGCAGTTCGTCGCGCTGATCGGCGGTGCCGCGCTGCAATGGCGGCGGCTGTCGGGGACCGCACCCGCGCCGGCCTGGGGCCAGGCGCCAGCGATTCCGGAAGCGAAGCCGCAGGGGGCGCTGCCGACCTTGAAGATGCCGACGGCCAGAGGCTGGAGCGAGGGGCAGAAGCCGACGGTCGCCCCCGGGCTCAAGGTCAATGCATTCGCGGCCGGGCTCGACCATCCGCGCTGGATCGAGGTGCTGCCGAATGGCGACGTGCTGATCGCGGAGGCGACGCAGATTGCGGGCGCGCCGAGGTCGGTGTTTCACTATGCGATGCAGGCGACGATGCGGCGAGCCGCAGCGCTCGGCGTCAGCGCCAACCGCATCACGCTGCTGCGCGACAAGGACGGCGACGGCGTCGCAGAAGTGCGCGGCGCCTTCATGGAGAACCTCAGCCAGCCCTTCGGCATGGCGCTGGTCGGCAACACATTCTATGTCGGCAACACCGACGGCGTGATGGCCTTCCCCTATGTCGCCAATGCCGACCGCATCACCGCGCCGGGCAAGCGGCTCACGACGTTCAAGCCGAGCGGCCACTGGACGCGCAGCCTGCTCGCAAGCTCCGACGGCAAGAAGCTCTATGCCGGTGTCGGCTCGCTCAGCAACATCGCCGAGATGGGCATGGAGGTCGAGGAAGGCCGCGCCGCGGTCTATGAGCTCGATCTCGCCGCCGGCACGCATCGCATTTTTGGTGCGGGACTGCGCAACCCGGTTGGACTCGCGTGGGAGCCCAATACGAACGTGCTCTGGACCGTCGTCAACGAGCGCGACGGGCTCGGCGACGAGACGCCGCCGGACTATCTCACCTCGGTGCGCGACGGCGGCTTCTACGGCTGGCCCTATTGCTACTGGGGCAAGACGTTCGACGATCGCGTGCCGCAGGATCCCGCGATGGTCGCCAAGGCGCTTCAACCGGACTATGCGCTCGGCGGCCACACCGCTTCGCTCGGCCTGTGCTGGATGCCCGCCGGCACGCTGCCGGGCTTTCCGGACGGCATGGTGATCGGCCAGCACGGCTCGTGGAATCGCAGCACTCTCTCGGGCTACAAACTGGTGTTCATTCCGTTCGAGAACGGCCGCCCGTCCGGCCCCGGTCGCGACATCCTGTCGGGCTTCCTGTCCCCGGACGAGAAGGAATCCTACGGCCGCCCGGTTGGCGTCGTGATCGGACCCGACAAGAAGTCGCTGCTGATGGCCGACGACGTCGGCAACGTGATCTGGCGCGTCACGGGCGCGTAGAGGTTACGTCCCGACACAAAGCGTGGCGCGCTGCTTGCGCAGAAGCGCGATCACGGACAGCGCCGTGATCAGGCCCGTCTTGGGATTCTCCGACGGGATGTTCTCGATCGACATCGAGAAGCGCGCCGAATCCGCCTCGACCTCGATGCGGTGAACGTTGCGCGTCACGGTCGGATCGGCCCAGATCTGCACCGAGGTGCGGTCGGGCCCGACGCCCGCGAGCGACAGCGCGACCGCGACGTTGAGATTGGCCGGAAAGCCCTTTGCGGCTTCACGCGCGGTGCCCTCGAACAGCTTGAGCGGCTCGCGCAGATTGTCGATATCGATGTTGTTTTCGACGATGAAGGGCGCGCCCTTCAAGCCGTCGATCGGCTTGCGCGTCACCATCTTCACCGAATGAATATTGCCGATTGCGGCGGCGTTGACGGCGTCGAGCCCGATCAACGCCCCGGTCGGCACGATAATGCGGCCGCCATTGGCGCGGGCGAGATCGACGAGATCGAAATTGTCGAGCAGCCCGCCGACGCTGACGACGACCGCGGCCTTGCCGCGTTTCACCGCGGGCTCGACGATCGCGCGCAACTGGCTGCTCGGCGCGCATTCGACCACGATGTCGGCGACTTCGCCGAGCTGATCGATCGGCACGATTTGCGGCGGACGGCGCAGACCGCCGATAAAGGCCTGATGCTTTGCGGGATCACGCACCGCGACGGCGGAGAGCGTCAGTCCCTCGATACCCTGATCCAGCGCCGACGCGATCTTGGTGCCGATCGAGCCCAGGCCTGCGATGGCAACCCGCAATTCGTTCGAAGCTTTCTGTCCAGTCATCGCATCCCGCCTTCTCGCCAGGCCAATGTCATAGCCGCTCACGCCTCCCGCGCATAGCTGCGCAGGCGCGCCTCCAGCACCGCCAGCATGGCATCGCGGGCCGGGTCGCGCGAACCGCGCAGCCATGCGGCGGCAAGCGGCAGGCGGCCGATGGGGCCGCTCTGCTTCGGCCGCAGCGGCACGAAGCGCACGCCTGATACCGCCATCCGCGTGGTCCAGCGCGGCACGATCGCAACGCCGAGCTTCGTTGCCACCAGATGGATGATGGTCTGCTTCTCGTCGGCGACCTGCACGATGCGCGGCGTCAGCCCGGCCTGCTCGAACAGCTTGATCGTGAGGTCATGGCTGTGCGGCCGCGAGCGGCGGTCCGGCACCAGCATCGCCTCGTCGGCGATCTGCGCCAGCGTGATCGACTTGCGCTCGGCGAGCGCATGCCGCTGCGGAAACGCCACGATCGCGGTCTCCTGGAGCAGATCGCGGAATTCGAGCCGCTTGTCCGCACTGTCGGGCGGGCGGACGAAGGCGAGATCCAGCGCGCCGGTCAAAATCTTCGGCAGCAGCCGGACGGTCTTGTCTTCGAGCAGCTGCACCGCGATCTCGGGATGCTTGTCGCGGAAATCGCGCAACAGCGGCGGCAGCAATCCCGCCGCCGCGCTGTCGATGGCGCCGATCCGCAGCCGCCGCGCGGCGCCCGCGCGCGAGCGGCTGCGCAGATTGCTCTCGACCGCCTCGACCTTGGCGAGGATGGCGCGGGCATCGCGCAGCAGCGTCGTGCCGTCTTCCGTCAGCGACACCGCGCGCGTGGTCCGTGCGAACAGCCGCGTTCCCAGATCTTCTTCCAACAGCCTGATCTGCCGGCCGAGCGCGGAGGGCAGCATCTGAAGCTGCTGTGCCGCATGGCCGAAATGCAGCTGCTCGGCCGCCGCCACGAAGCATCGCAACTGATGCAATTCCATCCAAGGTCCTCTCGTCTCGCCAGGCGAGGATTATATTATTTTTTTGTATAAACCAGCGCCAATTGAGTATGCCTCCCTCCCCCGCCTAGGCTCGTTGCCGGCGTGGACCTCCGGGTCCGCCGATACAACAACAAACCGGAACTCGAGGAGGCCAGGGTGGCGAGCGAAATTCAGACGCGCGTGCTGCGCAAGATCACCTGGCGCATCGTTCCCTTCATCATGCTGCTGTACTTCGTGGCCTTTATCGACCGCGTCAATATCGGCTTCGCCTCGCTGACGATGAACAAGGACATCGGCCTGTCGCCCACCGTCTACGGCTTCGGCGCCGGCATCTTCTTCTGGGGCTATTTCCTGTTCGAGGTGCCCTCCAACATCATCCTGCACAAGGTCGGCGCGCGGATATGGATCGCGCGGGTGATGATCACCTGGGGCCTCGTGTCGGCGGCGATGGCGTTCGTGCAAGGCGCGACCAGCTTCTACGTGCTGCGCTTCCTGCTTGGTGTCGCCGAAGCCGGCTTCTTTCCCGGCATCATCCTCTACCTCTCCTACTGGTTCCCGGCGCGCCAGCGTGCCTCGGTGACCGCGCTGTTCATGGCGGCCGCGCCGCTCTCGACCGTGCTGGGCTCGCCGATATCAGGCGCGCTGCTGGAGATGGACGGCCATCTCGGCTTCAAGGGCTGGCAATGGCTGTTCGTGCTGGAGGCGCTGCCGGCGGTGGTGCTCGGCTTCGTCGTGCTCGGTTTCCTGACCGATCGCCCCGAGAAGGCGAAATGGCTTGCGGAGGACGAGCGGCGCTGGCTGGTCGAGACCATGAACGCTGAGACCACGAGCAAGGCCGCGACCGCGAGCCACAGCATCTGGCGCGGGCTTGCGGACCCGCGGGTGCTGGCGCTGTCGCTGATCTATTTCGGCACCTCGGCCGGCCTCTACACGCTCGGCGTCTGGGCGCCGCAGATCATCAAGCAGTTCGGCCTGTCCACGCTCCAGGTCGGCTTCCTCAATGCGCTGCCGGCAACCGCCGCCGTCGTTGCCATGGTGCTGTGGGCGCGGCATTCGGACCGCACCGGCGAGCGCACCTGGCACGTCGTGCTCGCTTGCCTGCTCGCGGCCGCAGGCCTCGCCTATGCCGGCCTTGCGACCGGCGTCGTCGCTGTGCTGGTCGCGCTGACGCTGGTGAACATCGGCATCTCTTCCGCAAAACCGCCGCTGTGGAGCATGCCGACGCTGTTCCTGTCCGGCCCCGCGGCCGCGGCAGGAATCGCCACCATCAACTCGATCGGCAATCTCGGCGGCTTCGTCGGTCCGGCCATGATCGGCTGGATCAAGGACCAGACCGGCAGTTTTGTCGGTGGCCTCTATTTTGTCAGCGGCCTGCTCGTTCTCTCGGCGGTCCTGACCTTGCTATTGTCGCGCGCGCAGACCGCGCCCGTCGAACCCGTCCCGCAATCCCACTGACATCTCAAACGGAGCATCTTCATGCGCACTCATTCGATCGCAGCAATTCCGGCCGACGGCATCGGCCCCGAGGTCATCTCGGCCGGCGTCCGCGTGCTGGAGGCTCTGGCAAAACGCAGCGGCGACCTCGCCTTCAACGTCAAGACGTTCGACTGGGGCTCGGACTATTACAAGAAGCACGGCGTGATGATGCCGGCCGAGGGCCTTGCCGAGCTGAAGAAATTCGACGCGATCTATTTCGGCGCGGTCGGCGCCCCTGACGTGCCCGACCACATCACGCTGTGGGGCCTGCGCCTGCCGATCTGCCAGGGCTTTGACCAATACGCCAATGTGCGGCCGACCAAGATCCTGCCCGGCGTCGCTTCGCCGTTGCGCAATGTCGGCGTCGGCGATCTCGACTGGGTGATCGTGCGCGAGAACTCGGAAGGCGAATATGCCGGCATGGGCGGCCGTGCCCACAAGGGCCTGCCGGAGGAGGTCGGCACCGAGGTCGCGGTGTTCACCCGCGTCGGCGTCACCCGCATCATGCGCTACGCCTTCCAGCTCGCGCAGTCGCGGCCGCGCAAATTCCTGACCGTCGTGACCAAGTCGAACGCGCAGCGCCACGGCATGGTGATGTGGGACGAGATCGCAGCCGAAGTCGCGACCGAATTCCCCGATGTGACCTGGGACAAGATGCTGGTCGACGCCATGACGCTGCGCATGACGCTGCATCCGAAGAGCCTCGACACGATCGTCGCGACCAACCTCCACGCCGACATCCTCTCCGATCTTGCCGGCGCGCTCGCCGGCAGCCTCGGGGTGGCGCCGACCGGCAACATCGATCCGCAGCGCCGCTTCCCCTCGATGTTTGAGCCGATCCACGGCTCGGCGTTCGACATCACCGGCAAGGGCATCGCCAACCCGGTCGCGACCTTCTGGACCGGTGCCCAGATGCTCGAGCATCTCGGCGAGAAGGACGCGGCAATACGGCTGATGTCGGCGGTCGAGCGCGTCTGCGCGGCCGGCGTGCTGACGCCCGATGTCGGCGGCAAGGCGACGACGAAGGAAGTCACGGACGCCGTGATCGACGCGATCCACGGGACGAACGTGTAATCGCTACCCGACGTCATGGCCGGGCTTGTCCCGGCCATGACGAGTTGTGGATCAACTACTTCCGCCCTTGCGATGGCGGCGCCGGCGCCGCCATCGCGGCCACAGGCTCCGGCGGCGTCAGATGGCGCGGGACGATGATGGACTGGCCGGGGGTGAGGGTCGCGTTCTCCGCCAGCGAGTTGCTCTGCGCCAGCGTCCACAGTGGCACGCGGCGGGCGGCGGCGATGCTCTCCATGGTGTCGCCGGTGCGCACGGGCACCCGCACGCCGCTGTCCCACAATTCCACCGGCGTGTTCGGCGGCACGAGATAGCGCAACGGTACCGCATCGGCCTGGCTCTGCGCGGGGATGCGTGGCAGCTGCGTCACCATCTCGATGATCTGGCGATGGATGTCGTCCGACTTCTCGATGTTGATGTGCGAGACGCGGCTGTTCTCCTTGAGGTCGTAGCTCGCGTAATGGCCCCGATAGCCGGGCACGGCCACGACGTCGCCGCCGCCGAGCACGCTGTCGGAGAGGAAGATGTTGATGAAGCGCTCGACATTGAGCGGCACGTCGCCGGTCGCATGCGCGGAATCGATGGCGATGACGAGGCTGATCCGGATGTTCTCCTTGGCCGCCATCTCGGAGATCACGACCGAGCACAGCCCGCCCATGGAGTGGCCGATCAGCACGATCGGCGCCGGGCTCTCCTTGTAGCTGGAGATGACACGATCGCCGATCCATCGGCAGATGGTGAATTCATAGACGTCGGCCGAGAAGCCGGCCTTCGTCAGCTTTTCGCTGAGCCGGTCCATGCCGGTCGAGAAGATCGGCCCCATGGCGCCGCGGAACAGGTAGATCTTTGGCGGCGGCAGCGGCTCGACCGGCGGAGCGGGAGGCGGCGGCGCAGCGGTCGCGACCGCGGGGCGCTTCGGCTTCGCAGGTGAGGCAGCGGCCATGCCGGTGCCTAGGGCGAGCAGCGCAACCGCTGCCAGCACGACTAGCCGCCTCAAATCGATCATCCGTCCAGCAGTCCCACCATGGGAGGCAAAGGCCTCCTCCGCGGGCTTAGTGACCACCGATTGGGTGGATTTTGGGGCACGGAACCGGGCCCATGACGCCCGTCGGTCGAGGTTCTCATCCTGCCCCTTACATCCCGGCATCAATTGAAGGGAACCCATGGCTGGGCTTCGCAGGTATCAAGGATCACCGAGCTCTGGACTCCCTTGTAGGCGTCATCGTCGAAAAAGACCGAATAGGCGGGGTATCTGTCAGACGGACCAGCGCCCTGCCTCAGGCAGACGAAATACGCCCCCGGCCCGTGGTCGGTAGGGCGGACGGCGGATGTCTCGAGTCCCCCGGTCAGCTTGACTTCGGCGGCTGCCTTCCTGACGCCTTCCTGCACCGCCTTGGCACCAGGCGGACGCGGAGGATGATAGACAGGAGGCAAATTCCCGCTCGACGCGCATCCCGCCAGCAGCAGCGTCAAGATGGTGGACAAGGCCGCGAGAGATCTGCGGCGGCCGAAGACGGACCTTCGCTGGCCGCACGCCAACTCATATCGTGAATGCATCGCTTGTCCCCGGTGCCGCGCTCGCTGCGCGTCTCATCCCTGGGTCAGGACGAGATAGAGGCAGCCGGCGACCGTGGGCAGGAACGCGACCAGGGCCGTCATCCAGAAGCCGGGCTCGAGCATCGAGTCCTGGTCATCCCTCTCGTCGACTGCACGCCGATCTGCATTCGTCCGGCTCCACGCCTCATCGGCCGTGAACAGGGGAACGCTGCTCGCGCGCGCATCGTCGCGCGCTGCGCTTTGGCGCAAAGCGCGTTGGGAAGGGCGAGTTATTCCGGATGTCAGCATGTCATCAACTCTGATCGGCTACCAATATGTCGAGTTCGGATGTTGCGGGGCGCGCGGCCGCATTATTGTGTCAGCGCCTGCTCTGAATTCGCTCCGGGCACAGGCGGCGGGACCGCATTGTTGGCCGGGCTCTCCTTGGCGCCGGAATCGGTCCAGGCCGGCGGCAGGCCGAGCCCCTGCCCCGCGATGCCGGTGATGCCGGGAAACCGTCCGAACGCTTCGCATGCGACGTATTTGGGCGCACCGCCGAGCCGCACGGGAATGCTGTCCATCGGCGGCAGCGCGGGGATGCCGCCGAACGGCGATTCTCCGGTCGTAACCAGTTTTGCGAAGTCCGCGCCGAAATCGGCGGCGAGATCGTAGGCATCGCCCTCATTGGCGACCCGCGGAGAGTTCGTAATCGAGTTGGCGCCGCGCGCCCAGACCATGGCCGCCTTCTGAAATCCTGCAAAATCGCGCGCCTCCGCCTCGACCGACAGGCTGCCGAGCCCGACCGGAAGCCTCGGCACCGGTACGGGCACGCCGGGAAGCGCAACGGTCTTGGCTATCGACAGGGCTTTCGATGCGCCGGAGGCGGTCGGGCTGGTCGGCGCGGCATGTGTCACCGTCGCCTGCACCGTGAGATCGGCGTCGTCATCGGATGAGACGATACGGAAGCGCTCGCTCAAGCGGAGACACAGCTCGCGGCTGATGGCGTTCGCAACCAGGCGACGTTCCTTTTCGTTCAACACGACATCGGTGCGCGCGGGAAAAACGGTCGATGCGATCCGGATCGTCTTCGCCGCCAGAACATCCTGCTTGTTCACGCGGATTTTCGATCGCGTCACCAGCCCGTTCGCTTCCGACATCCGGTCATAGCTCCTGAGCGAGCCGGCCTGTTCGAGCGGCGCGGTCGCACACCCTCCGAGCGCAAGCGCGGCACCCATCAGGGCCGTCCGTGGAAAGCGCATGGTCCCATTCCTGCATCGGCAACTTATTAGAGAGATCGCTCTAATAATCACTTCTCACGCCTCGCAACATCCGTCAACATAAATAGATGGAACTCTCTAATTTTGATTTTCTCGTGGCGGACCGTCGTGCTAAACGGGCGAGTGTGAATGGAGATGTCCGGTTTGAGGAAAGTCGACCCCGTCAAGCATGAGCAAAAGCGCGGGGAAATCCTCGGCGCGGCGATCCGCTGCTTCATCAGGGACGGCTTCCGCGGCGCCAGCACGACAGATATCTGCACCGAAGCCGGCATCAGTCCGGGCCACCTCTATCACTACTTCGCGAGCAAGGAGGCGATCATCGAGGCGATGATCGACCTCGGTCTCGCGCGGTCGGCCGAAAAGTTCGAAAAAATTCTGGCCGCCCCGGACGTGATCGAGGCGCTGCTCGTCGATATCGAGGAATCCAGCCTGCGATTTCGTCCCGCCCAGATCCTCAATCTGGATGGTCTCGCGGAGGCCGCCCGCAATCCTGAATTCGCTGCGATCATCGAACGCCACACCGCGGCGGTCCGCCGCATGTGGAGCGACTTCCTGCGCCGCGCGCAGCAGCAGGGACGGGTGGATCCTGGGTTAGATCCGGACGCGACGGCAAACATCCTGATCGCCCTCGTCGACGGATCCCGCGCCATGCCGATCCGCAATCCGAAGCTGGATATCAAGCAGAGCGTAGAGCATCTGAGAACGATGCTCGCGCGCTTCCTGAACCCGCCCGACGCACAGAGCGCTGCGATCAAGCCCCGCATTCAGAAGACCGGTCGTCCCCTGAAGCTGGTCAGGAAGCGATAGAGCCCGACCCTAGAGCGGCAGGAGCCGGTTCAGCAATTCCAGCAGCGTGCGCTGCTCGGACGCGCTGAGCGGGGCCAGCATCTTTTCGTTATAGGGCTCCGTCAGCCTTGCCCCCTCGGCAATGAGCTTTGCGCCCTTCGGCGTCAGCATCAGCTCGACGGCACGGCGGTCCGCCTTCGAGCGGTTGCGCTTGATGAAGCCGGACGATTCGAGCTCGTTCAGGATCTTGATCAGGTTCGGCAGGCGCAACCGGAGCAGGCTGGCGAGGCTGCTCGGCGGCACGCCGGGATTGTCACGAATGACGGCGAAGATCGCATAGGTCGCCGGCGTCAGGCCCAACGCGGCGAACTCCTCGTAAAAGCCTTCGAAGAACTTCAATTGCGCGAGGCGCAGCATGAACCCGGGCGTCCGCCGGAGCGCGCGCAGATCCAGCGATTTCTCCGGCTGCTGATCGGACTTCAACCCGGGTCTTACGGTTTTCGAGCTCATGATCCTCAATCCGCGGCGGCCACAGCCGAATTGACACTCTCAAAAATAGCTATAAAATATAACTATTATTTAGCGGCACCAAGACCGCATATGGGAGGGACACAATGAACAGCAAATTCCTGCACAAATTGTGCATTCTGGCCTCGATGCTGGTTGCCGCGCCGGGCTTTGCCCAGGATGCCGTGAAGATCGGCATCCTGAACGACCAATCCGGTCCGTTCGCGAGCTATCAGGGGATCGGCTCGGTCGTCGCCGCAAAAATGGCGGTCGAGGATTATGGCGGCAAGGCCGCCGGCAAGCCTGTCGAGGTCGTCGCGGCCGACCATCAGAACAAGACCGACATCGGGATCGGCATCGCCAGACGCTGGTACGAGAATGACGGCGTCGACGCGATCTTCGACATCCCCAACTCGTCGATCGCGCTCGCTGTCGCCGGCATGAGCGCCGAGAAGAACAAGGTCTTCGTCGGATCGGGCGCCGGCACGGTGCTGTTGACCGGCGAGAAATGCACGCCGAATACCGTGCACTGGACCTACGACACCTATGCCTATGGGCGCGGCCTCGGCAAGGCGATCGTCCAGCAAGGCGGCAAGAAGTGGTTCTTCATCACCGCCGACTACGCGTTCGGTCACGATCTGGAGAAGCAGGCCGCGGAGGCCGTGAAAGCGTCCGGCGGCGAGGTGCTTGGCAGCGTGCGGCATCCGCTGGGAACGGCCGACTACGCCTCCTTCCTGCTCCAGGCCCAGGCTTCGGGCGCGAACGTCGTCGGCTTCGCCAATGCCGGCGACGATACCATCACCTCGATGAAGCAGGCCGCCGAGTTCGGGCTGACCAGGGACCACAAGCTGGTCGGATTGATCCTGGGGATGAACGGCCTTCCCTCACTCGGACTGAAGTTTGCGCAGGGCGCGCAGATCATGAACCCGTTCTACTGGGATCTGAACGACGGCACGCGGGCTTTCGCCAAACGCTTCGCCGAGCGCATCCCCTCGAAGGCTTATCCCAACGACATGCAGGCCGGCGTCTATGCCTCGGTCATTCACTACCTCAAGGCGGTCGACAAGGTCGGCGGCGCCAAGGACGGCAAGGCCGTCGTCACCGCGATGAAGGAGATGCCGACGGACGATCCGCTGTTCGGCAAGGGCTACATCCGCAAGGACGGACGCAAGATCCACCCGCTCTATTTGCTCCAGGTCAAGGCGCCCGAGGAGTCGAATTCGGCCTGGGACCTGCTGAAGGTCGTCGCCACGATCAAGGGCGAGGACGCATTCCGCTCGGAGAGCGAAGGCAAGTGTCCGCTGACCACGCAATAACGGCCGGGAGCTGACCATGAGCGGCATTGCATCCAGTCCGATCGACCCGTTCGCGCCTGACTTCCTGATGGACCCCTATCCCGCCTATGAAGCGCTGCGCGCGCTCGGGCCTGCGTTCGCGCTCGAGCGTTACGACGTGTGGGCCATGGCAGGCTATGCCGAAGTCGAGGCGGCGCTGAAAGACTGGAAGACCTTCATCAGCGGCGAGGGTGTCGGCCTCAACGGGATGAATCCTGCGCTGCCAAAGCCGCTGACGCTTCAGATCGACCCGCCCGATCACGACAAGGGCCGGCGGGTTCTCGGCCGCACGCTGTCTCCGGGCGTCGCAAGGAAGCTGCGCGAGACGTTTCAGCAGGAGGCGGAGAAGAAGGTCTCGGAGCTGACCGACAGAGGCACGTTCGATGCCGTGACCGATCTTGCGGAAGCCTATCCCATGAAAGTGTTTCCGGATGCGATCGGCATCCGGCCGGACGGCCGCGAGAAGCTGCTGGCCTGGAGCACCTTCGTGTTCGACAGCTTTGGCCCGGAGAACGAAATGCTGGCCGCATCGCGCACGGCGGGCCTCGCCGCACAGAGCTGGATCATGGAATGCTGCGCCCGGGACGCGCTGCAGCCCGACGGGCTCGGCATGATGATCTACCAGGCCGCCGACGACGGCGAGATCACCGAGCACGAAGCAACGCATCTGGTGCGGCCGTTCCTCACGGCCGGGATCGACACCACCGTCAACGGCATCGGCAATACCCTGCTGGCACTCGCCACGCATCCGGATGAATATCGCAAGCTGCACCACAAGCCGGAACTGGCGCGCAACGCTTTCGAGGAAGGCCTGCGCTACGACTCACCGGTGCAGACATTCTTTCGCACCACCTCGCGCGACGTCGAGATCGGCGGCGGCGTGATCCCCGCGCACCGCAAGGTGCTGCTGTTCATGGCCTCCGCCAACCGCGATCCGGCGCGGTGGGACAAACCCGACCGCTTCGATGTCGAACGAAGCGCGACCGGACATGTCGGCTTCGGCGCCGGCATTCACGCCTGCGTCGGCCAGATGATCGCGCGTCTGGAAGGCGAATTGATCTTCGGCGAGCTCGCAAGACGCGTGAAGACCATCGAGCTCACGGCAGAGCCGAAACGCAGGCTCAACAATTCCCTGCGCGGGCTGGAGAGCATGCCGGTCCGCGTGACCGCCGCTTAGGCGGCATCACGCGGGGCTGCGGGCGCGACGCGCCCTCAGTTCCTGGCCGGAGCCGTCGCCGCCGCCGAGCGCGCCTGCCGCGGGGCCCTGGGTGCGCCGGGTTCGGCGACCGGACCTGCCGGGGCGCGCGAGCGCATGATGGCGGCGTCGATCTCGCCGATGACGCGGCGCTGGATCGCCTCGCTCTTGTCGATCGAGATGTGGCCGACGCCGGTGCCGCGGACGTCGACATTGTCGAGCTTGCCACGCAGGCCAGCCGCTGCCCGCACGGGTTCGCCGGGACCGTCGCCGATATAGATGTTGATGTACCGTTCGGCGCCAGTCGACAGCCTGGTCTTGAATACGGAATCGAGGCCGATCGCTAGCTTCACGGGCACGCCGAGCTGGTTGAGCTTGGCGATCATGTCCGGCAGCGCGGTCGCGCCGGAGGAATGGCCGACCAGGACAATGGTCTTGACGCGACCGGCCCTGTAGTTGGCCGCGGCCTCATCAGCGAGCGAGGACCAGGACACGAAGTTCGCGACGGTCACCTGGACGCCCTGCGCCTGGAGGCGGGAGCCGATCGTGTCGAGGCCGAGCGAGAAGATGTTGAGCACGCCGCGGAGCAGGTAGACATGGGTGGTCGCGGCCGCGGACTGGCTGGGCGCCGCCCTGGCGGTGGTCGGGCTGATGGCAACAGCTGACAGCAGGAGCAGGCAGATCGCCCACACACGGAGGGCGGGCAACTGGCTGGCGCCGGCGGTGTGACGGCCGTTCGGTCTCATCTCGATGTTTTCCCTGGGGACAATACGCTTTGCGATTGGCCGGAATCGTAGCCACGGCCTGCTCGCAGACGCAACAAAGAGGCGCGTGAGCGGCAATCTTAGCCACGAGCCGTGACCCTCGCGCAACACTTCCCCGGAACCTGCCACCGAAGGGGCTGTTTTGAGACCATTTTTCTCCGGCCAATTGCGGCCGGGCAAGTGCATTCCTATTTCAGGGCTCCGCTGACCTCCTCCCGGACGGTTCCAGCCTCCCCTCCCCAGTCTTTACCTTTCAGCCCTGCGGCCATCATGTCCTCCATCATTTCCGTCGCCAATTTGTCGAAGACCTATGGGTCCGGCTTCAAGGCGCTCAAGAACGTCAATCTCGACATCAAGCGCGGCGAGATTTTTGCACTGCTCGGCCCCAATGGCGCCGGCAAGACCACGCTGATCTCGATCATCTGCGGCATCGCCAACCCAAGCGAAGGCACGGTCCTCGTCGGCGGCGAGAACATCCAGACCTCGTACCGCAAAGCCCGCTCGCTGATCGGCCTAGTGCCCCAGGAATTGCACACCGACGCCTTCGAGAGCGTGTGGGCGACGGTGAGCTTCTCCCGCGGCCTGTTCGGCAAGCCGAAGAACCCCGCCCATATCGAGAAGGTGCTGAAGGACCTCTCGCTCTGGGACAAGAAGGACAACAAGATCATCACGCTCTCCGGCGGCATGAAGCGCCGCGTGATGATCGCGAAGGCGCTGTCGCACGAGCCGCAGATCCTGTTCCTGGACGAGCCGACCGCCGGCGTCGACGTCGAGCTGCGCAAGGGCATGTGGGAGGTGGTGCGCACCCTGCAGCAATCCGGCGTCACCATCATCCTGACCACGCACTACATCGAGGAAGCCGAGGAGATGGCCGACCGCATCGGCGTCATCAACAAGGGCGAGATCGTGCTGGTCGAGGACAAGGCGACGTTGATGGAGAAGCTCGGCAAGAAGCGGTTGACGCTGCATCTGCAGGGCAAGGTCACGACGCTGCCGGACAGCCTCAGCCATTACGAGCTCGACCTCTGCGACGGCGGCGCGACGCTCGTCTACGACTACGACACCAAGGGCGAGCGCACCGGCATCACCAGCCTGCTCAGCGACCTCCGCAACGCCGGCATCCGCTTCAACGATCTCGACACGACGCAATCGTCGCTCGAGGACATCTTCGTCGACCTCGTGAGGACGTCATGAATCATCGCGCCATCCGCGCCATCTATCTGTTCGAAATGGCGCGCACCTGGCGTACGCTGCTGCAAAGCATCGTCTCGCCTGTCGTCTCGACCTCGCTCTATTTCGTGGTGTTCGGTGCCGCGATCGGCTCGCGCATCAGCCAGGTCGAGGGCGTCAGCTACGGCACCTTCATCGTGCCGGGCCTGATCATGCTCTCGGTGCTGACGCAGAGCATCGCCAACGCTTCCTTCGGCATCTACTTTCCGAAATTCACCGGCACGATCTACGAAATCCTGTCGGCGCCAATTTCCTATGGCGAGATCGTGCTCGGCTATGTCGGCGCCGCCGCGACGAAGTCGATCATTCTCGGCCTGATCATTCTCGCCACCGCCGGCCTGTTCGTGCCGCTGCACATCCATCATCCGGTCTGGATGCTGACCTTCCTGGTGCTGACGGCGGTGACGTTCAGCCTGTTCGGCTTCATCATCGGCATCTGGGCCGACGGCTTCGAAAAACTCCAGATGATCCCGATGCTGGTGGTGACGCCGCTGACCTTCCTCGGCGGCAGCTTCTATTCCATCGACATGCTGCCGGCAGGCTGGCGCACGGTGGCGCTGCTGAACCCGGTCGTCTATCTGATCTCCGGTTTCCGCTGGAGCTTCTACGAGATTGCGGATGTCAGCGTGTCCGTCAGCATCTGCATGACGACGGCGTTCCTGGTGATCTGCCTCGCCGTGATCTGGTGGATTTTCCGCACGGGCTACCGGCTGAAGAATTGACCGCAGATCCGTAGCCCGGATGGAGCGCAGCGAAATCCGGGACGAGCGTCACCTCACGCACCAGCGGCCCCGGATTGCGCTTCGCTCCATCCGGGCTACGGCGCTACCTCACCTGTAGCAGTGGAAGCGATGGTAACCGTCATAGTAGCCGCGGCAGCGGTAATGGCGGTGATGCGGAATACCGAACACGCCCTCCACCGCACCCACGGCCCCGCCAACACCGGCGCCGACCGCGCCGCCAACCACGCCACCGACAGGCCCGGCGATCCGGTTGCCTTCATAGGAGCCTTCCTGGGCGCCGCGCACGATGCCCTGGGCGTGGCCGGCTTGCGGCAGCGACAACAGCGCGAGCAGGATGGCGGTGGCTGCGAACAGCAGGCGGATGGGCAAACCTGCCGGCAATTGCGCGGCGGCGATACGGGCTTTGTTCATCTTCGGTCCCAAGGGAATTAAAGGGGAGAGGGCAGCGGAAGCCGCCCGTCGAGGGCAGCCACGATCAACGCCTGAAGCGGCCGAATGGTTGCGCCTTTGTGACGAATTGTCGGCGTTGTGACTGCTTGGCACGCTCGCGAAAATGTCAGCGCCACCGCCAGCCACGCGGCACAAAGCGGCCTTGCTTACGCCCGGCATCGCGTTAACGATGGGGGGCAGCCCGCTGGAACGAAAGCCGGATTGCAGGCATATTGCACGCCGGGGGACGGAGAGCCGCGGCGCCTAGCGTGAACAGGCCGGAGGCCAGAACTCAAATGCGTTTCCAGATGCGTTCTTTTTTCATCGCTTTTTCCTCATTGATGTTTTTGAGCGCGGGCGCCGCCCAGGCCAAGGTCGAGATCACCGTCGACAAGGACAATCAGCAGATGACCGTCGCCGTCGACGGCGTCGCGCGCTATCGCTGGCCGGTGTCGACAGGCATCCCCTCGCGCGAAACGCCGGGCGGCGCCTTCCGCGCCTTCCGCATGGAAGAGGATCACTACTCCAAGGAATTCGACGACGCGCCGATGCCGCACGCGATCTTCTTCACCAAGGTCGGGCACGCCATCCACGGCACCGACTCGGTCGGCCGCCTCGGCTCGCCGGCGTCGCACGGCTGCGTGCGACTGTCGCGTCAGAATGCCTCGACGCTCTATGCGCTGGTGCAGCAGCAGGGCGTGCTCAACACCACGGTGACGCTGACCGGCTCGGCCCAGGTGGCTCTGGCCCGCAATCCGCGCGGCCGCAACCCCACTGCAGTGGCCCGCGCGCCGCAGCCCGCCGAAGAGCAGTATGCCACCTCAGGCGATCCCGTGAATCTCGCACCGCCGGCGCAGCCTGCCCGCCGCTACATGCCGCAGGACGACAATTACATCTACCCAGCCGACGGCAGCGACACCGGCACGCGCTATCCCGCGCCGCGCTCGGCCAGCCGTCCGCTCTATGACGCACAGGTCTATCAGCAGCAGCCGCAGCAGTACTACAATCAGGGCTACGGCCAGCAGGGCTACTATCAGCCTCAGCCCCGGCAATATTATCAGCCGCGCGGTTACTATCAGAACTGACGTTACCGGAACGCGGCGTTGCCGCGTTCGACGATCTTTCGCGCAGCATCGACGAAGGCGCGCGCGACCGGCTCGAGGATCTCGGGCCCGGTCGCGGCGAGATCGTCCGACGGCGTATGAAACGTCCGATGGCGCCCGGCCATGCCGAGGAAATTGGCGTAGCCCGCCGCATGCACGTCGCGCAGCTCACCGACCGCCTGCTTCTCCGTCACCAGACGCTTGGCCTCGACTTTTGCAAAAGTCTCGTCGGTCAGCGCGACGGCGGATTTGCTCAGCACGAGATAACGCTCTTGCTCGGGCCGATCGGTCCGGGCGCCTTCCGCGAAGGCATAGCAGGCGTTCGACGAACCGAAATGAATCCACGCCAGCGTGTCCTTCGGCGCCGGCGCTCCGTGCTTCAAAAACAGCTCCATGCCGCCATGGCCGATCTCGTGGCCGGCGGTGGCGATGAAAACAAAATGCGCCGGCCACTTCTCGGCGGCGACGGTGCGCGCCAGCGCGAGAAAGTTGGCGATGCCGGGGCCGCGCTCGCAGACGCACGAGTACCAGCCGGTCATCGGCGTCGAGACGACGATGACCGGCCCACGGCCGGCCCCGATCTCGGCGATGACGTTGCGGCCAACAACATCGCGCTCGTAATGGCCCTTGACGTCGAAGGTGACAGGCGCGCCTGAGGCGACCGCGCGCTCGAACACCGCTCGCGACGCCGCGCCGACCACGATCACCGGCACCGGCCAGGGCGCATCCTCCTGCGTGACATTATAGGCGAAGCGGTCGTCGGTGGGATTGCCGATCATCAGCAGGATGGCCGCCGGCTTCCTTGCCGCGGCTTCCGCGATCGCCGCACGATGACTCGGCCCCAGATAGGCGCCGCGATCGAACGGCAGATCAAGCAGAAGGATCTTGCCGGTGACATCGCCATCGCGCGCGAGCGGCGCGGCGAGATGGAAGCTGGCCTTGTCCTCCGGCGGCCACCAGAAAGGCGTCGCCTCGACAGAGATGCCGGCGGCTTCGGCGCTGGCCCGCTCGACGACATATTGCCGCCCGAGCACGACGGGCTGGAAGCTGATTTCGAAACCCGCCTGCTTCATCTCGCCGGCGATCCAGTCGGCCGTCGCGCGATCGCCCGCAGAGCCGAAGCGGTGCAGACCGAAGGATGCATAGCGCGCTACATCTTCGTAGAGGCTCGCACCCGAGAGCACATCCTTGGCTAGCGCCTGTCCGACCATGAGAACCGCCATCGTTGCGATGAAGATAAGCCGCATATGAATGGCTCCCTGAACCGTTGTTTTTTGAGAGCCAGTTTCCGCCTTCCCCGGCCGCCGTCAAGCACCTGTCGACCACGAAGCTGGACGAACCGGGCGAAGATTTCATAAACTCCTCTTTTCACCTGGGCTGCGAACCTCGATGCCGTCACGTGTCGCAACAATCCTGACCGTGCTCTCGGTTCTCACTGCGGGACAAGCCATGGCCTTTGATCTCGAAGCGCATCGCGGCGGGCGCGCGCTGTTGCCGGAAAACACCCTGCCGGCCTTCGCCAACGCGCTGTCGATGGGCGTGGATACGCTGGAGCTCGACGTCGGCGTCACCGCGGATGGCGAGGTCGTCGTGTCGCATGAACGCGGGCTCAATCCCGACCTCGCGCGCGATGCAGGCGGCGCCTATGTCGCCGCGCCCGGCACACCGTTCGTGAAGCTGCGGCTCGAAGAGGTCAGGGCCTATGACGTCGGCCAGATCCGCCCCGACAGTTCCTACGCGAAGCAATTCCCCGACCAGCGGGCCGTGCCGGGGACACGCATTCCCACCCTGGGCGAACTGTTCGCGCTGGTGCGCAAGGCCGGCAACACGCGCGTTCGCTTCAATATCGAAACCAAGATCGATCCAAACCATCCGGACGAGTCACTCGATCCGCGAGGCTTTGTCGCAAAGCTGCTCGGGCTGATCGAGGCCGAGGGATTTTCTGATCGCGTCATGATCCAGTCGTTCGACTGGCGGACCCTGCTGCTCGTCCAGCAGCAGGCGCCCAACATTCCGACGGTGTATTTGACGCTCCAGCGCGGCTCGGGCCAGACGGTCGCGTTGGACAAGGCGACGAACTGGACGGCGGGTTTCAGCCCGGCCGATCACGGCGGCTCGCTGCCGCGGACGATCAAGGCTGCGGGCGGCGCGGTCTGGTCGCCCTATTTCGGCGATGTGACCGAGGCGGTCATCTCGGAGGCGCACACGCTCGGACTGCGCATCGTGGTCTGGACCGTCAACAAGCGCGAGGACATGGCGCGCATGATCGAGCTCGGCGTCGACGGCATCATCTCGGACAGGCCGGACCTGCTGCGGCAAGTCGCGGGCGAGAAAGGAATTGCATTGCCGGCGGGAACGCCGGTCGTGCCGTAGAAGCCTTCCCCTTGTAGCCCGGATGGAGCGCAGCGAAAGCCGAGAGCAGTGTCGCCACGCGGAAGCGCCCCCGGATTGCGCTTCGCTCCATCCGGGCTGCGAAGGCGTCCCTACTCCCCATCCCGCAGACGCCGGTACAGCGCGCCGAGAATGTTGGAATAATCGTCGGTCCAGACCCGCACGCGGTCGTCGGCTTCGGTCAGCTCCCATGACTTGGAGGAGGCGAGCCGGCCGACGTCGGCCTCCTCGCGCGCGGAGATGACGACGTCGGTCGAGAAGATGTAGTCCCCGTCGCGTCCGGAATCCTCGTTGAAGACCCAGCTCTTCAGATCGTTGGCATCGGCGATACCGACCACGACGGTCTCGAGATCGAGGTGCCGGTTGGAGACGTGCATCACCACGGCGCCGTGCGGCGCCAGCTTGTCCTTGTAGATACTCATCGCCTCTTCGGTGGCGAGATGAATCGGGATCGCATCCGACGAATAGGCGTCGACGATGATCAGGTCATAAGCGCCGTCGGGCTCTTTCGCGAAGGTGAGGCGAGCATCGCCGATCACCGGCTTCAGGCCCGGCATGCAGCTCGATATGTAGCGAAAGTTCTTCGGATCGCTCGCCGCGTCGACCATGGACTGGTCGATCTCGAAGAAGGTCCAGCTTTCGCCGGGCTCGGCGGCACAGGCGAGCGTGCCCGATCCGACGCCGATTGCAGCGACCTTCAGCGGCGCGCCCTTGCGCTCGCGGAGCGCGGTGATGGCCTGCCCTATGCCGCCGTCCTTGTGATAGTAGGTGATCGGCTCGGGCCGGCCGACGACCGGCGTGCCGTCATTGTTGCGGAAGCGCTCGGCGCCGTGGATCGTGGTGCCGTGCATCAGCACATGGAAATAGCCGCCGGGCGTCACCACGATCTTGTGCACGCCGAAGAAGCTGCGCACCGTCGTGACGCGGCCTTCGTCCGCGGGATAGACGCGGATCAGCGCCAGCGCGAGGGCGACGGTCGCAAAAATCTTCCAGCGGCTGGCGTTGAGCGCCAGCGCGAGTAGCGCAGCGAGCACGCCGACGGCCCCCGCGACCCAGACGCGATGATCCTCGAACCAGGTCGAGAGATCGCCGGTCATGTAAGACGGCGCGACCAGCGCCACCGCGAGCACGGCGAGTGCCAGCCAGTACCATCTGACGATGCCCGCCAGCCGCTCGTTCGCCGGCGGCCGGCACAGCGCGGCGAGCGCGACCAGGATCGGGTATTCGGCGATCCAGGAGAAGGTGAATGGAGCAACGAGGCCAGCAAAGAGGCCGCCGACCATGCCGCCGAACGACAGCGCGACATAGAAGCCCGTGAGATATTTGGCGGCCGGCCGTGTCCGCGCCAGCTCGCCATGGCAGGCCATAGCGATAACGAAGAAGCACAATTGGTGGCCGCCGAGGGTCAGCAGCAGATTCTGTTCGCCGCCGAAGGCCAGCAGGACGATGACGCCCGCGATCGCGACCGGCTGGAGCATCAACATCCATTTGTGCGGCAACAGCGGCCGCGACTGGAACACCACCACCCAGGTGAGCAGATACAGCGACAGCGGCAGCACCCAGAGCAACGGCGCCGCCGCGACGTCGGTCGAGATGTGCGCCGTGACGGCGATCAGCAGGCCGGACGGCACCGCGGCGAGGAAGATCCAGCGCAGCCGCGTCACGAAGCCTGGCGCCGGCGCATTGATGTCCTCGGTCTTTGCGTCGACCACGGCCAGCTTCGGCGAACGCAGCAGCAGCACGCCGCAGGCGGCGATCAGGAGGATCAGGAGGCCATAGCCAAGGGTCCAGAACCGGTTCTGCGTGTGCAGCGTGAAAATCGGCTCCAGCAGGAACGGATAGGACAACAGCGCGAGGAAGCTGCCGATGTTGGAGGATGCATAGAGGAAATAGGGATCGTGTCCGGCAGGATGGCCGGTGCGGACGAACCAGGCCTGCAGCAGCGGATTGTTGGCGGCGAGCGCGAAGAACGGCAGGCCGATCGAGACCACGAACAGGCCGAGCAGCCAGAACGCATAGCCAGAGGCCGGTGGCTCGCCATAGGCGGTGGCGATGCCGAGCGGCAGCGTGGCGAAGGCTGCGATCAGCAAAACCAGATGCACCGCGACCGGAACGATGCGATTCCTGATCTGCATCAAGAGATGCGCATAGGCATAGCCCGCCAGCAGCAGCGACTGGAAGAACACCATCGCCACCGACCACACCGCCGGCGAGCCGCCGAGCCGCGGCAGCACCATCTTGGCGAACAGCGGCTGCACCGAGAACAGCAGCAGCGCGCTGACGAAGATCGCGGCGGTGTAGACCGTCAGCACCAGCCGGTTGCGCGACGAGGACGGCTGCTCCGTGGCGGCGGGTTGCACGATCGAATCCATGGAAGCTCCGGCTTAAACCCCGGCGGGCGCCGGACGCGCGCAATGGAGCACAGGGCGCATGAACGGGCAATAAAGGGTCTCGTGATGTTGCGGCGACGATTGCTTGATATACAGATGTCATTCCGGGTCTGGTCCTTCGGACCATCCCGGAAAGAGCGCGGAACATTTTGACCCCTTCATGAGCGAAACCGACGTCATCATTATCGGCGCTGGCCATAACGGCCTCACCTGTGCGGCCTATCTCGCGATGGCGGGCCTGCGCGTGCGCGTCGTCGAGCGCCGCAAGGTGGTCGGCGGGGCCGCGGTCACGGAGGAGTTTCACCCCGGATTCCGCAACTCGGTCGCGGCCTACACCGTGAGCCTGCTCAATCCGCAGGTGATCCGCGACTTGGGCCTCACTGAGCAGGGCCTGCGGATCGTCGAGCGGCGCGCGCAGAATTTCCTGCCCGCGCCCGACGGCAGCTATCTGCTCACCGGCGAGGGGCGGACAAAGGAATCCGTCGCACGGCTGAGCACGCATGACGCCAACGCCCTCGACGGGTTCTCGCGCGAGCTGGAAGACATCGCCGACGTGCTGCGGCAGTTCGTGCTGCGCGCGCCGCCGAACCTGCTCGACGGTTTTGGCACGAACGCGATCCGCGAAGCGGTGAACGCGTTCCAGAGCGCCAACATCCTGCGCGGGTTGACGCTGGAGCAAAGCCGCAGCCTGCTCGATCTCTTCACCCGCTCGGCCGGCGAGATGCTGGACGAGCGCTTCGAGCACGATCTGGTCAAGGCGCTGTTCGGCTTCGATGCCATCGTCGGCAATTATGCCAGTCCATACGCGGCGGGCTCGGCCTATGTGATGCTGCACCACGCCTTCGGCGAGGTGAACGGCAAGAAGGGCGTCTGGGGCCACGCCATCGGCGGCATGGGCGCGATCACGCAGGCGATGGCGCGCGCCGCGCAGGGTCGCGGCGTCACGATCGACACGGATGCGGGTGTGCGCGAGATCATCGTCGAGCGCGACCGCGCCGTCGGCGTAGTGCTGGACAACGGCACGTCCCTCCGCGCGAAATATGTCGCGGCCAACGTCAATCCAAAGCTGCTCTATACGCGGCTGATCGCGGCCGACGCCCTGCCCCCGGACTTCCTCGCGCGCATCCGGCACTGGAAGAACGGCTCCGGCACCTTCCGCATGAATGTGGCGCTGGACCGCCTGCCCTCCTTCACCGCGCTACCGGGCGACGGCGATCACCTCACCTCCGGCATCATCCTGGCGCCAAGCCTCGGCTACATGGACCGCGCGTATCTCGACGCGCGCGCGCTAGGCTGGAGCCGGGAGCCTGTCGTCGAAATGCTGATCCCCTCCACCCTCGACGACACGCTCGCACCGGCGGGCAAACACGTCGCGAGCCTGTTTTGCCAACACGTCGCGCCCGAACTGCCCGACGGAAAGTCCTGGGACGACCATCGCGAGGAGGTCGCCGATCTCATGATCGCGACAGTGGACAAATACGCACCTGGCTTTGCGGCAAGCATGCTCGGCCGCCAGATCCTCTCCCCGCTCGACCTCGAACGGCAATTCGGCCTGCTGGGAGGCGACATCTTCCACGGCGCGCTGACGCTGAACCAGCTGTTCTCGGCGCGGCCGATGCTGGGCCATGCCGACTATCGCGGTCCCCTGAAGGGCCTCTATCATTGCGGCTCCGGCGCCCATCCCGGCGGCGGCGTCACCGGCGCCCCCGGCCACAACGCCGCGCAAGCGATCTTGAGGGATCACCGCTCGCTGTTCGGAAGCCGTGGATAGGTCTGTGGAAAGAGCTGTGGACAGGCTGTTTGCAAGGCTGTTGGCAACGCTGTGAGAAAACAGTGGACAGCCTGCGCGCGGCAGGCCCGGCGCGCCCCGTACAAGGCGGTGGAAAAGCTGGGGACGAGTGGCGGGATAAAGCCGTGGACAACTTGGGGGAAGCGAGTGGAAGGCCTGTGGGCATTTCCGGGCCGCCCCCCAAAACGACCTCGCCCGCCGGGGGCAACTCCCCGTGCGGGCGATCGTCAGGTAACAGCCTCTAAAGAAAAACAGCCCCCGCCAGGAAATGGGAGGCGGAAATTACTTCAAGGAACTGCTAATCGAACCGAACTTGTCGTTCAAGCTGGTGCCCAGGCTGTTCACCACGGTGATGATCGCCAGCGCGATGCCCGCTGCGATCAGGCCGTATTCGATCGCGGTTGCACCGGATTCGTCCGACCAGAACTTCAAAACCATGCTCTTCAAGACTCGCCTCCGTTTCAATTCCAAGGTGCGTTGGCTGGATCCAACACCCGGAAATCTACGGGATACAACCTGCAGTCAGGTTAAATCGGAACCTGCAAGTTATGCGGAAAATTGGGAACAAAAGTTCCAAAAATTGAACTGACGGAACCCTAGAATGCAGCTTTCTCCCACTCATCGCGCCTGCTTTTCGATCGGCACCGAGGCCGCGGCCAAGCGCGTCGTCGACGTGCTCACGGAGGTCTTTTTCGACGGCGATGCGGCGGTCGCCGCCTTCGAACGGCCGGACGGACAGTGGGACGTCACGCTCCATTTCGCCGAGGCGCCCGATCAGGCATGGCTGCGGGAACTCATTGTAACTTCGGCAGGAAACGAGATCGCGGACACGCTCATCTTCGACATTGTCGAGGCCAAGGACTGGGTCAAGGCGAGCCTCGAGGATCTCGTCCCGGTACCGGCCGGCCGCTTCGTCGTGCACGGCAGCCACGATCGCGACCGCGTCGCGCCGAACAAGCTTGCCATCGAGATCGAGGCGGCGCTCGCCTTCGGCACCGGCCACCACGGCACCACCCGCGGCTGTTTACTGTTGCTTGACCACGTCCTGAAGAGTTCTCGGCCGAGGAACCTGCTCGACCTCGGCGCCGGCACCGGCGTGCTGGGCATCGCCGCAGCGAAGGCGCTGCATCGCGCGGTGCTCGCCTCCGACATCGACCCGCCGTCGGTGCGGGTGGCGGCAGAGAACGCGATGCTGAACCACGTCGGCAACCAGGTGCGGGTGATCCGCGCCACCGGATTTGCCGCACCGGACTTTGCCAGATGCGGCCCGTTCGACCTGGTCCTGGCCAACATCCTTGCCAATCCGTTAAGGCAATTGGCCGGACCGATGGCGCGGCACCTCGCGCCCGGCGCGCGCGTCATCCTCTCCGGCCTCTTGACCCACCAGGCCCCCGCCGTGATCGCCGCCTACCGCGCACGCGGCCTCGTGCCGCTGCGGCACCTGCGGATCGAGGGGTGGAGCAGCTTGTTGCTGCGGAAGATGGGGTAAGGCAGCCTAGGCGCCGTAGGGTGGGCAAAGCGGCTTGTCCGCCATAGCTCGAAGAGCGACGGCGGAAGCGTGCCCCCTACGACACCGCCCTACTCCGCCGGCTTCTCATCCCGACGTGTCGCGCGCTTACCCTGCAAGGCACGCCTGGCGCGGCGCTCGGCGAAACGGTCGATCATCTGGCTGATGAGGCCGCGCGGCTTCTTCGGTGTCGTTGCGGCCGGGGCGCGGTGGGCCGGCGGCGAAATCTTCTCAAACATGAACGCTGGCATCGTGTGTCCCCTCGCCGTTGAGATGAACCACCCGCTCGAATTTCCCTGTTATCCGGACGAAGCGCAACTGCTGCATCCTCTACTCCACTCAATTCGAATGGACCATTTTCAAGCACGGTCCGTGCCAGATGCGACCCCAAATGCGTCTACATTGCGGACTGATCCTCATGATCCTAAACTGAGCCATGTTCGAAGCACACTTCCAGACATTCGAGGAGCCCGAGGCCGGCGTCGCATTGACGGCGCGCCTTGCCGCGCTCCGCGAAGAACTCGCCCGCCGCAAGCTGACCGGCCTCGTCGTTCCGCGCGCCGATCAGCAGCAGAACGAATATGTGCCCCCCTCGGAAGAGCGGCTGGCCTGGCTGACCGGCTTTACCGGTTCCGCAGGATTGGCGGTGGTGCTGACGCATGAGGCCGCGGTCTTCGTCGACGGCCGCTACACGATCCAGGCGGCCAAGCAGGTCGATGCAAAGGCCTGGGCGGTGGAATCGCTGATCGATCCGCCGCCGGAGAGCTGGGTATCGACGCACCTGAAGGCCGGCGACCGCCTCGGATTTGATCCGTGGCTGCACACTTCTTCGGCAGCCGAGCGCCTCGCCGCCGCCTGCGCCAAGGCCGGCGCCGAGCTGGTCGCCGTCGACAGCAACCCGGTCGACGCGATCTGGCAGGACCGGCCGCAGCCGCCGCTGGCCCCTGTCGCCGTGCACAGCCTGCAAAATGCCGGGGTCGCCGAGGCCGAGAAGATCACGCAAATCAAAAGCGAGATCGCCAAGCTCGGCGTCGACGCGCTGGTGCTCTCCGACAGCCACGCCGTGGCCTGGACCTTCAACATCCGCGGCGCCGACGTCGCCCATACGCCACTGCCGCTGTCCTACGCGCTGGTGCCGAAGGACGGCCGGCCGACCGTGTTCATCGACCACCGAAAACTCTCCAATTTGACCCGCGACCATCTGGAGCAGTCCACCGATGTGCGCGAGCCCGATGCGATGGCACCGACGCTGATGGCGCTGGCCAAGAGCGGCGCCGCGATCGCACTCGACAACGCCACCGCGGCCGACGCGCTCAGCCGGCTGATCGCAAGCGCCGGCGGCAAGCCAGTGCGCGGCAGCGATCCGATTGCACTGCTCAAGGCCGTCAAGAACGCGACCGAGATCAAGGGCACACGGACGGCGCACCGCCGCGATGCCGTGGCGCTGGCGCGCTTCCTCGCCTTCGTCGACCGCGAGGCATCAAGCGGCAAGCTGACCGAGATCGACGCGGTCGAAGCGCTTGAGACGTTCCGCCGCGACACCGGCGCGCTGAAGGACGTCTCGTTCCCGACCATATCAGGCACCGGCCCGAACGGCGCCATCGTGCACTACCGCGTCACCCGCAAGAGCAACCGGCGCATCGCGCCGGGCGATCTGCTGCTGATCGATTCCGGTGCGCAATATGAAGACGGCACCACCGACGTCACCCGTACCATGGCCGTGGGCGAGCCGACGGAGGAGATGCGCGACCGCTTCACCCGGGTACTGCGCGGCCACATCGCGATCGCGCGCGCGGTGTTTCCCGACGGCACCACCGGCGCACAGCTTGACACGCTGGCGCGGCAATATCTCTGGGCCGCCGGCGCCGATTTCGAGCACGGCACCGGCCACGGCGTCGGCAGCTATCTCAGCGTGCACGAAGGACCGGCGCGGATCTCGAAGCTCGGCACAACGCCGCTGAAGCGCGGCATGATCCTCTCCAACGAGCCCGGCTATTACAAGACCGACGGCTTCGGCATCCGCATCGAGAACCTCGAGCTGGTGGTCGCCGCCGACATCGAGGGCGCGGAAAAACCGATGAATGCGTTCGAGACGCTGACCCTGGCACCGATCGACCGGCGTCTGGTCGATGTCGCGATGCTGGGCAAGGACGAGCTCGACTGGCTCAATGCCTACCACGCCCGCGTGAGGGCCGAGGTGCGGCCGGCGCTGGACGAGGCGACGAAGGCCTGGCTCGATCAGGCGACGGCAGAGCTGAAGGCGTAAGCTCGCGCCGGAGATGCATGGCGCTACGCGATTTGCGCAACGCTCTCACCTCACACTCGCTGTCATGCCCCGCGAAGGCGGGGCATCCAGTACGCCGCAGCCTCTCGATTCAATCACTACGGCCTCTGGAATACTGGATTCCCCGCCCTCGCGGGGAATGACACCGAAGATGTGGCACGACCGCACAACATCTCAGCACACGCGCCCCCTTAGGATAACGGTCTCCACACGCTGTTATCGTAACCGTCCCGAAATCCGAATAGCCGCATTCCGAAACGCCGATATCCGTCTTGCGCGAGCACGCTACAGTCGATTCGACTTCGAAAGACGGACGACTATGCACGGCATGATCAGCAGGCCGCCGGACGCGGCGACGAAAAACATCGCGACTTCGCGCGTGGTGTTGCTGCTGCTGGTCGTCATGACCGGGATCGCGCCGATCTCGCTCTACATCCTGGTTCCGGCGCTGCCCGTGCTGGCGACGACGTTCGGCCGCGACATCTCGATCGCGCAGATGACGGTGTCGCTGTACATGGTCGGCATCGCACTGTCGCAGCTCATCATGGGACCGCTGTCGGACAGGCTCGGCCGGCGTCCGGTGCTGCTTGGCGGCCTCGCGCTGATGGTCGCGGCGAGCATCGCCTGCATCTTCGCCGAAACGCTGCCGCAACTGATCGCAGCGCGCTTCTTCCAGGCGCTCGGCGGCGCCTCCGGCATGGTGGTGAGCCGCGCCATCATCCGCGATATCTACGAGCGCAACCGCGTCGCCTCCATGATCAGCCTCGTAATCGCAGCGCTCATGATCGGCCAGATGGTCTCACCGCTCACCGGCGGCCTGATCGAGACCGCATTCGGCTGGCGGGCGATCTTCTACGCCGTCACGATCGGCGCGATCGCGGTCGCAATCGGCATCGCGATCGCGTTGCCCGAGACCCGCCGCGATCGCGCGGTCGGCAGCGGCGGCTTTCGCAGCGACGTCGGCACCCTGATCAAGAGCCGCGCCTTCATCGGCTATGTGATGTGCCAGGTGCTGGCGTCCCAGATTATCTTCACCTTCGCCGGCGGCGGCCCCTACATCGTCGTGACGCAGATGGGCCGGACCAGCGCCGAATACGGCGCCTGGTTCGCGACAACAGGCTTTGCGTATCTCGTCGGCAATCTGCTCTGCGTGCGCTTCGCGCCGCGACACTCGCTGGAAAAGCTGATCTGGTTCGGGCTCGGCCTGCAACTCTGCGGCAGCCTGTTGAACCTGCTCTGGAGTTTTACGGGCTGGAACGAAGCACCCGCATGGCTGTTCGGCACGCAGATGATCGTGATGGTCGGCAATGCCTTCGTGATGGCGAACTCCGCCGCCGGCGCGATCAGCATCCGCCCTGAAGCCGCCGGCACCGCGTCAGGCGCGATGGGCTTCCTGCAACAGGGCATCGGCGCGCTGATGTCGCAATTCGGCGCCTATCTCGGCGGCCACTCCGCCACGACGCTGCCGCTGACCTCGGCGGTGCTCGCGATCTCGCTGCTCTGCGCCTGCATGATGATCTTCGTCGTCCCCCGCCGCGAGGTGGTGGTGAGCGAGGAGTTGATCGAGCAGGCGGAGGAGGAAGAGAGCGGGATGATGTGAGGGGGGCGCACCGCGCGTGCCGCAACCTCGCTGTCATGCCCCGGCTTGACCGGGGCATCCAGTACGCCGCGACGCCGGCAGCAACAGCGAGATCTTCAACGCACGCCTCTGGGATACTGGATCGCCCGCCTGCCGCCTAAGCTAAAGCTTCGGCGCCCCTAGACCTCAAACCCCGGCGAAGCCTTGGCGTAGACGGGTCGCGGGGAATGACAGCGGAGTAAGTGGAGAGTGAAGTGCCTCTCTCACTCCCCGATCAACGTCAGCCACTCGTCCTCGGTCAACACCTTGACGCCGTGCTTGTTGGCTTCCGCGAGCTTGGAGCCGGCGCCGGGGCCGGCGACGACGAGGTCGGTCTTCTTCGACACCGAGCCCGACACCTTCGCCCCCAGACGCTCCGCGGTGGCCTTGGCCTCGTCGCGCGTCATCTTCTCCAGTGATCCCGTGAACACCACCGTCTTGCCGGCGACGGCGGAGTTGCTCTTCGGCTTCTCGGCGTCGATGATCTCGACTTCCTTGGTCAGCCGCTCGACGATGCCGCGATTGTGGCTCTCGCCGAAATAGTCGGCGATGCTCTTGATCACGGTGTCGCCGATCTGGTCCAGCGCGTCCATCTCGGCCATCGCCTCCTCGTCGCCCTTGGCGACTTTGAGGCAGGCGTCGTGGAAAGCGTCCCACGAGCCATAGCCGCGTGCGAGCGCCAGCGCCGTGGTCTCGCCGACATGACGCATACCGAGCGCAAAGACGAAGCGCTCCAGCGCGATTCTGCGCCGGCTCTCGATGGCGCCGAACAGGTTGCGCACCGACGTTTCGCCGTAGCCCTCGATCTCCTCGAGCTTCAGCTTCGCATTGCGCTTCTCCAGCGTGAAAATATCGGCGGGCTCCTTCACCCATCCCTCGTCGAAGAAATACTGGAGCTGCTTCTCGCCAAGACCGTCGATGTCGAAGGCGCGCCGCGACACGAACAGTTTGAGGTGCTCGATCTTCTGATAGGGACAGGCGAACTCGCCGGTGCAGCGGGCGCGCGAGCCCTCTTCGCCGGCCGCCGTTTCCTCGCGCGTGACGTCGGTGTGCAGCGGGCACGGGCACTTCGTCGGGAACTGGAATTCCTTGGCCGTCTTCGGCCGCTTGTCGAGGACGACGTCGACCACCTGCGGGATGACGTCGCCGGCACGCTGGATCACGACGGTGTCGCCGATCCTGATGTCGCGCCCCTCGCGCAGCACCTCACCCTTGTTGCCGATGCCCTTGATGTAGTCCTCGTTGTGCAGGGTGACGTTCTGCACGATCACGCCGCCGACGCCGACCGGTTCGAGCTTGCCGACCGGCGTGAACGAGCCGGTGCGGCCGACCTGGATCTCGATGTCGCGCAGCACCGTCACGGCGCGCTCGGCCGGGAATTTGTGCGCGATGCCCCAGCGCGGCGTGCGTGAGACGAAGCCGAGCCGTTCCTGCCAGTCGATGCGGTCGACCTTGTAGACGACGCCGTCGATCTCGTAATCGAGTTTTGCGCGCTGCTCCTCGATCGAATGATGGAACGCGAGCAGCTCCTCGACGGAATGACAGAGCCTGGTCAACGGATTGGTCTTGAAGCCGCAGCGCTCGAACCAGCCGATCATGCCGCTCTGCGTACCCTCCGGCATCGCGCTCATCTCGCCCCAGGCATAGGCGAAGAAGCCCAGGGGGCGTGAGGCGGTGATGGTCGGGTCCTTCTGCCGGAGCGAGCCTGCGGCCGAGTTGCGCGGATTGGCGAAGATGGTGCTGCCTTCCGCCTTCTGCCGCTCGTTGAGCGCGAGGAACGCCTTCTTGGTCATGTAGACCTCGCCGCGCACCTCGCAGACGTCGGGGACGTTGCGGCCTTTCAGCTTCTGCGGCACGTCTTCGAGCGTGCGGATGTTGGCGGTGACGTCCTCGCCTTCAGCGCCATCACCGCGGGTCGCCGCGGTGACGAGCTCGCCGCCCTCGTAGCGCAGCGACATCGAGAGGCCGTCGATCTTCGGCTCGGCCGAGAAATCGACCTTGTCGTCGTCGAGCTTCAGGAAGCGCACGATGCGGCCGACGAAGTCGCGGACGTCCTCTTCGGCAAACGCGTTGTCGAGCGACAGCATCGGAACGGAATGCCGGACTTTCCTGAAGCGACCCGACGGTGCCGCGCCGACTTTCTGGGACGGCGACTCCGCGCTGACGAAATCCGGAAAGCGCTTTTCGATCGCGTTGAAGCGCTGGCGCAACGCGTCGTACTCGGCGTCGGTCACGGTGGGCGCGTCCTCTTGATAGTAGCGCCTGTCGTGCTCTTCGAGTTCGAGTGCGAGCCGCATGTGCTCGACCTTGGCCTGCGCCTTGGTGAGGTCGGCGACGTCGCGAAGCGGCCTTGCTTTGGATTTTGCTGCTCTTGCCATGGTGCTTGGATACGACGGAGCGGGCGGGAGGGTAAAGGCGGTTGGTCTCGTGCCCCCGGACGCTGCGCAGCGCGGAGCCGTGCGCTGCAGAGCCGCGGCCTGTGTGGCGGCATTCCGTTTCCCGGCTCGCGCTACGCGCATCCGGGACACAAAGTCTAACTCGCCGCCTTGAGCAGCCGATCGGCGGCCGCCCTCGCCTCGGCCGTGATCTCGGCGCCGGCGAGCATGCGGGCAATCTCCTCGCGGCGGTGGTCGGCGGCCAGCGCATTGACGCGGGTGGCGACGCGCTTGCCCTTGTCGAGGGCGTCCTTGGAGATCAGCAGATGCTGGCCGGCACGGGCGGCGACCTGCGGGGCGTGGGTCACGGCCATCACCTGCACCTTGCCGGCAAGCCGCGCGAGCCGCCCACCGATGGCGTCCGCGACCGCACCGCCGACCCCGGTGTCGATTTCGTCGAACACCAACGTCGGCGCCGAGCCGCGGTCGGACAGCACGACCTTGAGCGCCAGCAGGAAGCGGGAGAGTTCGCCGCCGGAAGCGACCTTCATCATCGGACCCGGCTTGGTGCCGGGATTGGTCTGCACCCAGAACTCGACGCGGTCGAAACCTTGCGGGCCCGGCGCGGCCTCATCGGTCTCGACCTGCGTCATGAACTTGGCGCGTTCGAGCTTGAGCGGCGCGAGCTCGGCGTTGACCGCCTTGTTGAGCTTGTCCGCCGACTTCTGCCGCGCCATCGACAGTTTCTTGGCGGCAGCGGCATAGCGCGCGTCAGCCTCGATCGCTGCCTGCTCCAGCTTCTTCAACCGCGAAGCACCGGCATCGATCAGGACGACGTCGGCAGCATATTTGGCGGCAAGCGCGGCGAGGCCATCGACCGGCGTCGAATATTTACGCGAGGCGGCGCGCAGCGCGAACAGCCGCTCCTCGATGCGCTCGAGCTCGCCCGGATCGAAGTCGGTCGCGGCGAGCGCGGCCAGGAGATGCTGGTCGGCTTCCTCCAGCGCGTTGATCGCGACGTCGATCGCCTTCACGGCGGGCTCGACCAGCGCCGGCGAGTTGACACCGCGCCGCTCCAGCCGGCGCACCGCGGCCGACAGCGAGGCGACCGGCGAATGATTGCCGCCGACGGCTTCCTGCGCCTCCCGCAAATCGGAGGCGATCTTCTCGCCCTGCATCATGGTGGTGCGGCGACCGGCGAGCGAGGTCTCCTCGCCTTCCTTGGGCGCGAGCTGCTTCAACTCGTCGGAGGCGTGGCGCAGATAGTCCGCCTCGCGCGCGGCGCGCTCCATGGCGGTGCGGTGCTCTTCCAGCGCGGCGCTGGCCGTGCGGCGCGCGTCCCAGAGCGCTTCGACCGCGGTGACGTCCTTTTCGAGCCCGGCAAAGGCGTCGAGCAGGCGGCGGTGGGTGGCGGCATCGACCAGCGCACGCTCGTCATGCTGGCCGTGGATCTCGACCAGGGCGCCACCGACCGCCTTCAGCGTCTGCACGCTGATCGACTGGTCGTTGATGAAAGCGCGGGTGCGGCCGTCGGCGAGTTGCACCCGGCGGAGAATCATCTCGCCAGTATCATCCAGGCCGTTCTCGGCCAGAATCCTCGTCGCGGGGTGATTTTTGGGGATATCGAAGACGGCGGTGACCTGCCCCTGCTCCGCGCCATGGCGCACGAGCCCGGCGTCGCCGCGGCCGCCGAGCGCCAGTGCAAAGGCATCGAGCAGGATGGATTTGCCCGCACCGGTCTCACCGGTCAAAACCGCAAGTCCGGTGGCGAATTCGATATCGAGCCGCTCGATCAGGACGATGTCACGGATCGACAGACGCGCCAGCATGGAATCAAATTTCCTAGCCGAGACTATAGGCCTATCTTCTTGAAGGCCCTGCTCATCCAGGAACCCTGATTCTCGCTCGGCTCGAGACCCCCGGATTTTACAAGATTATAGGCGTCCTTGTACCAGCGGCTGTCAGGAAAATTGTGGCCAAGCACCGCGGCTGCGGTCTGCGCCTCGGCGACGATGCCGATCGTCATATAGGCCTCGGTGAGCCGGAACAGAGCCTCCTCGACATGGCGGGTGGTCTGGTACTGCGTGACGACGGCCTTGTAGCGGTTGATCGCCGCCGTGTAGTCGCGCTTCTGCATGTAATAGCGGCCGACATTCATTTCCTTGCCGGCGAGCTGGTCGCGCGCACCCTCGATCTTGGCCTTGGCCGAGGTCGCATATTCCGAGTTCGGATATTTGCGGTTCACCTCTTCCAGCGCGGCGATCGCCTTCTCGGTGCGGGCCTGGTCGCGGCTGATGTCCGGGATCTGATCGTAATGGGAGGCGGCGATCAGGTACTGCGCATAGGCCGCGTCCGGGCTGCCGGGATGCAGCGTGACGTAGCGGGTCGCGGCGCCGATGCAGCCGTCATAGTCGCCGCCCTGGTAGGAGGCATAGGCCGACATCAACAGCGATTTGCGAGCCCAGTCGGAATAAGGATGCTGGCGGTCGACCTCTTCGAACTTCTTGTTCGCCCCCTTCATGTCCTTCTTCTCGTTCATGAGGTACAGGCCCTCATTATAGATCTTGTCGGCGGGCTCCTCGGTGAAGGTGTCGTCCTTGGCGGTGAACTTGTCCCAGAGCGCGCCGGTGCCGCAGCCGGCCAGCGGCAGCGCGAGCACCGCGAAGGTGGCGGCTTGAAGCAGCCCGCGGACTCCAGGCGAGACCGAGAGATATCCGCGCGTCATACGCTGTGCCGACATGAATTTAAGCCCTGACGCCCTGTGATGCGGTGTCCGCCAGCCCATGAACCCCGTCATGGGCGCGAAATGTAGCCGTGGCGCCTGCCATGCGACCACGCCGTGTAACCGAAAAACGATCTCGAACCAACCGGATAGGCAGGCATTTCGCCCGGATTAAGGCGAACGCGCCGCAATCCTAGCCGATCATCGTTACCAGGAGTTTCCCGGGAGCCGCCGCCAAACGCCGGCGGCAACAGAACGCCAGTGGCGACAGGTCTCTTCAGGACACGTCCGGCCCGTAGGCCGCGGCGATCCGACCGCCGACGATGCCGCGACCGACTTCGCCCACGGGACGCGTGGTGCGGCGGACCGCCTCGCCCTCGACCACCCGCCAGGCGGTACGGTCGGCGAGCAGCGCGGTCAGGACAGCGTGGTTGAGCTTGTGACCGCCACGCACCGAGCGGTAGGCGCCAAGCAGCGGCAGGCCGGCCAGCGCGAGATCGCCGATCACGTCCAGCACCTTGTGGCGGGCGCATTCGTCGGCGTAGCGCAGGCCCTCGGTGTTGAGCAGCCGCTCGTCGTCGAACACGACGGTATTGTCGAAGGAGGCACCAAGTGCGTAACCCGCGCTCCAGAGCCGGGCGACGTCGCACATCAGGCCGAAAGTCCGGGCACGGCCGACTTCGCGGCGGAAGCGCTCCGGGCTCAGGTCGAAGCCGTAGCTCTGCTGGCCGATGACGGGATTGGTGAAGTCGATCTCGATATCAACGCGGAACCCGTTGGCGTAGGGCCGGATCTCGCCGAAGGAGTCACCGACCTTGGCCGAGATCGGCTTCAAGATCTGAATGAAGCGGCGCTGTGCCGGCTGGCTGACGATGCCGGCCTGGTCGATCGCGGCAATGAAGGCCGCGGCGCTGCCGTCCATGATCGGCACTTCCGGTCCGTCGATCTCGATGGTGGCGTTGTCGACGCCCATGCCCCGAAGCGCAGCAAGCACGTGCTCGGCGGTGGAAACCAACGGGCCGTCACGATCGCCGAGGACGGTGGCGAAGTCGGTCGCGATCACCTGGTCGGCGGTCGCCTGAATCTCACGGTCACTTCCCTCGAGGCCGGTGCGGACAAAAACAAAACCCGCGTCGACGGGCGCAGGCCCCAGCGTGAGAGTGACGGGAAGACCGGAATGAACGCCAACGCCGGCCACGGTGGCTTGCGCACGAAGCGTTGTTTGCCGGCTAAATTTCATCAGGAATCCGCCCCACTACGACCCACTGCGACTTATACTAGGCCCGCTTGGCCGGCCAGTGCCGACGGTTGCGAATCTCCGTATCCCCAAGTCACGGCAAACCATAGTCACAGCCTCAAACAGCGCCAACTCACGCTTTTTTACCGATTGTTACCCCAAACCTGCCGTATTCGCGCCAAGGCTTAACCAAAT
This sequence comes from Bradyrhizobium sp. 61, assembly GCF_023073075.1. Classification (NCBI taxonomy): domain Bacteria; kingdom Pseudomonadati; phylum Pseudomonadota; class Alphaproteobacteria; order Hyphomicrobiales; family Nitrobacteraceae; genus Bradyrhizobium; species Bradyrhizobium sp. 61. The sequence goes on along the minus strand of NZ_JADPIU010000052.1, from coordinate 789,688 downwards.
TGCGCCGGAGTTTGGGACCGTTATCGGCAGTTTTACTGAACCACCAAATGCGTAATTAATGATTTAAAATCAGTTGTTTGATCCCGCAATCCGGGCATGCACGGGACCAAAGGAAAGGTCCCGGCAAGCTTCCCGCCGGGACCTTTTTTCGTCAGCCTTATTGTAACAATCCTCAGGTCGCCTGACGCCTCAGGAAGGCCGGGATATCAAGATGGTCGTCGCCCTGTGGCGCCGGCGCAACAGGCGCCGGGCGGCCATGCATGTCCAGGCCCTGAGGCGCAGGACGGCGGGCATACTCCGATACCGGCTCGCTCGCCGCGATCTGCTGCGCCACGCTCTTCTGGGGCCGGCGATCGGGCAACGGCGGCATCGCGGGACCGGCGGTGCGGGCTGCGACCGGCGCCTCACTCTCCTCGTCGCGGCGGCCGAGGCCGACATTGGCGAGGCGCTGGAGCAGCGACAGGCGGGTCTTCTGCGGGGTCTCTTCTTCAGCCTCGCCGCGGGCCTGGCGAAGCTCGGCCTGGGCCGGCATCGGCAGTTCGTCGATACGCGGCATCCGCGGTGCACGGACCGGCCCGCGCTCGGCCTGCGGCGGGATGAAGGTTTCCGGCGTCATCGGCTCCTGCATCGCGACCGGGGCCATGTCGGGCTCCGGAAACAGCGTCGGCTTCTGCGCGATCGGACGCACCGTGACGTCACCATAGGTCTGCATCGGCGCGGGCGCCTGCGGGACCTCGGCAACGGCAGCCGCGATGGCGGCCAGCGCGGCGCGCTCGACATTCGGACGCGGCGCGGTCGGGGCGGCGGCCGGGATCTGGGCTTCCAGCTTCTGGGCGCGCTCGGCCATGCGCTGATTGTCGGCGCGCAGACGCGCGGTCAGATCGGCAAGACGGCTCTCGGCAGCGGCGGCCGGAGCAGCGGGAGCCTGCTGCACCTGTTGAATCTGCTGCGGCGCCGCGTTCGCGACCGGGGCGCTGGTGGCCTGGGTGTTGCGGGCGATCGTTGCCTGCTCGATGCCGGTGGCAACAACCGAGACGCGGATCAGGCCGTCGAGCGCTTCGTCGAAGGTCGCGCCGACGATGATGTTGGCGTCCTGATCGACTTCCTCGCGGATGCGGGTCGCGGCTTCGTCAACCTCGAACAAGGTGAGGTCCTTGCCGCCGGTGATCGAGATGAGGAGGCCCTTGGCGCCCTTCATCGAGCTATCGTCGATCAGCGGGTTGGCGATCGCGGCTTCAGCGGCGGTCAGCGCGCGCTTGTCACCGGAAGCTTCGCCCGTACCCATCATCGCCTTGCCCATCTCGCGCATGACGGCGCGAACGTCGGCGAAGTCGAGGTTGATCAGACCTTCCTTGACCATCAGGTCGGTGATGCAGGCAACGCCGGAGTAAAGCACTTGGTCGGCCATCGCGAAGGCGTCGGCGAAGGTGGTCTTCTCGTTGGCGACCCGGAACAGGTTCTGGTTCGGGATGATCAGGAGCGTGTCGACGACCTTGTGCAGCTCGTTGATGCCGGCCTCGGCGGTGCGCATGCGGCGGCCGCCCTCGAAGTGGAACGGCTTGGTCACGACGCCGACGGTGAGGATGCCCATGTCGCGCGCGGTCTTGGCGATGACGGGAGCAGCACCGGTGCCGGTGCCGCCGCCCATGCCGGCGGTGACGAACACCATGTTGGCGCCCGAGAGATGGTCGCGCAGTTCGTCGATCACCTCTTCCGCCGCCGCCGCGCCGACGTTCGGTTGCGAACCCGCGCCGAGGCCTTGCGTGACCGCGGTGCCCATCTGCACGATGCGCTGCGCCTTCGACATCGTCAGCGCCTGTGCGTCGGTGTTGGCGACCACGAAGTCGACGCCCTGGAGGCCCGCCGTGATCATGTTGTTGACGGCGTTGCCACCGGCGCCGCCGACGCCGAACACGGTGATCCGGGGCTTCAATTCGTGAATATCAGGAACATTGATGCTGATGGTCATGTTTGCCTCTCGATCACGCGCGCGTGGGTTCGCCCCGGCCGGCGGCCGCGGGAGTTGGTGAAATGCGAAGGTTGCGGAACCGGTTCATCAGAAGCCCTCGCGTAGCCATCGTCCGACCTTTCCAAAATAACCGCCCGTCCCTGTCTTGACCTGCTGCCGCGTATGCCGCGGTTCGACATGCTCGTGATGAACATATTGCGGGTAGACGAGGAGCCCGGCCGGCACAGCGAACGCGGCGTTCTTCGCCTCGTTGGGCAGCCGGCCGAAACCGAGCGGACGTCCGACCCGCACGGGCCGGCCGAGAATCTGTGTGCCGAGTTCGACGAGTCCGGTGAGCTGCGAGGCGCCGCCGGAGAGCACGACGCGGCCGTTGGGCTCTGAGGCGAAGGGCGAATCCTTCAGCTTGTCCCGAACCATTTCGAAGACTTCCTCGGCACGGTGCTTGACGATGTTGGCGATGGTGGCGCGGGAGACGATCTGCGGCAGATCCTGCTCGTCACCGGCTGTCGGTACAGACATCAGCTCACGCGAGTCCGATCCGCCGGTGATGACGGTCCCATATAACGTCTTGATTCGCTCGGCATCGGCAATGGTCGCGGAGAGTCCGCGCGCGAGATCCATCGTGATGTGTTGCCCGCCGACCGCAAAGCCCGCCGCATGCACGAAGCGGCCGCCGGAATAGACCGCGATGGTGGTGGTGCCCGCGCCCATCTCGACGACGGCGGCGCCGAGATCGGCTTCGTCGTCGGTCAGCACCGACAGGCCAGCCACATAGGGGCTCGCCGCCATGGCTTCGACATTGATGTGGCAGCGCTCCACCGCCAGCATCAGATTACGGGCAACGGTGGCCTCGCAGGTGACGACGTTCATGTCGACACCGAACTGATGCGCGACCATGCCGCGCGGATCGCGGATGCCCTTGACGCCGTCGAGCGTGTAGCCGACCGGCAGCGCGTGCAGCACGGTGCGGCCCTCGCCGGTGGCGTGGCGCATGCCGGTCGAGGTGACGCGGCTGACATCGGCCGGCGTCACGGCGCCACCGCGGATGTCGGCCGCGGCTTCGACCAGCTGGCCGGAGAGGCGGCCACCGGAGACCGACAGCAGCACGGACTCGACCCGCACCTTGGCCATCTTCTCCGCCAGCCCGACGGCCTGGCGCACCGCCTGCTCGCATTCGGCGAGATCGACCACCGCGCCGGCCTTCATGCCGCGCGACTGGATCTGGCTGTAACCGATCAGCTCCACCGCGTGGGTACGGTCGCGCAGGGCTTCGCTCGGCGCCGACGGCCTCAGCCGCGCAATCATGCAGGCGATCTTGCTGGTGCCGATATCGAGGCAGGCGACGATGCCGCCGCGCTTGTGCGGCATCGGGCGCGTCTTCGGGGTCTGGGTGCGATCAAGACCGGTCATGCGGCGTCCCCGGCCTTCTTTTTCTTCTTGTCCTTGAACAGGTCCTCGCGCGCCTTGGCGGCGTCGTCGGACAGCTGCACCACCAGGCGATCGGGCAGGCGCATGTCGACGGCGACGATGTCGCGGGAGAACAGCTTGTCCTCCTTGTCGAGCCTGGACAGCGTCGCGAGGGCGTTGCCGACGTCCTGCTCGGGCAGACGGATGTCGAGGCCATCCTTGAGCCTCAGGTTCCAGCGCCGCTCGCCGACATAGATCGCGGCCTTGGTCACCGAATTGATCTGCGGATAGCGCGCCAGCAGCGCCAGGAAATCGCGCGCCTGGGTGTCGGCGCCTTTGCCGACCACGAGCGGCAGCGACAGGAACCGGCGCGAGACGTAAGGCTCGAGCACCGCGCCGTCATCGGCGATGACGGAGAGCCGGCCGGCCTCCTGCCACAGCGCGAAGGCCTGGCGCTCGGTGATGTCGATCATGAGCCGGCCCGGATAGAGCTTCAGCACGGTCGCATCCGCAATCCAGGGATTGGCCTTGAGCTTGTCGCGCACGACGTCGGCGTCGAGGAACAGCAGCGAGGAGCGGCCGCTGACCCCGCCGACCGCGAGGATCTCGTCCTGGCTGAGCTGCTTGCGGCCGTTGATCACGACGGAGGTGATGCGGAAGCCCGCGGAATTGGCCAGCGCGTTGCGGGTGTCGCTGACCGCGGCGATGAAATCCTGGAGGTGGCCGCCCCTGACAATGCCGAAGCCGCAGCTTCCGACCAGCAGCAGAACGGTCATGGTGATCCCGATCCGGCGCGGCGCATAGCGCTCGACCAGCGCGACCACGCGCGGCGGCGGCTCGCGCTCGACGACGGGCTTGGCCTTGGTCTTGGACCTGATCTTGTTCTGGGCGACAGCGCGCTTCTGGTCGCGCTTATCCTGCACCCACTCGCGCAGAAGCACGACCGCTCCGATAGCGGCCGCCTTCAGGTCAGCTTGGGGCCTCAGCGATCTCAGAAACGACCGGGTGAGGCTTCCTGCACCATCCATTGCACGAGCTCGTCAACAGTTAGCCCGCGACATCGCGCGGGTCCTGGCGAACATGACGTCTCGGACTTGCCGGGCCGGGTGCTGGTCTTCAGAAGAAGAAAACCTCTCCCCTTCAAAGCGTTCGCTGGAGGTGACATCACCCGCAACAGCCCACGCGCCGGCAGCCAAAGCGTCATATGCGCCGCCAGCGTTAACCTTCGGACGTCCTGGTAAACAAAAGGTAAACTTCGTTAACGCGGGATGCGTTTTGCCCAGGCGTGTGAGGCATTTATGCCGCGATGTCCGGCATTTTACCGGTTTTGGGTTCCAAAACCGGCCATTTCGCCCGTTCGGCCGTTAACCAGTCCTAATTATTTTCTGACGCCCCGCCCGGCGAGCTCGACCAGGCCACGCAGGAAGTCGACGAACGCGATGCCTTCGGCTTTCAGCGCCTTGGGGTAGAGCGAGGACTTGGTCAACCCGGGCAGCGTGTTGGTCTCGAGATAGACCAGGCCCCTGTCGGAGACGATGAAGTCCGAGCGGGAATAGCCGGTGCAGGACATCGCGCGATGCGCCAGCATCGCCTGCTCCTTCAGCGCAGCGGTGATCTCGGGCGCAAAACGGCCGGGGCAGATCTCCTGGGTCGACTTCAGGAGATATTTTGCGGCGTAGTCGAAATTGCCCTCGCCCGGAATGATTTCGATCGGCGGCAGCGAGATGATCGAGCCGTCGGGGCGCTCCAGCACGCCACAGGTTGCCTCGACGCCGGTGATGTAGGGCTCGATCACATAGTCTTCGTGCTTCGCCGCATTGCGGACGGCGACGAGATCCTGCCTGGCGTTGACGAAGATCAGGCCATAGCTCGAGCCGTCACGCGCCGGCTTTGCGATCAGTCGGCCATATTCGGCGAAGGCCTCGTCGATCTTGTCCAGCGCGACGTTGGCCGGCGGCGTCACGCCGCCGAGCGCGGCGAAATGCTTGGCTGCGATCTTGTCGAAGGCGAGATGCGAGGAGGCCGAGCCCGATCCGGTGAAAGGCACGCCGCGCGCCTCGCACATCACCTGCAATTCGCCGTTCTCGGCGCGCCCGCCATGCAGCCCAAGCACCAGCACGCGGCCCTCCGCCTTGGCCTGGTCGAGCGCCTGCCCCAGCGGAATGCCTGATGTGCCGGGCTTGAACTCGTCCTCGAACGGACGGGCGTGTTCGAGCAGTTGCTTCGAGTGCACGACATGCACCTTGTCCACGACGTCCCACCACCAGAGATCGGCCTCGGGCAGCGCCTGATGTAGCGCCTGGGCTGAGGCGACCGAAACCAGACGCTCCCGGTTGGAGCCGCCGAAGAGGATGGTGATGCGCATGTTCATAGTTCTCTCTAGTTCGTCATTTCGGGGCGCGACGAAGTCGCGAGCCCGGAATCCATAACCACAGCCTGGGGTTATGGATTCCGGGCCTGCGCCTGACGGCGCATCCCGGAATGACGGTGATCATGAAACCCCAATCCGCTTGATTTCCCAATGTAGCTCAATTCCGGAATTTGCCTTCACCCGTTCGCGCACGGTCTCGCCCAGCGTCTCGATGTCGTGCGCGGTGGCATCGCCCGTGTTGATCAAGAAATTGCAGTGCATCTCCGAGACCTGCGCGCCGCCGACGCGCAGGCCGCGGCAGCCGGCGGCGTCGACCAGCTTCCAGGCGGAATGGCCGGGCGGGTTCTTGAAGGTCGAGCCGCCGGTCTTTTCGCGGATCGGCTGCGCGGTTTCGCGATGGGTCTGTACCTCCGCCATCCGCGCGCGGATCTTATCAGGATCCCTGATCGCGCCGCGAAAGCGCGCGGAGGTGAAGATGATGGAGGGGTCGACGCCGCTGTTGCGGTAGACGAACTTCATGTCGGCGTTCGAGAACACGTGCTTGCTGCCGTCCCTCGCAATGCCGGTCGCCTCGATCAACACGTCCTTGGTCTCGCCGCCATTGGCGCCCGCATTCATGCGCAACGCACCGCCGATGGTGCCGGGAATGCCGAAGTAGAATTCGAGCCCGCCGATATTGGCGGAGGCCGCCACTTCCGCCACGCGCTTGTCGAGCGCGGCAGTTCCAGCGGTGACGACATCGCCGCTCGCGCTCGCCTCGCCAAAGGCGCGCGGCGCCAGCCGAATCACCACGCCCGCGATGCCACCGTCGCGCACGATCAGGTTGGAGCCGACGCCGACGACATAGACGGGAATGTCGGACGCAAGATGCGCGAGGAAGTAGGCGAGATCGTCCTCATCCGCCGGCGTGAACAGCACCTGCGCGGGACCACCGACGCGAAACCAGGTGAGCTCGGCGAGCGACTGGTTGGCCAGCATCCGGCCGCGCAGCTCCGGCATCGCAGCTTTGAGATCGGGCGTGATGTCGGGGAAGCTCATGGTGCGCTGACCGACATGCGAGCTGGATTGAGATTGCGCCGTGTGACGTTGTCCGCCAGCGCCCGGGGCTTACCCCTCTCCCCAACCCTCCCCCGCAAGGGGGGAGGGAGCCTGACCAGCGTGCTCACCTCATCCAGCGTCACAGCTGCGCTCTGATCCTTTGCGAGAGTCAGGGAGGCGCCGGCGGATGGGTTCCCTCCCCCCTTGCGGGGGAGGGTTAGGGAGAGGGGTGGCCACACGGGCGGTGGTCGACGATGACTTGACATCCGCTCGCTCACCCCAGCGCCTTCAATTCGCCGGGCAGCGCATACGCCCATTGCGTGATGTTGCCGGCGCCAAGGCACACGACGAGATCGCCGGGCTTCGCTAGGCCCTTGACGATACCTGCGAGCTCCGGCGCGGCCGGCAGCGGGATCACCTCGCGGTGGCCGTGGGCGCGCAGGCCCGCGACGAAATGATCACGGTCGATGCCGTCGATCGGCGCCTCGCCGGCGGCATAGACATCGGCGACAACAACCGTATCCGCATCGTTGAAGCAGGTGCAGAATTCCTCGAACAACGATTGCAGGCGGGTGTAGCGATGCGGCTGCACCACGGCGACGATCTTGCCGTTGGTGGATTCCCGCGCCGCCTTCAGCACTGCCGCGATCTCGACGGGGTGATGACCGTAATCGTCGATCACCGTGACGCCGTTCCACTCGCCTGTCTTGGTGAAGCGGCGCTTGACGCCGCCGAAGCCTGCGATCGCCTTGCGGATCGCCTCGTCCGACACGCCGAGTTCGCGCGCGACCGCAATCGCGGCCGTCGCGTTGGAGGCGTTGTGGCGTCCCGGCATCGGCAACATGAGATCGGCGATCTCGTGCACGGCGCCGGTCTTGCGATCGCGGAACGCGACCTTGAACTTGGAGCCACCGCCCATCGGGGTGAGATCGACGAGCCGCACATCGGCCTGCGGATTCTCGCCATAGGTGATGATGCGACGATCCTCGATCTTGCCGACGAGGCTCTGCACGACGGGATGGTCGATGCACATCACGGCGAAGCCGTAGAACGGCAGGTTCTCGACGAAATGCCGGAACGCGTCCTGCACCGCCTCGAAGGTCTTGAAGTGATCGAGATGCTCGGGGTCGACATTGGTGACGATCGCGACATCGGTCGGCAGCTTCAGGAACGTGCCGTCGCTCTCGTCCGCTTCGACCACCATCCATTCGCCGGCGCCGAGGCGCGCATTCGAGCCATAGGCATTGATGATGCCGCCATTGATCACGGTGGGATCGAGGCCGCCGGCATCGAGCAGCGTTGCGACCATCGTGGTCGTGGTGGTCTTGCCGTGGGTGCCGGCGATGGCGACGCAGCTCTTCAGCCGCATCAGCTCGGCCAGCATCTCGGCGCGGCGCACCACGGGAATGCGGCGTTCGCGCGCCGCCATCAATTCCGGATTGTCGCGCTTGATCGCGGTGGACACGACGACGACCGCAGCGCCGTCGACATTCTCGGCCTTGTGGCCGACCGAGACCTTTGCACCTGCCTTGCGCAGACGGTCGAGATTGTAATTGTCGGAGGCGTCCGAGCCCTGCACGACATAGCCGAGATTGACCAGCACCTCGGCGATGCCGCTCATGCCGATCCCGCCGATCCCGACGAAGTGGATGGGTCCGATCTCGCGCGGCAGTCTCATGCTCTGTTCCCTGACCTCGCCGCCGGAAAGGCGGCATCTGGCGAAGGTCACGGCCAAATCAGCCGCGCCGTTGTTACTGGATGCCCCGCTTTGGAAGGCCAAGACAAGGGCTTTTTCGCGTCAGATTCCCGCGACTTTGACCACCAGATCGGCCAAACGTTCGGCCGCATCGAGCCGCCCCGCCCCCTTCGCGGCTGCGGCCATCGATGCGAGGCGCGCGGGCTCGGCGGCGAAGGCGGAGATCTCGGCGGCGAGCCGGTCGGAGGTAAACTCGGTCTGCGGGATACGGATCGCGCCGTCGACCTTGGCCAGCACGCCGGCATTGGCGAACTGGTCCTGGTCGATCGAGCCGGGTAGCGGCACCAGGATCGAGGGCCGTCCGATCGCGGCGAGTTCGGCGACCGTGCCGGCGCCTGAACGCGACACCACCAGATGGTTGGAGGCGAGCCGCGCCGGCAGATCGGTGAAGAACGGCGCGAGCTCGGCATTGATCTTGAGCTTGTCGTAGACCGCGCGCACGCGCGCCATGTCTTCGTCGCGCACCTGCTGGGTCAGGACGAGCCGGCTCCATAGCGCAGGCTCAAGGCGCTCGATCGCACCGGGGACGACGTCGGCCATAATGCGCGCACCCTGGCTGCCGCCGACGACGAGCAGGCGCAGCGGTCCGTTCGCTTCAGGCGCGACATAGGGTACGGCGGCTGCGGCGAGGATCGCCGGACGCATCGGCGTGCCCACGGTCGTGGTCTTGCCTGCCAGCGCCGGATCGCGGTCGAGCACGCCGGGCAACGACGTCGCGATGGCGCGGACGCGGCTCGCCAGGAACCGGTTGGCGCGGCCGAGCACCGCATTGGCGTCGTGGATGATGCTGGGCACGCCCGCAAACTTTGCAGCGACCAGCGGCGGCAGCGTCGGGTAGCCGCCGAAGCCGACGACGGCGACGGGCTTCAATCGCCTGATCAGGCCGTAGGCGGACAGCGTGCCGGCGGCGAGCGTGAGGCCGGCATAGGCGAGCTGCAATGGATTGCGGCCACGCGCGGTCTCGCTCGAGACGACGTCGATCATGTCCTTGCTGAACAGCCCGCTATAGCGCAGCGCCCGCTCGTCCGTGACGAGGCGGACGCGAAAGCCGCGCCGGATCAGCTCGACGCCGAGCGCCTCGGCCGGAAACAAATGGCCGCCGGTGCCGCCCGCGGCGAGAAGAATCAGGGGGGAAGTGTCCATGGTAGCGGTATTTACAGGGAAAAAGCGCCTATTGCGAGCCGTGCTCGTGCCCCGGGCGCAGCGCAGCGCGCCGTACTTCGCGGCGTGGTGCGCTGCTGAACCGGGGCCCATTGGTGCGGCAGTCTGGGTCTCGGCTCTGCGCTCCGCTTGTCCGGGACACGAGAGTGGTCACGCGTAACTGCGCATCGCCTCGGCGTGGCCGCTCGCCTCGACTTCGGTGCGCGGGCGCAGCCGCGTCAGCGCCAGCATCATGCCGACGCCATAGGCCAGCGACACGATCGAGGAGCCACCGTAGGAGATGAAGGGCAGCGTCATGCCCTTGGCGGGGATGAGCTGGAGGTTGACCGACATGTTGATCGCGGCCTGCACGCCGAACAGGATCGCAAGGCCGGACGCCGCAAAGCGCGAGAACATGTCCTCATTGGCGTAGGCGCGCGACAGCGTGCGGATCACGACGAAAGCGAACAGCGCCAGCATCGCAAGGCACAGGATGATGCCGAACTCCTCGGCGGCAACCGCGAACACGAAGTCGGTGTGACTGTCCGGCAGGCTGCGCTTGGCGATGCCCTCGCCGGGCCCGAGCCCGAACCATCCGCCGTTGTAGAAGGCTTCCATGGCGGTATCGACCTGGAAGGTGTCGCCGGAAGCCGGATTCATGAAACGCTTGATGCGGCCGGCGACGTGCGGGACGAACAGATAAGCGCTGAACAGACCGGCCGCGGCGGCGCCCGCCAGGCCGAACACCCAGATCATGCGCATGCCCGCGATGAAGAACAGCGAGCCCCACACCATCAGGATCAGCATGGTCTGACCGAAGTCCGGCTCCATCACCAGCAGCGAGACCAGCATCAAGAGCAGCACCAGCGCCATCGAGGTCGCCGGCATCTCGGGCCGCCTGGTCGATTCCGCGAACAGCCAGGCAGCGATGACGACGAACGACGGCTTTGCAACTTCGGAGGCCTGGATGTTGACGCCGAGCAGCGTGATCCAGCGCCGCGAGCCCTTCACTTCGGGGCCGATCGCGAGCGTCAGCACGATCAGGATGATGCTGGCCGCGAAGATGATCAGGGCCGAGCGGCGGATCGCGCGCGGCGTCAGGAAGGACACCCCGAGCAGCACCAGGCAGGACGGCGCCAGGAACATCACGTGCCGGCTGAAGAAGTGGAAGGGATCGAGCCCGATGCGGGTCGCAACCGGCGGGCTCGCCGCCAGCGACAGGATCACGCCGGTGAGCATCAGCGCCAGGATGGCGCCCATCAGCGGCTTGTCGACGGTCCACCACCACTCGGAAAAGGGGGTGCGTTCTTCACGGGAGAGCATGGGCGGCCGCTTTCGGACAGAGGTCGGTCCATTGGTCGCCGAGGTTGGTTACCGGGGGGTTAAGGAAACGCGGATGTTTGGAGATAGGAGCGAGCGCCGACCTCACATGCTCGTCATGCCCCGGCTTGACCGGGGCATCCAGTACGCCGTGGCCTCCCGGCTCAAGCACCGCCTCTGGGATACTGGGTCGCCCGGTCAAGCCGGGCGACGACAGCGGAGCAAGGAGTAGCCGCGCCCTACACCACCGGCTTCACACCCGGCAGCGCCTGTACCAGCTCGCGGAACTTGGTGCCGCGGATCTCGAAATTGCGGTACTGGTCGAAGGACGCGCAGGCGGGTGACAGCAGCACCACTGCATCCGCGAGGCCCGAGGCTTCGGCATCGCGCGCGGCGTGCTCGACGGCGATGTCCAGCGTCTGGCTGATCTCGTGCGCGACCTGCGTGCCCAGCGTTCCCGAAAACTCCTGTGCGGCCTCGCCGATCAGATAGGCCTTGCGGATACGCGGGAAGTAGCCGGTCAGGCCGGTGATGCCGCCCGCCTTCGGCTTGCCGCCGGCGATCCAGAAGATTTCCGAAAAGGACGACAGCGCATGCGCGGTGGCATCGGCGTTGGTGCCCTTGGAGTCGTTGACGAACAGCACGTTGTCGCGGCGGCCGACCTGCTCCATCCGATGCGCGAGGCCCGGAAAGCTGCGCAGCCCGTTCTGCAGCACATCGAGGCTGATGCCCATCGCAAGCGCGGCAGCGGCGGCGCAGGCCGCGTTCTGCGCGTTGTGCTGGCCGCGGAGCGAGCCGATGCCGCCGAGCTTTGCGACCTCGCTCCGCGCGCCGCCAGCGGTGCGCACGATATTGCCGTGCTCGACATGGATGCCGGAGGCCAGCGGGTTCTTGACGGAGATCCGCACCACGTTCTTGCCGGCACGGTCGAGCCGGTCGGCGATGTCGCGGCAGAAGCCATCGTCGACGCCGACGATCGCGGTGCCGCCGGCCTGCACGCCGGCGACGAGACGCTCCTTCACCGCAGCGTAATGCGCGATGGTGCCGTGACGGTCGATATGGTCCTCGCTGACATTGAGCAAAATGCCGACGGAGGGATCGAGCGAGGGCGTGAGGTCGATCTGGTAGGACGACATCTCGATGACGTGGACGCGGCCCGTGCGCGGCGGCTCCAGCGACAGGATCGCGGTGCCGATATTGCCGCCCATCTGGGTGTCGTAGCCGGCGACCTTTGTCAGATGCGCAATCAGCGCGGTCGTGGTCGACTTGCCGTTGGTGCCGGTGATCGCGACGAACGGCGCGTTGGGCGCGTGACGGCGACGCTCGCGGCAGAACAGCTCGATATCGCCGATCACCTCGCAACCCGCCTCGCGCGCCTTCAGCACGCTCCAGTGCGGCACGGGATGGGTGAGCGGCACGCCGGGCGCGAGCACCAGCGCCGCGAAATTCGCCCAGGAGACATTGCGCAAATCGACGGTGATGAAACCCGCTTGCGCGGCCTTGGCGACGTTCTCGGCATTGTCGTCGGCGGCAATCACCTCGGCGCCGCCCGCTTTCAACGCGTGACAGGACGCAAGCCCCGAGCCGCCGAGGCCGAACACCGCGACCGTCTTGCCGGCGAAGGATGTGACCGGGATCATCGATCGATCACCGCAGCTTCAGCGTCGAGAGACCGGCGAGCGCCAGCATCACCGAGATGATCCAGAACCGGATCACGATCTGCGGCTCAGTCCAGCCGAGCTGCTCGAAATGGTGATGGATCGGCGCCATCCGGAAGATGCGTTTGCCGGTGAGCTTGAACGACACCACCTGCACGATGACGGAAACCGCTTCCAGCACGAACAGGCCGCCGATCACCGCGAGCACGATCTCGTGCTTCACCGCGACCGCGATTGCGCCGAGCATGCCGCCGAGCGCGAGCGAGCCGGTGTCGCCCATGAAGATCGAGGCCGGCGGCGCGTTGAACCAGAGGAACCCGAGACCGGCGCCCAGCAGCGCGCCGCAGAGCACCGCGAGTTCGCCGGTTCCCGCGACATATTTGATCTGGAGATAGTCGGCGAACACCGCGTTGCCGGCGAGATAGGCGATCATCGCAAAGCTCGCGGTCGCGATCATCACGGGCACGATGGCGAGGCCGTCGAGACCGTCGGTGAGGTTCACCGCATTGCCGGCGCCGACGATGACGAAGGCGCCGAACACGACGAAGAACCAGCCGAAATGCAGCACGGTGTCCTTGAGGAAGGGAATCGTCAGCGCGGTCGACGCGGGATCGCGGTTCAATCGCACCAGCGCATAGCAGGCGACCAGCGCGATGGCGGCCTCGATCAGCAGGCGCAGCTTGCTGCCGAAGCCCGTCGTGGTCTGCTTGGTCACCTTGAGGTAATCGTCATAGAAGCCGACGAAGCCGAAGCCGAGCGTCACCGCCAGCACGATCCAGACATAGGGGTTGAGCGGATTGGCCCACAGCACGGTGCCGACCGTGAGGCCGGACAGGATCATCAGCCCGCCCATGGTGGGCGTGCCTTTCTTGGCGAGATGCGATTGCGGGCCGTCGGTCCGGATCGGCTGGCCCTTGCCCTGACGGATGCGCAGATGGTCGATGATCCAGGGCCCGAACAGGAACACGAACAGCGCGCCGGTGACGACGGCGCCGCCGGTGCGGAAGGTGATGTAGCGGAAGACGTTCAGGAAGGTGCGAACGGCACCGAAGCCGGGAAATGTGTTGGAGAGCTCGATCAGCCAGTAAAACATTCAGACGGTCCTATGGCGCCTTTGCACGCGGCCCTGGTGTTGGCCTTGACTTGCCTCACGCGCATTCGCGGGTCTTCTTCATGGGGTCGGGCGACCTCTGGGAAAACGGACGGCTTCGCGCCGCAAAGGGTGGGATTCGGGAACTGCGCCTTCCAAGCAGTTTACGCCTTTGCCTGCAAGGCGGCCACTAGGCCCGGCACAAACTTGTTGACCCAGAACATCTTCTTGCTGCCCTTGACAACCACGACATCGCCTGCCCTCAGCAGATTTGCGACCTCGCCCGGCTTCAGCGTGGCGGGGTCGTCGTGCCAGCCCAGGCCCTTGCCCGCCGGCAACACGTCGTAGAGATGGCGCATCAAGGGACCGACGCAGTAGACGCCGTCGATGCCGTCGAGATGCTTAGCGAGGGCCGTGTGGTAGCTTGGTGCGTCATCGCCCAGTTCCAGCATGTCGCCGAGCACCGCGATGCGGCGGCCGCCGGTCACGTTGCGCGCCTGGAGGCTTTGCAGTGCAGCAGCCACGCTGGCCGGATTGCCGTTGAAACTGTCGTCGATCACGGTGACGCTGCCGATCGCCTGCTCGACGCCGCGGCCGGTCATGATGCCGACCCGGTCGAGCTTGATCGCGAGCGTCGCCGCATCGAGGTTCGCGGCGCGGATCGAAGCGAGCGCCGCGAGCGCATTCTGCACGCGGTGCGGTGCGCCCGGCGTCAGGCTGAAGGCGATCTCCTTCTTGCCGAGCGCGGCAACGACCTGCCAGCTCTCGCCATGCGGCGCGTGCGCGACCTCGTGCACCTCGGCTTTCTCGCCGAACCGTACCACCTTGCCCTTCCAGTCCGGCGCCTTGATCCCGGCAGGCAGCACCAGCACGCCATCCTCGGGCAGGCCGAGCGCGATCGACACCTTCTCGCGCCTGATGGCTTCGAGCGAGCCGAGCTTTTCCAGATGCACCGGCTGAACGTTGACGACGAGCGCGACGGTCGGCCGCGTCAGCTCGCTGAGCCGCGCGATCTCGCCGGTCTGGTTCATGCCCATCTCGACGACCCAGAGGCTGGCGTCGGGCCTGGCGTTGCACAGCGTCAGCGGCACGCCCCAGAAATTGTTGAAGCTCGATGGGCTGGCATAGGCGCCGGGGTAGGCTGCAAGGAATTCCTTGGTGCTGGTCTTGCCCGCGCTGCCGGTGAGTCCGATCACCGGTCCGTTGAAACGGGCGCGTGCGGCGCGTGCGAGGCCCCAGAGACCATCGATCAGCGTGTCCTTGACGACGATCTGGGGAATGCGGATGCCGGCGATCTCGTGCGGCACGATCATCGCGACCGCGCCCGATGCTTCCGCCTTGTCGGCGAACTCCCAGCCGTCGCGCGCGCTGGCGAAGGCCGAGATAAAGCCGCCGCTCGGCGTACCGCTGAGCGCGACGAACAGGCAGCCCGGCTTCACCAGGCGGCTGTCCTGGGTGACGAAGTCGATCGGCGTGTCCGGAAATGATCCCGCAGCGCCCAGCGCACGCGCCACTTCGGCAACCGTCCATATTGGCGCGCTCATGCATCCCTCGACGCTAATGCGGCGGCGACCGCCTCGTGATCACTGAAGGGCAGCACCTCGCCGCCGACGATCTGTCCGGTCTCGTGGCCCTTGCCGGCGACGAGCAGCGCATCGCCGTCTTCCAACTCCTCGATCGCGGTGCGGATCGCCGCGGCACGGTCGCCGATTTCGCGGGCACCTATTGCAGTCGCGAGGATTTCAGCGCGAATGGCTTCCGGCTTCTCGCTGCGCGGATTGTCGTCGGTGATGATGACGCGGTCGGCGTTCTCGGCCGCGATCTCGCCCATGATCGGGCGCTTGCCGGCATCGCGGTCGCCGCCGGCGCCGAACACGACGACCAGCCGGCGTTTTGCGTAAGGCCGCAAAGCCTGCAACGCCTTCTCCAACGCGTCGGGCTTGTGGGCGTAGTCGACGAAGATCGGCGCACCGTTGCGCTCGCCGACGCGCTCGAGCCGACCCTTGGCGCCTTCGAGATGTTCGAGGCTCGCAAACACGTTGGCCGGATCGCTGCCGGTGCCGATCGCCAGACCGGCCGACACCAGTGCGTTCTCGATCTGGAATTCGCCGGCCAGCGGCAGCCGGACCGCATAACGCTTGCCGCGATGTTCGACGGCAAGGACTTGCGAAAAACCTTCGACCTCGGCCGCGGCGAGACGAATGCCCTCGCCTGCCCCGTCGCCGTTGCGGCCGACCGCCATCACGCGCAGGCCGTGCGACCGGGCAGCATTGATTGCTTCCGCCGAGCAATCATGATCGGCGGAGATCACCGCCGCCCCATCCGCCGGGACCAATTCGCGGAACAGGCGGAGTTTTGCTGCGAGATAATGCGCGACGGTTGGATGGTAATCCATGTGGTCGCGCGAGAGATTGGTGAAGCCGCCGGCGGAGACACGCACGCCGTCGAGGCGGTACTGGTCGAGTCCGTGCGAGGACGCCTCGAAGGCGAGATGCGTCACGCCTTCGCGCGCGATCTCATCGAGCTGCCGGTGCAGCGCGATCGGATCCGGCGTCGTCAGCGAACCGTAGACGGTGCGCTTGGGCGAGACGAGACCGATGGTGCCGATGCTGGCGGAGGCATGCCCCAGCCGCTCCCAGATCTGGCGCGTGAACGCGGCGACCGAGGTCTTGCCGCTGGTGCCGGTCACCGCCGCGATGGTCGCGGGCTGCGCGGGGAAGAATTTGGCCGCGGCCAACGCCAGCGCGCGGCGCGGATTGGCCACCGTGACGAACGGCACCTTGCTGCCATCAGGTGCATGGTCGCCGACGATCGCCACCGCGCCTGCTGCAATCGCGGCATCGACGAAGCGCGCGCCGTCGGTCTTGCTGCCCGCGAGGGCGAAGAAGAGATCGCCGGGCTTGACCACACGGCTGTCGAGCGCAACGCCGGTCACATCGAGCGCCGCGACAGCGGGCTCGATTGCGGCATCATTGCCTGGAATGTCCTGACCTAGGAGGTCGCGCAGCTTCATGGTCTTCCAGTCGACATGCCGTCCGGAAAGCCGGATCTTCGGAAAAGCCCCGACTCAGCAGCGGCGACGGCCCACCCCCGTTGATTACTGGGTTGTCCTGGATGCTGCAAGAATAAGGCGGTCGGACGGCGGCAGGTCAAACCGTGGCTCGATGCCCAGAAGCGGCGCGATCCGCTCGATCACCTTGCCGCCCGTCGGCACTGCGTTCCAGCCCGAGGTGATGAAACCATGCGTTTCGGGCAGCGCCTGCGGCTCGTCCAGCATGATCAGGATCTGATATTTTGGATTGTCGGAGGGCATGATCGCCGTGAAGGAGTTGAGCACCCGCTTCTTGGCGTAGCGGCCATTGATGACTTTCTCGGACGTGCCGGTCTTGCCGCCGACATAATAGCCCTTGACGTCTGCCTGTTTCGCCGACCCGACCTCAGCATTGAGCCGCATCAGATACCGCATCTTATCGCTGGTCTCTTGCTTGATCACGCGCTTGGCCATCGCCGCCGCTTCGGATTCGCTTCGCTTCATGAAGGTCGGCGGAATCAAATAGCCACCGTTCATCAGCGCGTTGATACCCATCACCGCCTGGAGTGGCGCCACCGACAGACCCTGGCCGAACGCGATGGTGACGGTGTTCAGCTCACTCCAGCGGCGCGGCACCAGCGGAGCCGCGCTCTCGGGCAGCTCGGTGCGCAGCCGCGTCAACTGGCCCATCTTGGCAAGGAACGCCTTGTGCGCCTCGACGCCCTGGCCGAGCGCGATCCGCGCAGCGCCGATGTTGGAGGAGTAATAGAACACTTCCTTGGTGTTGATGAAACGTCCGAGCGAATGACTGTCGTGGATGGTGAACTTGCCGTAGTGCAGGTTTCCGCGCGCATCCCACGACGAGTTCAAATTGATCTTTCCGGAATCGAGCGCCATCGCCAGCGTGAACGCCTTGAAGGTCGAGCCCATCTCGTAGACGCCCGTGGTCAGGCGGTTGATGCGGTCGGGGTCGTGCGCTTCCTTCGGATTGTTGGGATCGAAATCCGGAAGCGAGACCATCGCCACGATCTCGCCGGTCTTGACATTCGAGACGATGCCGGAGGCGGCCTTGGTGTGGTACTTCTCCTTGGCCTTCAAGAGCTCGTCGCGCAGCGCGTGCTCGACGCGCAGATCGACCGACAGCTCGATCGGCTTTTGCAGCCGGTCGGTGGCAAAGCCTGCGCGGTGGAGATCGGCGAGCCCTTGATTGTCGAGCCACTTCTCCATGCCGGCGATGCCCTGGTTGTCGATGTTGACGAGACCGATGAGGTGGGCGACCTCGTTGCCGGTCGGATAGACGCGCTTGTTCTCGCGCAGGAAGCCGATGCCGGGAATGCCGAGCTTGTGGATGTCCTGCTGCTGCTTCGGCGTGATCTCGCGCTTGAGCCAGACAAAACCCTTTCGCGCCGACAAGCGCTCGCGCACCTCGGCCTCGTCGAGGTCGGGCACGGTGGCGGTGAGAAGCTCGATCGCCTCGTCCTTGTCGATGATGCGGCGCGGCTCGCCGAACAGGCTCGCGGCCTTGACGTCGGTCGCGAGGATCGCGCCGTTGCGGTCGACGATGTCGGGCCGCGCGGTCGCGACCACCTCTTGCGCGGCAGCACGGCGCGCGCTGTGGGCGTCGGCACCGATCGCGAACATCACGAGCCGGCCGCCGATCAGGACGTAGACCGAGGTAAAGGCGATCATCGCGAGGCCAACGCGCGCGCGCGCCTTCGCGGCGCGGTCAACGTTGCGCCCGTAGAGCAGGCTGCGGATCAGCCGCTGCCGCCAGGGCTCGGGCGGCTTTTGAGTTGGCTTGGCCGGGGTCACAGCGCTCATTGCTTGTCCTCGGGTTGAGGCACGGAGCCCGTCACCGTATCCGGATCGCTCGCGGCTTCGATGGTGTTGAGCATGGCCCCGATCGGATCCGGCTCGCCCGGCCTGAACATCCGCGGCGGACGCTCCGGCAGGTTCTTCAGCGAGTCATATTGCGTACCGTTGACCGGCTTGAGCGGCAGATGCCGGTCGGACAGGCCCTGCAGGCGCAAGGGCGCATCGAGCTTGGCCCATTCGGAGCGCAGCGCCGCGATCGCATCGCGCTGCTCGCGGATCTCCGCATGCAGCCGCAGCACCTTTTCGGTGCGCGCCGTGGAGTCCATCTTGATCCGGTAGACGTAGGCCGCCGCGAAGATCAGCGCGCCGATGACGAGGAGGTGGATGAAGCGCATGCGCTAGCCGCCCCTCATCACGTCGGAGAGCTTTGGCCAGGACGAGGGCTCGCCGTCGTCGTGCGCGGGCGCATCGGTACGTTCAGCGGCGCGCAGCTTTGCGGAACGCGCGCGCGGATTATGCGCGACTTCCTCCTCACCCGCGATCACCGGCCGCCGGGTCAGCAGCTGGAAGCTCGGCGGGACTTGCGCGACTTCCGGCAGATGCCGCGAGCCGCCGCCGGTCTTCGAACGCTCGGCGAGGAAATTTTTGACGATGCGGTCTTCCAGCGAATGGAACGAGACCACCACGAGGCGGCCGTCCGGCTTGAGCACGCGCTCGGCCGCAGCGAGCGCGGACTGGAGTTCCTCGAGCTCTTCATTGACGAAGATGCGCAGGGCCTGGAACGTTCGCGTCGCCGGATGAATATCGCCGGGTTTCGAGCGCACGACCCTGCCGACGAGATCGGCGAGCGCGCGCGTTGTCGTGAACGGCGTCTCCTGCCGGTCGGCGACGATGGCGCGGGCGATGCGGCGCGACTGCCGCTCCTCACCAAAGAGATAGATGATGTCGGCGAGATCGCTTTCCGAGGCGCGCGCGACGATGTCGGCCGCCGTCGGCCCCGCCTGCCCCATCCGCATGTCGAGCGGACCGTCGAGACGGAAGGAGAAGCCGCGGCCGGCCTGGTCGAGCTGCATCGAGGAGACCCCGACATCCATCACGACGCCGTCGACGGCATCGACGCCTTGCCCCGCACAGACCTCGGCGAGATTGGAGAAGCGGTCCTCGACCAGCGTCAGCCGGCCCGCGGAGCGTTCGACGAGCTCGGCCCCGCCGGCGATCGCCGTGCGGTCGCGATCGATCGCAATCAGCCGGGTTCCCGGCACGTCGAGGATGGCGCGGCTGTAGCCGCCGGCGCCGAAGGTGGCGTCGACATAGATCCCGCCCGCGCGCGGCGCGAGATGATCGACCGCCTCACGGCCAAGAACGGGGATGTGCGGAACCGAGCTCATGCGCCACACCCGCAGAGCGTCCATGCGAGATCTGGGACGAGCGAGTCCATTACGCCTCGAATAATTCCGCGTCGCGGCGGTTCCACGACCCAACCTTCGTCCAGCATGGTTACCGAGCCCGGTCATCCCGGGCCGCAAACCCAGTGTTCCCAGTGGAATTTGTCGGGCAGCCATGGGATTTCGAGCCAAAATACGCTTTGGCCGCCTCCGGACGCGGGTCGGCTCTTCAATCCTCAGTAACGGCCCTTAGCGTTAAGAAAGCGTTGATCGGCTTGTTACAAGTCGAAAAGGTGACGCGTCGGTGATGCTCCATCCACACACATGCGCCAAAATGCATCCATTAACCGCGCCGCGCGATTGCGCGCGGCGGAGGGTAAAGGAATAGTAAAGAGAAGGGCTTGGCCCACTCTCTGTCCGACTTGAGCTGTCTATGTCGTCCGGTCCTTCCACGCCGTCTGGATCTGATTCGAAACGTCAACGCGTTCTCCCGGTTCCCAAGGCCGCGGCGAACACGCGGACGTTCGAGCCGGATTCCTCGATCGTCTCCGACATCATCCCTTCGCCGAACCATGGCGACCGCAACAAGGGACGGCAGCCGGATATGATCCTGCTGCACTACACCGGCATGCCCGACGTCGAGGGCGCGTTGGCGCGGCTGTGCACGGCGGGCACCGAAGTGTCGGCGCATTACGTCGTGCTGGAGGACGGCCGCATCGTGCAATGCGTGCCCGAGGCCAAGCGCGCCTGGCACGCGGGCGTCTCGTCCTGGGCCGGCGAGGACGACATCAACTCCTGCTCGATCGGCATCGAGATCATCAATCGCGGCCATGACTGGGGCTATCCGGAATATCCGTCGCGCCAGATCGCCGCCGTGATCACGTTGTGCCGCGGCATCATGCTTCGCCGCAACGTCGCCGCGCACCGGGTGCTCGGCCATTCCGACGTCGCGCCGGCGCGCAAGAAGGATCCCGGCGAGAAATTTCCGTGGCATTCGCTGGCCAATTCCGGCGTCGGACACTGGGTGACGCCCGCGCCGGTCGTGCGCGGCGAGAGCCTGATGCTCGGCACCATCAGCGACGAGGTGCTGAGCCTGCAGCAGGCGCTCGCCCGATACGGCTACGGCGTGCCGCTGACCGGCAAATACGATGCCGCGACGATGGAAGTCGTCACCGCCTTCCAGCGCCATTTCCGCCCGGCGCGGCTCGATGGTGTCGCGGATCACTCGACGCTGTCGACATTGCAGGCGTTGCTCGCGAGCCTGCCGGCGGATGCAACGGCTGTCGCGGCGAAGTAACGGCGCGAGCCACACACTTCGTCATTGCGAGCGCAGCGAAGCAATCCAGACTGCCTCCGTGGAAAGAGTCTGGATTGCTTCGTCGCTACGCTCCTCGCAATGACGGAGTATGTAGCAGCTACTCCATCTCCCGCATCCGTCGCGCATAGAGCCGCCGCAACGGCTCCAGTTGCGTCGCCTCCGTCGCCGCGCGATACGCCTCGCGCGCCTCGTCCTTGCGGCCGAGCCGCCGCAGCAGATCGGCACGCACCGCCGGCAACAGCTCGTAGCCACGAAGCCCGCCGCGCGCGGCGGTCGCATCGACGAGATCGAGCGCGCGCGCCGGGCCGTCGACCATCGAGACTGCGGCGGCGTGGTTAAGCTCGATCACCGGCGACGGACTGATGCGCAGCAGCACCTCATAGAGTCCGGCGATCTGCGGCCAGTCGGTCTGCTCGTAGCTCGGCGCACGGGCATGCAGCGCGGCGATCGCGGCCTGCACAGCATAGGGCTGCGGGCGGCCAGGCACGCGGAGCGCGTCGTCCACGAGACGCAGACCTTCCTCGATCTGCACGCAATTCCAGAGCGAACGATCCTGCTCTTCCAGCAGAACGACGTCGCCGGCTGTGGTCTCGCGCCCGGCACGGCGCGCATCGTGCAGTAACATCAAGGCGAGCAGGCCTTTGATCCCGGCGCGATCCGGCATCAGCCGGTCGAGCAACCGGCCGAGCCTGATCGCTTCGACCGCGAGATCGGGCCGCATCAAATCCGCGCCCGAGGTCGCAACATAGCCTTCGGTGAAGACGAGATAGATCACGGCGAGCACGCCGTTGAGCCGCGGCGCAAGCGCGGCGTGCTCGGGCACTTCATAAGGAATGCCGGCGAGCCTGATCTTCTGCTTGGCGCGGACGAGGCGCTGCGCCATCGCATCCTCGCCGACGAGAAAGGCGCGCGCGACCTGCGCCATGGACAGCCCGCAGACGGTGCGCAGCGTCAGCGCGACCTGGACCTCGATGGCGAAGGCTGGATGGCAGCACGTGAAGATCAGCCGCAGCATATCGTCATCGAGCGTTGCTGGCGGCTCGTCGGGCGCCTGCGCGTTGAACTCGAGCTCATGCACGAGCGCCCGCTGCTTGCCGCGGAACACGGCCTGCCGCCGGATGCGATCGATCGCCTTGTTGCGACCGACATTGACCAGCCAGGCGCGCGGATTATCGGGCACCTCGCCCGCCGACCAGCGCTCCAGCGCGACCGCGAAGGCATCCTGGAGCGCGTCCTCGGCGAGATCGAAATCGCCGACGAGGCGGATCAGCGTGGCAAGCACCCGCCCCGCCTCGTCGCGAAAAATCCGAGCGATGTCGGCAGGACAGATCACTTGTAGATCATGACCGGCCTGACTTCGATGGATCCCTCTTTGGCCTCGGGAATCCGAGCAGCCAGTCCGACGGCGGTGTCCAGATCCTTGGCCTCGACCAGATAGTAGCCGGCGAGCTGCTCGCGAGTCTCCGCGAAGGGACCGTCGGTCGTCAGGGTCTTGCCCTCGCGCACGCGCACGGTGGTCGCCGTCGTGGTCGGCTGAAGCCCGTCGCCGGCCTTGAAATGGCCGCTCTGGACGATGGACTGCGTGTAAGTGCCGTACTCCGCCGACAGCGCCTGACGGTCCGCGGGGGACATGTTGATCATTTTCGCTTCGTTCCGGTAGATCAGCAGTAGGTACTGCATGGCTTACTCCTGTTGTTCGGCCTGATTGCCGACATCCAGTCGAACGGGGCCAACATCAAACGACATCCTCGGGATAATTATTCGATATCAGGGGACGAGATCATTTGTAGATCATCACGGGCCTGACTTCGATCGAGCCGTCCCTGGCTCCGGGAATCCGCGCGGCCATCGCGATCGCTGCGTCGAGGTCTCTCGCCTCGACGAGATAATAGCCGCCGAGTTGCTCGCGGGTCTCGGCGAACGGACCATCGGTCGCGAGTACCTTGCCGTCGCGAACGCGAACGGTGGTCGCAGTCGAGGTCGGCTGGAGCCCGTCGCCGGCCTTGAAGTTGCCGCTCTGGACGATGGACTGGGTGTAGGCGGAATACTCCGCCAACAGCTTCTGGTAATCTGCGGGGTCCATCTTGCTCTGTTGAGCTTCGTTCCGGTAGATCAGCAGCAAATACTGCATCGCTTAACTCCTGTTGCTCGGCTGGATTGCCGGCATCCAGTCGAACCGGGCCCACGACCAACGACATGTTCAGGATAAATTATTCGCAGCCGGCGTGCGCGGCGATCTCTGCTTGACGGAACCGTCACAAATGCCCCATGCGTAGCCGGTCAGTCGGCCGGACGGCCGCTCCGGCAGGTGCCGAAAGGCCGCCGGGGAGGAAAGTCCGGGCTCCCTTGACATACGGTGCCGGATAACGTCCGGCGGGGGCAACCCCAGGGAAAGTGCCACAGAGAACGAACCGCCCGCCGACGCCCCTTCGGGGCTCTGGCGCGGCAAGCCCTCGGGCCTGCCGTGCCGTAGCAGCGCAAGCTGCGTAGGCAGGTAAGGGTGAAAAGGTGCGGTAAGAGCGCACCGCGGCTCCGGCAACGGAGCCGGCATGGTAAACCCCACCGGGAGCAAAACCGAATAGGGACGGCGTAGCGGGCTGTTCGCGCAAGCGATAACGCCGCGGGGCGATGTCAGGCCCGCCGTCCGGGTAGGTTGCTCGAGGCCATGTGCAAACATGGTCCCAGAGGAATGGCCGTCACGTATCGTTCGCGCAAGCGGACGGTGCCTTACAGAACCCGGCTTACAGGCCGGCTGATATCTTGCAACGAGGGGTTCGATGCTGACCGCATCGAGCCCCTCACCATTTTGGCCGCTGCCCTACGCCACGATCTCCTTCAGCGTCTGCATCAAAGCCTCGGGCGCCGTCACGTTCGGCGCATGACTCGCATCGAGCTCGAAATAGCGCCAGCCCTCCTCGTTCTTCGTGCGCTTCGCGAACTGCCCGAATACGTCGCCCGGCGGAATGCGCCTGCAATAGATGTAGCTGCGCGGCATCGCCGGCTCGCCGTGTTCGAGCTTGAGCCTCGTCTCGAAACATTTGATCGGCATGTTGATGCGTCGCGCATTGAGCCAGTCGAGATCGGCCTGCGGCGTATCCGGCGGCGGCGGATTCGGCGGGATGCGATAACCATCACCCGCGGCAGCCGCCTTGCGCATCGGCTCGCGCCCGCCCTCATTGAGATCGAACAGCGACTGGCCGTCACCCGGCACGAAGGCATCGAGATAGATCAGTTGCGTGACGCGCTCGCGCGCGCGGTCGGCAACACCGGTCGCGACCATGCCGCCATAGCTGTGGCCGAGCAGCACGATGTCGTCGAGGTCCTCGAACTTGATGACGTTGAGGATGTCCTGGATGTGCGTATCCAGATCGATCGCGGGACTGGCCAGATGCGCACGCTCGCCAAGCCCGGTGTAGGTCGGCGCCACCAGGCGGTGGCCGGCCTGCGCCATCAGCGGATGCATCTTCTTCCAGGCCCATCCGCCGGACCATGCGCCATGACAGAGCAGAAAAGTCTTCGCGCGTGCGGCCATCGGCGTTTCCATCGTTCTTGTTTGTACGATGGAGTGTAGCGGCCGCGCGCGCGATGTAAACGCTGCGGCCTCTCAGGCCGCGCGGGTGTTCGCCTTCACGAGGACGGGCGCGACGGCCTCCCGCCTCAGCTTGCCCGCCTCAAAACCATGCATGCCGATCTGCCATTGCAGGCCGACGATGGCGCCCTTGGTCGGTTGCAGCAGCGCGAGCGAAGCGAACAGCGTCACCGGCAACCACACGGCCAATTGCAGCCAGACCGCCGGCGCGTAAGCCGTCTCGACCGCGAGGATCGCCGGCACCACGAGATGGCCGACTACGACCATCACCAGATAGGCCGGGAAGTCATCGGCGCGCTGGTGAAACAGCTCCTCGCCGCAATGGTCGCAGCTGTCCGCGACCTTCAGGAAACGGCCGAACATGTGTCCTTCGCCGCAGTTCGGGCACTTGCCCAAGAAGCCGCGCCACATCGCCTTCGTGAGAGAGACTGAACCGGTTGCCATGACAGCATCTCTTCCTTTTCGCTGATCCATACAATAATATCTTGTATCCATACATTCAAAGGATATGGGCCTGAATTGCATGGATTGGACCCCTACAATCTCGGAGCTGAGCGGGCCGCGCTACCAGCGCATCGTCGAGGCCATGGAGGCCGACATCGCCGCAGGCCGGCTGGTGCGCGGCCAGCAGCTGCCGACGCAGCGCGCGCTGGCGAAGGCCCTCGGCATTGACCTCACCACGGTGACGCGTGCCTACACCGAGGCGCGGCGCCGCGGCATCATGGAAGCCCGGGTCGGACAAGGCTCATTCGTATCCGAGACCAGCGCGCGCCGCGCGGTCGACATGCCGCACCCGGTCGCGATCGACCTCTCGATGAACGTGCCGCCGCATCCGCTGGAAGCGCAACTCGACGAGCGGATCATTGCCGGGATGGAAGCCATCCGCGCGCAATCGGGCCTGACGGCGCATCTCAACTATCAGCCGCCCGGCGGCAGCGCGCATGAGCGCGAGGTCGCGGCCCGCTGGATGCGTGCACGGGTTCCGCACGCGCGCGCCGACAGGCTCGTGATCTTTCCCGGCACGCAGACGATCCTGTTCAACCTGCTCGCGCGGCCCGGCGACGTCGTGCTGACGGAAGCGCTCACCTTCCCCGGCATCAAGGCCGCCGCGGCGCGGCTCGGCGTCAAGCTCGTCGGTGTCTCCATGGATGACGGCGGCATCCTGCCCGATGCGCTGGCGAAGGCGTGCCGCACGTACAGGCCCAAGGCCGTCTATCTCATTCCGACACTGCACAATCCGACCACCGCGACGCTTTCCGCCGACCGGCGCAACGCCATCGCCAAGATCATCAGCGATGCCGATACGATTCTGATCGAGGACGATGCCTACGGGCTGCTCGACCGTTCGGCATCGCCGATCGCAAACCTCATTCCGGAGCGGACCTATCTCGCAACCACGCTGTCGAAATGCATCGCGCCGGCGCTGCGCGTCGCCTATCTCGTGGCGCCCGACAACGCCGCGCAGCGCGACATGCGTGCCGGCTTGCAGGCCACCGTGCAGATGCCGGCGCCGCTGATGGTCGCGCTGGTGACGCATTGGATCGAGAACGGCATCGCCGATCGCATCATCGCCGCCATCCGCAACGAGGCGATCGGCCGCCAGCAGATTGCGCAGCGCGCGCTGAAAGGCATTCAGTTCCTGGCCAAGCCCGCCGCCCATCATCTCTGGCTGCGGCTGCCGGACGGCCGTCCCGACGTCGCCGCGCATCTGTTGCGGAATGGACTTGCAGTCGTCGCCGGCGATGCCTTCACCGTGGACGGAACACCGCCGCATGCCGCGCGCGTCTCGCTCGGCGCCGCGCGCAATCGATCGGAGCTGACGGAAGCGCTGCGCATCCTGGTCGGCGCGCTGCACAGGCCGGCCGACACAAGCCAGATCGTCTAGACTCTTCTTATTATTGGTGGTGACGGCGGTGGCGCGGGCGAACGACCGGCGTCACACTTGACGGATAAGCCGCATAGGCCTCGCTCGGTGCCACTGTCTCGCCACGAGCCTGGCGCGCCGCAGGCGTGAGCTGGCCGCCGTTCAGCACATCGCGGTCGGGATGGGCGGCCTGATAGGCCGCAGGTTCGGAGAACTGCGCCTGCGCCATCGTCGGCATCAGGGCCGCCGCAGACAGCAGCGCGGCTGCAACGGCAATCTTCGTGCGGGTCATGGTCGTTCTCCATCATCTCGTTCGGGGAAAGGCCAATGAGAGCGCATCATGGCGTCGGGCAGGCCCCCGGATTGAAGTATGGTCATCATGTAGGCCTGCCGTTGGCGAATGCCCGCGGTTGGGGATCACGCTTGCGTGCGGTTTTGGAATTGACCTGCACGGCCGCAGCCGTGCTATGCGGGCGTTGGCGATCAACAGTTCGGGATCGCCCATTGCGACAAGGACAATCTGTTGGAAACGCTCACTTATGCGCTGCTGCTGTTCGGCGCGCTGGCCGGCGGCTTCGTCTCGGGACTGGCCGGCTTCGGGACCGCGCTGATGGCGCTCGGCATCTGGCTCTACGTCCTGCCGCCCTCGCTCGCGGTGCCCCTGGTGCTGATCTGCTCGGTGATCGCGCAGACCTCGACGCTGCCGTCGATGTGGAAGAGTTTCGACCTGTCGCTGGTCTGGCCGTTCCTGATCGGGGGCCTGATCGGCGTGCCGCTCGGCACCATGCTGATCGCCTCCGCCGATCCAAAAGTGTTCAAGCTGAGCGTCGGCGTGCTGATCCTGATCTTTTCGGCCGCTCTCTATCTCAACAAGAGGCCCCTCGCCGTGACGTTCGGTGGCCGCATCGCCGACGGCGCGATCGGCTTTGCCGGCGGCATTCTCGGCGGCCTCGCCGGATTGTCCGGGCCGCTTCCGATCCTCTGGGCCAATATCCGCGGCTGGAACAAGCACGAGCGGCGCGGCATCTTCCAGCTCTTCAATTTCACCGTGCTCGCGACCGCGCTGGTGTTGCAGACGGCGTCGGGCCTCGTCGAATTCAAGGTGGTCTGGCTCGCGCTGGTCGCCTTCCCGGGCACGCTGATCGGCGCCTGGGCCGGCGCCCGCGTCTATCACGCGCTGAACGACAAGCATTTTGGCGATGTCGTGCTCGGCCTGTTGTTCCTGTCGGGCCTGACCCTCGTCTGGAACAGTATTGCCGCGCTTTAGGTGCGCGTCCTCTTCGCCGCGAGCGCCATGCCGCCGGCGACGCCGACACCGAGCACGTAGATCCAGCCCGAGGTGAAATCGAACAGATGCGTGTTGAGCAGTGAGGACAGCATGTTCTGCACCACGACCAGCATGCCGATCCAGCAGGCCAGTCCCTCGCCGCGAAACATCAGAAGGTGCGCGATCCACAGCGCGTAGAGGACCAGCACACCGACCATCCCCCACTGCACGGCATTGCTCAGGGTCTGATTGTGCGGGTTGCTGACGATCTCGCCGCGCAGCGGGTCGTCATGCGGATTGGCGGCCACGCCGGCGAACAGACCGCGGATCGAGCCGGTGCCGTGCCCGATCAGCGGCGCGTCGGCGATGAACCTCAGGGACTTCCGCCAGTATTCGAGACGCGAGCCCATGCCGCTGATCGAATTGTTCTCGGCTTCCAGGCTCCTTTCATAATCGCTCTGGAACTTGCCGACGGTCGCGCGCAGATGCGGCGAGACGGCCCAGAGCGCTACGGCGATCAACGCCGTCGCAGCGCCGGCGACGAGCGCCGCCCGCCAGCGTAGATGCAGCAGTGCAAACACCACGAGCAGGACCGGCAGCGTCACCAGCGCCGTGCGCGAGACCACGACGAACATCATGTTGGCGAGGAAGCCGAGCGCCAATACGGCGAACAACGCCGCGATCCGAACGCGGCCCTGCTGGACCAGCGTCACGATCGGGTACACCAGCGCGATCGCACAGAGCGCGAATTCCTGGCTCTGGTCGATATAGTTGCGCACGGCAATCCCGCTCTCGACCTGGTAGGGCCCGCGCGACAGATAGAGCTTTAGCGAGAGCCTGGGATCGATCGCGACAGTGAAGGAGTACAGCATGAGCAGCGTGCAGGAGACCAGGAACGCCGCAAAAACCCATTTGCCGTAGGGCCAGCGCTCGAACTGGTAGATCAGCAGCGGGATCACCAGCAGTTTTGCCGGCGGCCCGAGCGCGTGCAGCCGCTCGGCCCAGGGCGCAACCGACCAGAGCGTGCCGACGAGTGCCAGCACGAACAGCGCGATCGGCAGCAGGCAGATCGGGCGCAGCAGCGAGCGCGGGAGCTCGCGAAGGTCGATGAAAGCAAAGGCGATCAGCCACGGCACGAGCGCAAAAGTCACGCCGGTGGTGCTCCAGGGCAGCAGCAACGCGACCAGCGCAACGAAGCGGGCCGGTGTGCGGTAGCGCGCCGCCCAGATCGCGGAGAGCCAGGACGCTCGTCCCTGCTCGTTCAACACTTCGGTCATTCCTGTCCCCAGTAGATTCGCGGCCCACCCACGGCGCGGCAAACTAGCCGGAGCCGTGGGTGGGCGACAAGCGCGCGTCCGTTCGATCTGCTACGCGGGCTCGCGCATCGGAGGCACAACCGGCTCGGAATTTGCTGGCTTCGCGACCTTCTCCTGTGCCGGCAGCGCAAGGCGTTTTCTGAACTCCCGGAGCAACAGCCACACGCTCAGGGCGGCCTGTAGCGTGGTCGTCGCGATCGACAAATACCAGACATGCTCCATCCGGAAGCCCGGCCACGTCGAGAGCCAGATCGACGGCAGGGAATAGGTGAGGACCCGCGCCGCCGAGGTCCACAACACCGGCTTGGTGTTGCCAAGCCCCTGAAACATGCTGGAGCAGGTAAAGATCAGCCCCTGCGCCACCATGTTGAGCGAGACGAGGCGCAGAAACAGCGACGCGACCGCCATCGTCTCCTGATCCCTGGAGAAGCCGGCAAGCAACAGACCGGGCGCGAACTGCGCGAGGATCATGAAGACAATCATCACGGCGGTCGCGATAAGCGACGCCTTGACAAAGGTCTCCCGCACACGTGCGCCATTGCCGGCGCCGAAATTCTGGCCGGCGATGGGCCCTGCAGCGAGGGCAATGGCGAGCGCCGGCATCTGGATCAGCCCGAGGAGACGCGTCCCGATGCCAAACCCCGCCTGCGCCGCCGGGCCAAAAATGCTCAGCACGTAATAGCCCACGGCCATGATGATGAAGATCATCGCAAATTCCCCGCCGGCGGGCAGGCCGACATTGAGGATTCTCTTCCACTGCCGCAGCTGCGGCCGCCATTGCTCGGGGTGAAACGCGACGTAGCGCTCCAGCTTGAGGAAATAGCCGAGCAGCATCAGCACGCCGACGAAGACGGCGATCGAGCTGGCAAGGCCGGCACCGGCGACACCGAGCGCATGTCCGGTGCCCCAGCCCGTGATCAGCACCGGCGCCAGCGCGATGTTGATCACCACGGCCAGCGCCTGCACCAGCATGCTCGGCCGCACGATGCCGGTCGCCCGCAATGCGGACGCCATCACTTGCGTGGCGAATTGCAGCGCCAGCGCCGGCATGAACCAGAGCAGATAAACGGTACCGGCTTCGACCGTAGCTTCGTCGGCCGCAACCGCGCGCATGTAGGGGCGCGACAGCGCGAAGCCCGCGACCAATGTCAGGATCCCGAACAGCACCGACAGGACGACCGACTGGTTGAAGACCAGATTGGCGTCGCCGCGGTCCTTCCGCCCCACGGCGTGCGCCATCAGCGCCACCGTGCCGACGCCAAGCACCTGCATCAGTGCATTGACCAGAAAGCCCGCATTGCCGGCCGCCGCGACGCCGGCGATCGCCGCCTCGCCCAGACCCGAGACGAAATACAGATCGACGAGCTGACAGATCATGATCGTGATCATGCCGACCACGATCGGAGGCGCCATGCTCAGAATGTGGCTCACGATGGAGCCGCGCGTCAGGTCCTTCATCTCATTCCATCCTTAACGGCGTGACCGCGGGACTTGCGTCCCGCTGCCGCGCGCCTCTCATTCCGCCGCCGCGATGCGCCCGAGCTCCACCACCTGGCGCTCGAACAGACCGCGATAGATGCCCCCTGGCTTGCCCGCGAGCATGGCATGGGTGCCTTGCTCGACGATCTCGCCGCGGTCGAACACCAGGATCCGGTCGAGGCTGCGCACCGTCGACAGCCGGTGCGCGATCACGATCGAGGTCCGGCCCTTCATCAGCCGCTCCATCGCCTGCTGGATCAGCGCCTCCGATTCCGAATCGAGGCTCGAGGTCGCCTCGTCCAGGATCAGCACCGGCGCGTCCGCCAGGAAGGCGCGCGCCAGCGCCACGCGCTGCCGCTCGCCGCCCGAGAGCTTCACGCCGCGCTCGCCAACCAGCGTGCCGTAGCCCTTCGGCAGGCGCAGGATAAAGTCGTGCGCATTCGCCAGCCGCGCCGCGTGCTCGATCGCCTCCAGGCTGGCACCGGGCCGGCCATAGGCGATGTTCTCCGCAAGCGTGCGGTGGAACAGGATCGGTTCCTGCTGCACGATCGCGATCTGGCTGCGCAGCGATTGCTGCGTAGCGTGCGCGATGTCCTGCCCGTCGATCAGCACGCGGCCACCGGAGACGTCGTAGAGCCGCTGCACCAGCTTGACGAAGGTCGTCTTGCCGGAGCCGGAGCGGCCGACCAGGCCGACGCGCTCGCCGGCGCGGATCGTGACCGACAGTCCGTCATACAGTGGCGCGCGGTGGCCGCCATAATGGAACGTGACGTCGTCGAACACGATCTCGCCGGCCTCGATCGCGATCGGCCGCGCACTGGCCGCATCGGCGATCCCGATCGGCTCGCCATGGATCGCCACCAATTCGTCCATGTCGTTGACCGAGCGCTGGAGGTTGTTGATGTGCATGCCGACGTCGCGCAGATAGGCGTGGATGACGTAATAGCTCGTCAGCACATAGGTGACGTCGCCGGGCGAGGCGTGCCCGGACATCCACAGCAGCACCGCGCCGCCGATCACGGACGCACGCAGGCATAGCAGCAGCGAGAGCTGCGCCATGGCCGTGTAGTTGTAGCGAAACCAGGTCCGCCGCACGCGCACGCGCCAGCGGTTGATGACGCGGGCGAGCCGCGTATCCTCGCGCGCTTCGGCGCCGAAGGATTTCACCACGGCGTTGCAGGTCAGCGCGTCCGCCAGCGTACCGCCGACCTTGGTGTCCCAGGCGTTGGAGACGCGCGCGGCCGGCGCGATGTAGCGCGTCGAGAACAGCACAGTGATGGCGACGTAGAAAAGCGCGCCCACCGCGATCACCGCGCCGAGCGACGTCCAGTGCAGGCCGATCAGGACCATGGAGCCGATCAACACCAGCAGAGACGGCGCCAACGCCATCAGGATGGTGTCGTTGAGCAGGTCGAGCGCCCACATGCCGCGGGTGACCTTGCGCACCGTGGAGCCGGCAAAGGAGTTGGCGTGCCAGTCGGTCGAGAAGCGCTGCACGCGCGTGAAAGCCTCCTGGGCGACATCCGACATGATCTTGAGCGTGAACGGGACGATTGCCTGGAGACCGATCAACCTCAGCACCACGGACGCCGCACCGAGCGCCACGATGGCGCCGAACGCAACCAGCGCCGCGCGGCGCGCGTCGGGATCGGACGAGCCGCGCGTCAGCGCATCGACCAGATGTCCGGAGAATACCGGCATGAACAGGTCCGCGATGGTTGCGCCCAGCAGGCCGCCGGCCACGATCAGGCCGCGTCCGGGCTGCTTCAGCCAGTGCCGGAATACGAAGGGCAGCACCACGCGTATGGCCGCGGGCCTTTTTGACAGAGAGGTCATGACATTATCCGGCCGCTTTCTGTGCAGGCCGGCTCCATCGACGGACGCAAGTCCGCCACGGAGGCCTGACCGGCATCACTCACAGCTGATTTTGACTTGGGAAGTAGAGAGATCGGGACTCGTGACCCGATCGAATCTGGCGGAAGGGGCCTCTAACAGGCCGCCGACATACCGAACCAGAACATCGAACGCGGGCGTACGATCTGCGAGTGCGACGAAATCATGCAAATCTCTCCCTGGCTCGATTGAATGAGATGCGCTTTATAGATGTGTCACGGCTGATTTGCAACGGGGCTTCCGCGAATTCACGGACGGGTGTTGCAATTTGGTGCGTGGCGCCTTGGTCCGGCATCGCCGCCGCCTCAATCTCCGCTGTCATGCCCCGGCTTGACCGGGGCATCCAGTACTCCGCGGCGATAGTTAGCTCACACAACTTCCGCCGCGGAGTACTGGATCGCCCGCCTTCGCGGGCGATGACACCTCGTAAGCCGCTTGCCTAATGCGCGTCGCCGCCACCGGTCATCGAGGCCGGTTTGCTCAGCAGCGTGACCAGCAGGCTGAGGCCGAGATAAAACAGCGTCAGCGCGAAGAAGGCGTCGCCAAAGCTCATCACCACGGCCTGGCGGTGCACGATCTGGCTGAGCTGCTTCATCGCCATCAGCGTGGAATCGCCGAGCCCCTGGAATTTCTGCATGAACATGGTCAGGGTTTCGGTCGCGGTCGCATTGCCCCAGGTCACCCGCTCCTGAAGGCGGGTGATGTGGAGGTCGGTGCGATTGTTGAGCACGGTGTTGATGACGGCAAGGCCGACCGCGCCGCCGAGATTGCGCATCAGGTTGAACAGGCCGGAGGCGTTCTTCACCCTGTCGGGTGCCAGCGTTCCGAGCGCGATGTTGTTGGTCGGCACCATCGCGAACATCATGCCGATGCCGCGCAGGATCTGCGGCACCAGCAGCTCGTAGAAATCGTAGTCGCGCGTGATCCAGGTCATCTGGTAGGAGCCGATCGCGAACACGACGAGGCCGAACGCGATCATGTAGCGCATGTCGACCTTCACCATGAGACGGCCGACCAGCGGCGCGACCAGGAACATGGTGATGCCGGAGACGAACATGGTCTCGCCGATCATCAGGGCGCTGTAGCCGCGCACCTCGGCGAGATAGCGCGGATAGATGTAGGTCAGGCCGTAGAGGCCGATGCCGATGCAGAACTGCAGGACGCAGCCGATCGCGAAATTGCGGTTGGAGAAGGTGCGCAAATTGACGATCGGTTCGGCCGCGGTGAAGACGCGCCAGAAGAAGGCGATCGCCGAGATCGCGCAGATCCAGGCGCAGATCGCGACGGACGTGTCCTGCATCCACTCATGTTGCGGACCTTCCTCCAGCACATATTCCAGCGTGCCGAGGAAGCCGGCCATGAAGAGCAGGCCCCACCAGTCGAAGCGGTCGAGCAGCTCGAAATGCGGCTCGTCGAAATCGACCAGCGCCAGCACGCCCAGGGTGATGCCGATGCCGGGCACGACGTTGATGAAGAACAGCCAGTTCCACGACATCAGATCGGTGATGTAGCCGCCGACCGTCGGGCCGATCGTGGGAGCCAGGGTCGCAACAAGCCCGATGATGGGACCGACGATGTGGAATTTGGAGCGCGGGAACACGGTGTAGGCCGAGGCGAACACGGTCGGGATCATGCCGGCGCCCAAAAAGCCCTGAAGGGCACGCCAGAGGATCATCTCCTCGATCGTGGTGGCGAAGCCGCAGAGCAGGCTCGAGGCCGTGAAGCCCGCGGCCGAGATCGCGAACAGCAGCCGCGTGCCGAAAGCGCGCGACAAAAAGCCCGACAGCGGGATCGCGATCACCTCGGCGATCAGATAGGCGGTCTGGACCCAGGCGACCTCGCTGGAGCTTGCCGACAGGCCTGCCTGGATTTCACTGAGGGACGCCGAGACGATCTGGATGTCCAGGATCGACATGAACATCCCGAACACCATGATGATGAAGGCGAACAGCCGCTTCGGCGCGATGCGCTCCGAAGCGGGGTCCGCCATCATGGCGGGTGAAGCGGTGGTGGCGTTGGCCATGGTCTGACCTCGCAGCGCTCGATTTGTGGCTACTGCGGGTGGATCGCGGTGGGATCGTCGAGATCGATCTCGCTGTCGGCGTCGGCCGCGCCCTTGTTGGTATCGACGGTCGCATACACCGACATGCCGGCGCGGAGCAGGTTCTGCTTCGCCACCGACTTCGGCACGCGGATGCGGACCGGCACGCGCTGCACGATCTTGGTGAAGTTGCCGGTGGCGTTGTCAGGTGGCAGCAGCGTGAACACCGAGCCCGCGCCCGCTGCGATGCTGTCGACGATTCCGGAGAACTTGCGCATGCCGTAGGCATCGACCTTGATTGTCACCGGCTGGCCGGGACGGATGCGCTTGAGCTGCGTTTCCTTGAAATTGGCATCGATATAGACGTCGTCGAGCGGCACGATGTTGCCGAGGCGCTGGCCGACCGCGACGAAGTCGCCGGCGCTGACCAGGCGGTTCGAGAACGTGCCGTCGACCGGCGCGCGCACCGCGGTGAAGGAGAGATCGCGCTCGGCCTTGGCGAGCGAGGTCTTGAGCTCGGCGAGCTGCGCCTGCGCTTCGGCCTGCTGCGCCTTGGTGACGTGGACATTGCTGACCGCGACGTCGTAGGCGGCCTGCGCGGCCTTGACCGCGGCGGCGCCCTGGTCGCGTCCGGCTTCCGAGCTTTCGAACGTGGCGCGCGAAGCAAAGCCCTTGCTGCTCAGCGCCTGCTGGCGCTCATAATCGAGATCGGCGCGCTTGAGGCCCGCCTCGGCCGAGACGAGCTGTGCCTTGGCCTGTGCAACCTGGCTCTCGAGCGCTGCAATCTGGCGGCCGATGCGATCGATGGTGGCCTGCTGGGTCGCGATCCTGGTCGCGGCGGCATCGACTGCGATCTTGTAGTCGCCGTCATCGATGCGGAAGACGACGTCGCCGGCGCGCACGGTCGTATTGTCGCCGGCGAGGATCGAAGAGATGTGGCCGGCAACGCGCGCGCCCAGCATGGTGTTGTTGGCGCGGACATAGGCGTCGTCGGTGGCGACGTAGAAGCGGCCAACCAGCGTGTAGTAGCCGGCGTAGCTCGCGGCCGCGAGCGCCAGCACGAGGCCAACACCCATCAGGACGAATTTGCGCTTGCCGGGCTTCGGCGCGTCGGCGGCAGCGGGTGCAGCCGGCTTGTCGGTCACGGGCGTCTCCGGCGCCTCATTGGTGCGGCGCTTGGTTTCCTCGGCCACATGAGAGCGCAACTGCTCGGCAAGGGCGACGGATTTCTCGGTCGCAGCTTCACTGCCGGCCTGCCCCGGCGTCGTCTCCACCGCTTCCTGGCGAAGGACACGCGCAGCCTGGTCTCTCGATACGGCCATAAAGGCCTCCCCAACAAAAAAGCGGCGACCAGGGACGGCCGTCCTGCGGCCGGTTCCCTCTCGCCCATCCCAAATATCATTGACCGAACGGTTCGGTCAACATAGATAATATTCCCGGGCGGGACCCTACTGGCCCGAATCCTTTATTTGGGTTTCATGGGTCGGGCCCGATCCAGAAACCTTCCGAGACGCTGAACCAATGGTTGTAGCCGGCCGCGAACATCTCCACGTCGTCCAAGAGGAGGACAGCTCCAAGCGCCGCCAGATCCTGGACGGGGCCCGGAAGGTGTTCATGGATCTCGGTTTCGACGGTGCCAGCATGGGCGAGATCGCGCGCGCGGCGCAGGTCTCCAAGGGCACGCTCTACGTCTACTTCGCCGACAAATGCGCGCTGTTCGAATCCATTCTCGAGGAGGAAGCGCTCCAGCACGGCCAGGTCGTTTTCAATTTCGATCCCGCGCGCGATGCCGAGACCACGCTGAAGGATTTTGGCCGGGCCTATATCCATCTGCTGTGCCGGCCCGGCGGCGGTTCGGCGATCCGCACCGTGATGGCGATCGCCGAGCGCATGCCCGACGTCGGCCGCCGCTATTATCTGCGCGTGCTGGACAAGACCATCAACCGGCTCTCCGAATATCTCAAAATCCATGTCGCCTCCGGCGACCTCAAGATCGACGATTGCGATCTGGCGGCGTCGCAGTTCATGGAGCTGTGCAAGGCCTCGCTCTTCCTGCCGTTCGTCTTCCAGGCCGCGCCCGCGCCGTCGGAAGAGCGCATGACCGAGGTCGTCGACAGCGCGACGCGGATGTTTCTGGCGGCATACCGCGCGAAGTAGCAGTGGCGGGCCACGCGTTGCGCTGGCCGCTGCCGCGGCATTATATTAAGCACCATGTCCCGTGATCTTCGCCCGCCCGTCGATATCCTCCATTACGAGATCGTCCAGGAACAGGCCTCAGCGCTTGGACGGATGGGCAGTGCACTCGAACAGAGTCTTGCGCGCCTGCGCGAATTCGACGCCGCTCACGCGCGCTCGGAAGTGCCGGCCTCAATGCAAGCGGCGCGGCGCAAGCTGGTGATGGAAGCCGGCCAGGCGCTCTGGATGCTCGTGGTGCAACGTGAGGCGACCGGCTTGCGCGACAGCCGCCATATCATGCGGACCTACAACGTTCCGGGCGAGGTGCAGCGGTGCATGGGGATGGTCCCCGCACCGTCGAAGCCGGCCTCGCAGTGATTGTCAGGCACCCTGGAGCTAGGTCCCGATCTCTTCCATCTTGCGCCACCCATGCAGGACGCGGCGCCCGTCCCGGGTGAATGCGAAGCAGTTGCCGCCGCCGGCCGCCTGATCGTGAACGCGATCGATGGCATGACCGGCGTAGTGGCAGAACAGCAGCGTGCCGACGGCACCGTGGCCGACGAAGAGAACATCGCCCGGGCGATTGCGGGCCAGCACCGCCTCGGTCTCGCGCACGATGCGTGCCTGCGCATCGACGGCACGCTCCCAACCGCGGACGCTGAGATATGGCTGCGCGAAAAACCGGTCGGCGACCTCCTCGAACTCGGCCGGCTTCAGGAAGCCGGTCGCCGAACGGTCGTTCTCATGCATGGCCTCGCGGATCTCGATCATGATTGCGAGGCGGCCCGCGATGATCTCCGCGGTCTCGATCGCCTTGCGCTCGGCGCTCGAGACGATCTGCGTGGTGTTCGCGAGCCAGCCCGCATTCGCCAGCGCTTCGGTGCGCGTTCGACCGACCGGGCTGAGGCCCCATTGCGGCACCGGCACGGCGGGATCGATTTGCACCTGCGGATGGGTGAGATAGCGGACGATATCGGCGGGCATCTTACTCGTCGGCGTACTCGTCCTCTTCCTGCTTGCGCGTCGCGCTCTTGCGCGTTCCGAGCGAGCCCGTGACATAGGGATCACGCCGACCGGCGTAAGGGTTGCGCTGCTGGGCGCGGCCGGCGACCTCGTCGCCGGAGACGGCGGCGGGCTGGCAGATCAGGCGGCGGCTGGCGCGGCGCATCAGATCCACATGGATATGATCGTAGTGATAGACGTTCGAGCCCGGCGCGAGCACCGTGGTGAAATGCGCGCACGCGCCCGACTGCACGTCGCGCAGGAACCCCTGCTCTTCCGGCATGCCGCGCCAGCCATCCTTCACGGTGACGCGGCGGCCGTCGGCGAGCACGAAGGCGGCGATGTCGAGCGCGTTGCCGAAGGCGTGCTCGGAAATGTGGGCGTGCGAGTTACCGTTCATGCCGCGGCAGGAATAGGCGGAGATCTGCTTGATCTCGACGACGCGGGCGCCGAACCAGCGCATCGCCGATGGCTGCACGGTGTCGGCGAGCCAGCGATCCAGCTCGGACACGATCGGGCAGGCGAGCGTCGCGGTCGGCTTGATCGCGACGGGGCCGACGGCGATGACGGGATTGCCCTGCGCCGGACCAAGACGCGGCAAAGGTTGCTGCGCGGGCGCCTGCGAGTACGGCGCCGGCCGCGCCGGATAGCTCGGCGCATTCATGTAGCGTGCGGCGCCCGCGGCATCGGTGCCCTCGGGCGGCAGGTCGATCTCGTCCTCTTGCTGTGCCACGCCGGGCGCGTTCAGCGACATCGGGCCGGGCGAATTGCCATAGCCGGAGGGCTGGCGCACCGCGCTCTCGGGATAGTTCGACCGCTGCGGATAGGAGGATGCCGGATAGTTCTGGCTCCGCGGAGCGTTCGATCGCGGCTGCGTCACCGGCCATCGCGGCTGGCCGCCGACACTCCCCGGCGGGCGCAGTTCCTCGTCGGCAAAGCCATAGCTGCCCGAGGCTTCACCGATGGCGGCGACTTTCAACGGGAACTCGGCGCCGCACATGCCGGGGCCCGAGATCGGGTCGATGCGGACGAGATCCGGCCCCTCTTTCACCGCGCCCGATTTCAGGCATGCGGCTTCGGCCTCGGCCCGCCACGGTTCGCGTTCGGCCTGGAAAAAACCGCGTCCGCAACCCGCAAGCGAAACAAGGACGATGGAGCCGACGAGATACAAACGAACTCCGCGCGTCATGCACGCACGTTCGGTGAATTTACTTAAAGACTCTTCAACGTGTTGATTTCAGTGTTCTTTAACCATACCGGCGCGCACGCGCGTGCGCCGCCCGACAGCAGCGGAAGCAAGGCTGACTTTTTCGGAGAGAGACTCTCTGTTAACCATGATGCGCTCGCACGGGGGACAACAGCGGGAGCGATTTTATGACGTTCGCCGGGAGACTGAGCGTTATCACCGCGTGCCTCGCCATGGCCTTTGTCGGCGCCATCGTGCTCGGCATGATCTAGAGACATCACCGACCGCATCACGGGCTTGCCCGGCGGCGCCGGATCATCCGGCCGTCGGGCCTATTGCCGTGCTCAGAAATTCGAGCAGGACGATCCCGTGACGCCGCCGATCTTGAAGTCGTGGCAGACGAGACCGGGATTGTCAGGATCGGGATAGCCGTCGTCCTTCTCGCGAACCGTATGACTGAAGCGCCAGCCCCGCGTGCGCATGCAGCGCTTGTATTGCGCTGAGGTCACCGTGCCGTTCTGCGGCGCACCGAGTTGCGCGTCGCAGAGCGCGCTGTCGACATGCAGCGCATCGTCGCCGCGCTGCTGCTTCAGCATGTTGTTCCAGATGTCGGTGTCGGCGTGGGCCGGGATCGCGCTGCTGATCAGCAGCGCGGCGATGAGGCCGAGACGTTTCATGTTCGCTCTCCTTGCATGCGTCGTCAGCCATCGGTCGCGTGCAAGCGAGAAGCAGGTTCGGTGCGGGACGATTACAAATTGGACAGGGGCAAGCTGCCACCCTCCCCCTCTAGGGGAGGGTAAGAGAAACGCTACGACCTTGCCCCCCACTGCCGTGATGTCGTGATCACCTTCTGCTGCCGCTCCTCGACGCGCGTCCAGTCGTTGCCGGAGCACCAGAAGCGGCCGAGCGCGCAGGCTTCGACGCGAAGCCTGCCGGAGGCCGTCAGCGTCATCGTCCCATAATAGGTGCTGCCGCTGGAACGGCTGTAGATGCTGCCGGTCCAGGCGTCGTGGGTTTTCGGCTTCATGTTGATGAGCACGCTTTCGCCGTGGCTCGAGGCTTCGGTCAGCGCATAGCCGCACAGCGCGGCGCCGCAGCGTTCGATGCGAACCGTGCCCTTGGCGCCTGCGCTCTCCCATTCGCCGAGCGGTGAATAAGCCGGCTCGTCATCGCTGCGTTGTGCGATCGCGGAGGTCTGGTCGATCTCGGGCGTCGGAGCGACGGCCATCGCCTCCACGCGCGGCGGATCGAGCAGGACGGTCTTCGGCGGATCCATGCGCGGCATCTCAACTCGCGGCGGATTGAGGCTCGGCGCCTCGAGTCTTGGCGGCGACGGCAGGACTACAGGCTGCGATGTGGCCGCGGCCATGACGGGGGCGGGCGGCGCGGGCGGTGCCACGACGACGGCCGCTGGCGCCGGCCTGACCGGAGCTACCGGACAAGCCGGTTGCTGCGGCGCGACCGCGGGCGGCGGAGCAGGTGTCGTGTCGACATCGTTCGTCCGCCGGAGGCTGCGATTGGATGAAACCGACACGCAGGAAGCAGACCGGCAATGCCGCGGCGCCTCGACATGAAACCGGTGGCCGCCGATCGAGAAGGTGTAGGAACCGGCCTGGGCCGAAGACGCTATCGCCACCAAAGCGATCAATGTGCCAAGCGATGTCGCAAGCCGCTTCATCGGCGCCTCCCTCTGTGTCGCCACGAGGTTACGCGGGATGACCCGCCGCTGAATGTGCGCTGCCTCACCCAGCCGGCGCGGACCGTTGTGACGTCCATCACAGAAGTCGGGACAGGCTCGGCCTAGGGTCGAACCACGCTTCATCCACCAGCGACACCAG
This sequence comes from Bradyrhizobium sp. 61, assembly GCF_023073075.1. Classification (NCBI taxonomy): domain Bacteria; kingdom Pseudomonadati; phylum Pseudomonadota; class Alphaproteobacteria; order Hyphomicrobiales; family Nitrobacteraceae; genus Bradyrhizobium; species Bradyrhizobium sp. 61. The sequence continues at coordinate 748,740 of NZ_JADPIU010000052.1, read as the reverse complement.
TTCAGACCGGCACAATTTTCAGAGGTTGCCATGAACAAGCTCACCATCGCCGCCACCGCGCTCTTCCTCGCTTCGACCGCCGCCGCGCATGCCGGCAACTCGATTGCGTTCCAGATCGAAGGCCAGCACATCCGCATCGAGACGCCGCGCAACTGCGCCTCGCTCGATTGCGTGACGATCGTGGCACCAGGCCTGTCGGACAAGCCGATCAAGCTGAACAACATCAACCTCAAGGGCCTCGGCGGCTCCAAGGACGACGACGACACCACGCCAGCTCCGTCCACGACGACCGCGCAGCCGGCTCCGGTGCAGCAGCAGCCCGTGCAACAGGCGCCGGTGCAGGCGACCGCGCCGGCCGCGCCTGCTGTCGCCGTCCCCGCGGCTCCCGCCACGATTGTTGCCGCGGCTCCGGCCGCCTACGACAACACCGCGCAGACCGCGCCCGCCGCGGCTCCCGTTGCCGCGCCTGCACCGGTCGCGATTGCGCCCGCTCCGGCGCCGGTTGCCGCCGCGCCCGTGCAAGCCGCCAACACGCCGATCGGCGTCTGGGCGACCGAAGAGAACAAGGGCAATGTCCGCGTCGAACAGTGCGGCGCCAATCTCTGCGGTTACGCCATGAAGTCCAACGAGCGCATCCTGATCAACATGAAGCCCGACGGCGCGAAGTGGAGCGGCCGCATCCACGATCCCGACTCCGGCCGCAACTACGACTCCACGATCGCGATGAAGGGCCCGAATGCGATGCGCGTGCAGGGCTGTGCCTTCGGCGGCATGTTCTGCGGCGGCCAGACCTGGAAGCGCGTCAGCTGACATCAACGATGTCATCCTCGACAGGTGCACAATGATCGTCATGCCCGGGCTTGTCCCGCCTACGCGGCCGAAGCCGCTTCGGCGAGGCGAAGGCCCGGGCATCCACGTTCTCAGCACCGCGCGTCAAGGCGTGGATGGCCGGAACAAGTCCGGCCATGACGATCTGAGAGACACCGCGCCACAACCGAACAAACTCTATCCCCTCACCCTGAGGAGCCTGCGCAGCAGGCGTCTCGAAGGGCGAGGCCCGGATCGACAGCTGGGCCTCTATGGTTCGAGACGCGCGCAAGGGCGCGCTCCTCACCATGAGGGGAGAGAGTGTCGTTTGAACGTTCGCCCCGTCCATGCGACACATGTTCATCCGCCATTCAGCTAACCCCGGTTGATATCGGCCGATCTCGCCTCGCGCTCTCACCGGGACTTCCTCGTGACATCAATGGTGGCTTGGCGCCGCTTCGTCTTCGCGCTTCCGTTGCTGGCGTTGCCGCTGGCCGGCGCGAGCGTGGCGCTCGCATCCGATGCGATCGAGCTTGCGCAGGCCCAGCCCCAAGCGCAGCCAAATCCCGCCCCCTCCCCGACGCCGTCGGCTTCACCTGCGCCCGCCACGGACGCGCAACCCGCCGCCGTCGAGCCCATCGGCAACGTCGCGACCGTGACGGGGATCGCGACCGTGGTCCGCGACAGGAACTCGTATCCGCTGCGCGTGCGCGACGACATCTATCTCAACGACGTCGTGCAGACCTCGTCGAACTCCTCGCTCGGCATCACCTTCAACGACGCCACCACGTTCAACCTCTCCGCCAGCGCGAAGATCACCATCGACAATTACGTCTATGAGGACGGCGGCAAGCAAAATTCGGCGATCTTCGACATCGGCAAGGGCACCGTTGCCTTCGTTGCGGCAGCTGTGGCGAAGACCGGCGACATGAAGATCGCAACGCCGACCGCAACGCTCGGCATCCGCGGCACCACCGGCGTCGTCGACGTTCCCGAAGGCGCGGCGGCCAGTGCTGCGAATAACGTCAACATCAAGCTCTATCCCGACGCCGACGGCCGGGTCGGCCACATCGAGGTCAACGACCGCACCAGCGGCACGCGACTCGGCGCGCTGACGCAGGCCGCAAGCGGTTTTGCGATCCGCCCGGGCGCCGGAAGCACAGGCGGCATGCGCTTTGCCGCCGTGCCGATCACGATCGCTCCGCAGCAGATCGCGCGCGACCGCGGTTTCGTCAGCCAGGTGCATCTGGCGCAGACCACCGGCCGGCAGATCGTCACCGAGCAGCGCGACTTCCGTCGCGCCAATCCGGCCGCGATCAGCCGCATTCCGCGGCCGACCCAGCCACCGCAGCAGCAGCAATTGCGGCCGACGACAGCGCCCGGCCAGCAGCCGCAGCGCCCGAACGGCCAGCCCGGCCAGAACAACCGTCCGGGCCAGCAGCAGCCGGGCACGCCGGGCCGCCAGGGCGCGCAGCCGCCGCAGCGGCAGGGCGGCGCCGTGCAGCCGGGCACGCCGCGCGCGGGCCAGGGTCAGCAGCAGCGAGGCCAGCAACGACAGGGCCAGCAGCAACCAGGTCAGCAGCAAGGTGCGGGACAGCCGGCAGGTGCGCCGCGTACTGGACAAGGCACGCAGCCCGGCGGCGCGCGGCAGACGCAGCCACAGCGAAACGGACAGACTCCGGCGCAGCCCGGCGGAGTCGTGCCGTCGCAGCCGGGCACGGCGCCGCAGCCGCAAACGCCGCGCACCGGATTGCAGCCGGGTCAGCCGCCCGCGGCTCAGCAGCCAGACGGCATCCAGCGCCAGGGCGGATTCCAGCAGCGCCTCCCCGCCGCGCAACGTCCCGCAGCACCGCGCAGACCGGCGCCCGCTCCGAAGGAGAAGAAAGAGCGGCGGTGAACGGTGCCTCTCCTTACCTGAGGAGCTTGCGAAGCAAGCATCTCGAAGGGCGAGGCCACAGTCGGGCCGCATGGTTCGAGACGCGCGCGATGCGCGCTCCTCACCATGAGGGTCGACGTCGAGTGCGCGGCCCTCTCCTCCGTCATTGCGAGCGAAGCGAAGCAATCCAGAATCTTTCCGCGGAGAGACTCTGGATTGCTTCGCTGCGCTCGCAATGACGACTTGGAGGGAACTAAGGCTCCCACAAACTTGCTAGGTCGCGGATGTTTCCAAGCTCGCGAGCAGAGCAGCGTGAAGACAACTCACGCTTCGCCGCGCAGCCAGGCCTTCACCTTCTGCAACAGGCCATGACGCAGTTCGTCGACTGAGGCGGCTTCAGCGGGCGTCAGGGGTTGCAAAGCTACATCGATGTCGTCGGTTGCTGGCGCCGGCTCGGGCACCGGCGTAGGCTCAAGCCCGGCCGCCGCGAGCGCGATCGGACCGACCTGTACCAGGAACGCGCGCTCATATTCGCGCGACAGGCGCGCGAGCGCATCCTCCAGTGTCAGCCAGTCCACCGCCTTGATGTCGTTCATCAGCTTGCGAACCGGACCGCCCTCGGCCTCCATGCGCCAGAAATGCACGACCTTGGAGCGCCCTCCCGACTGGTAGACGAGCGTGCCGAGGAATTCGTGGATGGCCACATTGTGGCCGGTCTCTTCCAGCACTTCGCGGTGCGCGGCTTCCTTCGGCGTTTCGCCGTCGTCGAGCTTGCCCTTGGGCAAAACCCATTCGTTGCGCTTGCGCTGGCGCACTACCGCAACCAGCGGCGGCGCGCCACGCCGCAGCACAATACCACCCGCCGCCATCACCGGCGCCCGCACCATCACAAGATTCCGTGTCGATCCAATCGGCCCGCCGACGATATAGGCTGCCGACGCGGCGGATTGAAGGCTAGTTCTTCTTCAACAGCGCTTGACCTGCGCGAATGCGGGTGCCCTCGCCGATGCCGTCGCAGAAGTTGAAATCGCCGGGCGCCAGGATGATGATGGTGGAGCCGTGCTCGAACCAGCCGAGCTCCTCGCCCTTGGTCACGTTGACGTCGCAGGGGAAATTGACCGGCCCGCGGGTCTGCGCGTTCAGCACCATGTCGAGGAAGTGCAGACGGATGCTTGCGACCAGAATGGCCGCAACTGGCACGAGCGTTACGGCTTCGCCTGAGCTGAGATGCGTGCGGATCACCGCGCGCTCGTTCTTGCAGAACAGGCGCTCGACCCGCTTCAGCGCGATCGGGTTGACGTTCCAGACGTCGCCATGGATCAGCGTGACGCGTTCGATGTGCGCGTCAAAAGGTGCATGGAAGCGATGATACATGCTCGAGGTCAACCGCAGCGTGACGAAGCTTCCGTTGCGGTGTTGATCCACGAGCGCGGAATCACCGAGCAGGTCGAGCAGCGAATAGGGCGCACCCTTGACCTGGAACAGCTCGGTGTCGGCGATCCGGCCATGGGCGCCGACGATGCCGTCCGAGGGGCTGGCGACAATGGAAGGGTCGGGATCGAAGGGCCGCAGCCCCGGCTTGAGCTCCCGGGTGAAACAATCGTGCAGGCTCTTGAAGTGGGTCTTGCGTGCCTCCGACAGATCGAGGTCGGAAAACAGCTTCCACAGCGCGATCGAGAAGTCCCTGACGAGCGGGTTCTCGATCTTGGAGAACCGGCCCATGAAGCGGGTCAGGGCCGCGCGGGGGATACGGTTGGTCAACAGGAAGTTGAGGTCTTCCTGCTGGGTGAAAGAGGCGATCAGGGCTTTGACTGTCATGAATCTGTCAGCTCGCAGTATTAGCGCTTGTTGTCATGGAAACGACACTCCCGATTCTCTCATTTTCCGTGGCCGCCGCAGCGTCCGCTGCCGCCGCCTTCCCGAAGATCAAGGCGCGGGTCGAACTGTCCCGCGCCAAGCACCGGTCGCTCGCCGGGCACTCCAAGATGTCGCGCCGGGTGGCCAAGCTGCTCCCGTTCTACGAGTTCGAGGGCGATCAGTATTTCGGCTGCGACGGCGCGCCTGATAACGTGGTGAAGCAGCGCAAGGACGCCTTCTTCCGCCTCGCCAGCCTTTACGCCGAGCGCTACCCCAAGGGGCGCGCGATGACGAAGGAAGCGGCGGAAAAGATCTCCGACCTGCACTTCACCGAAACCTACCGCGTGCCGTTCCAGTTCTCGCGCCTCGTCCGCGAGCATCTGGGCACCTCGACCTTCATGGAATCGTCCAGCGGCGTCACCGTCACGGATGTCGACGGCAACACCTCCTACGACCTCACCGGATCCTACGGCGTCAACATCTTCGGCAACGACTTCTACAAGGAGTGCATCGAGGGCTCGGAGAAGCGCGCGCATGCACTCGGCCCCGTGCTCGGCCCCTACCATCCCGTCATCCTCGAGAATGTGCAGCGGCTCTGCCAGATCTCGGGCCTCGACGAAGTCTCGTTCCACATGTCCGGCACCGAGGCCGTCATGCAGGCGGTGCGGCTTGCGCGCTACCACACCAAGCGGACGCATCTCGTTCGTTTCGCCGGCGCCTATCACGGCTGGTGGGGCGACGTGCAGCCCGGCGTCGGCAATCCGATTCCCGCGCACGAGACCTACACCCTCGCCGAGATGTCCGAGAAGACATTGCACGTGCTGCGCACGCGCAAGGACATCGCCTGCGTGCTGGTCAATCCGTTGCAGGGCCTGCATCCGAACGGCAACGCGCCCGGCGATTCCTCGCTGGTCGATTCCTCCCGCGGCGGCAACTTTGACCGCGCGGCGTATACCGAGTGGCTGAAGAAGCTGCGCGAAGTCTGCACCGAGCGCGGCATCGCACTGATCTTCGACGAGGTCTTCGTCGGCTTCCGTCTCGCCGCCGGAGGCGCCCAGGAGTACTTTGGCGTCAAGGCCGACATGGTGACCTACGGCAAGAGCCTCGCCGGCGGCCTGCCGGTCGGCGTGGTCTGCGGCAAGAAGGAATTGATGCGTCGCTTCCGCGACGATCGCCCCGCCGATATCTGCTTCGCCCGCGGCACCTTCAACTCGCATCCCTACGTCATGACGGCGATGGACGAGTTCTTGAGCCGGCTCGCCAGCCCGAACTTCCGTGCCATCTATGATGGGCTGGACGCTACCTGGAACGGCCGCGTCCAGAAGCTCAACCAGATGATGACGGACGCGAAGCTGCCGGTGCAGTTTGCGAACTTCTCGTCGATCTGGACGGTGAAATACACCACCCCGTCCCGCTACAACTGGATGCTGCAATATTACCTGCGCGCCGAAGGCCTGTCGCTGAGTTGGGTCGGCACCGGACGGCTGATCTTCAGCCTGAACTACACCGACGCCGATTTCACCGAGGTCGCCGAGCGTTTCGTCCGGGCGGCCGAGAAGATGAAAGCCGACGGCTTCTGGTGGCACGACGGCGTGCTCACCAACAAGAATATCAAACGGCAGATTTTGAAAGAGATGCTGGCCAAGCGTTTCGGGCGCTGAGGCTCTTCCACCCTTCGCCACGAACACCGCCTGCCCTTCTCCCTCGCCCCGCCCTTGTCCGCCGAAGCCTTGGCGAAGGCGGATGCGGGGCCGCGACGAGCTACGCTCGCGCTGAGAGGGTCGGGGTGAGGGGGACTCTCCGCGCTTGCGGTGAGAGTTGATCAACGATCCACTAGCAGTCCCCCCGCGGAGAGCCCCCCTCACCCGGCTTTGCGCTACGCGCAAATCCGACCTCTCCCCGCAAACGGGGCGAGGTGAAGAGAGCGCTGGGCTCCGCTGAGTCACTTTAAAGGTATCCCCAAGACGTGGATGCCCGGCACGAGGCCGGGCATGACGTAACCATCAGACATCGGAGTGTTGTGTGAGAACAGCGCGCTCAGGCGTGCTGCTCTTCGAGCGTGGGCTCGGAGATCAAGCCCAGCGTGTGCTCGGGGTTGAGGTGCAGGCCGGGGTCCATCAGCTCGCCGCGCATCAGGGCGAGCGGCGCGCTACGATAGAGCATCAGGTCGTGGAAGGGATCGGTCAGGATCTTGGTCATCCAGACCAGGCCAGTCTCGACGTCGCGGATGAAGAACAGGTGCACCGTGCGGAACAGAAGACCGCCGCCGCCGATCACCAGCCAGATCTTGGCGACCTGCCGCATGAAATCGGTCGCGCTCGCCCAGGGCGTGAACAGGCCGAACAGCGTCGGATCGACAACCAGCACCAGCGGCGACAGCGCCCAGATCGCCATCAGCACCACCTTGCGCTGAAGGTTGTAGCCGACCTTGATGTCTTCCTTGTACTCGTGCGTCGCCTGGTTGATGTGGTCGTAATCGTGCGGCTCGAAGAAGAAGTGACCGGCCTGGCGCGAGGTCATCGAGACCAGCCAGCCGACCAGCGCCGAGATCATGGGATCGACGAACAGCCAGACATAGGCGAAGAGAAAGCTCAGCGCGCTGACGAAGTGCAGGCTCTGATTGATGCGGCTGTGGTGATAGTAGCGATGGTCGTCCCAGCGCTGGATCCGCAGCTGCTCGAGATAATTCTTGATCATGCTCTCCCCCAAAATGCTTTCGGGTTCAGGATTTACAGGGATTCGATGTAGGCCGTGTGACATCATCATTTTGTCATGTGACGATGTGCAGCGGCGCGATGACGCACGTGTTACTCTCTCCCCTCATCCTGAGGAGCGCGGAACGCGCGTCTCGAAGGATGAAGGCCGAGCTGCATCAGCACGGGCCTTCATGGTTCGAGACGGCGCTTACGCGCCTCCTCACCACGAGGAGTGACTGTCAGGCTGCCTTGGCGACGTCGACCTTGCGGAAGCGCACCAGCGAGAAATGGCCGAGCGGCGGAATCAGGCGGCGCTCGGCGAGCTCGATGCCATTCGCGCCGGCCAACCACTTCGTATAACGCGACCAGGCGAACTCGGCGGTACGGAAGCCGAGCGGGCGCACCACCGGCTGGAGCCTCTGCTCGATGAAACGGCGCATGCCGGTGTCGGCGCTGACGCGGGTCAGGATGATCAGCTCGCCACCGGGACGCAGCACGCGGGCGAATTCGTCGAGCGCCTTCTCCGGGTTCGGTACGGCGGTGACGACATACTGCGCCATCACGACGTCGAAGGAATTGTCGGGGAATTCGAGCTTCTCGGCGTCCATCACCGCGAGGCCCTCGACGTTCTTCAGCTTGCCCTCGCTGACCCGCTGGCGCGCCTTGTCGAGCATCGCTTCCGAAATGTCGGTGCCGAAGATGCGCAGATGCGGCGCGTAGAGCGGCAGCGAGATGCCGGTGCCGACGCCGACCTCGAGCACACGGCCCCCGATCTTGTTGGTGGCCGCGATCGCGGCCTGCCGGCCCTTGGCGAACACGCCGCCGAACACGAGATCGTAGACGGGTGCCCAGCGGTCATAGGCCTGCTCAACCGTGCCACGGGTGAGGTCGAGCTGCTGGGTGCCGTCAAGGTTCATGATCTTAGCCATCGATGAGGTTCTCGCTGTGGGTCAAACGTTGCAGATCAGCCGCGCACCGGCCGCCGCGCCATGACCGGCGAGGCGCGCAGGATGCGGCTGGGCTGAAGTGAGGTGAGATTTCCGACGAACTGACGCGCGCTGTTTTCCCAGGAGCGCTCCAGCGCGAAGTTACGGCAGGTCTCGCGCGACATGGTGAGCGCGCGGAGGCACGCGGTACGCAGATCATGGTCGATCGCGCCGATCGGATGATCGGCGATGACGTCCTTGGGGCCCGTCACCGGAAACGCCGCCACCGGCGTGCCGCAGGCGAGCGCCTCGAGTTGCACCACACCGAACGTGTCGGTCAGGCTCGGGAAGACGAAGACATCGGCGGCGGCGAGATGCGCGGTCAGATCCGCGCCCTTCTTCTCGCCGAGGAAGACGGCATCCGGATATTTCTTTTCGAGCGCCGCCTTCTGCGGGCCGTCGCCGACGACGACCTTGGTGCCGGGCAAATCGAGCGAGAGGAACGCTTCGAGATTCTTCTCCACGGCGACGCGGCCCATGGTCATGAAGATCGGACCCGGCAGGTCGAGCTTGGCCGGAGCGTCGGGATGGAACAGCTCGGTGTTGACGCCGCGCGTCCAAAAGCCGAGCCGCTTGAAGCCGCGCTCGGAGAGCTCCTGCCGCAGCGAAGGCGTCGCCACCATGGTCATCGCGGAGGCATCGTGGAAGTGGCGCAGCACGGCATAGCCGACGGCGTCAGGGATGCCGGTCCGCACCGAGACGTATTCGGGAAAGCGCGTCGTGTAGGAGGTTGTGAAGGCAAGGCGGTTACGGCGGCAATAGGCGCGCGCGGCCCAGCCGATCGGGCCCTCGGTCGCGATGTGCAACGCTTCCGGCGCCGCCTTCTCGATCCGCCGCGCGATCTCCTTACCGCTCGGCAGCGCGATGCGCAGGCCCGGATAGGTCGGTAGCGGCCAGGACCGAAAGCCGTCCGGCGTGAGGAAGTCGATCTCGACGTCGAGCGCCTTGGCCGCGTTCGCCAGCGAGGTCAGCGTCCGGACCACACCGTTGACCTGCGGATGCCAGGCGTCAGTCGCGATTAATACCCGCATGGGGAAATCCCGAGAGTTTGATGATTCTCGGCTTAGGACCATCAACCACGGATATTTCAGGCGTGTGACGTCACAGAAGTGTCGGCCCGCTGTTTTGTTGGTTAACGGGTCCGCGCCGCCACGAAACCGTCATGAAACAAATCCTTTCCGCCATGAAACCGTTTTCGGTTTTCCGCGCAAAGCTCCCGAAACGTTTTGCCGTTAGTGAATTGGGCAACGGAGCACCGAAACGGTGCCGCGGTGGTCAAGAAACACCGATCAAACAGGGGCGATCAATGATCAATCTGGACACGTTCAAGACGTATTCGCGCGCGGTTGCGCTCAGCGCCGTCGCGATCTCCGCTATCGCATTTGCCGGTCCGGTCAAGGCTGCGCCGGTGCAGCTCTTCCCGTTCTTCCAGCCGCTGCCGCCGATGGCCGCACCGCAGCCTTACCAGCCCTATCAGGCGACGCCTTACCAGGCCGCGCCGTCCGAGGATCAGGACGCGGTCGAGATGCCGGCGCGCTTCCGCCGCCAGACGGTTTCCTACGCAACGCGCGAGGCGCCGGGCACCATCATCATCGATACGCCCAACACCTATCTCTATTACGTGCTCGGCAACGGCCAGGCCGTTCGCTACGGCATCGGCGTCGGCCGCGACGGCTTCACCTGGTCCGGCGTGCAGTCGGTGACCAAGAAGGCCGAGTGGCCGGATTGGACCCCGCCGCCGGAAATGATCGCCCGCCAGCCCTATCTGCCGCGCCACATGGCCGGCGGCCCCGGCAACCCGCTCGGCGCCCGCGCCATGTATCTCGGCGGCACCATCTACCGCATCCACGGCACCAACGCCCCCGACACGATCGGCAAGCACGTCTCGTCCGGCTGCATCCGCCTGACCAACGACGACGTCACCGACCTCTACTCCCGCGTCAACGTCGGCACCAAGGTGATCGTTCTGCCGATGACGGAACGCCGCGCGGACCTTGGCGCCGCGACGCGCTAACGCGACAGGACATTGTGACGCAAACGGCCCCGGAACCCACCGGGGCCGTTTTCGTTTGCATCATGCTCTCCGGGCGGCCTCGCCTGGAGAAGCACAGTTCGGAGGCGCGGATGCGATCACGCCTGCAAATATCGCCGGGTCCATGGCTGCGCTCGATCGCAGCTGCCGGCGCATTGACGCTGCTCCTGTCTGCGCCCTCTTCGCTCGCCCAGCAGCCGGCGAACGACGAGGCGGCCCAGCAGGCCTTCAACAATTCCTGTCGCACCTGCCACTCGGTGAAGGACGGCGACAATCGCCTCGGTCCCAATCTCAACAAGGTCGTGGGACGCAAGGCGGGCTCGCTGCCGAACTACAACTACTCCCCGTCGATGAAAGACGCCGGCTTCGTCTGGGACCAGGACAAGCTGACCCGCTTCATGGTCAAGCCGGATGAGGTCGTGTCCGGCAACAAGATGCAGCCATATGGCGGTGTCTCCGCGGAGGACGCGGCCAAGGTGGTTGCTTATCTGCAGGCGACGTCGGGTTCACAGTAGCGGGCCACGGTGCACCGCTGCATTTTGGTTTGCGATGCGATTGTGGCGCATCCTTCGAGACGCCCGCCTCCGGCGGGCTCCTCAGGATGAGGAGCGGGGTGCGCGGCCGCAAATCTGTCAGCAGCGGTTGCAACGAGACACAAATGCCAGTTAGCCTCATCCTGAGGAGACCGCGAAGCGGTCGTCTCGAAGGATGGGGCGGGCACGATGACGGAAGGCGCGTACCTCTACATTCTCAGATGCGTCGACGGCAGCTATTACATCGGCACGACGCGCACCGAGCTTGAGCTTAGAATCGCGCAGCACAACGCCGGCACGTTCGGCGGCTATACGAAGTCACGCAGGCCCGTGACCCTGGTCTTCTCGCAATGGTTCGACCGGATTACCAACGCGATCGAATGCGAGCGCAAACTCAAGAAATGGAGCCGCGCCAAGAAGGAAGCCTTCATGCGCGGCGATTTTGCCGAGCTGCATGAATTGGCGAAGCGCGGATCTCATCATCCTTCGAGACGCCCGCCTCCGGCGGCTCCTCAGGATGAGGGCGGAGTGCGCAGCTCGAGGTTTTCGTTGAAGGACCCGCGCGAACCTACGAGTGCTGGTTAGCCTCATCCTGAGGAGCGCGCTCTTGCGCGCGTCTCGACGGACGAGGCGTTCACACCGGCGGAAGCCGCTTACCGCGCCCTCTGCCGCTCCGAGATCAGCCTCAGCCACGCTGCTGAATGAATCGCGCTCATCAGCAGATACATCGGCACCATCCCACTCAGCACGGAGCCGTACCCGGCGGCACACAGCATGTCCGCCGGGCCGCCGCCGAGCACGGCCGTCAACACGGCCATGATCGCGAAGGTCGGCGTCGCCGCCAGAGCCAGCCATCTGGCGAGGTGGCGTGCGGCCACCACGCCATCGCGGCTCGCGCCGGTGGCCACGTTGGCGGGACTAGTCACGGCCTTCCGCGGCCTCCTCGCGAAAAGCCTTCTCGCCGGCGTCCGAGATCTCCACCCATTTCTTGTCGGGCGCAGCGCCTTCCGCGTAGCTGTCGTGCCAGTTCCACCATTTGTAGGTTGGCGTCTGCGGATAGCCCTTTGGCGAGTCCTCCCAGACCTCCTGCCGGCCGAGCGGGGTGATATCGAGATAGTTCCAGGTGCCGCCCATCTGCTCGTCGCCGCGGCTCTTGACGAAATAGGTGCGGAAGATGCGGTCGCCGTCGCGGTAGAACACGTTGGTGCCGTGCCATTCGTCGACGCCGAAATCGGCGTCGAAACTGTCGGTGACGGTGACCCAGGGCATGGTCCAGCCCATCCGCTGCTTCAGCCTGATGATGTCGGCCTGGGGCGCGCGCGAGGCGAACACGAGCGTGGTGTCGCGGGCGTTCAGATGCGAGACATGGGCGACCTGGTCGGCCACCATGGAGCAGCCCCGGCAGGCTTGATCGGGCCAGCCGAGCACGCCCGGCTCGAAGAAGGCCCGGTAGACGATCAGCTGCCGCCGGCCCTGGAACAGATCCACTAGACTGATCTTGCCGCCGGGCCCCTCGAGCGCATAGGTTTTGGTGACTTCCATCCACGGCATGCGCCGGCGCTCAGCGGCAAGGGCGTCGCGGGCACGGGTATGCGCCTTTTCCTTCACGAGCAGTTGCTGACGGGCGGCCTCCCAGTCCTGCGGCGACACCACCGGCGGTGTTTGCATGGCGGCCTGTCCGTTAGTTCCTGCGTTGTCTGCTGATGTCATCATGGCTCTCCATTCCTCTTGTCCGGGCGGTCATTCCGCGTCGCGCTACGACGGACGCGGAACCGCTCGACCCTCACCGCACATTGTCGGTCGTCAACGATTTCTGGCACCAAGCGGTTGCGCGGTGGGAGTAACAAGTGTGGCGGGATTTGAATGGAGTCGCTGATCACGGCTGCCGCGCGCGCGCTTGAGGCCGGCGATCCGCTCGGCGCGCTGAACCGCGTTGCGCTGCGCAACGATGCGCCGTCGCTGGCGCTACGCGGCATCGCGATGGCGCAGCTCGGCGATCTCGCGAAAGCGAAGACGCTGCTGCGGAGCGCCGCGCGTGCGTTCGGTCCAAGAGAGGCGGTGGCGCGCGCAAGATGCGTGGTGGCCGAAGCCGAGATCGCGCTCGTCTCGCGCGACCTGAGCTGGCCGGTGAAAACGCTCGCGGCGGCCCGCGCGACGCTCGAACAGCACGGCGATCTCGCCAATGCAGCCCATGCGGGCCACATCGAGGCGCGCCGCCTTCTCCTCGTCGGGCAGCTCGACGAAGCCGAGCGCACGCTGGCCGAGCTCAGCCCCTCCCCGCTCCCGCCTGCATCGCAAGTCGTCCGCGAGCTCGTGGTCGCCGGCATCGCCATCAGACGATTGAGAGCGAAAGATGCGCGCGCAGCGCTCAACCGCGCCGCCCACGCAGCGCGGCAGGCGAAGATCCCGGCGCTCGTGGCCGAGGTCGACAGCGCGAACCTCATCCTCGACACGCCGGCGGCGCGCCTGATCGCGCGCGGCAGCGAGCACCCGTTGCTGCTCGGGGAGGTCGAGAGACTGGCGACCTCGACGGCGCTCGTCGTGGACACCTTTCATCATGCCCTGCGCAGGCAAGGCCGCATCGTCTCGCTCGGAACGCGGCCGGTGCTGTTCGCGCTCGCCCGCCTCCTGGCGCAGGCATGGCCCGCGGACGTCTCGCGAGAGGCGCTGATATCAGGCGCGTTCCGGGCGAAGCACGCCGACGAATCGCATCGCGCGCGGTTGCGCGTGGAGATCGGGCGGCTCCGCACCCAGCTCAAGCCGCTGGCCGACATCAGCGCGACGAAGCAGGGTTTTGTGCTGGCACCGCGCAAGACGCGCGACGTCCTCGTGCTGGCACGTCCCGTCGAGGAGAAGCACGCCGCGGTGCTCGCCGTCCTCTCCGACGGCGAGCCCTGGTCGAGCTCGGCGCTCGCGCTGGCGCTGGGGACGAGCGCGCGCACCGTGCAGCGGGCCCTCGAAGAGCTGGCGCGGTCGAACAAGGTGCAATCGTTCGGACACGGCCGGGCACGGCGCTGGATGACCCCGCCCGTCCCGGGTTTCCCGACAGGCTTGTTACTCCCCGGACCGCTCCTGAAGGCGTAAGTTGGATCACATCACAGGGATCAAGCACATGAAGCGTTCCGCCGCCGAGATCGTCAGGGAGTACGGACCTTTTGCGGGTGTCGAGGCCGTGCATGGCGTCACCTATGACGGGACCCATGTCTGGTTCGCATCCGGCGACAAGCTGAATGCGGTCGATCCGGCCAACGGCAGGATCGCACGCTGCATCGATGTCGCCGCGCATGCAGGGACGGCATTCGACGGCCGGCACCTGTTCCAGATCGCCGAGGATCGCATCCAGAAGATCGACGCCGCGACCGGCAAGGTGATCAGCACGATTCCGGCGCCGGGCGGCGGCGGCGATTCCGGATTGGCCTGGGCGGAGGGTTCGCTGTGGGTCGGTCAGTATCGCGAGCGCAAGATCCATCAGGTCGATCCGGAGACGGGAAAGATCCTCCGCACCATCGAAAGCAAGCGCTTCGTGACCGGCGTCACCTGGGTCGACGGCGAGCTCTGGCATGGCACCTGGGAGGGCGAGGAAAGCGATTTGCGCCGGATCGATCCTGAGACCGGCAAGGTGCTGGAGCAGCTCGACCTGCCCGCCGGGACGATGGTGTCAGGATTGGAGTCCGACGGCGGCGACCGCTTCTTCTGCGGCGGTGGCGATCGCGGCAATGTGAGGGCGGTTCGCCGCCCGAGGCGCAGCTAGGTGCGCGATGGCGGATGCGCGGCACCGATGCTGCCGCAACCGTTAATCTGTTCGCCCCAATTCCACCCCACCGGTGCGCTCTAGCGCCCCCCTCGCCTGCCCTGTAGACTTCCGGACCTGGGCGGCTTGGGGGATTGATGCGACTGACGCTGAACTTGAAGACTGTCTTGATCGCCGTGGCGGTGCTCGCGGCGTCGTTTTTCGTCAGCCTGAAGGCGATGGACTGGCTGTCGCCGCGCGCGGCGACGACTGCGCCGCCGGTCGCACAATTGCCACCGCTGCCGCCGGTCGCGAAGAGCTCGATCGTGGTGGCGCCGGTGGCAATCGCGATATCGGCGATCCGCGAACAGGCCGAGAAAGCCGCGCCGCGCAATTTCGCCGGCAAGGCCGATAATCCAATCTCGCAGATCCTGGAGAATGCCGACATCGGCTGGTCCGCCGTGCGCGGGCCGATGGCGGCTGCCGGCGACAAGGACGTGCTGACGATCTCGACGCCGCTCAATGGCAAGCTCAACGTGACGGGCTCGCTGTCGTCGAAAGCCACCGGCGCGCTCGGCGACGCGCTCGGCAGCGTGCTCGGCGGTGACGCAGCGAAACGGATCGGCGCAGTCAACATCAAGAATTTGAACGCCAGCGCCGAGATCAAGGGCAACGTGGTCGTCACCTCGCGCCCGAAGCTCGCTGCCAATTGGCATCTCGAGCCAAATCTCGGCGCCCAGGTCAATCTCGGCGACACCAACCTCAATGTCTCCGGCGCCAAGGTCAACGTGCCGGCGCAGGTGAAGCCGCTGATCGACAAGAATGTCGGCGAGCAGATCAACATCGTCTCCGAGCGCATCCGCAACGATCCCTCGCTGCGCGAGAATGCGAAACTGCAATGGGCCAAGGCCTGCCGCTCGATCCCGCTGCAGGGCTCGGGCTCCTCGGCCGCGCTGCCGCCGCTCTGGCTCGAGATGAAACCGACCCGTGCCATCGCGGCGCAGCCGCGCGTCGACGCGCAGAACGTGACGCTGCTGCTCGGTCTCGAGCTCGAGACGCGCGTGACCTCGACGTCGACCAAGCCGGACTGTCCCTTCCCCGACAAGATCTCGATCGTGCCGCCGACCGGCACCGGCGTGAACATCGGCGTGCCGATCGACGTGCCCTTCACCGAGATCAACAAGCTGATCGCGGCGCAGATGGTCGGCCACACCTATCCCGAGGACGGCTCCGGCCCGGTCGACGTCACCGTAAAAGGCGTCAACGTGGTGCCGTCGGGCGATCGTCTCCTGATCTCGCTGCTGGTGCGTGCCAAGGAAAAGAAGAGCTGGCTCGGTCTCGGCGCCGAAGCGACCGTGCACATCTGGGGCCGGCCGATGCTCGACCAGGCGCAGCAGACGCTGCGGCTCGCCGACATCCAGCTCGCGGTGGAATCCGAGGCCGCCTTCGGCCTGCTCGGCGCGGCCGCACGCGCGGTGGTGCCGCAGATGCAGCAGGCCTTGGTGCAGAAAGCGACGCTCGATCTGAAGCCGATCGCCGCCAATGCGCGCGAGAAGATCGCGGCCGCGATCGCCGACTACCAGAAGAGCGAGGATGGCCTCAAGGTCGACGCCAAGATCGACAGCCTGACCCTCGCCGACATCGCCTTCGATTCCAAGACGCTGCGCATCGTCGCGGAAGCCGGCGGCTCGCTGAACGTCTACGTGACGAAGCTGTCGGGGATGTAGGGCGTCTTCACTCACCGGATCGGCGGCGTCGCTTGCGCCGCTGGCATTCTGGTCGGAGGATGCTAAGCTGTTTCCCGCAACCTCGAACGAGGTGCTGACAGCACTGCAGGGGACAACGCGAGGACAACATGGAAGCCGGCATGGTCACGCCTGCGCCGGCGCTGGTGCGCTTTTCCGGTATTCAAAAGACCTACGATGGCGAGCACCTCGTGGTGAAGAACCTCGATCTCGAAATCAGGAAGGGCGAGTTCGTCACCCTGCTCGGCCCGTCGGGCTCGGGCAAGACGACCACGCTGATGATGCTGGCCGGCTTCGAGGTTCCGACCCATGGCGAAATCTACCTCGCGGAACGGTCGATCAAGAACGTGCCGCCGCATAAGCGCGACATCGGCATGGTGTTCCAGAACTATGCCTTGTTCCCACACCTGACGATCGCGGAGAATATTGCCTTCCCGCTATCCGTTCGCAACACGGCCAAGGCCGAGGCGCAGGAGCGCGTCAACGCGGCGTTGCGCATGATCAAGATGGAAACCCTGGCGCACCGGCGGCCCGGGCAGCTGTCCGGCGGTCAGCAGCAGCGCGTGGCGCTGGCCCGCGCACTGGTTTTCAATCCGCAGCTCGTGCTGATGGACGAGCCCCTCGGCGCCCTCGACAAGCGCCTGCGGGAGCAGATGCAACTGGAGATCAAGCAGCTGCACGAGACGATGGGCATCACCGTCGTCTACGTCACCCACGATCAGAGCGAAGCGCTCACCATGTCGGATCGCATCGCCGTGTTCAACGACGGCATCGTGCAGCAGATCGACAGGCCCGACGCGCTGTATGAGCATCCGGTGAACAGCTTCGTCGCTCACTTCATCGGTGAGAACAACGTGCTGTCCGGCACCGTCGAGACGGTCGAGAAGGACTATTGCCGCGTCACGCTGGCTGGTGGCGGCGCCGTGACCGCACGGGCGGTCAATGTATCCGGCGCGGGCGCGTCGACCTCCCTGTCGGTGCGGCCGGAGCGGATCGCCATCATCCCGGACGGCACCTCCAGCGAGGGACCGAACCGGCTGCCGGCCAAGGTGCAGAACACCATCTATCTCGGCGACCACGCACTGGCCGTGCTCGATGTCGCCGGCAACGGGGAGTTCATGGTCAAGCTTCAGCCGGGGGCGCATGACGGATTGAGACATGGCAATCTAAGATCTGGTGAAAGCGTATTCATCACCTTCCGTCCCGAGGACTGCCTGGCCCTCGATCCCGTCTGATCCGGACCGGCATCGATCAACCTCAACGCAACGCAGATGAAGAAGGAACAAGGACCATGCTGAAGCGCAAGACTGGCAAGATTGCTCTGGGGTTCGCCGTGGCGTTCAGCGCCAGCGCCGCGCTGGCCACGGTCGCGCAGGCGCGTGACCTCACCGTCGTGTCGTGGGGCGGCGCCTACCAGGATGCCCAGAAGAAGGTCTATTTCGAGCCGTTCAAGAAAGCAGCCGGCGTCGCGATGAACGACGAGTCCTGGGACGGCGGCGTCGGCGTGTTGCGCGCCAAGGTGCAGGGTGGTGCCGCCACCTGGGACCTCGTCCAGGTCGAGAGCGACGAACTCGCGGTCGGCTGCGAGGAAGGCCTGTTCGAGAAGATGGATTATTCCAAAATCGGCGGCGAGGCCGCCTATATCCCGCCGTCGGTCAATCCCTGCGGCGTCGGCGCCATCCTCTACGATTTCGTTCTCGGCTACGACAAGGACAAGCTGAAGGACGCCCCCAACGGCTGGGCCGACTTCTTCGACACCAAAAAGATTCCGGGCAAGCGCGCCTTGCGTCAGGGCCCGAAGACCACGCTGGAGATCGCCCTCATGGCCGACGACGTCGCACCGAAGGACGTCTACAAGGTGCTGGCGACCGACGAGGGCGTCGAGCGCGCGTTCAAGAAGCTGGACACCATCAAGGGCGACATCGTCTGGTGGAAGGCCGGCGCCCAGCCGCCGCAATTGCTCGCCTCCGGCGAGGTGGCGATGACCTCGGTCTACAATGGCCGCATCGACACCGCGAACAAGAACGACAAGAAGAATTTCGGCATCGTATGGGATGGGGCGCTCTTCACCCTCGACAGCTGGGTCATCCTGAAGGGCAGTCCGAACAAGGACGCGGCCTACAAGTTCCTGGACTTCGCAGGCAAAGCGGAGAACCAGTCAAAACTGTCGCAGAACATCGCCTATGGCACCTCGAACAAGGACGCAGCCGCCCTGCTCGCGCCCGCTGTTCTCAAGGACCTGCCGACAGCGCCCGACAACATCAAGAACGCGGTCGAGATCAACGTCGGCTTCTGGCTCGAGAACATCGACCGCCTGACCGAGCGCTTCAACAAATGGGCCGCGAAATAGCGCGACCCGCAAGATTCGATCCAAGGCTCGATCCAAGGCTCGACCAATGACGGATGCGCGCTTGACCGGCGCCAATGCATTGACCGAGGTGCCGCTCAAGCGCCGATTGAGGCGTGCGGAGCGGACACGTCAGGTCAAGGCATTGGCGCTGGTGCTGCCGCTTCTCGTCTTCCTGCTGTTCACCTTCGCAGGCCCGATCGCCGGCATGCTGTGGCGCGCGGTCGATGACCGCGAGGTGCGTCAGGTCCTGCCGCAAACCATCGCTGCTCTCGCCGACTGGGACGGCAAGGACCTGCCGGATGAAAAGGCCTTTGCAGCGCTGGCAAGCGACATCCTGGCGGCGCGCGCCTCCGGCACCATCGCCATCGCGGCCAAGCGGCTCAACTACGCCCTGAACGGTTTTCGTACGATCCTGACCAGCACGGCGCGCAATCTGAAGGCGGCGCCGGAACCCGGCACGGCCAGGGAGACACTGGGCAAGATCAATCCGGCCTGGCGCGAACGGGCCACCTGGACGACGATCAAGGATGCCGGTGGCCCGGTGACCGGCTTCTATCTGCTGGCGGCGCTCGACCTGACGCGGAACGTCGATGGTGCGATCGTCGCGGCCGCATCAGACCAGGCGATCTACCGCAACGTCTTCGCCCGCACCTTCCTCATCAGCTTCAGCGTCACGGCACTCTGTCTGATCCTCGGCTTCCCCGTCGCTTACCTGCTGGCAACGCTGCCGCCGGGCCGGTCGAACCTGCTGATGATCTTTGTCCTGCTGCCGTTCTGGACGTCGCTTCTGGTCCGCACCTGCGCCTGGATCGTCTTGCTGCAGAGCAAGGGCGTCGTGAACGACAGCCTGCACTGGCTTGGCATCATCGACGAGCCGTTGCGGCTGATCTACAACCGCTTCGGGGTCTGCGTGGCCATGACCCACGTGCTCCTGCCGTTCATGATCCTGCCGCTGTACAGCAGCATGAAGGCGATCTCGCCTGCGTACATGCGTGCCGCCGCCTCGCTCGGCGCGCCACCGACCACCGCCTTCCTGCGGATCTACCTGCCTCAGACGCTGCCCGGCATCGGCGCGGGAAGCCTGCTCGTCTTCATCCTCGCGCTCGGCTACTACATCACGCCGGCCCTCGTCGGCGGCGCCGCCGATCAGATGATCAGCTACTTCATCGCGCTCTACACGACCGAGACGGCCAATTGGGGCCTTGCTTCGGCGTTGGGTGCGGTGCTGCTGCTGGCCACTGTTCTGCTCGCTCTCGTCTACGGCAAGCTGGTGCAGGGGCAGCAGGTCACGGGAGGGATGAAGAATTGAGCGATCATTCTTCCCTCCGCACGCCCAGCCAGCGCATCGCGTGGACCGCGACCATCGTCATCTCCACGCTGGTGTTCATCTTCCTGATCGCCCCGATCCTTGCGATCATGCCGCTCTCCTTCAGCTCGGGCTCGTACCTCACCTATCCTCTGCCGGGCCTCTCCTTGCGCTGGTACGACGACTTCATCAATTCGCCGCGCTGGATGAATTCGCTGAAGAACAGCATGATCATCGGCGTCGCCTCGACCCTGCTGTCGATGGTGCTTGGCACGCTGGCCGCGCTGGGGCTGGCGCAGTGGAAGAGCCGGTTCAAACCGCTCGTGCTGGCTTTCGTGCTGTCGCCGGTCGTCGTGCCCGGCGTCATCACCGCGGTCGGCCTGTATTTCTTCTTCGCGCCGATCGGACTGACCGGCAGTTATCTCGGCTTGATCCTGGCCCACACCGCGCTGGCGACGCCCTTTGTGGTGATCACGGTCGGCGCGACGCTGCAAAGCTTCGACACCAATCTGGCACGCGCCGCCGCCTCGCTCGGCGCCTCGCCGCTTTATGCGTTCCGCCGCGTGATCCTGCCGCTGATCCTGCCCGGCCTGGCCTCGGGTGCGCTCTTCGCCTTCGCGACCAGCTTCGACGAGGTGGTGATCGTGCTGTTCATGGCAGGTCCGGAGCAGCGCACCCTGCCGCGCGAGATGTTCAGCGGCATCCGCGAGAACATCAGCCCGACAATCACGGCAGCGGCGGTGATCTTGACGACAGTATCGGTCATCCTCCTCGCGACTTTGGAAGGCCTGCGCCGGCGCAACGAACGGCTCAAGGGCAGCGGGGGCTGAAAGGCGTCTTTCTTCCTTCTCCCCTTGTGGGAGAAGGTGGCGCGAAGCGCCGGATGAGGGGTTACCTCCGCAAGTACGAATGCAAGATGGGTACGTGCGGAGAGAGACCCCTCACCCGTCTCGCCGCTACGCGGCGAGCCACCCTCTCCCACAAGGGGAGAGGGTAAGAACACCGCAGCCCCCTACTTATTCTCAACCCTCCTCGCGCATCTCGGGCTTTACCGCCGCGACCGATTGTCGCTAGAACAGTCCCCGCAACAAAACCCAAACAACAACACAGGGAGAAACACATGCAAAAACTCATCGCCGCCGTCGCGGCCGGATTTGCTCTCGCCGCCACGTCAGGCGCCGCGCAGGCGCAGATCTCCGACGACGTCGTCAAGATCGGCGTGCTCACGGACATGTCGAGCCTCTATGCGGACGCGACCGGCAAGGGCTCGCTCGCCGCCGTCGAGATGGCGGTTGCCGATTACGGCGCCAAGGTCGCGGGCAAGCCGGTACAGGTGGTCGCCGCCGATCACCAGAACAAGCCCGACGTCGGCGTCAACATCGCCCGCAATTGGTACGACAACGACAAGGTCGACGCGATCTTCGACGTGCCGACATCCTCGGTGGCACTGCCGATCTCGGCGCTGACGCGCGAGAAGAACAAGATCAACATCAACTCCGGCGGCGGGTCATCGGACATCACCGGCGTCGCCTGCTCGCCTAACACCGTGCACTGGACCTACGACACCTATGCGCTGTCGAACGTCGCCGGCAAGGCGATGGTGAAGCGCGGCGAGGACACCTGGTTCTTCGTCACCGCCGACTACGCCTTCGGCATGGCGCTGCAGCGCGACGCCGCCAACGTGGTCAAGGAGAGCGGCGGCAAGGTGCTCGGCGAGGTCCGCCATCCGCTCAATTCCTCGGACTTCTCGTCCTTCCTGCTGCAGGCCCAGGCCTCCAAGGCCAAGGTGGTCGCGCTGGCGAATGCCGGCGGCGATACCACCAACGCGCTGAAGCAGGCGGCCGAATTCGGTCTCGTTCAGGGCGGCCAGAAGATGATCGCGCTGCTCCAGGAGATCACCGACACCCATTCGCTCGGCATCAAGGCGACGCAAGGCCTGATCGTCACCGACGCATTCTACTGGGACATGAACGAGGAGACACGCGCCTTCTCGAAGCGGTTCAACGAGAAGGTCGGTCATATGCCGACCATGATCCAGGCCGGGCTCTATTCGGCGACCATGCATTATCTGAAGGCGATCGAGGCCATCAAGACCGACGAGGCGCCGAAGGTGATGGAGCAGATGCGCAAAACGCCGGTCAACGACTTCTTCGCCAGGAACGGCAAGATCCGCATCGACGGCCGCATGGTGCACGACATGTATCTGTTCGAGGTGAAGAAGCCGGAGGAGTCCAAGGGCGAGTGGGACCTCTACAAGCTGATCGCCACCGTCCCCGGCGACGAAGCCTTCCGTCCGCTCGACAAGGGTGGCTGTCCGCTGGTGACGCACTGAACGTCTTCTCCCTCTCCCCGCTTGCGGGGAGAGGTGAAAGACGAAAGACACGACAGCGCGCCCGGTGAAAACCGGGCGCGCTTCGTTTCGGCCGTCACGTGAGCAGCATTACTCCGAGTACTTGAACTCGGGCATGTTCTTCAGCTCGTCCTTGCTGGCATTGAACACGGCGTGGTCGGGATACCATTTCGACGTGGACGAGGCGGTCGTGGCCGTCGTCGTCGTGGTGGTCTTCTCGGTGCCGGTCGCAGCGCCAGTGGTCGTGGTCGCCGCAGGCTTCGCGCCCGTGCCGGTGTAGGCCACGGCCTCGTTGACGAACTTCAGCTTCTCGTAGGGGACGGCGACCAGATGCTCGCCCATGCCGAGGAAGCCGCCGACGCCGATCACGGCAATCTTGATGTTGCCGCTCTTGTCCATCAGCAGGTCGTTGATCGAGCCAATGTTCTCGTTGGCGTCGTTGTAGATCTTCAGGCCCGACATCTTCGAGGCACGCCACTCGCCCGACGCGGTCGTCGTCGTCGTGGTGGTGGTTGTGGCCGCGGGCGCTGCCTTGTCGGTGGTGGCGGTCGGGTTTTGCGCGAACGCAACGGTCGCAAGCAGTGCGGTGCCGGCAAGGCCGGCGGCGATCGATTTCATCAACATTGTTGTCCTCTCCTTCAGCAGAAAGCTTATGCGGAGAGAACAGCGGCGATCATCCGCAGTTCCTTTTCTGCGGCAATTTCGTCACGCGATGATGGCGCTGCGCTGCGACGAAAGTTCCTGCGTCACTCAGAAACGTTCGATCAGGAACGTTCCTGATGCACAGTTCCCCGCCGACGATCATGCGCCCTGGGTGAAGCACGATCGCGGCGAGGAACGCTCAGGTCAGCTCTTGAAGTCGATCAGAAGTGCGGAGAAATCCGAACCGCCGAATGAGCTGCCGCTGGCGCCGTAGGACGCGCTCGACGATTGCGACTGCTGGAGCGCCTGGAGGAATTGCTGGAGAATGTCCGCCGTGGTCGTGTTGGTCGACGTGCTGCTGGTCGAGGACGAATCCGACGAGCTGTCATCCGGCGACGGACCGGGCGGCGGTCCGCCCGCACCACCGGGACCACCAGGACCACCGGGACCACCGGCGCCGCCGGGCCCCTTGGCGAAAGCGGACTGAAACACGTTCTTCAGTTCGTCCGCCTGGTCCGAGGTCAGCGTCCCGTTCGACACTTCGTTGGCGATGAGATCGTCGATCTTCGACTTCATCTCGTCCTTGGAAGGACGCGTGCCACTCGACTGATCGCTGGATCGGCTCGACTGCAAGGCGGTGTCGATGTCGGTCAGCGCGGTCGAGAGCGCCGACTGGTCCGACGACGAGATCGTGCCGTCGGAAACGTCCGATTGCAATTGCTGCTGAAGCCGCTGCAGGGGCGACTGGTAGTTACCGGCGGAGGCCGCCGAAATCGAGGTCATAATGGCTCCGTGGCTTTTGCGGGGTTTCGTAAGCGACACCGCCACGGTATGGTTAGCGGCCTTAACGAGACCTTGCCGCTTCCCTGCCCGGGTATTGCCTGCTGTTGCGCCCGGACAGGCAGAAACAATCCGAAACAAAAATCTTCGCCATTTGGCCCGAATCTTGGACAAACAAAGCGCATGGCCAATCCCAACATCCTGGTCGTCGAGGACGACCGCGAAACCCGGACGTTGATTGCAAAGTACCTGCGCAACAACGCCTGCAACGTCACCACCGTGAGCGATGGCCGGGAGATGTCGCGTGCCTTGGCCGATCACAGGGTCGACCTCATCATCCTCGACGTCATGCTGCCCGGCGAGGACGGCTTGAGCCTGTGCCGCAAGGTACGCTCGGAGGCGCAGACGCCGATCATCATGCTGACCGCGCGCGGCGAGGACGTCGATCGCATCGTCGGCCTCGAGATGGGCGCGGACGACTATCTGCCAAAGCCCTTCAACCCCCGCGAGCTGCTCGCACGCATCAACGCGGTGCTGCGCCGCCAGGCCGCAGCCCAGGCGGCAAGCTCGATAGAGGGCGCCTCCACGCTCGTCTTCGAGGGCTGGCGCATCGATCTGCGCCTGCGCGAATTGCGCAATCCGGAAGGCGCGCGCGTCGCGGTGACCAGCGCCGAGTTCGATCTGCTGCGGACGTTCTGCGAGCGGCCCGGCCGCGTGCTGTCGCGCGACAGCCTGCTCGACCTCACGCAAGGGCGCAACACCGGCTCGTTCGAGCGCTCGATCGACGTGCTGGTCAGCCGCATCCGCCGCAAGATCGAACCCAATCCGGCCGATCCCACCATCATCAAGACGGTGCGCTCCGGCGGCTATCTGTTCACGCCCAGAACCGAAGCGGCCGGGACTGAAGCAGCTGGCAATGAAGCGGTCGCGGCGACCCTGAGCGGTTAGTGGAGCGGTCGTCATGACGCCGTTCCGCTTCTTCCACCTCAAGAGCATCGGCGGACAGATCGCCGCGCTGGTGGTGGCGTCGATCGTCGCGCTGCATCTGATCCTCACCGCCAGCTTCCTGATCAGCCGGCCGGACCGGGCCGAGCCGCCGCCCGACGCCGCCCATCAGCTCGCGGACGCGGCGCTGCTGCTCAACGGCACGGATGCGAGCGAGCGGCCGCGCATCCTCGCCAATATCGTGCGTGCGTTTCCGAAGGCCGGCATCGAGCTCCTCGCGCCGGGGACCTTCTCGGTCGCCGACGACAGCGGTGGCCCGCATCTGCGCAACGTGCGCCGGCATCTCGGCCATCAGTACAAGGTGGTCGCGCTGGCCCCGAACTTCGGCGTGCACCGCGTCGCGGTCGAGCTTCCCGACGGCAGTGTGATCGCAGGCCGCGTCGAGCAGGGCCCGCATCCGCCGCGGTTCTGGGGCGGCCCCTGGATGATAACGCTGCTGTTCGCGCTGATCAGCGTCACGATGCTCGGCCTGTGGGCGGCCTACGCGCTGGCCGCGCCGCTGTCCTCGTTTGCCAGGGCCGCCGAGAATTTCAGCCTGGACGGGGCGGCCGATCCGCTGCCCGAGCGCGGCCCGGAGGAGATCCGCTCGGTCGCGCGCGCGCTCAACCGCATGCATGAGCGGATCGCGCGGCTGATGTCGGATCGCACCCGGATGCTGGCGGCGATCAGCCACGACCTGCGAACGCCGATCACCCGGCTGCGCCTGCGCGCGGAATTCATCGAGGACGAGGGTAACCGCAGGCGCATGCTGATCGATCTCGACCAGATGCGCTCGATGCTGGAATCCGTGTTGTCGCTGCTGCGCAACGACCGCAAGATCGAGGCGGTGACGCTGGTCGATATCGCGAGCACGCTCCAGGTCATCGCCGACCAGTTCGGCGACATGGGTCATGTCGTGCACTATGACGGCCCCGCTTCGGCGACGGCCGCCGCGCGGCCCGACGAACTGCATCGGGGCGTCACCAACCTCGTCGAGAACGCGGTGCGCTTCGGCGCCGAAGTGACGATCCGCCTCGACGTGTCAGGCACCAGGCTCGTCATCGACGTCGAGGACGACGGCCCCGGCATCTCGGATGCGCGCAAGCAGGAGATGCTGGAGCCGTTCGCGCGCGGCGACGACGCGCGCACCATGGACGAGCACACCGGCTTCGGGCTCGGCCTGTCGATCGCGCGCGCGATCGCGATCGCCCATGGCGGCGAATTGTCGTTGCACAACCGCACGCCGCACGGGCTGATCGTGCGGATGCAATTGCCGGTGTGGCAGCAGCCGCGGCGGGCGGCGTAGGGCACGCCTCAGGCGGCGAGCGGCGGATGCTCGATCGGGTGCTCATCGAAGATCGCCACCGCCTCGAAGCGGTAGCCGCAGGCGTGGCATTTCCAGAGATAGGAAACGCGGCCTTCGCCCGGCTCGATCCAGTCCGGAGACGGGATCGGTGCCCCACATTGCGCACAGGGGTTCTGCTTGGGGATGTCGCCGATGTCTGCTCGGGTCATGGACGTTCTCCCGAATTTTGAATAGCGATTTTTGGGCGAATGCACCAATAGACAGACCTGCTGTCGCGTAACGCACATCGCCAAGTGCAATCCTAACCTGGGTTTGAGTCGTAAAAACGACGGCCCCGCGAAAATCGCCGCTGGCGGCGTTTCGCCACATCATCGCCGTGTTCCCACGGCCTAACGCGCACGGGTGCAGGTTCGTTCTGCCGAGGAATAATTCAATGAAAATTTTGCGTATTGCCGTGGTCGCTGCGGCCGGGCTGATGTTGCCCCAGGCCGCATTCGCGGGCGAAGCCGAATACGCCGAGATGGTCGCGGCCCATGCCCGCGCCAACGGCGTGCCGGAAGCGCTGGTGCATCGCGTCATCATGCGCGAGAGCCGCTATCAGCCCGGCCTGATCGGCCGCGGCGGCACCATCGGCCTGATGCAGATCAAGCTCGCGACCGCCCGCGGGGTCGGCTACACCGGCGACGCCGCCGGCCTGCGCGATCCCAACACCAACCTTACCTACGCCGTCAAATACCTCGCCGGCGCCTATCGCGCCGCCAATGGCGACCACGCCCGAGCCGTGCGTTATTTCGCGGGCGGCTATTACTACGTTGCAAAGCGGCAGCGTCAGGAGGCCGTGCAGGTCGCCAATATGGGCGACACCTGGCTCGAGCCGAACGGCAATCCGCAGCCGATGCTCGGGACGGCGCCGCATAAGAAGCTGGCCCAGCGCGTCAGCAATGCGCGGGCGCAGGTTCCCAACCACTAGCCAGCGTCATTCCGGGGCGATGCGAAGCATCGAGCCCGGAATCTCGAGCTTCCCCGGTGCGCAATTGCGCACCCGGGGTTCGGTCCGGCGGACCGCGCCGGAATGTCAGCCCTGTGGCTAGCGCGTTGACCACCTCGTCCCGCTGGCATACATTAGAGCCGTTCCGAGGGGTGCTCCGAGGAGGAGCTGAGATACCGCTAAATGGGTCAGAAGGCCCAGGACCGCGGTGACCCTTTGAACCTGATCCGGGTCATGCCGGCGAAGGGACAGGGATGTTGCAGACCACCAAGCGACCGGATTCCCCGGTATCCATCATCGGCGCAGGCATTGCAGGCGCCTGGCAGGCGCTTTTGTTCGCGCAGGCCGGCCATGCCGTGACGCTACACGAGCGCGGTGACGCCGCGATGACCGATTCCACCAGCCATTGGGCCGGCGGGATGCTCGCGCCCTGGTGCGAGGCGGAGGTCGCCGAACCCATCATCTCCAGGCTCGGCCAGCGCTCGCTGGACATCTGGCGGCGCGAGCTGCCGGACACCCCCTTCAACGGCTCGCTCGTCGTCGCCCACCCGCGCGAGCGCAACGATTTCGAGCGTTTTGCGCGGATGACCGAAGGCCACCGCCGGCTCGATGCGACCAGCCTTGCCGAGCTCGAGCCGTCGCTGGAGGGCCGCTTCCGCGACGCGCTGTTCTTCCCGACCGAGGGCCATGTCGAGCCGCGCCGCGTGCTGCCGAAGCTGCACGAGCGCATCCGCGCCGCCGGCGGCACCATCAAGTTTGATAGCGACGTCTCCGCCAAAGACCTCGACGGTATCGTGATCGACTGCCGCGGCCTTGGCGCGCGCGACGAGCAGCCGGAGCTTCGCGGCGTCAAGGGCGAGATGATCTTGATCGAGACCGGCGAGGTACGGCTGGCGCGCCCGGTGCGGCTGATCCATCCGCGCTGGCCGCTCTACGTGATCCCGCGCGAGGACAATCTGTTCATGCTGGGCGCGACCTCGATCGAGGCCGAGGACACCGGCGTCAGCGTGCGCTCGGCGCTGGAGCTGCTGGGTGCGGCCTATGCCGTGCATCCGGCCTTCGGCGAGGCGCGGATCGTCGAATTCGGCTCCGGCCTTCGGCCCGCTTTCCCCGACAATCTGCCGCGCATCGGCATTCGTGGCGAGAGGATCGCCGTCAACGGCCTCTACCGCCACGGCTTCCTGATCGCACCGGCGCTCGCCGAGCTGACGCTGCAATACGTCCAGCGCGGCCAGATCGACAATGAGGTGATGCAATGCGCGTGATCGTCAACGGCGAGCAGCGCGAGGTGAACTCGGCCAGCGTGGACGCGCTGCTCAGCGAGCTCGACTACGAGGGCACCCATTTCGCGATCGCGCTCAATTACGACGTCGTGCCGAAGAGCCGCTGGGCGGAGACCCACCTCAAGGCCGGAGACGAGATCGAGATCATCACGCCGCGGCAGGGAGGGTGAGGTGATGATGGCACGCTCTCTCCACTTGTCGTCCCCGCGAAGGCGGGGACCCATAACCACAGGGAGCGGTTATGGCGGCCGGTCTCTCCCCACGTGCCCCAAGAGAAATCACGCGGTATGGGTCCCCGCCTTCGCGGGGACGACAGTTGAACTTGAGGAGACACCTCGGACATGGTGACCTTCTACGGCAAAACCTTCCCCTCCCGCCTGCTGATCGGCAGCGCGCTCTATCCCTCGCCCGCGATCATGCAAGCGGCGATCCGTGCCTCCGGCTCGAACATCGTCACGGTGTCGCTGCGCCGCGAAGCCGCCGGCGGCAAGACCGGGGACGCGTTCTGGAATCTGATCCGTGAGCTCGACGTCAGCGTGCTGCCGAACACCGCCGGCTGCCGCAGCGTGCGCGAGGCCGTGACCACCGCAAAACTCGCGCGCGAATTGTTCGGCACATCCTGGATCAAGCTGGAAGTGATCGCCGACAACGACACGCTGCAGCCCGACGTCGTCGGCCTGGTCGAGGCCGCCGCCATCCTGATCAAGGACGGCTTTGAAGTGTTCCCCTATTGCACCGAGGATCTCTCGGTCGCCAACCGCCTGGTCGATGCCGGCTGCAAGGTCGTCATGCCCTGGGCCGCGCCGATCGGCTCGGCCCGCGGCATCACCAACCGCGACGCGCTGAAACTGCTGCGCGAGCGGCTGCCCGATATCACGCTGGTGGTCGATGCCGGCATCGGCGCGCCGTCACATGCGGCCGAGGCACTCGAGCTCGGCTACGACGCCGTGCTGCTCAACACGGCCATCGCAAAAGCCGCCGATCCCGTCGCGATGGCCAATGCCTTCCGTCTCGGCTGTGATGCCGGCCGCACCGCTTACGAAGCCGGGCTGATGAACGCCCGCGACTTCGCCTCCCCCTCCACCCCTGTCGTTGGGACACCATTCTGGCATGCCGTATCCTGATCGCTTCTATCCCGTCGTCGACAGCCTCAAATGGGTCGAACGCCTGACCAAGCTCGGCGTCGGCACCATCCAGCTGCGCGCGAAAGACCTCAACGACGCCGACGCGCTCCAGATCGTCACCGACGCGCTGGCGATCACGAAGGACACGCAGGCCAAGCTGGTCGTGAACGACTATTGGCGCGCGGCCGTCGTCGCCGGCGCAAAATATCTGCATCTCGGTCAGGAAGACCTGGCGGACGCGGACCTCAAGGCCATCCGCGAGGCCGGCCTGTCGCTCGGCGTCTCCACCCATGACGATGCGGAGCTAGAGACCGCGCTCGCCGCAGAACCCGACTACGTCGCGCTGGGTCCGATCTTCTTCACCACGCTCAAATCGATGCGCTTCGAACCGCAGGGCATTCCGAAGATCACGGAATGGAAGAAGCGGATCGGCAGCATCCCGCTGGTCGCAATCGGCGGCATCAAGTTCGAGCACGCCGCGGAGATCTTTGCCGCCGGCGCCGATTCCATCGCCGTCGTCAGCGACGTCACCCAAAACGCCGACCCCGACGCGCGAGTCAAACAATGGCTTGGCGATTCCGCCAAAGCCGCCTGAACGAGAGATACAACGGAGGATCCCATGAACATCCGCTCCAACCCCGAAAAGACCGTTCCCGCCGTCACCACCGGCCCGCTGCCCTCGTCGCGAAAAATCTTCGCGTCTCCGGACGCTGCGCCCGACATGCGCGTGCCCTTGCGCGAGATCATCCTCTCCGAGGGCGCCGGCGAGCCGAACCTGCCGGTCTATGACACCTCGGGCCCCTACACCGACCCGACCGTCACCATCGACGTCAACGCCGGCCTGTCGCGCAACCGTCTCGCCTGGGTCAAGGAGCGAGGCGGCGTCGAGGAGTATCAGGGCCGCGATATCAAGCCGGAGGACAATGGCAACGTCGGCGCCTCGCATGCCGCAAAGGCCTTCACCGCGCACCACAAGCCGCTACGCGGCCTCGACGGCCACAAGATCACCCAGCTCGAATTCGCCCGCGCCGGCATCATCACGAAGGAGATGATCTACGTCGCTGAGCGCGAAAATCTCGGCCGCAAAAAGCAGCTCGAACGCGCGGAGGCAGCGCTAGCCGATGGCGAAAGCTTTGGTGCCGCGGTGCCCGCCTTCATCACGCCGGAGTTCGTCCGCAGCGAGATCGCGCGCGGCCGCGCCATCATCCCCTGCAACATCAACCACGCTGAGTTGGAGCCGATGATCATCGGCCGCAACTTCCTCACCAAGATCAACGCCAATATTGGCAACTCCGCCGTGACGTCGTCGGTGGAAGAGGAAGTCGACAAGATGGTGTGGGCGATCCGCTGGGGCGCCGACACCGTGATGGACCTCTCCACCGGCCGCAACATCCACACCACCCGGGAATGGATTCTGCGCAACGCGCCGATCCCGATCGGCACCGTGCCGATTTACCAGGCGCTGGAGAAGTGCGAAGGCGATCCGGTCAAGCTGACCTGGGAGCTCTACAAGGACACGCTGATCGAGCAGTGCGAGCAGGGCGTCGACTATTTCACGATCCACGCCGGCGTGCGCCTGTCCTATATCCACCTCACCGCCAACCGCGTCACCGGCATCGTCAGCCGCGGCGGCTCGATCATGGCAAAGTGGTGCCTGGCGCATCACAAGGAGAGCTTCCTCTACACGCACTTCGACGAGATCTGCGACCTCATGCGCAAGTATGACGTCTCGTTCTCGCTCGGCGACGGCCTGCGTCCCGGCTCGATCGCCGACGCCAACGACCGCGCGCAGTTCGCCGAACTCGAGACGCTCGGCGAGCTCACCAAGATCGCATGGGACAAGGGCTGCCAGGTCATGATCGAAGGCCCCGGCCACGTGCCGATGCACAAGATCAAGATCAACATGGACAAGCAGCTCAAGGAGTGCGGCGAAGCGCCGTTCTACACGCTTGGACCGCTGACCACCGACATCGCGCCGGGCTACGACCACATCACCTCGGGCATCGGCGCGGCCATGATCGGCTGGTTCGGCTGTGCCATGCTCTGCTACGTCACACCGAAGGAGCATCTCGGCCTGCCTGATCGTAACGACGTCAAGGTCGGCGTCATCACCTACAAGATCGCCGCGCATGCGAGCGATCTCGCCAAGGGCCACCCGGCCGCCCAGCTCCGCGACGACGCCCTCTCCCGCGCCCGCTTCGACTTCCGCTGGAGCGACCAGTTCAACCTCGGCCTCGACCCGGACACCGCGAAAAACTTCCACGACGAGACACTGCCGAAGGAAGCCCACAAGGTCGCGCATTTCTGCTCGATGTGCGGACCGAAGTTCTGCTCGATGAAGATCACGCAGGACGTGCGGGATTACGCGGCGACGCTGAACGATCCGAACAGCGTGGGCATGTCGATCAGCGGCACGGCCGAGGACGGCATGGCCAGGATGAGCGAGAAGTTCAAGGAGATGGGCTCAAGCGTGTATCTCGACGCGGAGAAGGTGAAGGAGAGCAATCGGGTGTTGTGAAGGGCTGCACCGATCTCGCCGAACTAGACTTCGAATCTTTGGATAGCCGGGCAAAAGCCCGGCTTCCTTATTGTATATACCATTTGCGCCCGCTACCTTTGCGAGCAAGATTAACCCGGCTTGAGTTTAGAGCTCGCCCCATGGATAAGCGCTACCAAGTTTTTGTTAGCTCCACTTTTGCTG
The DNA here is from genome assembly GCF_023073075.1 of Bradyrhizobium sp. 61. Taxonomy (NCBI): domain Bacteria; kingdom Pseudomonadati; phylum Pseudomonadota; class Alphaproteobacteria; order Hyphomicrobiales; family Nitrobacteraceae; genus Bradyrhizobium; species Bradyrhizobium sp. 61. Next base: position 716,664 of record NZ_JADPIU010000052.1, on the reverse strand, counting down.
ATCTGCAGGAGGAGCGACAAGCTGTAATGCAGGCCTTACTGAGCCTCGATCATTTCCCTGCTGGAATGGAACTGTTCCCTGCTTCAGATGAAGACCAATGGGCCCTCATCAAAGGCGTGATTGACGACAGTGATTACTATGTTCTCGTCATAGGTGGGCGATATGGATCAACTACCGAAGATGGCATCAGCTACACCGAAATGGAATTTGACTACGCCAGATTGCGCAAGAAGCCCGTGCTTGCTTTCATTCACCAGAATCCCGGTCTAATTCCGGCAGGAAAGACCGATCTCAGCGATAAAGCCCAAGCCAAACTGGAAACCTTTCGAAAGAAAGTCGAAGACGGCAGGCATGTCAAATATTGGAGCGGAGCTGATGACCTTCGAGCCAAAGTCATTCAGTCAATTTCCGCTGAAACAAAGCGTAATCCTCAAGAAGGCTGGATTCGAGCTAGCCGGAGTGCAGACCCGGCTCTTTTGGAATCATTGCGAAAGGAGATTGACGCTCTGCGCGGCGAGCTCGCGATTATAAGCTTGGAAGCACCAAGCGGATCGGAGAATTACGCCGGCGGGAAGGACCAGTTTGAGATCATATGCGCATATAATGTGTACAACGCAAAAAAGGGGGAATGGTCCTCCGGAGCACACAAAGTCCACGTCTCTTGGAACTCAATCTTCTTCGAAGTAGGCCCCATTCTTATGGAGGAAGCCACCGAGGAGCAGATGAAGAAAAGACTCTCTCGAGAGATTTGGCGCTATGAGTTTGATCAATTTCCATCTGGAGCAAACGTCTCTATACATGACGACGAATTCGATACGATCAAGGTTCAGTTATTCGCTCTTGGCTTAATCCAAAAGAGTTCGAAGAAGCACGTTCCTTCTGACACAAATAGATACTGGTCGCTTACTCCTTACGGGGAAACCGTCCTTATGAAGCTTCGTGGAATACCAAAGTCTGACGGAACGGTTTTGCAGGGAAAGCCAACAGAGCAAACACCAGCAAGCGAAGCGCAGACCGAAGGCGGGCATGGTCAGGTTGCGAGCTGACGTATCCTTCAGGCCTACGATTTGAACAACAATTCCCACCGCCTGCCCGACCAACTCCTCCCGAACCTCCGGCTCGTCTTCGTCGGCACCGCCGCCAGCACGCGCTCGGCCGAACTCGGGCATTACTACGCTCATCCCGGCAACCGCTTCTGGCGCGCGATCCATGAGGCCGGCATCACGCCGCGCCGCTATCAGCCGGGCGAATTCGCCATGCTGCTCGATCTTGGGATCGGCTTCACCGATCTCTCCAAGTCGGGCGCCGGGATGGATCGTCAGATCGCGACGGAGACGATCGACGTGGCGGGGTTCAAGGCCAAGATCGAGACGTATCGGCCGAGGACGATTGCGTTCACGAGCAAGAAGGCGGCGAGCTTGTTTTACGGCAGGCCGTCGAGCGTGATTTCGCTTGGGCGGCAGCCGCGCGATGAGAGTTTGCCGGAGATTTTCGTGCTGCCCTCTCCCTCCGGCGCTGCGTCCGGGCATTGGACGCTGGAGCCGTGGCGCGAGCTTGCGGCGTGGATCGCCGCGTAGGGTGGGCAAAGGCGCCCTTGCGCCGTGCCCACCAACTCTCCACAAATCCGGTAGAACGGTGGGCACGGCACGCGAAGAGCGCGCCTTTGCCCACCCTACGAGAGCACGGACCCTAAAGATCGAAATTGGTCGGCAGCATGACCACGTCGCGAATGGTCATGCCGCGCGGCCGCGTCAACATGAACATCACGACCTCAGCCACGTCGCTAGCCTCCAGCAGGCTGCCCGTTTCCCTGGCTTCCTGCAGCTTCTCCGGCGGCCAGTCCGCGAGCAGTGAGGTGACGACCGGGCCGGGCGAGATCGAGCCGACGCGAATGCCGTGCTTGAAGACCTGGCGCCGCACCGTCTGGACGAAACAGTTGATCGCCCATTTGGACGACGCATAGACCGGCTCCCAGGGCGTCGGAAAATGCGCCGCCAGCGAACTCGTGACGATGATGTCGCCGCTCCGGCGCGCGATCATGTGCGGCAGCACGTCGTGCACGTTCTTCATCACCACGTTGACATTCAGGTTCAGCATCCGGTCGATGGCCATATTGTCGGCATCGACCAGATCGCCACCGACATAGGTGCCCGCATTCGCATGCAGGATGTCGAGCTGACCTGCCTGCTCCAGGACGCGCGGCAGCAACGATGCGCAGTCCCTGGGATCCAGGAGGTCGACGACCAGCGGGATCACGGCGTCGCCATGCTTGTTGCTGAGCGCCTTCAGCGCGGCCTCGTCGCGGTCGACCATCACCACGCGCGCGCCCGCGGCCAGCATTGCCTCGGCACTCGCCAGCCCGATGCCCGACGCGGCTCCGGTCACGGCAGCAACCTTGCCTTCCAATTCGTTTCCCATGGGGTCACCATCCTGCTGATGGTCGGCAGTATAGCGATGCAAGGCGAATTGGCGATGCTGATCGCCGGCCTCGTAGGGTGGGCAAAGGCGCTCTTGCGCCGTGCCCACCATCTCTCCAAAAAATCCGGACGAACGGTGGGCACGTCGCGCGAAGAGCGCGCCTTTGCCCACCCTACGACACCGTCAGCCGCTCACCCCGCATACGCCTTGTCCAGATCCGCGATCACAATCTTCCGCATCTCCATCATCGCCTGCATGACGCGGTTCGCCTTCGTGCGGTCGGGATCACCGAGGTAGCGGCCGAGCGCGAACGGGATCACCTGCCACGACAGGCCAAACTTGTCCTTGAGCCAGCCGCATCGGGATTCCTCGCCGCCGTCGGCGGTGAGACGGCTCCAGAAGTAGTCGACCTCGGCTTGCGTCTCCACGCTGATGAAGAACGAGACCGCCTCGGTGAAGCGGTATTGCGGCCCGCCGTTGAGTGCGTGGAAGCGCTGGCCTTCGAGCTCGAACACCGCCATGGAGTCGCTGACGGTCTCGACTTTTGCGTTGGGGAACACCGCTTTGTAGAAGGCGACGGCTTCCTGGACGTTGTTGGCGAACCAGAGGAACGGCGTGATTGACGTCATGAAATTGTATCCTTTCGTCCTAGACCGGACGTGCGACCATCGCTCCAAGGACGAGCGGCGGGACCGTGTTCCGACACGGGCGCTGGTCTTTTTGAGACGCCCCTGTCGGAACCCGAGCCGGCCATTCGTCCTTTGAATGCAACGCCGATCACCCCGGAGCCGCCAGATGCCCACCATCACAGCCTTCGAAAACTCACCCGACCGCGGCAAGGGACAGGCCCGCGACATGCGGGTTCGCTGGGCGCTGGAGGAAGTGGGCCTGCCCTACCACGTCCGCCTCGTGTCGTTCGCGGCGATGAAGGACCCCGCCCATCTTGCGCTGCATCCGTTCGGGCAGATTCCGACCTATGAGGACGGCGATCTCGTCCTGTTCGAGTCGGGCACGATCGTGCTCCATATCGCCGAGCGCCACGATGGATTGTTGCCAAAGGATGCGAATGCGAGGAGCCGCGCGATCGCATGGATGTTTGCCGCGCTCAACACGCTGGAGCCGCCGATCGTCGAGTTCGGGATGACGATGCTGTTCGAGCGCGACAAGAGTTGGTACGAGGAGCGGCTGCCGGTCCTGAAGGATCGCGTCCGGATCAGGCTCGGCGAATTGTCCCGTCGCCTCGGCGAGGCCGAGTGGCTCGACGGCGCGTTCAGCGCCGGCGATCTCATGATGGTGACGGTGCTGCGCCGGTTGAATGCATCTCGCCTGCTGGAGGAATATCCCGACCTCTCGGCCTATGTCGCCCGCGGCGAAGCGCGGCCTGCATTCCGGCGGGCGTTCGATGCGCAACTGGCGGTGTTCACCGCCGCATCGACCGGCAAATAGAGCCCGCGCCTCTCACTGAAGCCGGTACATTTCCGATCCCATACGTCGAACGGGCGACGCCGGGCGTCCTCCGATCGAATGACGCTGCGCACAATGCGCAGGACTGTTGCCAGCCCGTCGCTCCGGCGATACGACTTGAGGTGGAAGAGCCTGATATCAACCGGCCCGCAGGAAGGCACCGCCATGAGCGACGATCTCTCCGGCGTCTGGGATGGCAGCTACATTCAACCGGGCACCGGAATGGTCACCTTCACCGCAACTCTGGCCGAAACCGGCGGCGCGCTCAGCGGAAGCGTGACCGAGCCCTGCTCGAACCCGCGATGCCCGCTGCGCACCCACAACGCCTCGATCGCGGGTCAGCGCTCCGGCAACGCGGTCTCGTTCGTCAAACACTACGAGCCGCCCGGCCACGGCTACGACACGGTCCATTACGAAGGCACGGTGAACGCCGAGGCGACCGAAATCGACGGGCGCTGGCAGCTGCCTGGCTCTTCCGGCGCGTTCCTGATGATCCGCGCCAGCAAGGCCGCGCAAGCGGCCACGACGGAGCAACACGCCAAGGTGCCATCGCGCTGAAGGGAACAACCATGCTGACGCTCTATTCCTACCCGGAACTGTTCGGCGTCGCCGACAACAACGGCTACGGCCTCAAGGTCTACGCGTTCCTGAAGCTCGCAGGCGTGCCGTTCGTGCACGAGCATGTCTTCGATGCCTCTGCTGCGCCGCGCGGGCAGCTGCCTTACGTCGTCGACGACGGCCAGACCATCGGCGACAGCGAGACCATCATTGCGCATGCGATCGCCAAATATCGCCTGAGCATCGATGCCGCGCTGTCGCAGGAGGCACGGCGGACCAATCATCTCATCACCCGCATGCTGGACGATCTCTACTGGGTGATGTCGTATTCGCGCTGGAAGGACGATCGCTTCTATCCGGCATTCCGCGACGCCTTCATCGCGCAGCATCCGCAGATCGACGCGGCCGGATTCGAGAAAGCCAAGGCTTACAACGCGCAGCGCTATTATTACCAGGGCATCGGCCGCTACACGCCCGAACAGGCTTACGCGCGGGGGCTTGCCGATCTGCAAGTGCTGGCCGAGATCGTGCCTACGGCAGGCTTCGTCCACGGCGCGACGCCGACCAGCTGTGATGCCGGCATCTACGGCTTCATCGCCAACATCTATTATTTTCCGATCCCGACGCCGCTGAAGGCCTTCGTCGATGCGCACGCCAATCTCGTCGCGCATTGCGAGCGGATTCATGCGGCGGTGAGTGCGTAATCCGTAGGGTGGGTTAGCGCAGCGTAACCCACCACTTCTGTCACAGCGGAGACGAAAGAGGTGGGTTACGCCCAGCGGACGCGCTTCGCGCATCCGCAAGGCTAACCCACCCTACGTACCTGTTTTACCGCATCGTGATCGCGAGCCCGCTCAGATCCGCATTCGCCATCAGGCCGGTCTGGTAGCCCGACAGCTCCAGCACCGCGCCCTTCTGGTTGGTCAGCACGATGGCGCGGGCGCCGCGGCCGACGGCAAGGCCGGCACCGGCCGCGCCATAGACGCCGGCGACGTCGGAGGGGCGGTTGATGTTGGAGACGCGGCCACGCAGCACGGTCTTGGAGCCGCCGAAGACGAGGCCGTAGTCGAGCCCGCCGGTCGAGAGGCCATAGGAGCGGCCGCGGAAGTTCAGCACGCCCGAACCGCCCGAACCGCCGATGATCCAGCCCGCCTTGTAGATCGTCAGCACCACGGTGCCGCCGTCGGCCAGCGCCGAGGTCGAAAGGCCGGCCAGAGCGGCAATGGCGACCAGCGCGGCGCGGAAGGTGGTAGCGAGCTTCATGGGGCGTCTCCGGGGGCTATTTTTCAAGAGAGGATTCGAATCAGACGCAGCGAATGTATCCGATGGATCGCGGCGGCAACATGATGGAGCGTGAGGCCTGCGCGGTGCACTCCCTCGCCCCGTTCTTACGGGGAGAGGGTTAGGGTGAGGGGCTGCTTCGGCATAAGCGGTAGGAGTTGGACTCGCGGAGAGTCCCCCTCACCCGCCGCGCTCAGGCGCGCAAGTGCGCTGCCGAGCGCGTCGGCCTCTCCCCGCAAGCGGGGCGAGGCGAAGGAAGAGGCCGCGCAAACGAGCACCACCGACATGATGCCATCATGCCCCTGTTTTGCCCGACGGAGCAAGCGAATTGTTCGGCTATACCGAATTTGAAACGCTGACGATTTCTACGGTGCATGGGGTTGTTTTCGCGTTTTTGTTTTACCAGCCTTCCCCAATGCCGATTGTAACTCCCCCGCATGTCGCTACGCTCGTGCGGGCGACGCGACCGTTCCATCCGAGGTGATCCCATGTCGATCCAGCATTTCGCACCCCCGCCGCACGTCAAGGCGCCGCCGCTGTCCTTTGCCACGCGCGTCGGTGATCTCCTGTTCGTCTCAGGCATTCCCGGCTTCGACGGCAATGGCGCGCTGCCGGACGGTTTCGAGGCGCAGTTCGCCAACGTCGCCATCAACATCAAGCGCGTGCTCGACGAGGCCGGCGCGACGGTCCGCGATCTCGTCAAGGTCAACGTGCTGCTCACGCGCGCCTCCGACGTCGCCGCGATGAACGCACTCTATGCCGGCGCGTTCGGCCCGCCGCCCTACCCGGCGCGCACCACCTGCGTGGTGCAGGCCCTGCCCGACCCGAAGATGCTGATCGAGATCGAGGCGGTTGCATCGCTGGCGAAGTGAGCCACGCTTAGCGTATGTGTCTTGGCGCAAGTGTCTTGGCGCAAGTGTCTTGGCGTATGTGTCTTGCCGGGCACTCGGCCGAACCAAGTGCACGACTCGATCTGACATATCCGTGAAACGGCCGCCCCTCGGCTTGCCAAGGACCTGCTTTTACCGCACGGATTTTCGCGTCACACATCCCCACAAGGAGATTTTCCATGCGTCGCGTTCTCGCCCTCTGTGCCGTTGCCGGCATCGCCACCTCCGTGTTTGCCGTGCCGGCCTCGGCGGCGGTCGGCTATTACGTGATCCGCTGGGACAACACCGGCATCTGCCAGGTCTGGAACGAGGACCTGAAGTACAAGCCGTTCCAGTGGGGCGCGTCGACCTACAAGGTCGTCAGCAAGCCGGTCCCGACCTTCACCGCGGCTTCGGATCTCCAGATCAAGCTGCGTTCGGAGCGCCGCTGCACGCTCTGAGCGTCACCGACGAATTTGATTTTGAGGGCGGGCCGCGCGAGCGACCCGCCCTTTTCCTTTGCAGGCGCGCGCTGGTTTTTTCCGGCTCAAATGGCGCATTTCATGCGCGCACGCTTTGAACCTGATCAGCCGACGGAACTACTCACATCTTGTCCGGGGCGCATCCCCAAAAGCGCTCCACACCATGCCTCCCCGTCATTGTCGGGAGGCGCATCACATCTTTCATTTGAGGAGCTGATCATGCGTCGTATTTCCGTGCTGTGCGCTGCTGCGGGTCTTGCCGTCACTGCCTTCGTCGCCGCGAGCCCTGCCGAAGCCAGCTATCACCTGATCCGCTGGCAGGACACCGGCTTCTGCCAGATCTGGGACGAGAGCATCCCGACCGCGCCGTGGCCCTCCGACTACGCCCGCGTCAGCACGACGGTGCCGACCTTCGTCGATGCACTCGTGCTGAAGGATCACGCGTTGAAGAGCGGTCACTGCACCTGGTAAAATTTCGATCGGCGGACGACGAGCGGGCAAGGGCGCGACGCGTTCTTGCCCGCTCTTTTTTGGCCTGCACAGAGCGGACCGCCGAGGCGCAGCTACAGCGCGCGCTCACGCGTCCTTGTGCGCGCCGGGATGGATCAGGATGTCGCGCGCAGCGGCGAGGTCGATGAAGGCTTGCGCGCTGCCGCCCTGGTCGGGATGCTTGCCCTTGGCGGCGCGACGGTAGGCCTGGTTGATGTCGTCGCAGGTGAGCTGCACGGCAAGCGGCAGGCCCAGCATCCTGCGGGCGCGATCTTCGCTCGAGAGCTGCTTCGGCTTGGCGTTGCGGCGGCCGAAGCGCGGCGCGGTGAGATCATGGACGACCTCGAGGATCACGCCGACGCGGCGCTGGGCCGCCAGCGTGATGCCGTGATCGTCATTGTCCGCGGCCTGGCGCAGCACCGGAAGCGCCTGCTCGGCCGCCTGGCGCAGCGTGGCATCCGTGCTCATGCGCACGATCTCGGCGACGAGCCGGCCCGCCTCGGCCCAGTCGGCCGGCTGCGCCGACCGCAGGCGTTCGAGAGCGAGTTTCCAGGATTCAAGCCGTCCCATCATGCGCGCAACGTTTAGCAATGAAGATCAGTATGCCAAGGCGGCCGTTTCCGACCCCTTAATTTCGAGTTAGCCTTTCATGAAACTTCGAAATGAATCCGGGAGGAAATTGTCATGGCATTGCTCGCAAACCACATCGCCGTCGTCACGGGCGCCGGATCCGGCATCGGCCGGGCGATCGCGGCCGGCTACGCCCGCGAGGGCGCGCAAGTGGTGTTGCTCGACGTCAACGCCGACACGGTCGCGGAGGCCGCGCAGGAGATCCGCAAGGCCGGCGGCAAGGCCGAGAGCTTTGCGCTCGATGTCACCAAGCGTGACGAATGCTTTGCGCTCGCCAGGCAGGTCGCCGACAAGGTCGGGCAGGTCTCGATCCTCGTCAACAATGCCGGCATCACCCGCCGCAACGCCTTCACCGCGGACACGGAGACGGTGGCGAAGGACTGGAACGACATCATCTCGCTCAACCTCAACGGCGTCTTCAACGTGACGCAGGCGTTCCTCGCGCCGCTGCGGGCCGCCAGGGGCCGCATCGTCAACATCGGCTCGATCCAGTCCTTCGTGCATCTGCGCACGCCGAGCTCGGCGGCGTATACGACCTCGAAACACGGCGTGCTCGGCTTCACCAAGGCGCTCGCCGTCGAGCTCGGCAAGGAAGGCGTGCGCGTCAACGCGATCGGGCCGGGCTTCATCGAGACCAACATCAACGCCAATGTGCGCGCGACCAATCCGGCGCTGGTGCAGGCCTTCGTCGATCACACCCCGCTGGCGCGCACCGGCAAGCCCGAGGACATCGTGGGCCCCGCGATCTTCCTGGCGTCGGATCTGTCGGCCTATGTCACGGGGACGATCGTGATGGTGGACGGCGGGTACCGGACGGTGTGAGCGGGGCGCGCAAAATCGGCCCGCATCGCTATGCATCCCGTGCCAATCGCGGCACCTTCGCGGCAATCCCAAGGTCAATTGGTGCGATCGTTCGCGATTAACCACTCGTTAACCAAACCCGCCCACCGTAGATCTACGGCTAGGGGGCCGTTGGTTCTCGATCGCTTCCAGAGATGGAAGCGGGCGTTGATCGGGAGGTGTGTTGATGACCACTGTTCATGTCGCTGCGTCCGATCCGGGCGCGCAATTTCTTGCCCCTAACGAAATCGTTCCGCTGTTGATCGGCGCGACCGTCGACGAGGTCGAGCGCGAGCTCGTGCTCCAGACGCTCGCACGCTGCGACGGCAACCGCACGCGCGCATCGCGCGTGCTCGGCCTGTCGGTGCGTACACTGCGCAACAAGATCAGGATCTATGCAGCGTCCGGCATCGACGTGCCCGCGTATCACGACTAGCACGCGGGCACGATTGGTGTTGATCAAGCCCGGCGCAAGGCGCCGGCGGAATTGCTGCTGTCGTCAAACGCCGCTAAGTAGCTTGCTTCCGGTCAAGGGAGCAGTGGCGTGGCAGACGAACAGAAACGGCAGGGATCGCAAGGTCCGCGCGGACGGCAGGGCGAACCCGGACGGCCGGGGCCGCAGGGGCATCCCGGCCGGCGCGGCCCGGACGGCCAGCGCGGCAAGCCGGGACCACAAGGCAAACCCGGGGCGGCCGGAAAGGCCGGAGCGCAGGGCAAGGCCGGCCTGCCGGGCAAGCCCGGCGAATCCGGTGCTCGGGGCGCTGCCGGGCCGCAGGGGCCGGCGGGGCCGCGCGGCGAGCCCGGACCGCCCGGCCAGCTGCCGTCGATCGAGCAGGTGCTGCCGTGGCTCGATCAACTCTTCGACGCCTGGGACGAGCGCCGCCGCCAGCGCGAGCGTGAAGCCGCCGAGCGCGAGGCGCTGGAAGCCGCCGTGCATGAGGTTGAAGAGGCGATCGTCGATGACGACGCCGACGACGGCGAAAGCGAAGGCGACGATCACCGGAAGAAGAAGAAAAAGAAGAAGCACGGCCACAAGGACTAGCCGGGCGGAAGTTGCTTCGACGCCCCGGCGGACTCATCCTTGCGCGGCAGCATGCCCATGCGCTCGAACTGCCAGCGCATGGCGCGGTACCAGAGATAGCCGACCAGCGTGCCGAGCAGCGTCAGGATGACGAGGTTGACGCTGCTGTAGGAGCCGCTCCACCACATCATCCATGCGGTCCACAGCACGGTGAAGGTGACGGCACCTGCTCTGAGAGGAATAAGGGGGCGGCTCATGGTCGTGCTCCGGGCTGTCAAAACCCCGGCGGACATCATCGCAATTTGAGGCCGCTCTCACCGTGAGCCAGATCACGGAATGGACGCAGGCGACTGCCTAACCGAACCGCAGCCGCGAACGTTCCTTGGCCTTCTCCGCCTCGATCTCACGGTCACGCGCCGGCGCATGGGTATGCAGCGAGGTCAGGAGCTTTCGCGCAGCCGCCGACACTTCTGCGACCACAAGCTCGAAGGCCTCTTCATTGGCCTGAGACGGCTTGTTGAAACCGGAAAGCTTGCGCACGAACTGGAGCGCGCTGGCGTGGATCTCGTCCTCCGTCGCGGGCGGCTCGAAGTTGAACAGCGTCTTGATGTTGCGGCACATGCAGGCTCTCCCGTAGCGGTGTTCCCTGAGGACGATCGGCGAGGTCGAAATCCTACATCCCGGGAGCAGCCGTGTCATAGGCAGGACCAGCCATATCTGATCCGCAATTATTCCCCTTGCGCGCCGCACCATCGGGGAATGTTTTTCGGGGGGCGATGATGGGTCCGGTCTCGATCCTCCGTAACCAGCTGATAAGATCGCGTCCAACGCGGCCGACCATGAGCCGCATGGGGAGAGAAACATGAAAACGTCTTGCGCGGCGCTAGCGGCCATCCTGCTGTCCATCGCAATGCCGGCTATGGCCGCCGATTATCCGGCGCCGAAGCAAGGCGACTGGATCGCCAGGGACTTCAAGGTCCACACCGGCGAGACCATGCAGGAATTGAAGCTGCACTACACCACCGTCGGTGAGCCCTCTGGCCAGCCCGTGCTGGTGCTGCACGGCACCGGCGGCTCGGGCGCGAGCATGCTGTCGCCCGCCTTCGCCGGCGAGCTGTTCGGTGCGGGACAGCCGCTCGATGCGTCCAAATATTACATCATCATCCCCGACGCGATCGGCCACGGCAAATCGTCAAAACCGTCCGACGGCATGAAGACGAGCTTCCCGAAATACAATTACGACGACATGGTCGAGGCGCAGCATCGCCTCGTGAAGGAAGGCCTCGGCGTCAAACATCTGCGGCTCGTGATCGGCAATTCGATGGGCGGCATGCAAACCTGGCTGTGGGGCGAGAAATATCCGCAGGAGATGGACGCGCTGGTGCCGATGGCCTCGCAGCCGACCGAGATGGCCTCGCGCAACTGGATGATGCGGCGGATCATGCTCGACACCATCCGCAGCGATCCCGACTACAATGGCGGCAACTACACCAGCCAGCCGCGCACGATGAAATACGCCATCACCGCCTACGGCATCGCCAGCATCGGCGGCACGCTCGCCTATCAGCAGCAGGCGCCGACCGCGGCCAAGGCCGACAAGATCGTCGACGAGCGGCTGGCGACACCGATCACGGCGGATGCCAACGACTTCCTCTACCAGTGGGGCTCCTCGCAAGACTACAATGCCGGCGACAAGCTGGAGCAGATCGAGGCGACGCTGCTGCTGATCAACTCCGCCGACGACGAGCGCAACCCGCCGGAGACCGGCATCACGGATGCCGCGATGAAGCGGGTCAAGAACGGCAAGCTGTATCTGATCCCCGCGAGCACCGAGACGCGCGGCCACGGCACCACCGGCAACGCGAAATTCTACGTCGAGCAGGTCAGGCAATTGCTGCAAACCGCGCCGCAGCGGACGATGTGAGCCGAGCAGCAAGACCGCATGTCGAACGCTCGCTTTCGCAAGGCTGCGCTCGCGCTTCCCGGCGTCATCGAGGGCGCACATCACGGCCATGCCGACTTTCGTGTCGGCAAGCGCGTGTTCGCGACGCTGGGCTATCCCGATGAAAAATGGGGCATGGTGAAGCTCACTCCCGACCAGCAGGCCGTGCTCATCGACGCGGAACCGGAGATGTTTCGTCCGGTCCCCGGCGCCTGGGGCAGGAGCGGCAGCACGAATGTGAAGCTGGCGAAGATCGATCAGGTCACGTTGCGGAGCGCACTCGAGATGGCATGGCGCAATGTCGCGCCGAAATCGCTGCTTGCATCGCTCGAGACGGGATAGGAAAGATCGTAGGCGCAAGTTCGCGCTGTGCGTCTGGCTGGCCGCTCATACCGCAACGCATCATATGCGGCATCTCTCGCGCCGCATATTATTTGAGCATGCATTGCGCTGACAGCTCGGGCTTAATCGCATCAACGATACGAATCGAACGCGACGCGATCGCGCGCAGTCGGCGCGCGACGCAGGGAGGAGTTCGCATGCACAGGCTCGCGCTGTGCGTTTGGTTGGCCGCGACGATGGCGCAGACGAGCGCCGCGTTCGCGTTCGACAACGGCCAATACGACCATGTGCCGCCCGACATCCGCGCCTGGTTCAAGAGCGTGATCGCGCCGAACGGCGTGCCCTGCTGCGACATCTCCGACGGCCATCGCACCGACTACGATGTGCGAGGCGGCACCTATTGGGTACCGATCGAGGGACAGTGGATGGAGGTGCCCGAGCGCGCCATCATCCGCGATCGCGGCAATCCGGTCGGCCAGGCCGTGGTGTGGTACGTCCACCACCGCGGCGCCATCATCATCAGTTGCTTCGTGCCGGCCGATGCGGTGTAGGCCGCTCAGGCCTTGAGGTCTCGCTTGGGCGAGGCCTCGACATATTCGATGTCATCGCCGAAATCGTCGAGCGCGGCACGAACGGATTTGGCGTCGGCCTCGGCGACGGTGAAGATCGCGGCCAGGTTTTGCCGCTTCTGTCCCGGAAACAGGCTCTCGGCGGCGTAGCCGGCATCGCCGAGCGTCTTGATGATCATGCGCCGCCGGCGCTGATCGACATGGTCGTGGAATTTGAACTGCACGGACATGATGCAAAGCTAGCCGCTCGCGGCACCCGATCAAGGTCGCAGAATCTATTTTCGTCCCATTCTCGCCGGCTTCGCCCTTTTAGTTTTCTTGGCAGTTTTCTTGGCAGCCTTCCTGCCCGATTTCCTTGCCGCTTTCGCGCGGCCGAGCGCAGCGGCAACATCCAGCAGGCCGGCGCCGTATTCCGGCGTAAAATCCTTGCCTCGCATCGCCGGCAATTTGGTCGCAGTCGCGATCAGGCGCCTGGCGACCGCAAACCCGGACGCCCTGGATTTCGTCTTGTTGATGTAGACGAGTGCAGCGGCGCCCGTCACATGCGGTGTTGCCATCGACGTCCCGGGCCAGGAATCGTAGCTGGTATTGTCGGCGAAGCTTGCCTTCATCCGGGGCACCGTCGACAGGATGTTGACACCCGGCGCGACCAGCTTGATGTGCTTCCCCGTATTGGAGAACGAGGCACGCCGATGGGACTCGTCGACGGCGCCAACTCCGATCGTGTCCACGTAGCCCGCCGGGTATTCCTTCGGATTGCCGTCCTCGAACTCGTTCCCCATCGCGGTGGAGATGACGACGCCGGCTTCGATCAGTTCGGCGAAGGCCGTCGCTTCCGTCTTTGAATGGTCCTCGCCGCCAATGCTGAGGTTGATGACCTTGATGTTGGAATCGAGCGCGGCCGCGAGTGCCTTGCTGTAGAAATCGAAGTTGAAATTCTCGTCGTCGCCTGCGCGCTTGGGATCGTCGAACACCTTCCAGCAGTGCAACCGGCAATTGGCTAGGCCTGCGATACCGGCCGAGTTATTGACCACGGCCGCGATCGTGCCGCTGACATGGGTGCCATGACCGAGAAAATCACGCGGTCCGTTGCCGTCGTGCCTGTAGTCCTCGATCGCGTCTACGAGATCGGGATGTCCGGCGTCGACACCGCTATCGAGCACAGCGACATGAACCCGCCCCGCACCTGGCCGCGGTCGATCGAACCATCTGATGGCGCGAAGCCCCCACTGCCTGATCTTCATGGGATCGGCGGCGGCACTGAGCCACCGGTTGGGAACGGGCTCGACCAGATCCACCGCCCTGGAGGCACGCAGGCGCTTCAGGACGCCTGCATCTACCTTCCCGTCCTTCAACTGCACGATCTGAAATCCGGCCAGCGCCTCCCGCGGCGGCGCCGTTGCGGAGCGCGCTATCGAGCGATGAACCGCGGCCAAAGCCATCGCCTGGGGCTGCGCGGGTGCCTCATCTTCGCCGACCACAAACAGCGGCTTCATCGACTGAAGCCCGAAATTGTCGCGCAGGAAATCGATCGGACCTCTGACGTCATCGGGCATCGCAGCCATCAGCGCGCGTGACGTTGTCGCCTGAAGCGAGGCTGCCGCGATCTGCCGGACAGCGGCCGGCTTCAACCGAACGATCAATTGTCCCGGGACATGCTTGCGACGGCGCGGCCGATCGCCCGCGACCCGCATTGCCTGCGTTGAGGCCATGACGAATTCCTTCCTTGAAAAGCGACAAAATACGACACCCGTTATAAGCGAAATTTCTGGTCCACGCCACCTGCGTCATGCCGTGGCTACACCGGGCCGCACCTGCTATTTCGGGGATAGCGGTCGAGCCGGAGAATGCTATCTTGTGCCCCTCAATCAGGGAGACCTTCGTGACCGATCTCTGCGCCGAAGACCTCGCCACCATCTATGCCAAGCCGAGCCCACGCGTGATCGCAAAGGCGCGTCCCGCGATCGATGCGCATGCGAAGAAATTCATCGAGATGTCGCCGTTCTGCGTGCTCGCTACGTCAGGCGTCGACGGCAGCGTCGATGCATCGCCGCGCGGCGGAGGGGTTGGCTTCGTCCATGTCGCCGGCCCCAACCAGGTGCTGATGCCCGACCGTGCCGGCAACAACCGGATCGACAGTTTTCGCAACGTCGTCGAAGGCTCGGGCTTCGTGCATCTGCTGTTCTTCGTCCCCGGCATCGACGAGACGCTGCGCGTCGGCGGACGCGGCACGCTCTCGGCCGATCCGGACCTGCTCGCATCGATGGTGGAATTCGGCAAGCCGCCGCGCGCGGTCCTGAACGTCGCGGTCAGCGAAGTCTATTTCCACTGCGGCAAGGCGCTGATGCGCTCGAAGCTGTGGTCACCGGAGAAGGTGCAGCGCTCGGTGATGCCCAGCATCGGCCAGGTCATTCACGACCAGACGGGCCTGGGGGAGCCGGAGAGCCAGGAGATCGTGGAAGAGCGCTACAAGACGCAGTTGTAGGTGAGAGCGTTCGCCGCTCAAAAGAACCGTCATGCCCGGGCTAGTCCCGCCTGCGCGGCCGAAGTCGCTTCGGCGAGGCGAAGGCCCGGGCATCCACGTCTTCGTCGCGCGGCCAAACGTGGATGGCCGGGACAAGCCCGGCCATGACGAAGGAGAGAGCCGGTGCCGGAGCTTAGTGCCCCTCGCCCTCGAGCCCGCCGACGTGCTTCTGCGTGTAGAGTTCGAGACCGATGCGGCCGATCAGGTCGAGCTGGGTTTCGAGGAAATCGATATGGTGTTCCTCGTCGCTCATGAGCTTCTCGAACAGGTCACGCGTGACGTAGTCCTTGGCGCCGTTGCAATAGCCGGCGGCCTCCTGGTAGAGCGCCCGCGCGCTCATCTCGGCGGCGAGATCGCACTCGATGATCTCCTTGACGTTCTGGCCGATGCGCAGGGGATCGAGCACCTGCATGTTCGGGAAGCCGTCGAAGAACAGGATCCGCTCGGTGAGCTTGTCGGCGTGCTCCATCTCTTCGATGGACTCCTTGCGCCAGACCTTGGCCATGTCCCGCAGGCCCCAATTGTCGAGGAAGCGGTAGTGCAGCCAGTATTGGTTGATTGCAGTCAGCTCGTGGCGCAGCGCCTTGTTGAGATAGTCGATGACTTTTGCGTCGCCCTGCATGATGCACTCCAAATCTTGCGTCCAAATCGGCCCTAACCGACTTTAGAACGCTTCTAAATCAGTTTAAGGACGAGAGCAACCGGCCACGGGGACGCAGCCGGGGAAAAGCTCAGCCGAAATTGCGGAAGTTTTCAGCAGGCCGCGAGGGCGAACCGGGGGAGTTCCGCCGTCTCGTCATTGGCGGCCACGGTGTGGCTGTGCGGGCAGCCCGAGCAGCAGGACTTGGCGCAGGGGCCAAGCGTTTCGTCGATGATGGTCTTGATGGTACGGGCGCAGCGGCCGCATTCGGCGCTACAGCCGAGGCATCCATAGACCTGCTTGGCATGACGTACGGCGTCGTCGGACTCGGCGACCGCGGCGCGGATGTCGTCATCGCTCAGCACGTTACAGGAACAAACGATCATGGAAGCGGCAGGCCCTTCGGTGATGCGTCATCATCGATATTTAAGGGGCCGTCCGGATGCAAAGGGAAAAACCGGTATTTGAAGCTATTCCAAACTAGCCCGGAAACAGCCTAGAACGGCTCTAAAATAGGGAGTTGCGCTGGATCAAGATCTTGGCGGACCTAGTCACCGCCACCGCCTCCACCACCATCGCCGCCACCTCCGCAATCCCCGCCACTGCTACCGCTATCGCTGCTGGAACAGCTGTCGCTCGAGCTCCCGGAGCTGTCGCTGGAAAACCAGCTCCCCAGCGAGAAGCCGTCGCTGGCCCCTGAATAGCCGTCGCCGCTACTCCTTCCGTCACTGCCGGCCCCCGCGCGCGAGCGCCGTCCACGGTTCTGGAGATGGGTGAACCAGCCATAGCCAATCGCGAAAATGACCCCGGCAGCGATCAGAGTATTCATCATCGCGTTGCCCATCGTCGTCTCCCTCGCGGACCTGCGATCCATTAATTGGTCGTCCTCGGCGAAGGTGCCGTTCATTGATCATTCAAACGAAGTATGGAACTTTACCCCCAAAGAGTTCCCGCCTGTTTGTGCGAAAGGTCACGCCAATGAAGAAGTTCTTACTGACGGTCGCCGCCGTCGCCACCCTGGCCCTCACGGCCGGGACACCGGCCCACGCTCAGCGTGGTGTCGCCGCCGGCGTGGCCGCCGGGATCATCGGTGGCGCCATTGTCGGCGGCGCGCTGGCTTCTCCGTATTATTACGGGCCCGGTCCGGGCTACTCCTATGGCCCCGGCTATTACCCGCCCCGCTACTACGCGCCGGGTCCCGGCTATGTCGCCGACGACTATTACGGCGACGGCTGCGTCTGGCAGAGGCAGCGCTTCTGGGATGGCTACGCCTGGCGCACCCGCCGCGTCAGAGTCTGTGGCTGAGGCGCGTTGAACCGGTTGATTACGGACGCGCCGTTCATCTCCGGGCCCGAAAAAGACCGCTTTTTCTCGTCACAGCTCCGTGCGCGTTTACCGTGGATTGACCAATTGCGCGCTTCCTAGCTGCACGGTCGATTTCATCAGAGTGTGCGTGAACCTTTGAAACCCGGGCGCTCCTAACAAGGGACGTCCATCTCCCAGGAGAGCCAAGAGCATGAAGAAGACTTTTGTTGCCGCCCTCACGGTTGCGACGATCGCCGGTTCGCTGGTGACCGCCACTCCGTCCGCGAAGGCCCATGACGGCGTCGGCGCCGGCATCGCAGCCGGCCTGATCGGTGGCGCCATCGTCGGCGGCGCCATCGCGTCGAGCCGTCCCGCCTATGGCGGACCGGTCTACATTGCCGAGCCCCCGCCGCCCGCGCCCTGCTACTGGCAGCGCCAGCGCTATTGGGACGGTTACGGCTGGGTCGTCCGCCCGGTTCGCGTTTGCTACTGATCTGATCGCAAGATCCGATCGCATGGCGCATCCGCGCCGCGATCGAAGCCCGGCCGAGCACCTCGGCCGGGCTTTTTTCTTTGGTGAAGAGTTGAGCCCGTTACCGCGCCGCCTGGATCGAGCGCAGCACCTCTTCGCTCGGCCAGCAATCGACCTTGATGCCCGCCGACTTCTGGTAGGCGCCGAGCGCCGCGCGCGTCTGCATCCCGGCCTTGCCGTCGATCTTGTCCTTGTAGAGCCCGACGCGCGTGAGCCCGCGCTGCATGGTCTCGACGTCCTTGGTGCGCAACTGCTTGGAGGCCGCCCATTGTGTCGCGAACGGCAGCGGGCTCGTCATGCGGTCGCCGAGATGGCCGACGAACAGCACGTAGAGGTCGGAGAAATTGTACTCCTTGATGACGAAGTAGTTCTTCGTCGTCAGGAACGACGGGCCGTAAATGCCTTCCGGCTGCAGCAGCGAGGCCGGCTGCGCCTGCTCGGCAGCGCTCAGCTTCTCGCCACGCACCGGCACAAAACCTTCGCGCAGCCACTGGCCGATCGGCTTCGTCACCTCGGGCACGCCGCTGGTGCAATCGACCTTGGCCGGCGCCTGCACCTCGTAAGCCCAGCGCACGCCGCTCTGCCAGCCCTTGTTGACGAGCTGTTGCGCGGCCGAGGCCAGTGCATCCGGCACCGAATGCCAGATGTCGATGCGGCCGTCGCCTTCGAAGTCGACACCGTGCTTGTAATATTCGGACGGCAGGAATTGCGTGAGCCCGGTGGCTCCTGCCCAGGACGAGCGCATGTCCTTGCGCGTCACCACGCCCTCGCCGAGGATCTTCAGCGAGAGGATGAACTCGTTGCGATAGGTGTCCTTGCGTCGCCCGACATAGGCCTGCGTCGCCAGCACGCGCACGAGATCGTAAGGCAGCGTGTAGCGGCCGTAATCGGTCTCGCGGCCCCAGATCGCGAGCATGATGGTGGCCGGCACGCCGGATTTCTTCTCGATCTCGCTCAGCGCCGGACGATATTTTTGCAGCAGCCGCTGCCCCTCGCCCGCAAGCCGCGCGATCGAGGCTTCCTTGACGTAGTCGGCCGGCACCTGCACGAACTCGGCCTGCGACGGTGCGCCGGTGGCAGGCCGTCCGGGCAGGATCAGGTCGGGGAGCTTGTAATCAGGCTCGAGCCCGCGCGTCTGCTCATCAAATGTCGCGCGCGACACGCCGGCGGCCTGCGCCTCCGGCCAGAGCGAGGCGATGAACTGCGTGAAGGCGGCGTCGGCAGCGCGGGCGGGCGACAGGCCGCAGATGATAGCGATCACCGCAGCTATGAGCGCCCGCCGCATCATGCCCTCATCACCGCGTCAACTTCTTGTACTTCACGCGGTGCGGAATGATGCTGTCCTGGCCCAGGCGGCGCATCTTGTCCTTCTCGTAGTCCTGGAAGTTGCCTTCGAACCATTCGACGTGGCTCTCGCCTTCGAAGGCCAGGATGTGGGTCGCGATGCGGTCGAGGAACCAGCGGTCATGGCTGATGATGACGGCGCAGCCGGCAAAATCCTCCAGCGCCTCTTCGAGCGCGCGCAGCGTGTCGACGTCGAGATCGTTGGTCGGTTCGTCGAGCAGCAGGACGTTGGCGCCGGACTTCAGCATCTTGGCGAGATGCACGCGGTTGCGCTCACCGCCGGAGAGCGCACCGACCTTCTTCTGCTGGTCGGCACCCTTGAAGTTGAACGACGAGCAATAGCCGCGCGAGTTCACTTCCTTCTTGCCGAGCAGGATCAGCTCGTTGCCGCCGGAGATCTCCTCCCACACGTTCTTGTTGCCGTCGAGCGCGTCGCGCGACTGGTCGACATAGCCGAGATGCACGGTCTCGCCGACCGTGATGGTGCCCTTGTCCGGCGTTTCCTGCTTGGTAATCATCTTGAACAGCGTGGTCTTGCCGGCGCCGTTGGCGCCGATCACGCCGACGATGCCGCCTGGCGGCAGCTTGAAGGTAAGATCGTCGATCAGCAGGCGATCGCCATAGCCTTTGCTGAGCGTTTCGAAATCGACCACGTTGGCGCCGAGCCGCTCGGCGACGGGGATGATGATCTGCGCGGTCTGGGTCTGCTTCTCGCTCGCCTGCTTGAGCAGATCCTCGTAGCGCTGGTAGCGCGCCTTGGATTTGGCCTGACGCGCCTTCGGTGAGGACGCGACCCATTCCTGCTCGCGGGCGATCGTCTTCTGATGCGCGGCGTCCTCACGGCCTTCCTGCTCGAGCCGCTTCTGCTTCTGCACCAGCCAGGACGAGTAGTTGCCCTCGTAGGGAATTCCCTTGCCGCGGTCGAGCTCGAGAATCCAGCTCGTGACGTTGTCGAGGAAGTAGCGATCGTGGGTGACGATCAGGATCGCGCCGGGATAGTTGCGCAGATGGCCTTCCAGCCAAGACACGGACTCGGCGTCAAGATGGTTGGTCGGTTCGTCGAGCAGCAACAATTCCGGCTGGTCGAGCAGCAGTTTGCACAACGCGACGCGGCGACGCTCACCGCCCGAGAGTTTTGTCACATCGGCATCGTCGGGCGGACAGCGCAGTGCGTCCATCGCCTGGTCGACCTTGCTGTCGAGATCCCAGAGGCCCTGGGCCTCGATCTCGTCCTGCAGCTTGGTCATCTCGTCGGCGGTTTCTTCCGAATAGTTCATCGCCAGCTCGTTGTAGCGATCGAGGATGGCCTTCTGCTTGGCGACACCCAGCATGACGTTCTCGCGCGCGGAGAGCGCCGGATCGAGATGCGGTTCCTGCTCGAGATAGCCGACGCGGGCGCCCTGGGCGACCCAGGCCTCGCCGTTATACTCCTTGTCGAGGCCGGCCATGATCTTGAGCAGCGTCGACTTGCCCGAGCCGTTGACGCCGAGCACGCCGATCTTGGCGTCCGGGTAGAACGACAGATGAATGTTATCGAGCACCTTCCGGGTCGGGTAGCTCTTGGTCAGGCCCTGCATGAAATAGATGAACTGGCGCGCCATCGGTCCCGTGAAACCTTCGATTTGAGGAAATTTGCTTGCCGCCGATGTAACGATCCCGCCCCCAAAGGGCAATGTTTTCCCTCCGTTCACCACGGATCAATACGGAATGGACACCATCCGGCCGCCGATCCGGACAATTGAAACCATTTTTTAATAAAGTGGGCCAAAGCTCGTCATGGCGCCGAAAAAGACGCCACCCGCGGCAGAAGCGACGGGGAGAACAGCGAGGCCACATCATGGCTCTGATCGAGACCAATTCCATAGCCGTTCCGGCACGAGCCGGTAGCGCTTCCGGACTCGTCACGGAGATCAAGGGCTTCTGGAAGCGTTTCTTCGCTACCGCTTTCAACCCCTACCGCCCCGAGCTGCACTACATGCGTGGTCCCGGTCCCGCCTGGCGCGCCAAGCACGGCATGGATACGCCGTTCCGCCTCAAGCCCCGCGACCTCTGAACCCTTCTCCCCTATCGGATCTCCTATCGGATTTTTGAACACGTCAGCTGCTTGCGCGCAGGCGTGATTGCGCGCAACCATGGCCAGGTTCCGACGATGGCGCTCCCCGCCTGGCGCCGTCACCTCTCGCTATGGATGAAAGCTGATGACGCGGCTGCGCTGTGCAATTCTCGACGACTATTTCAACCTCGCCCTCGACGTCGCCGACTGGCAAAAAATGTCCGACCGCGTCGACGTCACCGTGTTCAGCCATCCCTTTGCCTCGGAGCAGGCCGCGGCGAGCGCGCTGGCCGATTTCGAGATCATCTGCGCGATGCGCGAGCGCACGGCGTTCCCCAAGAGCCTGTTCGCGTCGCTGCCGAAGCTGAAGCTGCTTTTGACCTCCGGCATGCGCAACGCCTCGATCGACATGGAGGCTGCGAAGGCGCAAGGCGTTGCCATCGGCGGCACGCAATACTCCCGCGATCCGACCGCGCCGCTGACCATGGGCCTGATCCTCGAACTGACCCGCGGCATCGGCCGCGAGAATGCGCGCATGCATGCCGGCGAGCCCTGGCAGACCTTTGCCGGTGTCGAGATCGAGGGACTGACGCTGGGCGTCGTCGGGCTCGGCAAGCTCGGCAGCAAGATGGCGGGCATCGCGAAAGCATTCGGCATGAACGTGATCGCCTGGAGCCCGAACCTCACGCCGGAGAAATGCGCGGCAGCCGACGTCGGCTACGCCACCAAGGAGGAGCTGTTCGCCAAGGCCGATATCATCACCATCCATGTGGTGCTGAGCGATCGCTCGCGCGGACTGGTCGGAGCTGCCGATCTCGCGCGGATGAAGCCGACGGCCTTCCTCGTCAACACCGCGCGCGGTCCGATCGTGGACGAGCAGGCGCTGCTGGAAGCCTTGCAGCAGCGGAAGATCGCGGGCGCCGGCATCGACGTGTTCTCGGTCGAGCCGCTGCCGGTCGACCATCCCTTCCGCAAGCTCGACAATCTCGTACTGACGCCGCATCTCGGCTACGCCACCGAGGACGGCTTGCGCATCCATTACGGGCAGATGGTCGAGGCGATCGACGCCTTCACCGGGGGTCGCGAGCTGCCGCGCAAGCTGGCCTGAAACGAAAAGGGCGTGCCGACGGCACGCCCTTCGCGATTTGAGCTGTTTCGAAGCGCTTAGCGCACGGTGACCGGCGCGGGCAGCGGCGGCACCACGGTCGGCTGGGTGCCCGGGACGGGGCCAGCCTGGGCAGCCATCGGAGCCGGACCGGCAGCGCCCGACGTCGGCGCAGCGGAGGCGGTCGCCGTTCCCGGCGGCGGGCCACCCGGCATCACCACCACGCGGGTGCCGACCTTGACGCGGTCGAACAGGTCGGAGACGTCCTCGTTCAGCATGCCGATGCAGCCCGACGACACGAACTTGCCGATGGTCGAAGGCTGGTTGGTGCCGTGGATGCGGTAGACGGTCGAGCCGAGATACATCGCTCGTGCGCCGAGCGGATTGCCGGGGCCGCCGGCCATGAAGCGCGGCAGATAGGGCTGACGCTCGATCATCTCGGTCGGCGGATGCCAATCCGGCCACTCGGCCTTGCGGGTGATCTTCTGCACGCCGGTCCAGGTGAAGCCATCGCGGCCGACGCGGACGCCGTAGCGGATCGCACGGCCGCCTCCGAGCACGTAATAGAGGTAGGTGTTCGGGGTATCGACGATGAGCGTTCCAGCCGGCTCCTTGGTCGCCAGCGAGACTTCCTGGCGGCGCAGGTTCGGCGACAACTGCGCGGGAGCAGCGTCGGGCTGCTCCTCGGGCGGCAGCGAAGCGATCGCCATCGGCCGGCCATCGTTGCCCACGGGCGGCTGGCCGGACTGAACCGTTCCGGTCGCGGCGGGGCCGCCAACGGCCTCCGGCGGACGCAGGCCGTCCCTGCCGGGTGCCTGACCCGGACGATCGGCATAGATCACCGCGGGCGGGCCGGCGGGGCGGCCGTAGCGGGGATCGTCGGGCGACATCACGGGACCCTGCGGCGGCGCCGCCGAATAGACCGGCGGAGCGCCAGCCGGACGGCCATAGCGCGGATCATCGGGCGACATCACCGGCCCCTGCGGCGGGGCGGCGGAATAGACCGGCGGAGGGCCAGCCGGGCGGCCGTAACGCGGATCGTCGGCCGGACCGGGCGGCGGCAGCGACGCCTGCGGCATCGCGTCGTCTTCGTCGTCCAGCGAGTCGAAATTCGGCGTGCGGTCGCCGGGGCGATATTCGGCCGGAGCGCCGTAGCTCGGCGCCTGCTGGACCGGATAGCTCTGAGCCTGTGCGAGCGAGGTTCCCGCCGCAGCGACTGTTGCGGCAGCGCATATCGTCAGAAAATGTTTGATCATCATCGCTCTTGTATAGTCCCCGAGCCCATCCGGACCGTTAACGGCCAGATGACCGAAGATAGCGGCACATTCAAGACATTACAGGCTGATTTGTGCCTGAGTTAGCGATTTGTGATGCAGGCACACACAGTTGCCTCGTTGCATCAGGGGGCGGAAATCGCATCGGGCCGTAGATTGCCGGGGTCTCCGGCCCCGAATTTAAGGGAACGGCACGGAGGCGTTGCGATATGTTCGAATCAGCCTGATTCGCCTCCGCATTGAGCTTCTGTCCCGGCGTGGCGAACGGCAATCAGTACCGTCACCGCGTTCAGATGGCTCTTGGGTCCCGGCCGCCACCCGCCGGGGCGGAAATTCGTAACCCGTCCGATGCTTCCCGGCTTTCGCTTCCTGTTTGCCGCGATCGTGCTGTCAACCTCCATCCTGGTGTTCGGCCTAGGTGCCGCCGCGCTGCTGCGGGCCACCCACGAGCAGTATGTCAGCAACCCCTCCTGGCGGAACGGCCCGCAGGAGAAGGTGTTTGCGCAGGCTTCCGAGCCGGCCCAGCCGGTGCTCGCGGCGCTGCGCGCCGAGCCTGAGGCGGCCGCCGAGCCCACGCCATCGCTGCGCGACCGGGTGCCAACCATCGGCTTGCCGGCGAACGAGCCCGAACAGGTGGCCGCCCTGACGACCGAGCCCGACGTGCCGCCGCAGGTCACCGAGGCCGCGCCTCCGGCCGCCGAACCGGTCCAGGCCGAGGCCACGACGGAAGCCATCGCGCCGGCTCCTGCCGACACACTCACCCCGGCCGACACAACGGCATCGATCCCCGAGCCCACGCCTGCCGTGACCGCCAGCGAACCGGCGCCGGCCGATCCCGGTGCCGCCCTCGCCTCCCCGGCGCCCGACATTGCCCCAGCCAAGGTGGCCGCGCTGAACGATCCGGCGGCGCCGGCCTTGAAGGATGCGCCCGCGAAGGCCAAGGGAGACGCGAAGGCGGACAGCAGCGCCCCGGACAGCAAGGCGACCAAGCGCCAGGCGAAGGCGAAGAAGCGGCACCGCATGGTGCAGCGTCCTCCGCCTCAGCAGTTGCGGCAGAGCTATGATCCGTTCGGCCAGCAGCAGATGCTGGCGACAACGGCCACGCGCACGCGCCAGTAAGGTTACGCCGGCCCGGTCGCGACCGGCGGGCCGCCGGCCTGGCCCCATTCCGACCACGAGCCGTCATAGAGCGCGGTGTCGGTGATGCCGAGGCGATAGAGTGCGAGCGTCAACACGCCGGCGGACACGCCCGAGCCGCAGCTCGTCACGATCGGCGCATCGAGCTTGACGCCGGCGCTCGCGAAGGCGGCGCGGAGATCGTCGAGCGGCTTCATCTCGCCGGTCGCGGCATCGAACAGCTGATTATAGGGCACGTTGCGGGCGCCGGGGATGTGGCCGGAGCGGATGCCCGCGCGCGGCTCGGGCGCGCGGCCCTCGAAGCGGTCGGCGGCGCGTGCGTCGATCACCTGCTCGGCCCGACTTTCGACGTTGGCGATCAGTTGCTGCATGCTGCGCACGCGTTTTGAATCGTAGCTCGCCCTAAACGTCGCGGGCTTCGGCTTCACCTCGCCACTCTCGACCGGACGCCCCTCGGCGCGCCACTTCTTCAGCCCGCCATTGAGAATGCGCACATTGCTGTGGCCGAAGGCCAGGAACATCCACCAGGCGCGGGGAGCAGCGACCCAACCGCCGGCATCGTAGAGGACGACGGTGTCGGCATTGGAGATGCCGAGATTGCCCGCGTCACGGCCGAACTGCTCGGCGCTCGGATACATGTGCGGCAGCGGGTTGGAATGATCCGACACCGCATCGACGTCGAAGAACACGGCGCCCGGCAGATGCGCGGCGAGATAGTCGTCCTTCGGCAGCGGCAGCACGCCCGGCAGCTTGAAGCTGGCGTCGAGGATCTTGACGTTGGCGTCGTCAATGTGGGCGGCGAGCCATTCGGTGGAGACGAGGGGGTCGGTGGCGGTCATGCGAGGTCTTTCTTGTCATTCCGAAGTTGAAGCAATGCGCATCAAACTCCGCTGTCATCGCCCGGCTTGACCGGGCGATCCAGTATTCCAGAGGCGGTTGTGATTGAGTCGAGAAGCTGCGGCGTACTGGATTCCCCGCTTTCGCGGGGAATAACAGCGGAGATTGGCGCGACAGCGCAGCACTTCTCACCCCTTCTTCTTCGGCTCCCACTGCTCCACCGGACCGCCGGCATCGCGCCAGGCGGCGTAGCCGCCGGCGATGTGGGCGACGGGCTTCAGGCCCATGTCCTTGGCGGTCTTCGCCGCGAGCGCGGAGCGCATGCCGCCGGCGCAATGGAAGACGAATTTCTTGTCCTCCTGGAAGATCGGCTTCGCATAGGGGCTCTGCGGATCGATCCAGAATTCGAGCATGCCGCGGGTGCAGGCGAACGCGCCGGGGATGCGGCCGTCGCGCTCGATCTCACGGGGGTCGCGGATGTCGACGATGACGACGTCACCGTTCTTGGAGATCTCGATGGCCTCCTTGGCGTTGAGCGTCTCGATCTCGGCATTGGCCTCGTCGATCAGCGCCTTGATGCCGCGGGTGATGGTCTGGGGCATGTGGTTCTCCCTCTTGTCGGCCTCTGCGCGGCCGTCCGGACTGACGGCGCGTGCAGCTAGTGCGTCAATTCCTTCATCGCACCCTCAAGACCCTCGATCGTGATCGGGTACATGCGGTTGGCAAAGATGCGTTTGATGATGGTGGTCGATTCCGAATAGTCCCAGTGCTTCTGCTGCACCGGATTGAGCCACACCGTATGCGGATAGGTGCGGATGATGCGATCGAGCCAGACCGAGCCTGGCTCCTCGTTGACATGCTCGACCGAGCCGCCCGGCACCATGATCTCGTAAGGCGACATCGAGGCGTCGCCGACGAACACGACCTTGTAGTCGTGCGGGTATTTGTGCAGCACGTCCCAGGTCGGCGTGCGGTCGGTGAAGCGGCGCTTGTTCTGCTTCCACACGCCTTCATAGAGGCAGTTGTGGAAGTAGAAATACTCCATGTGCTTGAACTCGCTCTTCGCCGCCGAGAACAGCTCCTCGACCTGCTCGATATGCGAATCCATCGAGCCGCCGATGTCGAAGAACACCAGCAGCTTCACCGCATTGCGCCGCTCGGGCCGCATGTGAACATCGAGATAGCCGTGATTGGCAGTCTCCCGAATGGTGGTGTCGAGATCGAGCTCATCAGGCGCGCCGGTGCGCGCGAATTTGCGCAGGCGCCGCAGCGCCACCTTGATGTTGCGGATGCCGAGCTCGACATTGCCGTCGAGATCCTTGAACTCGCGTTTGTCCCACACCTTCACGGCACGGTTGTTGCGGTTCTTCTCCTGGCCGATGCGCACGCCTTCGGGATTGTAGCCGTGGGCGCCGAACGGCGAGGTGCCGGCGGTGCCGATCCACTTCGAGCCGCCCTGATGCCGGCCCTTCTGCTCCTCGAGCCGCTTCTTCAGGGTCTCCATGAGCTTGTCCCAGCCCATGGCCTCGATCTGCTTCTTCTCCTCCTCGCTGAGGTATTTTTCGGCGAGCTTCTTCAGCCATTCCTCGGGGATCTCCGCCTTCTCCATGGCGTCGAGCAGGCTTTCCAGCCCCTTGAACACCGTGCCGAAGACGCGGTCGAACTTGTCGAGGTTGCGCTCGTCCTTCACCAGCGAGGTGCGCGACAGATAGTAGAAATTCTCGACCGAGTAGTCCGACAGATCAGCGTCGAGCGCCTCCATCAGCGTGAGGTATTCGCGCAGCGTCACGGGGACCTGCGCATCGCGCAGAGAAGTGAAGAATTGCAGGAACATGGGTGACAGATTGCCCGTCGGGGGGCGAACGTCAAGGGGCCGAGCCCGCCGCGGGACGCTGGACCGGTCGGCTTTTTGCTCTAGAATTGACCGTCTCACGGGGTTGTTTTGGGGACGTTTGCAATGGGAATTCTCGCAGCGCTCATCATTGGCGCGATCGCCGGCTGGCTTGCCGGCAAGATTGTCCATGGGGCGGGATTTGGGCTGATCGGCAACATGGTGGTCGGCATCATCGGCGCGCTGGTGGCGAGCTGGGTGTTGCCGCAACTGCATATTGCGCTGGCCACCGGCACGATCGGCGCCATCGTGGATGCCACCATCGGCGCGGTGATTGTGCTCGTCATCCTTTCACTGATAAAACGGGTCTGAAAGCCTGACCGAACCAGGAACGGCCGCCATGAGCGGCCGTTCCGTTTGTTGGACCAGGGCGATGCCCGGCCGACGACCAACAAGGACGCGCGATGAAATTTACCGGCACCAAGGACTATGTTGCGACCGACGATCTCAAGGTCGCCGTCAATGCCTCAATCGTGCTGGAGCGGCCGCTGCTCATCAAGGGCGAGCCCGGCACCGGCAAGACCGTGCTGGCGGAGGAAGTGGCGAAGGCGCTCAACGCGCCGCTTTTGACCTGGCACATCAAGTCCACCACCAAGGCGCAGCAGGGCCTCTACGAATACGATGCAGTGTCGCGCCTGCGCGACAGCCAGCTCGGCGATGCCCGTGTCTCCGACATCAGGAACTACATCAAGCGCGGCAAGCTGTGGGACGCCTTCACCGCCGAGCAGCGCCCGGTGCTGCTGATCGACGAGATCGACAAGGCCGACATCGAATTCCCGAACGACCTGCTCCTCGAGCTCGACCGCATGGAATTCCATGTCTACGAGACCGGCGAGACGATCAAGGCCAAGCAGCGCCCGATCATGATGATCACCTCCAACAACGAGAAGGAGCTGCCGGACGCCTTCCTGCGCCGCTGCTTCTTCCACTACATCAAGTTTCCCGACGCCGACACGATGGGCCGCATCGTCGACGTCCACTTCCCCGGCATCAAGAAGCGCCTGGTCGAGGAAGCGCTGCGCATCTTCTTCGAAGTGCGCGAGGTGCCCGGTCTGAAGAAGAAGCCCTCAACCTCCGAGCTGCTCGACTGGCTCAAGCTGCTGCTCAACGAGGACATGAGCGTCGAGCAACTGCGCGAACGCGACCCGCGCAAGCTGATCCCACCGCTGCACGGCGCGCTGCTCAAGAACGAGCAGGACGTGCACCTGTTCGAGCGGCTGGCGTTTTTGAGCCGGAGGGAGGTTTGATCTGCAAGCGCGCAGAGACAACCTGACCGCAATTCCTACCGCTAATCTGGGCCGCGCTTCCCCGCGTCATCTCGGATTCGGGTGACCGTCAAGGCGGAGCTGATAAACGAAATAGGTTGGGGTACAGAACCCGATCTTTCGGCTTCTCAAGTTATTCAACGCCGGGGCACTGACGTTGAACCTTGCACTCGTGACAAAATCCGGCATCTGCTGGCAAATATAGTCCTCGCGGCAAAACCGCGACGGCGAGCATGTGTTCAGGAGGCCGCGGCCGACGCCAGCGGCGAAAATGCCGCTGTCGAAATATCCCTTGGCCATCTGCTCAAAGCCCTTGCCTCCGACGATCGCGCAGATTTCCTCGGGCACGCTGCCCGGCCGGATCACCGCCAGCGACGCCTCCTCGGGCTTGCAGGGACGCGTGACGCGGCCCAGCGGCACGCCGATCTTCGTTGGACGGCAGTTGTAGCCGTAGCCGCTCAATTTTCCTTCCGGCAGCTTGTAGACGAGTTCTTCCTTGCTGACGCGGTCGCTGAACGCGCGCAGGTTGAAGCCGAGCGGGTTGTTGGCGGCGGTCTTCGCTGTGGAGTCCTCGATGACGTTTGAGCGGCAGCTCAAACCCGCGGCGACATTCTGTGCCGCGGCCACGCATTGGCCGAGATTGGAGGAAGTCGCAGCGTTCGTCACCAACGCCTGACAAGTGAGGTTACGCGTGGCATTGCAGCTCCATTTCGCGGCCTGCGCCAGATCCGCATTCAAAGGGCACGGCATGTTGTCGCCGGCGACAATATAGGCCGGATTTCCGCTCTCCCAGGCCGCCGGGGGCGCCGAAGGATGCGGGCGAAAACTGTTCGGCGCCTGACCGAGCGAAACCCGCTCGACATAGTTCTTGCGGCGAACAAGTTCCGCGTAGACGTGGGGCGAGAACGGCAATTGCAACTCGTTACCGTCAAGGGCGTTTCTGATGGCCTCCGCGTCGCGGCCGAAATCGAACCGGTCCACGCCGAGAAAATGGAATCCGGCGGTCGAGGATGATTGATGGCAGCCCATGCAGGACGACGTGTTCAGGCGTTCGAGCAGACCCGCGCCGGATTGCACGAATTTTTGTGACCTCCCGGGGACACCCGCCGCCGCGACGATCCGTGCCGCCTGCTCGCTGCCGATTGCGAGATCGAAGGGACGATTGGCCATGCGCGCGCTGCCGGCAGTGGAAAAACTCAGCGCGATATCGGCCTCCAGGCTCTCCGGTATCCTGAAGGTGCCGTTGTCGATCTCGGCGATGTGGCCGGCGAGATAGTCCTGCAACTGCTTCTGCTTGCCGGGATCCTTCAGGATTGCCTGCACATCAGGCGTATTTTCCAGCCGTGTCGGCTGAAACTTGCCATCCCTCAACGCGAAGATCCGCATCCAGTAGATCGCCTGTCCGGCGAATTTGCGGTTCTCCATGTTTTCGAGGTCTGATGGGAAGCGCACCACCTGCGCATTGATCTCCATCTGCTTGAAGATCAGTCGCGAAAAATCCAGCGGCCCCTGCAGCAGGCGTTGGGCAACCACTGCCGGATCGTCAGTATCGATCCCGGCGACGCGCCAGAGCGAGGCGACGTCCTGGCAATTCCTGCCGTCATCCGCGTAACTGAACACCATGTTCACGGTGAACGGCATGCGCGACGCGTAAGTCTTGCCGTTCATCCTCACTTCGTAGCCGAGCCGGTAGATGAAGCGCAATTCGCCGCAATGCGCGGAATCGAAATCGCGGCGGTCCATCCGATTGACTACGCCCGACAAGAGGAACAATCCGTCGCTGGAACCGAGCCATCTCTCGTTAAACACGCGCGCAACATTGCCATTCAGCCGCAGCGTCTTGCCAGCGTCCGTTTTGGCCGACTTCGGGTCGTAGGTTTTCAGGATCTCCTTTTCCCAATCGATGCCGAGTCCCGCTGTGATACGCGTGATGTCGGCGGACATCACGGCAGCGAACTGCGCGTAGGTCCCACTGAATTGAGACAAATCGCTCGCCCGCGTCGGGCCGCCCGCGACCGCCGGCTGCGGCAGCTTTTGCGCGGCGTGAATTTTCCCGAACAGGTTCACCAGCGAAAGCGCGGATGAATTGTCATGATCGAGCACCGCGAGCAGCGGCCCCTGGCTGATCAGGGTCGTCACCTCTGCGGAAGCCCGGGGAGACTGGGCAAAGCAGGGAGAGATCGTGAGGATCAAGAGGCAGAGTATTGAGATGAAGCGCATCTGCTGTTTCTACTACGTCAAGGCGCATCCTGCAATTTAAGGGTGAATGTCCCGAGGAGCCCGCGCTCGAGGAAAGAGGGAAAGCGCACGCTCTCCACATCGTCATTGCGAGCGCAGACACGCCGCAGCATCCTCGCGGCGCATTTCGCCCGAGCTTTGCTGTCTCCGTCACGCCCTCCAGGAAAGAGGGCGCAGGGAAGGCCGGGTGCCGGCTGGCACCCACGGTCCGCTGTGCGAAAGCACACGCAGAAGAACTGCACAGCGGCATACAGGTGAAGCCAAACACACGGCCTTCCCTACGCAGTGGTCGGACGGCGTATGCCGTGCTCTCCCGGGAGCCGAGTTCGTTCTGGCCTCCCTCACCCCTGCGAAAGTCGCCGACACCGCGCCGGTTGACGCAAATGCCGCCTCCGCAAGAGCTTGACCGTAGCAACGACGGCCAGGACCACACGGTTTTGCCGTACGCACACAGCGCCCTCGTCCGCACGAAGCCTCAGGGCTCACGGAGAGCAATCCGCCCTGCCCTTAGCCTCTCGCACCCGACGCTGCCGCGTCCACCGCAACCCGGCCCGCGTTTCGAACGACTCGCGAACCGCCCCTCTTCCTCGGACCGGGCTGTTTCGATGTATGCCGCAATTCCGAATTTCGGTAAAGTGGAATATTTTTGCTGGGATGGGTTGACGGGTTTTCGCGGCGGCCGGTGTTTTGCCCGACGGCGCAATCTAGGCCGCTCCATCAATCATAAAATCTAGCTTTCTCCCAAATCCGTCAGCCACGCAGCGAAATCCTCGCCTCCGTGGAGATATGTGGTCGGAGAACTGCGAAAGTCTGCGCCGGACAACCTCGTGATGGCTAGCCATACCTGAGAATCTTCGATGCCGGGGTCGAACTGCCGAACCCACTGCGCTGCCCAATCCGAGACTTTCTGACGCGCCTCGTCATCACCGACAAGGGCACGTATCTTCTCCCGAACCTCAGAACGGGTTGGTTCGCCAAGCCCCTCATAATCCGACATACGCCACCATTCGATCGATTCCCGCCTGCGCATTGCTTCGACAATGCGCCTACCCATCCAAAGGATCAGGTTTGAAATAGTGAAAGGCGACGGTCCGCCCTTTTTGCAGAGGCAATGCCAAGTCGACATCGGCACGTAGCGGCCACTTATCGGGCTCACCGCTGATCCAGGTAACTCCGCTCATGTCAGATGTTACGACAGCGTCGGCCAGTGCCGTCAGCATAACTTCCGCTCTGTCGTAAAATCGGCCGCCGCTCGGCAGCGGTATCGAGCGCTGGAATGCGTCCAGACAGATGACTCCGGATTCCCTCATCAGCCAGTCCCTCTCTGCATACACGGAATACCAGGCACCTGCGCGCCCCACTCTCAGAGGGGTGGCGTCCAGCAGGATCAAAGTCTCTACAAGGCGCGCCAAAAGCAGAGCGCCGGTGGGAAATTCGCCGACATACATATCAGGCTTCGCGCGAATGGCATCGACCGCGCTTATGGTCGGAATTTCATCATCCGGATGATTTGAGTTTTCGTTCATGCGTCAGCGTAACCCACCACTTCTCTCGACGCGGAAACAAAAAGGGGGCCTACGCTACGCTACCCCACCCTACGCAGATAGCTCTACGGCACGCCAAGGACCTCTTGCAGAGTATTGAGGATCTCGGTCACGAAGCGCTCATAGGCGGTCCGGTCTCCGCCCTTCTCGGCTATCCGTTCGGTCTGCCAAGCCAGGAAAGACGGCAGATACCAGAGCAAGGATACCAAGCGCTTTGGTACCATCTTTTCGTCGCCGATCTTGATTGCGCGCAAGATGGCAAGGACCGCTTGTCCTCGAGTTGCATCATAATCGCCATTGCGGACGCGATCGAAGAAGCCATCCGTATTCCACTCGGTTTCCAGCTGCTCGATGATCGCGGCAATAGTCATCGGCAGGTCCCTTGGAAAGCGAAAATCTGACTCGCGGAGAGTCCCCCTCACCCGGATCGCATCTTCGATGCGATCCGGCCTCTCCCCGCAAGCGGGGAGAGGCGAAGTATCTCACGCCACCGCTGCGTCCGGCACACGCGCGGATTCCATCGGCTGCTTGCCGCGGATCAAATCCGAGGCACGATCGGCGATCATCATAGTGGACGCATTCAAATTCGCCGAGATCATGCGCGGCATCACGGAGGCGTCAATGACGCGGAGGCCCTCCAACCCATGGACGCGGAGCTGGTCGTCGACCACCGCCCACGTGCTGTCCGCCGGGCCCATGCGGCAGGTGCAGCCGGGGTGGAAGGTGGTGGTGCCGCGTTCGGTGGCGGCGGCGAGGAATTCGTCGTCGGTGTTGATGTTCGGGCCGGGGAAATCCTCGTAGGCGTAGTAAGGCGACAACGGCGCACTCTTCAGCAGGCGCCGTGCGAGCTTCATGCCGCCGACGATGACGCGGCGGTCGAGCTCGGCGTCGAGATAGTTGGTCTGGATGATCGGCGGCGCGAACGGATCGTTGGAGCGGATGCGGACATAACCGCGGCTCTCGGGGCGTTGCTGCCAGGACGCGACCGTCATGCCGGGCTCGTCCTCGAGCTGGCCCTGTACGCCCTCCTTGTAGCTCGCCGGCGTGAAGGTGAGTTGCAAGTCGGACGAGTCCGCGCTCTCGCCGGAATGCCAGAAGCAATAGACCATGGTCGGCGACAGCGAGAGCAGGCCGCGGCGCGCGGTCGCCCATTTCAGCGCTTCGATCCACAGCGAGAAGCCGCGGCGGAGCTCGTTGATGGTCTTGATGTCCTTGACGCGCGCTACGGTGCGCGGGGCGTAATGATCCTGCAGACCTTCGCCGACCGGCAGCGCATGGCGCACCGCGATGCCGTGCGCGCCGAGCAGATCGGGTGAGCCGATTCCGGAGAGCTGAAGCAGCTGCGGCGAATTATAGGTGCCGCCGGACAGGATCACTTCCTTGTTGGCACGCACTTCGACCGGCGTGCCGCCGCGTCCGCCCTTGGTGTAGCGCACGCCGACGGCGCGCTTGCCTTCAAAAATGATCTCGGTCGCGTGCGCGTGGGTGTGCACATGCACGTTCGGGCGCTTCATCGCGGGCCTGAGGAACGCGGTCGAGCCGGAGACGCGCAGGCCCTTGTCGATGGTACGCTGGCAGTAGGAGACGCCTTCCTGCTTAGCGCCGTTGTAATCGGGGTTGCGGGGAATGCCGAGCGAGACTGCGCCTTCCATGAAGGCTTCGCAGAGCGGATCGCGCCACTCCATCGTCGTGACGGTGAGATTGCCGTCGCGGCCGCGATAGGTGTCCTCGCCCTCGCCGACCCGCTTTTCCAGCCGCTTGAAGTAAGGCAGCACGTCGGCATAACCCCAGCCGCGATTGCCCATCTGCGCCCAGGTGTCGAAATCCATCCGCTGGCCGCGATTGTAGATGTGGCCGTTGATCGAGGACGAGCCGCCGAGCGTCTTGCCGCGCGGCGCATAGATGCTGCGCCCGCCGGTGTAGGGCCCCGGCTCCTGCTGGTAGGCCCAGTTGATGCTCTTCATGTGGAACGTCTTGATGAAGCCCGCCGGCAGATGGATGTAGGGATGCCAGTCGCTCGGGCCCGCCTCGAGCACGCAGACGCTCACGTTCGGATCTTCGCTGAGCCGGCTGGTCAGTACGCAGCCGGCGGAGCCCGCGCCGACGATCACATAATCGAATCTGTCCATGGTGCCTCGGCCGCTCAGCGCGGCTTGTCGTTGAGTTGATAGTTCAAATGCGTCCGCACCGTCGGCCATTCGGCGGCGGTGATGCTGTAAACCACGGTGTCCCGCAGCGTGCCGTTCGGCGTGACCTGGTGGCTGCGCAGAATGCCGTCCTGCTTGGCGCCCAGGCGCTCGATGGCGCGGCGGCTCTGATGGTTGAAGAAATGCGTGCGGAATTCGACCGCGATGCAGTTCAGCGTCTCGAAGGCGTGGGTCAGCAGCAGAATCTTGCACTGCGTGTTGAGCGGCCCGCGCTGCGCGCTCTTCGCATACCAGGTCGAGCCGATCTCGACGCGGCGGTTGGCGGCATCGATGTTCATATAAGTGGTCTGGCCGACGATCTTGCCACCGGCATCGAACACGGTGAACGGCAGCATCGAGCCTGCGGCCTGGAGGCCCAAGCGGCGGTCGATCTCCTTGGCCACGTTCTCCGGCGTCGGGATCGCGGTGTACCAGATCGTGTAGAGCTCGCCGTCCTTCACGGCCTCCACCAGCCCCTCGCGGTGCTCTTTCGACAGCGGCTCGAGACGGGCGTGCTGCCCACGCAGGGTGACGGGATCAGGCCAGGGCATTTCTCTCTCCATAATGACTGCCGTCCTTCCGGGGCGCGACGACGTCGCGAGCCCGGAATCCATAATCACCGCCCGGGGTTATGGATTCCGGGCCTGCGTGCTGGCGCACGCATCCCGGAATGACGACCGACGCATCGGCACGGCTGCTCAGATACATTCACTTATTCAGAAAGTTCAACGGCAAACCGGCGCGCGGCCAGTCCATGGCGATCAGCTCGCCCTTGCCCGACAGCGTGATGTAGGCGGTCTTCAGCCCCTCGCCGCCGAAGGCGATGTTGGTGGTGACGCGGTCGCCGGTCGGGACCTGCTCCACCAGCGTACCATCAGGCGCGATCACCGAGATGCAGCCGGAGACCAGGGTGGCGACGCAGACATTGCCGTTCGCCTCCACCGCGAGCGAGTCGAACATCTGGTAGCCGCCGAGGCCGCAGATCGGCTTGCCGCGCTCGCCGCGGTAGATCACCTCGCGCGGCTTGAGCGTGCCGGGCGCGGAGAGCTCATAGGCCCAGAGCCGCCCCGTCGGGGTCTCCGCGATGTAGACGGTGTTCTCGTCCGGCGACAGGCCGATGCCGTTGGCCGGCAGCACGCCATGCACGACCTCGACGATCTCGGTCATGCCGGGCTTGAGATAATACATGCCGCCGACATCCATCTCGCGGGCGCGGCGCTTGCCGAGATCGGAGAACCAGAGGCCGCCGTGCTTGTCGAAGACGAGGTCGTTCGGCCCGCGCAGATCGTGCTCGCCGCATTTGGTCACGACGGTCTCGACCTTGCCCGATTGCAGATCGACGCGCTGGATCGAGCCGCCGAGATAGCCGTCCGGCTGCGGGCCGGGCATGATCATCTTGCCGGTCGGAATCCAGGAGAAGCCGCCATTGTTGCAGATGTAGATCTTGCCGTCGGGGCCGAGGGCTGCGCCGTTCGGGCCGCCCGGCACCTTGGCAACGACCTCCTTGCGGCCGTCGGGATGGATTCGGGTCAGGCGCTGGCCGCGAATCTCCACCAGCACGACCGAGCCGTCCGGCATCACCACGGGCCCTTCGGGAAATTCGAGGTCGGTGGCGAGAACGCGAACGTTGGACATGGGGACCCTCCCGGCTGCTTGTTATGGCTTGCACGGGATGTCCGGCACGGGCCCCACACGCAAGATTTGCCTGCGGTTATGACAAAGTCGCCGGGGCTTGCCAAGCAAGCGGGATGGTATGCCAGCGTTGCAACGTAAAGCGCGATGACATATCGCGCTTTAGGTCTTGTTTGAGCATGATCTCTTCGGAAAACCGCTGCGCACTTTGCGCGAACGCGGCCCTTCGGGTCCGGATCGTGCTTACTCCCGCACTGGTATCCAAATCTCGAAGCCGCCATTGCCGGTCGCGGGATCGAATTTCTCGTCATAGCGCTCGAAGTTCGGCGCATCCGCAGCCTTCAAGCCGGACGCCGGCAGCCACTGATTCCAGATCGTGTTGACGGTGCGGCGGATCGAGGCGACGTGCTCGGTGTGGGCGAACACCGCGTAGCGCTGCTCGGGAATGCGGATGCGACCGAAGCGGCGCGGCAGGTCAGAGAAATCGGCGACCTCGACGCCGGCGATGTAGTCGAAATTGCCGGAATCATCGCCGTTGCAGCAGACGCCATAGGCGACTTGAGATTTTCCCTGGCCGATGCGTGCGGGAATGTCGGCGACTTCCTGATGGAAGCGGTGCCACAGTCCCGGAATGACGGCGCCGTTGTCGCAGGAGATGCGCTCGGCGGGGCCGGCGACGAGGAAGGCCTTCGCGGCTTCGAAACGCGGCGGGACCAGATGGTCGAGCATGGTGGAATCCATGAGGATCGGCTCCTGAAGCTTGAGTTTGTCGAGGCACGTTGCCGCCCGCACCGCTTCGGGTGTGGTGCCAAACTGGTCGCGGAACGCGCGGGTGAACGCTTCGTGCGAGCCGTAATCCGCCTCCAGCGCCAGCGACAGGATGTCCGGCGCGCCGTTCGCAAGACTGCGCGCCGCTTCCGTCAACCGCCGCGCGCGCACGTAGCGCATCACCGGAAGTCCGGTGGCTGCGGCAAACGCCCGCACAATGTGGAACCGCGACACGCCAGATATCGCAGCAATCTCGTCGAGCGTCATCGGCTCGGCCAGATGGCTCTCGATATACCAGAGCGCGCACTGGGCTGGGTTCATGCGTCAAGGGCCCTCGTTCGAAGCGTGGCGATGATGCGCTGACGGCCACCGCCTCGCTTGATCGGCATTGCTGTCCTCGCATGAGAATAGTTCCGGAATAGCCACTGGCAACGCCCCGGCATTCGCAGCTACACTCGTTGCAACCGCTCACCAGAAAGAGGAACCGCGTCATGGAAATCACCGATGTGCGGGCGCACCATATCCGCATCCCCTATGACGCCGGTGTCGCGAGCTTTCGCCAGGGCGCGTCCGCAATCTCCGCGCTCGACATGGTGCTGGTCGAGGTCACGACCGATGCCGGACTGACCGGCTGGGGCGATGCCTTTGCCTATGTCTCCCCGCGCACCACGCGAAGCGCCGTCGAGGAGATGATCGCGCCGCAGGCCCGCGGGCTGAAGGTTCCCGATGCCGCCGGCATTCCGGCGGTGATGGAACAGATCCAGCGCAACCTGCATCTGTTCGGCCGCTACGGCATCACCATGTTCGCGATATCAGGGCTCGACATCGCGCTGTGGGACCTGGCTGCGAAGATCGAGGGCGTGCCGCTGCATCGCCTGATCGGCGAGACCAGGCGCTCGTCCATTCCCGCCTATGCGAGCCTGTTGCGAATTGGCTTGCCTGAGAACATCACGGGCGAATGCAAGAAGGCGCTCGCGCTCGGCTATGGCGCCATCAAGCTGCATGAGACCACGACGTCGGCGGTGTTTGCCGCGCGCGAGGCCATCGGGCCCGGCATCCCGCTGATGGTCGACATGAACTGCCCGCTCACAGGCGAGCAGGCGATCGCATTCGCGAAGGCGTGCGAGGACGCGCAGCCGATGTTTCTGGAAGAGCCGGTCTGGCCGCCGGAGGATTTTGCCACACTCGCCGAGGTCCGCCGCAAGGGCGGGCTCGGCGTCGCCGCCGGCGAGAACGCCTGCACGGAATATCAATTCCGCCAGATGATGAATGCAGGCGCGGTCAGCCATGCCCAGCCATCGGTGACCAAGGTCGGCGGCATCACGGAATTCTTGAAGGTCGCCGCACTCGCCGATCAGCTCGGCGTCAAGATCGTCCCGCACTCCCCGTATTTCGGTCCGGGCCTGCTGGCGACATTGCACCTGCTGGCGACGCGCGACGACGGGTTGGTCGAGATGTTCTATCTGAAACGCGAAGCGTGTCTGTGGGGCGGCCGCGCCGATGTCGATGCCACCGGCCACGTTGCGGTGCCCTCGGGGCCCGGGCTCGGCTATGAGCCCGATCGCGGCGTGATGGAGCGCTACCGCGTGGCGTGACGGCGACCGCTATTTCGCCGCATCCTTCGGTGGCGGCGCGTCCTGCTTCTTCTTCAGATCGTCCGCGATCTTCACCTGTGCAGCCTGGAGATCGCCCAGCGTCTTCTGCAGGCCGGCCACAAGCGTCTTCAGCGCGTCGATCTGGCGGTTGGCGGCATCGAGCTTCTGCTGATGATCGAGCGTCAGCTTGGTGATCGTCTTCTGCAGGAAG
The DNA here is from genome assembly GCF_023073075.1 of Bradyrhizobium sp. 61. Classification (NCBI taxonomy): domain Bacteria; kingdom Pseudomonadati; phylum Pseudomonadota; class Alphaproteobacteria; order Hyphomicrobiales; family Nitrobacteraceae; genus Bradyrhizobium; species Bradyrhizobium sp. 61. The sequence continues at coordinate 677,678 of NZ_JADPIU010000052.1, read as the reverse complement.
TCGACGTTGCTCTGGAGGCAGCTCGTGCGCCGCTCCATGGTCTTCTCGACGGTGCAGATCTCGATGCCGGGCACGTCTTGCGCGCGGACCGGCGCAATCGCCAGCGGGGCGAGCAACAACATCGCGAAACAAACGCCGGCGCTTCGAAGCAGCATGCAGGTTCCTCGTCCAAATCAATCACGGCAATGTGCGCTTTTTGTTCGCCGACGCCGGAGGCTACCACACTCGTACCGCATTCTCGCGTTGAGCTTGGCTTGTTCCCTTGGACGGGGAGCAGTGAACCGTGCGCGGAAGAAGAAGTGGGCGCTGTTTCCGCGACTTTGATTAGGGGAGATTTTTGGAATGGCAACGCGCGATAGACGTCTAGCGGAGTTCGATGGCGCCGGAGAACCGCCCCCTGGCCTGCCGGTCGAAGTGCTGTGTGAGGACCATAGCGGAACGTATCAGCTGCCGTTCGCCTGCCGCTATGTCGAGGGCCGCTGGCAGAACGATGCGGCCGGCGTCCCGGTGGAAGCCACCGTCATCGGCTGGCGCGTGCCGCGCGTCAAGCACTCGGGCTTCGCCTGACGAGCGGCGTCTGTCTCAAAATGCAACGGGGCCGCGCTCTGCCTTAACTAACGGAACGCGGCCCGAACGAATCACGTCCGAATCAGCCGGAACGCCGTGTACGCGGCTGTTCACGGCTAGATGTCGCAACAAGCCCGCACGCGTATACAATATCTGCGCAGCACGTGGGCCGGCCCGAGCCGGCTGCGGGTGCTAAAAGTTAACGGCTTCAAAGACATGGCGGCCGGCTGCGGCAGCCCGGGTCTCGCTCCCAAAACAGGCAGGCGGGCGCCAGGCCTGCCTAATATTCGACCTCGAGCTCCTCGATCTCGGCCGGCTCATCCTTGGCCGCCGCGATCCATTCCTTCATCTCGGGCATGGCCATGATGGTATCGGCATAGGCCTTCAGCAGCGGCTCGAGCTTGACGTCATAGGTCACGAAGCGCGTCACCACGGGGGCATACATCGCATCCGCCATGGTGCGCCTCGCGCCGAACAGGAAGGGTCCGCCTGATTTCTCCAGGCAGTCGCGCCAGATGGAACAGACGCGGTCGATATCGGCCTGCGCGCGCGACCAGATCTTGAAGCCGGGGAAGTGCCCCTTCAGATTGACCGGCAGCGAAGCGCGCAACGTTGTAAAGCCGGAATGGATTTCGCCGCAGATCGAGCGGCAATGCGCCCGCTGGACGCGGTCATCAGGCAACAGACCGGCATCCGGCATCGCCTCGTTGAGATATTCGGCGATCGCCAGCGTATCCCAGACCACGGCGCCGTCGTGGCGCAGGCATGGCACCAGGATCGACGACGACAGCAGCAGGATTTCCGCGCGCGCCGACGCGTCGTCCGGCGCGGTGACGATCTCCTCGAAATCGAGCCCGGAAAATTTCGTCAGCAGCCAGCCGCGCAGCGACCAGGACGAATAGTTCTTGCTGCTGATCGTCAGTGTCGCCTTCGCCATGTGGCCCATTCCCTACGCCTGTGACTTGCACGCCGCCCGGCCCGCGGGAGTGCTCATGACCTGTGCTTCCCGCAAAAGGAGGAGCAAGCGATGTGCCAGTTTTGAGGGCGGTAGGGCTCCCATTTGGCTTCGATATTGCATGACAGCACGGGAAGGTGGGCGTTTCAGTATGATGTCGATGTATTATCAGGCCTTTCAGAACCATATGGACCTCACCGCGCCGTGGCGGGCGGGAGCTTCGTCCGCGCTCAGATTCCTCCATCTGGTGCCGCAGGGCCTATCAGATCAGGTCGTCGGCCGGCTCTCGGCCGCGCTGGAGCTGATCTCGCGCTCCACCCTCACCTATCACCGTCCGGCCTACGGCATCGACAGCGTGATGGTGGGCAACCGTGAGGTCGGCGTCACCGAGGAGGTCGCCTACGCGACGCCGTTCGGCTCGCTGCTGCACTTCAGGAAGGACGGCGTGCCGGAGCAGCCGCGCATGCTGCTGGTGGCGCCGATGTCGGGCCATTTCGCCACGCTGCTGCGCGGCACAGTGAAAACGCTGCTGCAGGATCACGACGTCTACATCACCGACTGGCACAATCCGCGCGACATTCCACGCCGCGAAGGCCGCTTCGGGCTCGACGATTACACCGATCACCTCATCGACTTCCTCGGCCAATTGGGCCCGCGTCCGCATATGGTCGCGATCTGCCAGCCCTCGGTCTCGGCACTCGCGGCCGCCGCGGTCATGTGCGAGGGCAACCATCCCTCGCGGCCTGCGACGCTGACGCTGATGGCAGGCCCGATCGACACGCGCATCCAGCCGACCAGGGTCAACGAGTTCGCCAAGAGCAGGCCGATCGACTGGTTCGAGCAGAACCTGATCAACTACGTGCCGGTGCAATGCCGCGGCGCGCTCCGCAAGGTCTATCCCGGCTTCGTGCAGCTCACGGCGTTCGTCTCGATGAATCTCGAGCGCCACATCAAGCAGCACATGGATCTCGCCAACCATATCGCCAAGGGCGAGAAGGAGAAGGCCGCGAGCATCAAGACCTTCTACGACGAATATTTCGCCGTGATGGACCTGCCGGCCGAGTTCTACATCGAGACCGTGCGCGACGTGTTCCAGGAGCACCTGTTGCCGCAAGGCAAGTTGATGCACCGTGGCCGTCCCGTGAACACCAAGGCCGTCAGCCGCATGGGATTGATGACGGTCGAAGGCGAGAAGGACGACATCTGCTCGATCGGCCAGACGCTCGCCGCGCAAGACCTCTGCACCGGTGTGCGCGCCTATCGCCGCGTCCACCACATGCAGGCCGGCGTCGGCCATTACGGCGTGTTCTCGGGCAAGCGGTGGAATAACGAGATCTATCCGCTGCTGCGGGATTTCGTGCACGTGAATTCCTGACTGTCATTCCCTGCCCCCGGACTGGGGGAAAACGGCACGTGCTAATGCACTTGCTCGAGCAGCTCTTTCGCTTCCACGATTTCAGAAAGATTTCGCTCCACATCGAATTCGGCCAGCACGGGAGCGAGCACTTCGGATACCCCGCCTGCTCGGCCATTTCTCTTGTGCAGGCGTGCAAGTCCAAGGGCGCTGCGGAGCTCGAAAGTCTTCGTCTGCTGGCGTCGTGCGATCTCAAGCGCTCGCTTGAGAGAAGCTTCGGCACTGGCTTCGTCCGAAGGATCAAGACGCGACAAAAGCTCGCCGCGGGCGCGATGCAGCTCGGCATCAAGCCAATGCTGGCCGGATTGCCCGGTCCATGCGATCAATTCGCTCAAGATTTCCAGCCCGGTTTCGAGTTGGCCCGACGCTGCGTTCGCCAAGGCGACATGCATCCCCCAAAACGGCTCACAGAGATAGCAGTCATTCTCGTGCAGCAGGGTCCAGCCGCGACGCATTTCCGTCAGTCCGGTCATTTGGTCGCCGGCACGCCACTTGGCGAGGCCATCCAGATAGGTGCCGGCGGCCACGTACAACGGCATCGTGTGGTCGCGCGCGAGACCGAGCGCCAGGATCGTCTCCGTTTGCTGCAACATGCCTCCGCATAGTCCGTCGAACACGGCGCGATGAACCAGCGCGTTGGCCTGGGACAGCGCCCGTTTTTCTCCCGAAGCACTCACCGCTTCGGCGGCGAGGCGGCGTGCGCGCGCGATCTTGCCAAGCGGCCAAAGCACCAGGGCTAGAAACCTCATGATCACGAACGGGAGATCCAGTGCCGAAGCCCTGAACGTCGCGGGATCCGGCTCGGCACCATAGATCTCGAGTGCCTGCTCGAGATGCATCCTCGCGTTCAAGTAGTCACCGCCGAACCAGCAGGTAACCCCGCCCGTCCAATGTGCAACGACGGCGGCCACCGGTGAGTCCGGTCGTCGGTCAGCGGCGCTCCTGATGGCATCCGCCAGCTCCCGCATCGGAGCGAGTTCGCCGTGTGTCAGGCAAGCATTGAAGAGACCCGAATGGACCGGCGCGAGTTCAACGGGATCATTGATGTCGGCAGCGAACTGTCGGGCACGCGTCCATGCGGCTACCGTTTCGGGAGCGCTGTGGCCGAGGCTGCCTCGCAATGCACGGCCATATTCGATTTGAAGATGCAGCCTGCTCATCATCCGGCGGGGATCATCCGGCACCTCATCGGCGGACGCGATCGCCTTGCCGAGATGCGCGATCGCCTCGGAATAGGCCGAGCGCTTCAGCGCTTGCTGGCCCGCCTTGCGCCACCATTCGAGGGCGATCTCGCTCAGCCCCGCCTCAGTGAAGTGGTGTGCCAGAACTTCCGGCTCAGTCTCGGCAACGACGGGAAACTTCTCGCGCAGGACATCGCCGATGCGCTTGTGAAGCACCTGCCGTTTGCTCTTGAGCAGGCCTTCATAGGCCGCTTCCTGAACGAGAGCGTGCCTGAAGCTATAGTTTGCGTCGGGCGGCGTCCCGCGACGCACCAGCAGTTCCGCCTCTTCGAGTTGCCCCAGCGCAGCGCTCAGCGTCAGATCATCGCGTCCTGTCACATATCTTAGCAGCGTGTATGAAAAGTCGCGGCCGATGGCGGCGCCTATCTGCGCCACCTCCTTGACGGGAGCCAGCCGGTCGAGCCGCGCCATCAGCGAATCCTGCAGCGTCGCGGGAATAGCGAGCGGCGGGAGCGGACTATCGAGGCGGTAGCGTCCGGAATCCTCGACGAGCAGTCCGGACTCCAGCACCATCTTGGTCAGTTCCTCGACGAATAGCGGGATGCCGTCAGTCTTGTCGATGATCTGCTCCATCATCTCGCGCGGCAGCTGGCGGCCAACTGTCACCTGCTCGACCAGCGCACGCGTGTCCTGCCGGTCAAGCCGGTCGAGCCGCAACAGGCTGACGTTGGCGAGGCCCGACCAGGAGGGCTCGAACTCTGGCCGGGACGTCATGAGCATGAGTATCGGCAGTCCCCTGATCCGGTCGACCCCGAGATCGAACAGTTCAAGTGTCGTGGCATCGGCCCAATGCATATCCTCGCAGATAACCAGCAGGGGTTGCTCTCGCGCCAACCCCTCGAGCTGATCGAGAAGCGAGGCAAATGTCTGTCGCCGCTGCTGCGCCGGGCTCAAACCAAGCGGCGGATAATGGTCGCCGGTTGGAATCGAAAGGAGAGCCGCAATGAACGGTGTCGCCCGGGCGACCTGTTGCGTTCCAAGCGCCAGCATTGCCTCAAGCTTGTCGAGCTTTTGCTCCGGCATGTCGTGCGAGCGGATACCGGCTGCGCGCTCCAGCTGCGCGACAAAGGGATGAAGCGCGCTGTTGGTGTGGTAGGGCGAACACTGATATCGCACCCGGCGATGCGCCCCCAACGCGGGGTTTTCGGACAGCGTTGCGACAATGCGCGACTTGCCGATGCCTGCTTCGCCGGAGATCAACACCATTTGGCCCTGCCCCTGCCATGCCAATCGCTGGCGCGAGAGCGTGAATTCGATCTCCTCCTTGCGACCGACAAAGCCAATCGAACGCGCTGCGCGGACCGCCTCGAAGCGACTTTCCGATGCGGCCGCCCCCTCGACCGCCCAGACCGCGATGGGTTCGGCTATCCCCTTGACCTCGCGGCGGCCGAGATTGCGAAAAGTGAAGAGATCGCCAAGCAGCCGGCGCGTCGACGAGGCAACGACGACCGCTCCCGGCTCCGCCAGGCTCTGCAGCCGGGCAGCGAGGTTTGGTGTATCGCCGACCGTTGCGTGCTCCTCAGACGCATCGCCGCTGATGAGGTCGCCGACCACCACAAGCCCGGTCGCGATTGCGATCCGCAGTTCAACCCGTTCGTCAGCGCCCGTCTTGAGTCGCCCAATCGCAGAAATGGTGTCGAGGCCCGCTCGCACTGCGCGCTCCGCATCGTCCTCGTGGGCGCGGGGATAGCCGAAATAGACCAGTATTCCGTCACCGACGAACCTGGCGATCCTGCCGTCATAAGCAGCGATGACGCTCGCACAGGCGGCGCGGTAGGCCCGGATCACTTCCCACATATCCTCGGGATCGAGACGCGCGGAGAGCGCAGTCGAGCCGACCAGGTCGCAAAACATAACGGTCAGGTGACGCCGCTCGGCGTCGTGAGGAGGAGCCGGCGATGCGATCAACGCGGCTGGATCGAGGTCGGCAATGGCACGCAGCATTTTGCGGCGATGGCCAAGCAGGACTCCGAGTTTATCGAAGTCCTCGGCCATCAGTTCGGGAAGGACGCCCATGTCGATCCCATTTTGGACAAAACGCTCTGCGTATTGTCCAAGCCCCAGCTTCTCGAGCCACTCCGCAATCTGCATTGGCTCCACCGATCGTGCGGTTGGCGGTTAGCAGAATTTTGGACCACGGCGCGGGGACAATATCCCAACGCCACCATGATGGCACGTCTTGTTTGTTGCGCGATAACTTAGGTTGCTCAGTACCGATGCCGCTTCCAAGCAAGGACATTGCTCGATGCAAACGGTCGCGCTACTAAAAATCGTCTGCACGCAGCGTTGAACGACAGAAGTTGCGATGAGCCGTCAACCACTCGCCTTCAGACCTGACGTCAGCACTGGCACTGGTGCCCACATCACGACGCCAAGCAGACGTTTTTCCGTGAGCACAATTGTCTTCATTCTTCGTCCTTGGGCACTACGTAGTTGCGCGCCATCGTTCCCGCCGCAACTTGAAGCGAAGACCCAACGACCCAACAGCCGGCGAGAAACGCTATCAGCGCATTGGGTAGGCTTTGATCAAGGACAAGGATGCTGACGGACAGAGTTGCTGCAATCGCCGCGCCGAACGTACCGGCCGCACTCATGATCTCAGCAACCTCAGAGCCGTTGTATTCTTCCGAGGTGCTCGAAATCGACCTCCGAGCGACAGACCGGGACAAATCAATTCCAACATAATAGCTGAGAGCTCCGTAGAGCATTGTTAGCAGCACGATCCAGCCGCTTTCAAAAAGCCCGCCTTTCTGACGCAACAGGGTCGCACCCACATAGAGGCCGCAAGAGGCCCCAACGGCTGCTAGCCCAATTCTTTCGAGGAGATGGGCCGACTTGATAAGACTGGAACGGGCGATCCCAAGATTACCGGCGTACCTCGTTAGGGAAAATGCGCTGAAAACTGCGTTGCCTATCTTCATTGGGGGCTCCTCAATAAGTAGCAGCCTACCGGCCGACCCCGATTAGAAGCTGCGTGGACGCGCTTCGCGATGCCCTTGATTCCAATTTCCAAAAGATGTGGCTGAGTGATGGGGCTGGCTTGCTCGTAACCAAGACGAGAGCCAGTCCAAAGCTGCGAGCTCGCGGCTTCGCAGGCATTGCATCTCACCCGTGTCTGTCAGTCAGCTCCGGGTGCAGCAATTTCTTGGGGGAGAGTTAGCTCGAAAAGAGAGTGATGGACTATGAGACTGTTCACATACTCCTGTTCCCTGTCGCTCCATCCAGTCACGATCTCAGGAGGACTAAGTTTGCATCGTTGCATACGCGGGAGCGCAGAAGCGCGAACTGACAGGCGCCGTGAGTTCGCAAGCTGTCCCGCGTTGCGCCACGTCAGATCGATTCGCGTCGTGTAGGCCGCGGCGCGCCGCAAAAATCTCGTCAGGCGGATGGCCGATGCCGTCGGCGAGATTGGCCGGATTGAAGATGGAACTTTGACGCGAAAACGCTCTACGCGTCCTGCCCGCCATGGGTTTCGCGGCGCCATGCGCCCGGACTGACGCCGACCATCTGCGTGAACACCCGCGTGAAATGGCTTTGATTGGCAAATCCGGCCGAGATCGCAATCTCGGACAACGGCAGGTTGCGGACGGTCATCAGCTGCGTGGCCGCCTTCACGCGCTGGCGCAGCAGCCATTGATGCGGCGGCAGGCCGGTGGAGATCCGGAATGCGCGTGAAAAGTGGCTGACCGAGAGGCCGAGCTCGGTCGCGATCTGCTCCAGCGCGACCTTGCCTGAGAGATCGGAGTCGAGCCGGTCGCACGCGCGCTTCACCTGCCATGGCGCGAGGCCGCCGCGGTTAGGCTCAGCGACAGGCTTCAGCCCGCCATAGGTCTGGGCGACGTGGGCGGTGAGCGCGAGCATCATGTGATCGACGAAAAGCTGGTTGGTCTCGTCAGGCCGGCGCAGTGCTTCCTGCAAGCTGGCGCCGATATGACGGATGACCCCGTCGTCATGGCCCACACCGGGCTCGTAACTGAGCTCGCCAATGCGCGGCGCGCCGGGTTGCCTCGCCATGTCGTGAAGGGCCGAGCGCGGCAAATAGAAGAAGAGCGAGTGAAACGGTTTGTCGATCACATAGCGCGGGTCGCGCTTGAGGTCGTACAGATAGGTCGCGCCCGCACGAATATCCTCCCTGGTGACGTAGCGGCCTTCCTCCCAACATTCGCAAGCGGGATAGTCGCGGAGCTTCAGGCTGACAAGGTAAGCATCTTCAGCCGGCAACGAGCCGGAAAGTTCGGACGTCGGCTTGTCATTGCGGACTTCGGTGACCGCGAGCTCCGCGCTGCGCAGCGAGCGCGTGATCAGAACCGGAGCTTCCTTCACGTGAAGGCCCCGCCCGAGCCTCTGCCCGTAGACGCCTGCTTGTGTCATTTCAATATTCCATCCGTGAAAGGCACGTCTGCGCCAGCCTTTCCGAGTCGATGCATTATCGGAGATCGACGGCCGACGGTCCAGCTTCGCCGGATTAGCATATAGATTGTGGCAGGCAGTCGCACTCCGTCGCGACGAGGTGAATTCATTGTGATTTCAGCACGATTTCACAGGCTTGGCATCGCGAAGGACAACAGCGTTAACGTGTGCGGCTGATCAGGGCACGATTTTATCGTGCGTTCTGGAAAGCATCCGCTGCGCGCCTTTGCGCCGCTAGGCCGACCATTCCTCGCCCCAGACCTGGACGACGTGGCCGGGCGAGACTTCGCGATACTGCCGGACCGGCGGCTGATAATCCGGTGCGCGCACCGGGCTTCTGATCTCGTCGTTCGAGGTCTCGCGCTTCGTGCCGCGGCGCGACGGATCGGGCACGGGCACCGCGGCCATCAGCTTCTTCGTGTAGGGATGCTGCGGATTGCCGAACAAGGCTGCGCGCGGGCCGGTCTCGACGATCTCGCCGAGATACATCACGGCGACGCGATGGCTCATGCGTTCGACCACCGCGATGTCGTGGGAAATGAAGAGATAAGCAAGGCCCATGCTGGCCTGGAGGTCGAGCATCAGGTTGACGACCTGCGCCTTGACCGAGACGTCGAGGGCGGAGACCGCTTCGTCCGCAACGATCAGCTTCGGCCCGAGCGCGAGCGCGCGCGCAATGCAGATGCGCTGGCGCTGGCCACCGGAGAATTCGTGCGGAAAGCGCGCGGCCATGTCGGCGGTCAGGCCGACGCGCACGAGGAGGTCGGCGACCTTGTCGCGCGCCTGCGATGCCGTGGCGAGCCCGTTGGCGAGCACCGGCGCTGCGATCGCCGTCCCCACCGACATGCGCGGATTGAGACTCGCGAACGGATCCTGGAATACGATCTGCATCTGCTTGCGGAAGTCACGCAAGGTCCGGGCGTTCATGGCGAGGACGTCCTGGCCGTCGACCAGGACGGTGCCGCTGTCCGGCTCCGTCAGCTTGAGGATGGAACGGCCTGTCGTCGACTTGCCGCAACCGGATTCGCCAACCAGCGCGAGCGTCTCGCCGGCGCGCAGGGTGAAGGAGATGTTCTCGACCGCGTGGACGCGGCCCGAAACCTTGCCGAACAAGCCGGAGCGGATCGGAAAGCGCGTGGAGAGGTTGGAGACTTCGAGCAGCGGCCGCTCGGCGGTTGAGACCGTCTCAGGTGTCTCCGTCGGCTCGTCCGAGGTACCCGTCACCTTGTCGACGATCGGAAACCGCATCGGCCGCGTCCGCCCGCCCATGGAACCGAGACGCGGCACAGCCGCGAGCAGCGCGCTTGTGTAGGGGTGCGAGGGTGCTGCGAAGATGCGCGCGGTCGCATCGGTCTCGACCGCCTGCCCGCCATACATCACCACGGTACGGTCCGCGATCTCGGCGACCACGCCCATGTCGTGGGTGATGAAGAGGATCGACATCCCCTCCTCCTGCTGGAGCTCCTTCAGAAGCTCCAGGATCTGCGCCTGGATGGTGACGTCGAGTGCCGTGGTCGGCTCGTCGGCGATCAGCAGCTTCGGCTTGCAGGCGAGCGCCATCGCGATCATCACGCGCTGGCGCATGCCGCCGGAGAAACGATGCGGATGCTCGTGGAAGCGTGATGCCGCCGCGGGAATGCGGACACGATCGAGCAGACGGATGGTCTCGGCCTCCGCCGCCGCGCGCGACAGGCCGCGATGCTGGATCAGCGCCTCGGCGATCTGGAAGCCGATGGTGAGCACCGGATTGAGGCTCGTCATCGGCTCCTGGAAGATCATGGCGACATCGTTGCCACGAACATCCGTCATGCTCGCTTCGGACAGCGTCAGCAGATCGCGGCCCGCGAGCGTGACGCGCCCCTCGACGCGGCCGCTCTCCTTCGGAATGAGCCGCATGATGGAAAGCGCGGTGACGCTCTTGCCCGAACCGGACTCGCCGACGATCGCCACGGTTTCTTTGGCCGCGATATCGAACGACACGTCGCGGACGACGGGAATCCATTGCCGCTCGCGCAGAAAGGACGTGGTCAGGCCCGCGACCGACAACACGGGCGCCTGCGCTTCGGCAACGAGATCAGGCCTGCTTGCGCCGATGCTCATGCGATTGCCCTAATAGCCGCGACTGCGATCGACGCGCCCCGGCAGATCTTCGCCGCGGCGGTGGCGCGCGATGACGTCGAGCACGAAATCGACGGCCGTATCAGGCGTCGTCATGCTGGCATTGTGCGGCGTCAGCAGGATGCGCGGGTGGCTCCAGAACGGATGGCCGGCGGGCAGCGGCTCGGGATCGGCGACATCGAGCACCGCACCGGATAGCGCGCCGCTGTCGAGCGCCGCGAGAAAATCGGCTTGGACGAGATGCGGGCCACGCCCGACATTGACGAGCCCTGCTCCGCGCGGCAGGCGCGCGAACAGATCGGCATTGAGGATGCCGCGGGTCTCGTCGGTCAGCGGCAGCAGGCAGACGAGAATGTCGGCCTGCGCGAGAAACTCTGGCAAGGTGTCCGTACCGGCGTAACAGGTGGCGGCTTCAATCTCGCGCGGCGAACGATTCCAGCCGAGAAGCGGAAAGTCGAACGCCTTGAGCCGGTCGAGCACGGCCTGGCCGAGCTGGCCGAGCCCCATCACGCCGACACGACGACGTTTGGCCGGCGTGATCCGAATCTCGCGCCAGACCTGTTCCTTCTGCTGGCTGATGAAGTGCAGGAGATCGCGATGCAGCGCGAGCACGGCCATGGTGACGTACTCCACCATGGTCTCGGCGATGCCGGGTTCCAGCATGCGGACGAGCGGAATGTGCGCCGGAACTTTTGTGGCATCGAACTGATCCACGCCCGCACCGACCGAAAACACCAGTTCGAGATTGGGAAAGGTCGTCGCGATGTTATCAGGCGGCACCCACGCCACCAGGTAGCGCACCTCTGCGGGATCGCCGATGTCGGGCCAGAGCCGGAACGGCACATCGGGCGCGCGCTCGGCGAAGAAGCGCGCCCATTCGGCGCCGCGAACCATGTTGGCCTTGTAGAGAACCGTCATGCCACCAGCACTCTCAGAACGGGCTGACCGGCGCGAGACGCCGGCCGTCGATCATTCGCTTGTGGCTGTAGGCCCCGGGATCGACCAGCGGCGTCGCGCCGGTCACGATGTCGGCGGCGAGCTTGCCGGCCGCAGGACCGATGCCAAAGCCATGGCCGGAGAAGCCGGTCGCGAGGAAGAAGCCCGGCAAGGCATCGACCGGCGAGATCACGGGAATGGTGTCCGGCGTGCAGTCGATCGTGCCGCCCCAGGCTTCCGCGATCTCGATGTCCTTCAATTCGGGATTCGACTTGATCAGCGAAGCCAGCGCCGCGTTGACCAGCGACATGTCAGGCGCCGGATCGCGCACCCGCTCGGTCTCGAACGGCGACGGCTTGTCAAAACTCCAGCTCGTGCCGCGCACGATCTGGTCGAAGAACGACTTGCCGAACGACAGTTTCAGCCCGTTCTTGCGATGCAGGTAGGTCGGCCAGAAGGTGCGCGCGTAGCGGAACAGGTCTGGCGACAGTTCGACCGTGCCGCGGCCGCGCAGCGCCAGTGTAAAACCGCCGTCGAGGCGGCGGCGGATACAGTAGAAGTCGGTGCCGAGCGCGCCGGACGTGATCTCCGGTCCCGGCGTGGTTCGGCATGCGGTGGCGTTGACGAGACCGATCGGCAGCTCGATGCCATGACGGCGGCAGAACAGCGACGACCACGCGCCGCCCGACAGCAGCACGGACTGGGTGCGAATGGTGCCCTTCTCGGTGACGACGGCGCTGACCCGTCCGCCCTGCGTTTCCAGTCCGCGCGCAGCGCAGCCCTGATGGATGGTCACCCCGTGCTTGCGTGCGGCGGTGGCGAGCGCCGGCACGGCCATCGACGGCTCGGCGCGGCCGTCGCTCGGCGTGTGCAGGCCGCCGACCCATTTCTCGGAATTGCCGGGCAGGCGCTCGGCGACTTCCGCCGGTGTCAGGACGGTCGAGTGGACCTGCATCTCGCGCGCCGTTGCGGCCCATCGCTCCCAACTGGCCAGCTCGTCCTTGCTTTTGGTCAGAAACAGCACGCCGGTGCGGCGGAAGCCGGCATCGACACCGGCATCGTTCTGCATGTCCTCCCATAGCCGGAGCGCCTCGCGGGCCAGCGGGATCTCCTCGCGGGCGCGGCCCTGCTGGCGGCACCAACCCCAATTGCGGCTCGACTGCTCGCCGCCGACATGGCCTTTCTCGACGAGGGCGACGGAGAGACCCTTCTTCGCCAGATGATAGGCCGCGGACACGCCGATGACACCGCCGCCGATGACGACGACGTCCACCTGCGCCGGCAGGCGTTCGTCGCTGTTTATACGGGTGAGCGGCGGGGACATGGGACACTCCAGCTATTCAGTTCGATCGAAGCAAGTCGGCTCGGGGGCAGGCTCATCATGGGATGTTCATTCGCGGGTCGAGCGCGTCGCGCAGGCCGTCGCCGAGGAAATTGAAGCTCGTCACCGCGAGCGTGATGGCGACGCCCGGCACGATCGCAAGCCACGGCGCGCTGGTGAGATAGATCTGCGCGTTGTTGAGCATGTTGCCCAAGCTCGCGGCCGGCGGCTGGACGCCGTAGCCGAGGTAGCTGAGATAGGATTCCAGCAGGATCGCCTTGGCGACGTTCAGCGTCGCCGCGACCACGATCGGCGCGATCGCATTGGGCACGAGCTCGCGAAACATGATCCGCAGGTTCGACGAGCCGAATGCGAGCGCAGCAACCGCAAACTCACGTTCTCGCAGCGAGCGCACCTGGGCCTCGACGACGCGGGCCACCCACATCCAGGCGGTCGCCGCGATCAGGACGGTCGTGGTGATCAGGCCGGGCTCGGTAAGCGCCGCCAGCGCGAGCAGCAGGAAGATCGTCGGAAAGCACAGCACGGCGTCGACCAGCCGCATCAGGATCGCGCCGACCACGCCGCCATAGAAGCCGGCAAAGGCGCCAACGACGATGCCGACGACCATTGCAATCACCATTGCGACGATGCCGATCGTGAGCGAGACGCGTCCGCCCATCATCAGCCGCGCCAGCACGTCACGGCCAAGTTCATCCGTGCCGAGGATATGCGCCCCGGAGAGCGGCGGCGCGAATCGCTTCATGATGTCGATATAGGTGTCGTCGAACGGCAGCAGATAGGGACCGAACGCTGAGCCGAGGACGAGAACCAGAATGATGACAGCACCCGCAAGCGCAAGGCGATGTCGGCGAAAGCGCCGCCATGCGGCCTGGCCGGGCGCAAGCTGAACGGTCGAGAGGGTCGCAGCCGTCATCCCTAGCCCACCCGGATGCGCGGATCGACGACGGCGTAGAGGATGTCGGCGAGCAGCGAGCCGATCAGCACCATGGTCGCCGAGAACATCAGGATGCCCATCACCACGGGATAGTCGCGGTAGCCGATGGAATCCAGGAACAGCCGGCCCATGCCGGGCCAGGTGAACACGGTCTCGGCGACCAGCGCGCCGCCGAGCAGCGTCGGAAACTGGAGGCCGGCCACCGTGATCATCGGCAGCAGGGCGTTGCGCAGCGCGTGCACGGTGAGGATGCGCCATTCCGGCATGCCCTTGGCGCGCGCGGTGCGGATGTAATCCTGGTTGATCACCTCGAGCATGGAGGAGCGCATGAAGCGGCCCCACATCGCGGTCTCGACCAGCGCCAGCACCAGCGCCGGCGCAATCAGATGATGCAGCAGGTCGAGGAAGGAGCCATCGCCGACGGTTTGGCGATTGCCGGCCGGCAGCCAGCCGAGCTTCACCGAGAACACGTAGATGGTGACGAGGCCGAACCAGAAGGTCGGGATCGACAGCGCGATCATGGCGCCGACGGTCGCCAGCGTGTCGAACAGCGAATAGCGGCGCAGCGCGCCCAGCACGCCGATCCAGCAACCGAGCAAAACCGCGATGATGGTCGCCGTCGCCATCAGCTCCAGCGTGGCGCCGAGATGGGAGGAGATCACCGACAGCACCGCCTCGCCGTCGCGATAAGACTTGCCCCAATCGCCTTTCAGCATGCGGCCGAACCAGTCGAGATACTGGATCGGCAACGGGCGATCGAGGCCGAGCTGCCTGGTGACGCGGTCGAGATCCTCCTGCGTCATCTGCGCGGACGCCGCGTATTGCGACAGCGGACCGCCGGGTGCCAGATGCAGGATGGCAAACCCGATCGCGGAGACGATCACCAGCAGCATGATCGCCTGCGCCAGGCGGTTGACGACGTAACGGGCCATCTCAGGCGATCCAGCGAGCCTGAGGCATCAGGCCCAGTACCATTCGCGGATGTTCCAGCAATTGATCGAGGTGTTGATGTTGGGACGGAAGCCTTGCAGCCCCTCCTTCACGCCTTCGGCGATAAAACCCTGGAACAGCGGCAGGATGGCGAGGTCGTTGCGGATCAGCTTCTGCAGATCGCCGTAGGTCGTCTTGCGCTGGGCGAGATCGAACTGCTTGGCGCCCTCGGCAAGGAGACGATCGGCCTCGGCGCTGTTGTACTGATATGTGTTGAAGCCACGGCCGCCCTTGGCAGGGATAGCGCCGGAGCCGAAGCGCGGCGTCACGTCGGGGTCGCTGCCGAGCATGAAGTTCACGGACACCAGCACCGAATTGAACTTCGACTGCTGCCAGAAATCACCCCAGATCACGGCGGCCGGCATGTTGTTGACCCGCATCGCCGCGCCGATCGCGCGCCAGTCCTGGATCAGGAGCTGCTGGGTCTGCTCGCGCACCGCATTGCCCGACGTCGTCGAGTTGGTGAATTCGAGCTTGACCCCACCCTTCTCGCGGATGCCGCCGGAGCCGCGGGTCCAGCCGGCGGCATCGAGCAACGCGTTGGCCTTGGCCGGATCGTATTTGTGCTGCGGCAGGCCCTGCTGGAACGACCAGGCCTGTTGCGGCACGAAGCTCTCGGTCTGCGTCGGCAGGCCGTAGTTCAGCGCATCGATGATCGCCTGCTTGTTGATGGCAAGGTAGAGCGCCTCGCGCACCGCGCGATCGGCGAAGGGGCCGAATTCGAGATTGGGCGCGACGTGCTCCACCGACGACGTCGCGGAGACGAAGATCTTGCGGCCCTTCAGCGTCTTCGCCTCCTGCACGAAGTTCGGCAAAATGCCTTGCAGGCCGGTGTAGTCGACCTGCCCCGTGCGGAACTGGGTGTAGAGCACGGTGAGATCGGGAATGTATTTGAAGACCACGCGTTCGACGTAAGGTCCTTTGCCGTGATAGCCGGCGTGGGCATTCAATTGAATGTGGTCGCCGGGCACGCGCTCGCCCCAGCGGAACGGCCCGGTGCCGACAGGCGCATTGTGGAACGGCGAGGCGTTCGGATCCGACAGCTTTTCCAGGATGTGCTTTGGCACGATGAAGGTGAGCGACAGGATCGACATGTAGGGCGAATAGGGGGCCTCCATCCGCCAGTGGATCTCGTCGGGCGCGACGACCTTGATGTCCTTGACGAGGTTGTGGCCGACGCGGTTGCGGACGCGGAAGTCGGGATTGTTGATCAGGTCCAGCGAGAACTTCACGTCCTCGGCCGTGAACGGCGTGCCGTCGTGCCATTTCACGTCGCTGCGCAGCTTGATCTTCCAGGTCAGGCCGTCGGCCGACAGGCCGCCATTCTCGACGGTCGGGACTTCGCGCGCGAGATCAGCGACGAACTTGCCGTCGGGTTCGATGAACCAGAGCGGCGAGAACACCTGCCACCAGATGCCCTGATCGACCTCGATGCCCGGCATCAGCGGATGGAAGACGGTCGGCTCCTGCGACAGCGCCGCGATCACCTGCCCGCGCGGCTTGTCCGGCGGATTGGTCGGGCGTTCGCTCTGCGCAAAGGCGTTGCCCGCAAGGGTCCATCCCGCCGCCGCGCCCGCGCCGAGCTGGAAAAATTGTCGGCGATTCGGAATGCCGAGATGACGCAGTCCGCCAACGCCGAACTTGCCGGTGCTGTCTGCCATGACCAGTCTCCGTTCCCGCACACGGCACCGTCTCCCGCGCCCCCGAGACCCGGCAAAGGGACAGGAGTGGGCTTTAGTGCTTCTAAATTTTTCAGTCAAAAGTTCATCATGACTAAATACAGCTGTCAATCACATTGCTAGGATGCGCGACCTTTTCACGCCGCCGGCCATTCCGGCGGCGAGGCAATGCATGGGAGAGCGACATGGATGGTCGCGGCGAGACCAACGGCCCGAAGGACGCCCCGGCGATCGAGGCTGACGATGCGGTCGACCAGCGGCTCGGCGAAACCGTGCGGTTGCTGCGGCAGCGCGCCGGCCTCTCGATCCAGGACGTCGCCACCAAGACCGGGCTCTCCAACGGCATGATCAGCCAGCTCGAACGCGCGCGTGCCATGCCGTCGATACGGACGCTGCGCCTGCTCAGCATCGCGCTCGACGTGCCCATCTCCTATTTCTTCGAGACCACCGATCCCGCCGACGTGCAGCGCTACATCGTGCGCAAGAACAGCCGGCGCCTGTTGCGGCTCACCGCCAGCGGCGTCGTCAAGGAAGCGCTGACGCCGGCAGACGAGGGCCAGCTCGAACTCTACGAGTTGACGCTCAACCCCGGCGCCTCGTCCGGCACCGACTTCTTGCAGCACACCGGCGAGAAGGCCGGGTACATCCTGTCCGGCAGCCTGCGGCTGTGGCTCGACAACCAGGCTCATCTGCTCGAGGCCGGCGACAGTTTCCGCTTTCCGAGCATCGTGCCGCACATGTTCGACAACCCGACCCAGCAGGCCGCGCGTGTGATCTGGGTCACGACGCTGCGCCAGACCGATTCGCCGGCAGGTTGAGCGCAAGGAACGCCGGCGCCCCGCCGGAAATTGCCCCTCGACGCAGGCTCGCGGAGCCTGTAGCTGACGTGAAGCCGGAGCAATCTACAGCCCGAGCGCGAGGGTCCCGCGATTGACGTCGTTGGTGTGAGACCATGAAACTCAGACCGCTTCTGACACTCGCGCTGGCCGCGCAGGTCGCCGTGACCGCCGTGGCCCTCCTCGCCTCCTATGCCGCGACCGGGACCGGGTTCGGCTTGGCCCAGATCATCGCTTTGCTGGCAAGCGGCGCCGTTGCGGTGCTGCTCGCACGGCTGTGCACGCGCGCGATCGAAACGGCGCAGGACAAACGCGCCGCCGCGCAACTGGCCGAGCAGGCCCAGGCCGGCGCACAGATGACCCAGGCCGTCATCAAGACCGCGCTCGACGCCTTCGTTCAGACCGATGCGAACGGCATCGTCCTGGAGTGGAGTGTCCAGGCCGAGGCCCTGACCGGATGGACCCGCAAGGAGGCGCTCGGCGCCGACGTCGTCAACCTCCTCATCGCCGAGTCGCTCCGCGACGGCTTCAGGCAACGCATGATGCGGCTATTGCCGGAGCTGTCGGATACGCCGATCGGCATCCGGTTCGAAGCGACGCTGCTGCACCGGAACGGCGACCGGATCCTGATCGAGGCGTCGAGCACGGCGCTCCAGCTCGGCGGGCGCACCATCATCAACAATTTCGTCAAGGACGTCACCCAGAAGCGCGCGGCCGAGGAGCAACTGATCCAGGCCCAGAAGATGGAGGCGGTCGGCCAGCTCACCGGCGGCATCGCGCACGAATTCAACAACATGCTCACCGTGATCACGGGTACGATCGAGATCCTCGCCGACGCCGTGAAGGACGATCCGCCGCTTGCGACCATCACCAAGCTGATCAGCGAGGCGGCCGATCGCGGCGCCGCGCTGACATCGAGCCTGCTGTCCTTTGCCCGCAAGCAGGCGCTCCAGCCGGCCGAGATCGACGTCAACGAACTGCTCGAAGAAGTGGCAAAGCTGCTGCTGGCGACCTTCGACAAGAAGATCGAGATCGTGTCCAGGCTCGACCGCAACGTCTGGCTGGCTTTCGCCGACCGCGGCCAACTGAGCGCGGCGCTGCTCAACCTCGCGATCAACGCACGCGACGCGATGCAGGATGGCGGCAAGCTCACGCTGACGACACGCAACGTGGTGTTCGGCGTGCGCGAGGCCGTCGCGGTGGGCGCCGGCTATGCCGGCGACTATGTCGAGATCGAGATCGCCGATACCGGCACGGGTATTCCGCAAGCCATTCTCGAACGCATCTTCGATCCGTTCTTCTCGACCAAGGATGTCGGCAAGGGCACCGGGCTCGGTCTCAGCATGGTGTTCGGCTTCGTCAAGCAGTCCGGCGGCGGTATCAAGGTCACGTCTGAAGAAGGCCGCAGCACGATTTTCACGATCTACCTGCCGAAGGCCGAGACCAGCACGCTCCGACCGGCCGGCTATGACGAGCGCAAGGTCGTGGGTGGCACGGAGACAATCCTTTGCGTCGAGGACGATCGCGACGTCCGCCAATATGTCACCGTCCAGCTCGAAAGCCTCGGCTACAAGGTCATCTCCGCCGCCAACGCGACCGAAGCGCTCGCCATCGTGGCCGAAGGCACGCCGTTCGATCTGCTCTTCACCGACATCGTGATGGCCGGCGGCGTCAACGGACGCGAGCTCGCCGAACAGATGGTGGCTGCGCGGCCCTCGCTGCGGGTGCTGTTCACGTCGGGTTATGCCTACGATTCGCTGCACGCGCAGGGACGCGCCACCATGGGTGCGCCGCTGCTGGCAAAGCCGTACCGAAAAGCCGAGCTCGCGCGCATGCTGCGCCGCTCCCTCGACACCGCCGTCGATGCCGCGGGCGATCCGATCCCGACGCCCTACTCGGTGCAGGCTGATGTCGAGGGCTTTTTGCGGAGGCAAGCGGCTGAAGACAGCGGCACGACGCGATCGCGAAAATAGGCGTCTGCCGCCTAGCTCATCCTTCGCCGCAGCGTTGCCGACGGCGTCTCGCCGAATTTTTCGCGGTAGGCACCCGCCATGCGGCCAAGATGGGTGAAGCCGAGATCGAAGGCGATCTCGGTGATGGAGACATCCGGCGAAGCCTGCGCGAGCCGGACGTGCAGAGCAGCGAGGCGCATGTCGAGCAGCATCTCCGAGATCGATACGCCGAAGTGGCGGCGGAAGCCGAGCTGGAGCGCACGGACGCCGATCCCGGACGCGCAGGCGAGCTGCGCGAGGTCGAGCGGCTCACCGGCATTTTCCGCAAGATGGTCCCGCGCGGCGCGCAGTGCACGCGGCAAACGCTCGGCTTGCCCCGATAACCTCCTGATGGCATCCGACAGGCCATGGCGCTGGCCATTGAGGAGATGATCGAGCAGCACCTCGCGCCAATCGGCCATCGCGACCGGTGAAAGCCTGCCGGACGGCCCGAGACGCTCGGCGAGCAGCATCAGCTCGGCAAGGCTGGTCTGCAGGGCCTGCCCCGCCGGTGCGTCGAGGTCGATCGCGGCATCAAACTCGACTGGGCCGGCCGCCCTGCCCGACAGCGACGCAGCGCGTTGCTCGACCATGCGACGGTCGAGCAGCAGGATCGCCTGCGCACAGTCGCTCCACATCATCCGGGTCGGGATGGTCGGCGACAGCAGCGACGCCGTCCGGCCCGGCGCAGCATCGATTTCGCTGACGCCGGCACGAATGCGGGCGGTGCCGGTGAGCGGGACCTGTACCAGGAAGAAGCGCTCGAGGCAGCCGGGATCGATGCTCACCGACCCGCCATAGGCGACATAGTTGATCGAGAAGCCGTCGAACGCCGCGCAATTGTGCCGGGCTGAGAACCCCGGTCCGCGCGGCCGTACCGGCTTGAGATCGTGCGGGCAGAAGATGCGTCCGATCTGCTCTGCCGCTTCGTCGACATCGTCCGTGGTGACGCGGGCGAAGTCCGCAAGCCGTTCGGCTGCAGACGTTCTTGCGGTCATTTCCAGCACGGCTGCGGACATCATCGACCACGCTTCGCGTCACGGAATTGCTTTAAGCCTATAATGGTTCCTCGAACGCGGAAAGGGCCGCGTCGCAAAATCATCATGCTGCACGGCAACAGTCGCGTCCGGATTCGTTTAGCGGATAGACACCGACCGTCGACGGGTCGAAGCTCCATCCTCGCCGGAATCCATGAGGAGCGAGCCATGACTGCACTCGAAAAGGGCATAACCGCTGTTGGCACGGGCTATGGTGGCAAGAGCTGGAACATCCTTGGCCAGGTCTATTTTCCCAAGGCCGTCACAGATTCCACCTTCGCGTTCGAGACCAACAGCGAGCCCGGCCAGTTCGTGCCGGTGCACATCCATCCGACCCAGGACGAATTCATCCTGGTGCAGGAAGGCACGCTCGACCTCAAGCTCGACGGCCAATGGGTCAAGGCCCATGCCGGGGATCTCGTGCGCATGCCGCGCGGCATCCCGCACGGCTATTTCAACAAGTCCGACAAGCCGTGCCGCGCGCTGTTCTGGGTCTCGCCGATGCAGAAGCTGGAGGCGCTGTTCAACCAGCTCCACAATCTGACCGACCCCGCCGAAGTCGTGCGCATCTCGGCACTGCACGAGGTCGACTTCCTGCCGCCAGAGGCCAACGACTAAGCCTTCTCGTCCAGTTTCATCTGCTTGCGGGTCCGCCGGTCGCGCATCGCGGCCGAGCGCGGTCGCTTGCGCCCGAAACACACTTGATTGAGGAATCCCATGGTCAGTCCCAAGCATGTCTGCGTGATCGGCGCCGGCGTCTCCGGCCTCGCCGCCGCAAAGGCGTTCTCGAACCACGGCCACCGCGTCACCATCGTCGAGCGCAGTGCCGATCTCGGCGGCGTCTGGGAGCCGGCGCGCTCCTATCCCGAGGTGCAGACCCAGAGCCCGAAGGAGCTCTACCGCTACACCGATCGCGCCATGCCGGACACCTATCCGGAATGGCCGACCGGGCCGCAGGTCCATGCCTATCTCTGCGACTATGCGAGAAACTTCGGCCTCGACCACATGCTGCGCCTCAACACTGGGGTCGCCGGCATGGAGCGCCGCGCCGATGGCAAACCGGGCTGGACGCTCACGCTATCAAGCAAGGACGGCGCGACCACGAACGAGAATTTCGATTTCGTCGCGGTCTGCACCGGGCAGTTCAACGAGCCGCGCGAGCTGCATTGCCCGGGCGAGGACGGCTTTCTGGCGCAGGGCGGCCAGATCCTGCATTCGTCGACATACAGCGATCCAACGCTGGCGAAAGGGCGGCGCGTCGTCGTGCTCGGCGGCTCGAAGTCGGCGACCGACATCGCGGTGAACGCGGTGAAATCAGGTGCACGCGAAGTCACGATCGTGATGCGCGAGCCGGTGTGGCGCATTCCCTATTTCATCGGCGGGCTCGTGAACTTCAAGCGCATCCTCTACATCCGTGCGCAGGAGGAGATGTTTCCGGGCTGGGGCGCGAGCTCAATGGCACGGCTCGCGCACCGCATCGCCGCGCCGCTGATCTGGGCGAACTGGCGCGGACTGGAGAGCCTGCTGAAGGCGCAGCTCAAGCTGAACCGGTGCAAGATGGTGCCGAAGGAGCGGATCGAGGACGGCGTCAACTGCTCGGTGCCGATCGCAACGCCGGACTTCTACCCGATGGTCGCCGATGGCCGCATCAAGGCGGTGTTCGGCAGCTTCGACCACTATGAAGGCGACAGCATCGTGATAAGCGGCGGCGAGCGCGTCGCGGCCGACGTCGCCGTGCTCGCGATCGGCTACAAGCTCGGCGTGCCGTTCCTGCCCGAGGCCTATCGGCAAAAACTTGTCGATGCGGACGGGCAATACCGGCTCTACCGCCTGATCGCCAACCCTGATCTGCCGGAGATGGGCTTCGTCGGCTTCAACTCGTCGTTCTGCACCGTGCTCTGTGCCGACCTCGCGGCGAACTGGCTGGTTCGCTATGCCGACGGACAGCTCGCGAACCAGCCGACAGCGCAAGCGATGCGCGACAATGTCGAGATGATGCTGCACTTCAAGCGCGTCGAACGGCCGGCTGCCGGCGTCTATGGCGGCCTCTGCGTCGCGCCCTATCACTACCGCCATTTCGACGAGCTCATGGCCGATATCGGCGCCAAGAACCAGAAACGCGGCGGGCTCGCCGGACACTTCCAGCCGCCGGATGCGGATGCCTATGCGAAATTCCTGGCCTCGGCGCCGGAGTACCGGGCCACAGCGTAAGGTCGGAGAACCCGGACTGTGCGTGATTTGCAACTCGCCAGTCCGCGCGTTTGATGTTTACGATCCCGTGACCGACGAATCTCCGGCACATGGGAACCCGCCATGGGACGACGATGTCACGCCGCCATAGCCCTGGCGGTGCTTGGGCTGATCCTCACGACGTTCACAGTCGGCCGGGCACAAACGCTTAACGCGAAGCAATCGGAGGCGCTCACCACCTACGATCGCGCGCTCGGCGATTTCAAATCCATCCTTGCCGAGCGGCGCCGGCAGATCGAGGCGAAGGAGCCGCTGCCGAACCTGCCGGGACAGGCGCTCTATCTGGCACGCGTCGGTGTCATCAGTTCTTACAAGGATCTCACCGACGCCATGCCGTCGCGGATCGGCAAGCCCAACAAGTTCGAGATACCACCGGCCTATTTCGACGCCGACATTGAGCCGCTGATCGACGAATATTCAAAGCTGTTCGACGTCATGGAGGCGCCGCCCGCGGGCGCGCAGAACTCGGCGACGCCCTTCAAGGACGTCGTCGATCTCGCCACAGCTATCGCGCGCGCCAAGGGGCTCGCACCGGCTCACGCCGAAGCTGCGGGCCGGATCAGCCTCGGGTTGTTCTTCGCCGAGACCAACGGCAAGCAGAATGTCCGCAACGGGCGCTCGAATACCTATATGGGCAGCTTCCAGACCGGCCCGTCCGAGGACCGCAACGGCCGCAGGAAGTGGGAGGCCATCAGGGGAGACATCGCGGCAGCCGACCCAGAGCTGAGCGCGCGCGACGACAAGGAAGAGGCACGCGCCCGCGGCACGGACTATCGCTTCAACCATTGGACCAACGTGCGCGACGGCCTGATGAACGCGCACGCGGATGTGTTTCGGGAGATCCCGGGAATCGTGAAGACACTTCCCGATCCGATCGACCAGATGAAGCTGTTCGAGCTGATCCAGATCGTGCCGACCCCGACGCGGTCCGCGCTCAAGTCCGGCGATCTCCTGAATTACAGGGTGTCCAGTCCAACGATTATGAAGCACCTGCGCAACAACAGCATCTTCGCGTTTGGACAGGCCGACCGGGCGCGCAACTCGGCCAGCTTCCGGGAGATCCTCGCTGCGATGTGGCTGTTCAACCGCAAGTTCGAGCGCGCGATGGTGAAATATTCGGAGATCAAGGGGCGCTGAGGACATACAGAAGGCGACGCCCCGCGAGACTCAGCACAATTATAGATAGAGTGTGAGCTAGTTCATATCAGCGACCCCATGCCGGGCGTAGTTTTGCAAGGAGATGTCTCGCGTCCCGGCGCCAAAGCGTTGCGGGTTTCCGGACGTCAAGCCGAGCGAACATCTGTCAATCCATAGGAGGACAGGCCATGAAGTTCGCAGCACTGCTTTTTGTCTTCACTCTCGCCGCACTCACGACGACTGTTCCTGCAGATTCGGCCAACGCGTGCGCGCGCCCCTGCGGACACTATTGTTGCGGATAATCGGCGGAGAATTCCAATGCGCCCATTGGTCAAGTGGGGGGCATTAGTCGCGATCGTGAGCATCGCACCACTGGCATCCGTGGCCGCGATACATCTACGCACGCCCCCAAATAGGCTCAACGAAGCAATCACCGCTATCGGCTTTCACCCGATAACGCCACCGGTCCTCCTGCGCGCTCCAGGCTCCATCTATCATGTCTCTCCGAACGGCCAGGATTACGACATGCTGTGCGAAGTCTCGCCGGATCGGCTGGTCGGCGTCACTCGTACTTCATCTTCAGCGACCCAGGTCACTTCGGAGCTACGAAAGACACAGTATTCGCTCGACTCAAAAGTCGTGCGTTCGATTCAGTCACATACCGATGCAAAATTGGCAGAAGCTGTAAAGCTCGAGCTTGATGACGTTCAAGTGTTGGAAATCTCACTTGAAGATCTATCAATCATCGCGGAGGAGCTGTTCCGCCGCGAGTCCTGCGATCGGGAAGTGAAACGTTATCTGGAAAACGGGGAATACGTTTGCCAGGGACAGCGGGTTCTCAAGGCGTCGACGAAATACGTCGCGGCCTATGACAATTCAGCGGCGGGCTCCGTGGAGCAAACGACGGACTTGATAAGGAATAATTTCGATCCGACTGTCAGCATACAGGGCGGTCAGAGCCTCTCTGGAGCGAACCTCTATTATGGAATGAGACTGGCACCGCGGTGCCTGTCCCTCCAGGATGCCAAAAGGCAGCCACGGCCGCCGTCCTCGCTCTGGGACAGACTGGTCAATCACTTTCCTTCGCTTGAGTTCTTTTGAATACGGCCACGCGATCCGACACGGCGGCAGGAGTGTTCATGCAGGCGATGACTGACTTTTTCGCCGCATCCGCATCCCGGAATCATGCGTCGACACTCTAATTCGTCGGCACTCTAATTCTCCGCCTTGTAGCCGTCGGTCAGCGTCTTCAGAAACGCGATGATGTCGGCTTCGTCCTGCTCCGTCATTGCCGGCTTGTCGCCGGGGTGGCGATCGAAGGGCGGATCGGTGACGTCGACATTGGCATGATATTTTTGCGGCAGGTCGTCGTATTTCCGCACCGCGCCGTCGGCGCCGCGCGGAAAAACCTTTTCCGGATTGGTGTCGCGAAAATTGTAGAAATCCAGGACCTGCTCGAGGGTACTGAAAACGCCGTTATGGAAGAAGGCGTGGCGCGTCGCCGTGTTGCGCAGCGTCGGCGTCAGGAACATGCCGCAATATTGCGTCTGCTCGGGAATGTCGGTGCGCTGCGGGCCGCAGACGCCGAGATCGAAATGGCTGGGATCGCGATTGCCGGCGAGCGCGGCATTGCGCGGCGCGCCGAGCGCCTCGTATTGGTGATCGGTGAACAGCGGCGGCAGGCCGTCGCGGGTCGGCGCCGAGGTGTGACAGCCGGCGCAATTGGCCTTGTCGGGGTCGTTGAACATCTGCAGGCCGCGCAGCTCGCTTTCGGACAGTCGCGCCTTGCCCTCGAGCCAGTAATCGTACTTGCTGGTGTAGGGATGGAAGCTGACTTCCTCCACCTGATAGCGCGCCACGGCGAACATCGCCTCCGCGATCAGGAGCCGCTGATTTCTGAGCACGCCGGCGCCGAACAGCTCGACGAAGCGATTGGCGTAAGGCGCACGGCGCAGCTTGTCTGCGACGATCTCGGCACTGCCGCCGTCCATCTCGTTGGGGTCGAGCAGCGGGAACAACGCCTGGTCCTGGAGCGTGTCGGCGCGGCCGTCCCAGAACAGGCCGCCTTGCGGCACGATGTTCGCCGATGCGCCGATGCCGCCGGCCGTCTTCGTCGTCCGCGCAGCCTGCTGGCCGATTGCAGCCATCTGCGCGAGGTCGATGACGTTGTCGTCGTCGCCCTTGTCGGGGCCGATGCTGAAATTGGGGTGGCGATCGAGATAGGTCAGCGAGGGCACCGCGCGTGCGCCTTGCCGCGACAGGGCGGCGCCGCCGAGCATCACCGGCCCGTCATTGGGCGGGCCGTAGGCGTGATCCGGGCTGTGGCAGGATGCGCAGGACAGCGCACCGGACGACGACAGCGACGCGTCGTAGAAGATCTCCTTGCCGAGCTGCGCCATCGCGGACAATGGCGCGACGGGCGGGCGCATGAGGCGAACCGGATTCGGGTTCGCGCCGAGCTGGCTTGTCTCCGCAAGTCCCTGCGTCCCGGCCGCAAAGACGGCGCCGGCCAGACAAAGCAGGCCGGCGCCGAGGAGCCACATGGTGCGGCTGTTCATCAAGCGTCCCGTCGGACTAGTGGTGGTGGTGCTCGTCCGGCGGGCTGGTGATCGCCGTGCCGGAGGTCGGATCGAGGAACAGCGCGTCAGTCCGGTAGTCATGGCTGTGATCCTGATCGAAGTCGAACAGGTCCATGATCGAGCCGGAGCTGGCGTCGAACGAGCCGCCGCCGATACGCTGGCCGCGCAGCCAATTGTCCTCGATGAAGCGGACCACGGACGCCTGCGAGATGTAGGTGCTGCTCACATGGTTGGTCCTGGCGTAGGGCGAGACCACGATGAACGGAATGCGCGTGCCCGGACCGCAGCGGCCGTTCACCGGCTTGCCGGAGAGACCCTTCGGTGCCGGCTGCTTCTGCGGGCCGAGGCCGCACAGGCCCGGACCGTTGACCTGATCGGCGGTCGGATCGTAAGAAGCGGTCTTCGGCGCAACGTACTGGTGGTCGTACCAGCCGTCGGAGTCGTCATAGGTGATGATGACCGCGGTTTCGCGCCACTCCGGCTGCTTCTGGAGGAAGTTGATCAGCTCGACATTGCCGACCTGCTCGTCGAGCGGATCGGAGTTGCCGGCGTGACCGTCCTGGTAGGCCGACATCTTGATGTAGGAGACGGCCGGGAAATTGCCGGCCTTCACGGCGGCGTAGAAGTCCTCGAGGTCGTAGGCGTGGTTGGCCGGATCGACGGTCTTGCCGCCCTTCTCGTAGGTGTGGCCGATCGCATCGACCGAACTCGGCCGCGCATGGGTCGGGTTGGCGGTCGACTTGTAGTACTGGAACCAGGCGTGGTGCGGGCTGTAGTCCACGATCGTGCCGTTCACGTTGCTGGAGAACGTGGTGCGCGCGCAGCCGGTGGTGCCGTTGGCATTCTTGAGCGTCAGGTCAAAGCCGCCCATGAAGCTGCCCCAGCTGATGCGCTCGTCGTTGAGCAGGTCGCCGATGTTCTTGCCTGTCATCAGCACGGTGCTGCTCGTGCTCGAGCAGGAATCGTAGGCCGGGTCGGTGTCGCCGATCAGCGTCAGGCCGCCCTGGCCGTCGGCGATCGACGCCGAGGTGCCGACGATGTTCTGCGCGCCATTGGTCTGGCCAGAAATCACCGCGAGCGCGCCCTGCGTCGACGGACCGAAAGTGTCGGTCCAGGCATTGTCGCTCATGGCGAAGTGCTGGGCGTAATTCCAGAAGGCGGTGGTGGTGTTGCCGTCGAAATAGCCCATGACCTGACCGTTGGTGCCGAACGCACCGGCGCCGCCGGCGGTGCCGCGGCCGGTGAATTTCGGAAACAAGTCTTCCTTGCCGTTGTCCACGGCCTGTTGCTCGGGCGTGTAGGAGTGGTTCTGCGAGCGCGTGTTGGCCTGGGTGCGGTCGAGGCGGAACGGATCCGTCGCGCCGGTGCCGTTGGCCGCGCTGTTGTTCGGATTGTTCACCAGCAAATGCGCGTTGGCGAGATTGTTGACCTTCGGCGTATGCGGCTTCGGCACGAAGGGGATCGAGCCCGACGGATTGGCCGCGTTCGGATAGGTCGCGAAGTAATGATCGAACGAGCGGTTCTCGTTGAAGATGATCACGAGATGCTTGATCGGCGTCTCGGTGTGGATGTCATGCGGATGACGGTGATGATCACGGTCGTGATCGTTGTCGCGACCTTGATCATGCCCGTGATCGCGGTCACGGCCGAAATCGTCCGCAAGGACGGGAAGAGTGCACGCGAGCGCGCTCGCGGCCGCGACAATCGCAGCCGTCGTCAGTAGTCTCGATTTCATTTTTTTGAGGCCCCGGAAATGAGGATGTTTACGATCAGAAATGTTCTAAACATCGCGAGTGACAGAGCCGTGTCAGTTTGACGCACGAGACACTTTGCGCAGTGGTCGAGGCATAATTTTTTATGCAGCCACCCGCTTCGGCCGTGCCGAAGCGCGCCTTGCCGTTTTATTCCAAGGGCGAAGGCAAAAATGATCGCGTTCAGATTGTTGCGCAATGCCCCCGGTTGCATTTAGCTTGACCTGACAAGAACAAAGTCTCAGGGGGAAACATGAAAGCCGCTGTTCACAGGCGCACGCGCCATGTCGCGTCTACTCTGGTCGCAACGTCCTTTGCCGGCTTTGCAAATTTCGCCGCTCATGCCGAGATCGTCGTCACCGCCAATGACGGCAAGATGATGCTGGAGAACGGCAATGCCGTGGTGCGCAAGCAGCCGCTGCCGGACACGGTCAGCGTCATCGATCTCACCGATGGCGCGCTGAAGCTTTTGGGCGAGGTGCCGGCACCCGCCAGCGTAGTCGGGCCGCCGCCGAGCGTCGCGATTGCGCCGGACGGCTCGCTTGCGCTGGTCACGGGTGCGATGAAGCTCGATCCCGCGGATACGACCAAGACGGTCCCCGACGACAAGCTCTCGGTGATCGACCTCAAATCCACCCCGCCAAAGGTGCTCGCGACATTGCAGGCCGGCCCAGGCGCCGCCGGCGTCTCGATCAACCGTGCCGGCACGCTGGCGCTGGTTGCCAACCGCAGCGAAGGCACCGTCTCGGTCTTCGCGATCAGCGGCAATACGCTGACCGCAGGCGGGAAGATTCAACTCGGCGATGCCAAGTCCGGCCCCAGCCATGTAGTGTTCTCCCGCGACGGAGCCACCGCGCTGGTCACCCGCGACGGCGACAGCAAGATCTCGCTTCTGAGCGTGGACGGGACCAAGGTCGAATACACCAAGCGCGACCTCTCCGCCGGCATCCGCCCCTACGACATCGACCTCACCGGCAGCGCGGTGGCCGTCGTCGGCAATGTCGGTGCCAGCAGCGGCGACAGTGACACGATCAGTCTGATCGACATGACCGCCAAGCCGATCCGCGTCGTCACGACGGTTACCGTTGGACAGACACCTGAGGCCGTGAAGATGTCGCCGGACGGCAGCCATGTCGCCGTCACCGTCATGAACGGCTCGAACAAGCCATCGGCCTCGCCCTTCTTCAACGATTTCGGCCTGCTCAAAGTCTACAAGATCTCGGGCACCGACCTCACGCCGGTGGCGGAGGCCAAGATCGGCCATTGGTGCCAGGGCATGGTGTGGTCGAAGGACTCCAAGCATGTCGTGGCGCAGTGCATGGTCGAGAACGAGCTGATCGCATTCTCGTTCGACGGCAAGGCGCTGACCAGGACGTCCACACTCAAGCTGCAGGTGAGCCCCGCAGGCATTCGCACCGCGGAGCCGTGAGTCAGCCCTAATAACGGGCGAAGCGCCCCGAGATGCCGTCAGAGCCGCTTGGTGAAATGGTAGCGACGAATGCCACCACCTAGCGTCTTGTTGCTGGCGGCATCGGCGATCTCTTCGCGCACATTCTCGTATCCCGCGTTTCGATACAGCGCCAGCGCGTCCTGCTGAAGCTCGGACGTACTCAGATGCAATTGCAGCCGATTGCGGCGGCGGCACTCCTCTTCCGCAAACGCCAGCATCTTTCGCGCGATACCCCGACGCCGCGCGCCGGGAGCAGCGTACATGCGCCGTAACTCCATCGCGTGTTCGCCAGAGGCCTCCAGTCCAAACATGCCGACGATTTCATCGTCATCGACGGCGACCCAGAAACCGCCGCTCCGACCCGAATAATAATCGGCGAGACGATCTATCTCCTCCGCGAGGGAGCGGGTGATGTATCCTTCAAACGCCTCCGCCAAATGCACCGGCGCCAACAGGCGATTGACCTGGATGAACAGCTCGCGCACGGCGGCCGCATCGGCCAGCAAGAAAGCGCGGATCTGAATCTCGCTTGCCATGGAGCCGCTGCCGCTACTCCGTCCGGATCGGCGTGTCCTTAAGGCCATTGTTGTCATAGGCCTTGCGCAAGGCGCCGTTCGTCACCGCCTCGTTCATGAACTTGGTGACGAACGCCAGCGCTTGGCTGTGACCGAGCGGCACGGCCACCGCCGTCACCGTTTTCTTGAAGGTCTCGTCCAGCACCTTCGTGCCCGGGATCTTCTGCGCCATCTTGTTGAGCTGGTCGCGCGACAGCGCGAAGGCGTCGATCTCGCCGCTCTTCAGGAGGCCGAAGATCTCGTCATAGGTCTGATAGCCCGTGGCTTTCGCATTCTTCAGATGCGCGATCGCGCCGCGCATGGTCGTGGTGGCGTTGACGGCCGCGACCTTGATGCCGGGTTGATCGAGGCTGGCGAAGTTGGTGATGGCTGAGCCGGGCTTGACGATGTAGGTGGCATCCGCGACCTCGTAGATCGGGCCGAACATCATTTTGGTCTCGCGCTCGGGATCTTTTGGCAGCCAGGTGACGTCCCAGGTCCCCTTCGACGCCGCGTCGGTGATCTGCCCGGAATTCTGGTGCACGACATATTCGACGGGCACGCCGAGCTGGGCCGCCATCTCCTTGCCGAGGTCGACCGGCACGCCGGCATAGCCGGCTTCGGTCTTGGTCGACCAGAACGCGCCGCCCGCCGGGCTGATCGCGATCGCGACCCGCAGCTTGCCGGTCGGCGCGATCTCGTCCTTCAGGCCATCGGCTAGCGCGGGCATGGCGACTGCCGCTGCGAAAACGAGGCCGGCAAGGGCCGCCTGGAGGGACGTGGGCATGTCATGTTCTCCTCACCTTTTCTTCTCTGCTTCTCGACCGCTTCGTTTCCGTCACTCGGCCTTTGACACAATTCTGGTCGATCATGCACGATGAAAAGCGGTTTGCCATGACAAACGTGTCAAAGGCCACTGCGCCATTTGCAGTGCAAGGCTGGTGACCGCCATGGCTATGGTGTTCCACGGCCGGGCATTTGTTGGTAGCCTGCCACACCGACAGACAATAATCGGGGGCCACCGAATGACCTGCGCGAATCCCGCTGATCTCGCACAACGGAACGGAGCGTGGAGACATGTCGGGCGGGCACTCGTTGCCGCGGCGGCCGTGGTGGCGCTCGCCGGCTGCGAGGACAAGAACACATTCGTGGCGCCGCCGCCGCCGAAGGTGGACGTCGCGGCGCCCGTGCAGCGCGCGGTGACGCGCTATGTCGAAGCCACCGGCAACACCGCGCCGGTCAAGAGCGTCGATCTGGTGGCGCGCGTACAGGGCTTCCTGCAATCGATCGACTATCAGGACGGCAGCTTCGTCAAGCAGGGCACCCAGCTTTTCTTAATCGAGCCTGAGACCTACAAGCTCAAGCTCGAGCAGGCGCAGGCGGCCGAGGTCGGTGCGCAGGCCACGCTCAAGCAGGCCGAAGCCGATTTCAAGCGGCAGGTCGACCTCGTGCAGCGCCAGGCTGTCTCGCAGGCGACTCTCGACACCTCGACATCCACCCGCGACAACGCCCAGGCCAGTCTCCAGCAAGCCCAGGTCAATACGAGGCTCGCCGAGGTCAATTACGGCTACACCAAGGTGAGCGCGCCGTTCGACGGCATCGTCAGCGCGCACCTGGTCTCGATCGGCGAGCTTGTCGGCGTCTCCTCCCCGACCCAGCTCGCAACCATCGTCGCGCTGGATCCGATCTGGGTGAACTTCACGGTCAGTGAGCAGGACGTCCTTCGCATCCGCGCCGAAGCGGCCCGTCGCGGGCTGACCGTGGCCGACCTCAAACAGTTGCCGATCCAGGTGGGCCTCCAGACCGAGACCGGCTATCCGCATGAAGGCCACCTCGACTACGTCTCGCCGACCCTCAATACATCAACGGGCACGCTCGCGGTACGCGGCGTCTTGCCCAACGGCAAGCGAGCGCTGCTACCCGGCTATTTCGTCCGGGTCCGGGTGCCCTTCGACCAGGACAAGAACGCCCTCCTCGTCCCCGACACCGCGCTCGGCAGCGACCAGGGCGGCCGCTATCTCCTGGTGGTCAATAGCGACAACATTGTCGAGCAGCGCAAGGTGCAGATCGGTCAGGTCGACAACGGCCTGCGCGTGATCGAAAGCGGCTTGAAGCCGGACGACCGCGTGGTGATCGCGGGGCTACTGCGCGTGATCCCGGGCCAGAAGATCGATCCGCAACCGACGAAGATCGACCTACCGCAGGCGTCGGCCAAGTGAGGGGTCGCCAGCCATGATCTCGAAATTCTTCATCGAACGGCCGGTCCTCTCGAACGTCATCGCGCTTCTGATGATCCTGATCGGCGGCGTCGCGCTGTTCAACCTCGCGGTCGCGCAATATCCCGACGTGGTGCCGCCGACGGTGCAGGTCACCACGCGCTATCCCGGCGCCAGCGCCAAGACCGTGATCGACACCGTCGCGCTGCCGATCGAGCAGCAGGTCAACGGCGTCGAGGACATGCTCTACATGCAGTCCTACAGCGGCTCCGACGGCACCTATACGCTGACCGTGACCTTCAAGATCGGCACCGACCTCAACTTCGCGCAGGTGCTGGTGCAGAACCGTGTCTCCAGCGCGCTGTCGCAGTTGCCGACCTCCGTGCAGAACCAGGGCGTCACCGTCCAGAAAAAATCGACCTCGATCCTGCTCTTCGTGACGCTGACCTCGCCGGACAGGACGTTCGACAGCCTTTATCTGAGCAACTACGCCACCATCAACATCCGCGACGAACTCTCGCGTCTGCCCGGCGTCGGCAACGTCACGGTGTTCGGCGCCGGCCAGTATTCGATGCGGGTGTGGCTCGATCCGAACAAGCTCCAGGTCCGCGGACTGATGCCGTCGGATGTCGTCACGGCGATCCAGCAGCAGAGCCAGCAGGTCTCGGCCGGCCAGGTCGGCGCGCCGCCGACGCCGCCGGGCCAGGCGTTCCAGTACACGCTCAACGTCAACGGTCGGCTCGACGACACCACCCAGTTCGAGAACATTATCGTCAAGACCGGCACCAGTGGCGACGTCACGCGCGTGCGCGACGTCGGCTGGGTCGAGCTGGGCGCGCAGACCTACAGCCAGATCTTCTCGCTGAACAATCAGCCGGCCACCGGCATCGGCGTGTTCCAGTCGCCGGGCGCCAACGCGCTCCAGGTCGAGCAGGCCGTCGAGAAGAAGATGGCGGAGCTTGCAAAGCGATTCCCCGAAGGCATCAAATACGACACGCCGTTCGACACCACCAAATTCGTCGAAGCCTCGGTGCACGAGGTCTACATGACGCTGATCGAGGCCGGCCTGCTGGTGCTGGTCGTGATCCTGGTGTTCTTGCAGGACTGGCGAGCGATGCTGGTGCCGGCGACCACCGTGCCCGTCACCATCATCGGCGCGTTCGCGGCAATGGCGGCGCTCGGCTTCACCATTAACATGTCGACGCTGTTCGCGATCGTGCTCGCGATCGGCATCGTCGTCGACGACGCCATCGTCGTGGTCGAAGGTGCCGCGCACAACATCGAGCAGGGCATGAACGGCCACGACGCCGCGATCAGGGCGATGGACCAGCTGTTCGCGCCGATCGTCGGCATCACCCTGGTGCTGATCTCGGTGTTCCTGCCGGCCTCGTTCCTCGCCGGCCTCACCGGGCGCATCTATTCGCAATTCGCGCTGGTGATCGCGGCGACCGCGCTGCTATCCGCCATCAACGCGGCCACGCTGAAGCCGACGCAATGCGCGCTCTGGCTGCGGCCGACGGTGCCGCCGGAGCAGCGCAATTTCTTCTACCGTGGCTTCAACGCCGTCTATAACCGCGTCGAGCGGGGCTACACGCGCCTCATCGGCGTGCTGTGCAGGAACAGCACGATCTCGGTCGCATTCGCACTGGTGCTGATCGGGATCGGCGGCTACGGCCTGTCGCGGGTGCCGACCGGCTTCCTGCCGATCGAGGACCAGGGCTATCTGATCGCGGCCGTGCAACTGCCCGACGGCGCCGCGCTGGAGCGGACCCAGACGGTGCTCGACAGAGCGAGCGAGCTGATCAAGGACACGCCTGGTGTCCAGCAGGTCATCACCATCGCCGGCATCTCCGCGCTCGACAACAGCGCCAGCCTTGCCAATGCCGGCGTCGCCTACATCATCCTGAAGGACTGGTCGGCGCGCAAAGGGCCCGGCGAGGATCTGCGTTCGCTGGTCTACGGGCTGAACGACAAGCTCGCGACCATCATGGAGGCGCGCACCCTGGTGCTGCCGCCGCCGCCGATCCAGGGCATCGGCAACGCGGCCGGCTTCTCGATGCAGGTCGAGCTGCGCGACGGCAACAGCGATTTTGCAAAGCTACAAGCCATCACCGGCGCGATGGTTTCCAACGCCCAGAGCCAGAGCGCGCTGCAGCGCGTATCGTCCTCGTTCCGCTCGTCGGTGCCGCAGTTCAACGTCGAGATCGACCGCATCAAGACCCAGACGCTGCACGTCACCACCGATCAGGTGTTCGCGGCGCTCTCGACCTATCTCGGCTCGTCCTACGTCAATCAGTTCAACAAGTTCGGACGCGTGTTCCAGGTCTATACCCAGGCCGATCCGGCATTCCGCGTCACCGAGCGCGACATCGCCAACATGCAGGTACGCAACTCGAACGGCGACATGATCCCGATCGGCACCGTCGCCACGATCACGCCGGCCACCGGCCCGTCGCTGATCAGCCTCTACAACCTCTACCCTTCCTCGACCATCGTCGGCCTGCCGGCGCAGGGCTACTCGTCCGGCCAGTCGCTGCAGCTGATGGAGGAGATCGCGGACAAGACGCTGCCGCCGGGCACGGGCTACGAGTGGACCGCGATGTCCTATCAGGAGAAGGCCGTCTCGAACCAGATCTACTGGGTGTTCGGCCTTGCCATGCTGCTGGTCTATCTCGTGCTCGCCGGCCAGTACGAGAGCTGGTACGCGCCGATCTCGGTGATCCTCGCGGTGCCGCTATCGCTGATCGGGCCCATGCTCGTCCTCAACGCCTTGAAGATCGACAACAACCTCTATTGCCAGATCGGCCTGATCCTGCTGATCGCGCTGTCGGCCAAGAACGCGATCCTGATCGTCGAGGTCGGGCTCGAGCTGCATAACCGCGACGGCAAGCCGGTGCTGGAATCCGCGATCGAGGCGGCGCGCGCCCGCTTCCGGCCGATCCTGATGACGTCGTTCGCCTTCATCCTCGGCGTGGTGCCGCTGGTGATCGCGACCGGCGCCGGCGCCAGCGCCCGCAAGTCGATCGGCATCACCGTGTTCTCGGGCATGCTGGCCTCGACCTGCCTTGCGGTGCTATTCGTGCCGGCCTTCTTCGTGGTGGTGCAGCGCTTCGAGAACTGGCGCACGTCGAAGAAGGCGCCGAAGGCAAAGACGGTGGCCGAGGTGAAGCCGTAGTTTTTCCGCGGAGGCAGGCTGCGGACGAACAAAAAAGTCGAAAACAACCCCATGCACCGTAGAACGGCGTTGATGGCATTGGAGTTTTTGGAGCGTTCCAGTGCTTTGACACGTCGGGCAAAACACCGGCAGAATGGCATGATGGGCGGGGTGCACGATGCGCCGGTCCATCCCCCGTCATTGCGAGCGCAGCGAAGCAATCCAGAGTCCCTCCGCGGAGGCAGTCTGGATTGCGTCGTCGCTACGCTCCTCGCAATGACGAGCGGAGAGAGCCCCGGCCTCACGCCACCTGCGGCGTCCTGATCTCGCGCGGCAGGATGATCGCTGCGGCGATCGCGAGCAGGCAGAGCGCGGCGAAGGCGTGCAGCATGGTGACGAAGCCGCCCTGCTCGTAGAGCCAGGCGACCAGGCCGACGGAGGCGCCCGCGGCGGTGAAGCCGATGAAATAGCGCACCGCATAGGCGCGCGAGCGCCATTCCTCGCTGGTGTATTTGCCGACCATGGCATCGTTCACCGTGACCTGCCCGAACGCACCCATGACGATGCCGATCGAGACCAGGATCAGCGGCAGATTGGACAGGCTCGCGGCGAGATACAGGAACGGCGCCAGCATGAAGGACAGCGGCAGCGCCACCGTCTTCAGCGAATAGCGGTCGAGCAGCCGGCCGATCGTGTACTGGGTCATCGCGCCGAACACGTAGACGCAGGCGGCGATGACGCCGAGCAGCGCCGGGCTTTTCGTCAGGTCGGCAAGCCGCTCCGCGAACAGCTTTGGCAGCGCGACGGTGACCGCATTGAACGTGGTCGAGATCGCAATGACCACGATCAGCAGCGACAGGATCACGCGCCACATGTCTTTCTTCGCCACGCGCACTTGAGCTGCCGCCTGCTTCGAGCCCTTGCGGTCCTCGTGCACGACCATCATCGCAAAGGCGATGCCGATCAGGATGGTGACGACACCGGGCACGATGAAGGCAAAACGCCAGCCGAGATACTGGCCGATCACGCCGGTGACCAGCGCCGAGGAGGCGACGCCGAGATTACCCCAGACGCCGTTGATCCCCATCTCGCGGCCGAGACGGTCGGCATAGGACACGATCATCGCGGTGCCGACGGGGTGATAGATCGAAGCAAAGATGCCGATCGCGAACAGCGCCGCGCCAAGCTGTGCCGGGGTCTGCACGAAGCCGACCGAGATCATGGAAGCACCGATGCCGACGAAGAAGATCAGCATCATGTGGCGGCGGCTCCAGCGGTCCCCGAGCCAGCCGGTGAGCAGCGAGCCCGCGCCGAAGGCGACGAAGCCCGGCGTCGCATAAGGCAGAAGTTCCGAATAGGCCATGCCGAGCGCCGGCCCCATGATGATCACGGCGGCGGCGAAAATCAGCATCGCATAATGGTCGATGAAATGGCCTGCGTTGACGAAACTGATCACCCGGCTGGGGCTGTTCATGGGAATCCTCTCTTGCTCCGAAATGAGTTATATGTCGGACCCATGACGGGATGCCGCCAATGAATGTCTTGGAAACGCCAATCCTCCGGGAGGTCCGGAGCAACCATCTCTCGCCCGCGGGCGTGCACCTGGTTGCACGCGACTATCCCAAGGGCATGCGGATTGATCCGCATATGCACCGCGAGTCACAGCTCATCTACGCGGCCAGGGGGACGATGCAGGTGACGACGCCCGCGGGGCGCTGGCTGGTGCCGCCGGACCGCGCCGTCTGGGTGCCAGCTGGGCTCGAGCATGCCATCGACCTGCTCGCCGACATCGAGATGCGCACGCTGTATTTCGACCTGCCATGGCTCAAGCGCGAGCAACGCTATGAGGGGCTGACCAAGGAATTCGTGGTGCGGGTATCGCCGCTGCTCAACCAGGCGATCCTGGCGCTGTTCGACGCACGCAACACCGAGGAGCGGACCGAGCTGCTGGTCCGCCTGGTGATGCTGGAATTGCACCAGGCCGAGGATTCCGCGACCTTCGTGCCGCTGCCGCATGAGCCGCGCTGCCGGCGCGCCGCGATGATCGTGCTCGACGATCCTACCGGCCTGCACGACATCGACACGCTGGCGCGCGAGGTGGGAACCTCCGCGCGCACGCTGTCGCGACTGTTTTCGACCGAGACGCAATTGAGCTTCAAGAGCTGGTGCCAGCGCGCAAGGGTTGCGGCAGCGATCCAGCGTCTGTCGACCGACGCCAATGTGTCGGTGAAGCAGCTCGCCACCCAGCTCGGCTATGCCAGCGTGCCGGCGTTTTCGGCAGCATTCCGTCAGGTGACGGGGCGGACGCCGACGGAGTTTGCGGGGAAATAGTCACGGTGTCGTCGCCCGGCTTGACCGAGCGACCCAGTATTCCAGAGACGGCTGTGATTGAGCCGAGAGGCCGCGGCGTACCGGATGCCCCGGTCAAGCCGGGGCATGACAGGCCGTAGGGTGGGCAAAGCGAAGCGTGCCCACCAATTCTTTCGCAGCTGTCGAGACAGGGTGGGCACGGCGCAAGGGCGCCTTTGCCCACCCTACGGCAGCGAGTGAACCGATAGGTCCCGGCGTACTGGATGCCCCGGTCAAGCCGGGGCATGACAGCTTTGGTGGCACTCTCGCCCTCGCGGGGCATGACAGCTTTCCTGGTGGCGCATGGCACCACGAAAGATACAAAATTCCCTGCTTGATTGTGATCGGCTTCCGCCTAAATCCCGTGTAAGCTTCCGCATCGCACAAACCGGAATCGAAACGACCAGATGGCCAACGCCTTCTTCTCAGACCTGCTCGCCACCATCTCCGATCGCGGCCGCACACTGCTGCGCCGCGGGGATTCCGACGACACCAAGCACGATGCCGAAGGCCTGATCGAGCTCTGCGGTGCGCTGCTGTCCGGTCGTGGCGAAGCTTCGGGCACTGCCATGGCGCGTGAGGTGCTCGACATCTACCAGGAGTTGGATGCGGCAGGACGCCGCGCCTTCTTCGAAGCCCTGGTGCGCGATTTCGGCCCCGATCGCGAACGCCTGTCCAAGGCGATCGAAAAATGGCGCGCCAAGCCCAGTGACGAAGACGCGAGCTCGCTGCACTTCGCCTCCGAGCCGCGCCGGCAGGAGCTGATCCGCCGCCTCAACCGCGCGCCGGGCGGCACCGGCGATCTCGTCAACATGCGCGCCGATCTGCTCGGCATGATGAACGGTCACACCGATCTCGCCGCGCTCGATCGCGACGTCTCTCACCTTCTCTCGTCGTGGTTCAACAGGGGGTTTCTCGTGCTGCGCCGGATTGACTGGTCGACCCCGGCCAACATCCTCGAAAAGATCATCCGTTACGAAGCCGTGCACGAGATCAGCGACTGGGACGACCTGCGCCGCCGCATCGACCCGGTCGACCGGCGCTGCTACGCCTTCTTCCATCCCGCCATGGTCGACGAGCCGCTGATCTTCGTCGAGGTGGCGCTGACCGAGACGATCCCCGGTGCGATCGCGCCGCTGCTGGCGGTCGACCGCCAGCATCTGCCGATCGAGCGCGCGCGCACCGCGGTGTTCTATTCGATCTCCAACACCCAGCGCGGCCTTGGCGGCATCTCCTTCGGCAGCTTCCTGATCAAGCAGGTGGTCGAAGAGCTGCGGCGCGAGACGCCAAAGCTCGACACCTTCGTGACGCTGTCGCCGGTGCCGGGCTTCATGCAATGGGTGAAGCAGGACATTGACCTGCCGCTCTCGGACGAGGACCGCGAGGTGCTGAAGCGCCTCGACGATCCCAAATGGTTCGAGAACCCCGAGACGACGACGCTGCTCCGCACCGTGATCGAGCCGCTCGCGGCCTATTACTTCCTGAAGGCGCGCACGCCGAAGGGCAAGCTGATCGATTCCGTCGCCCGCTTCCACCTCGGCAACGGCGCACGGCTCGAGCGCATCAACTGGCTCGGCGACCTCTCGCCGAAAGGCGCGCGCGAGTCCGCCGGCGTGATGGTCAACTACCTCTACCGCCTCGACGACATCGAGAAGAACCACGAAGCCTACGCCAATGACGGCGAGGTCGTGGCGTCGAGCGCGGTGAAGAAGCTGCTCAAGGGCGAGGGGCGCAGGCTGCTGGATATGCGGCTGTCGTAAGCGCGGAGATGTCGCTCCAGAGACGGTGTCATCGTCCGCGAAGGCGGACGATCCAGTATTCCAGAGGCCGGCGTTGAAGAGCTCGCCCTAACCACATTCGCCGCGGCGTACTGGATGCCCCGCCTTCGCGGGGCATGACAGCGGGGTTGTGGATGCGTCGCCGACTGGACATGCGGCCGTCCTAAGCGCTAGACGTTTCATCAGTTCCTGCACCAAAGACGGGACACCATGAAACGACGCGACTTTCTCGGCCTGACCGCAGCGGCGGCAACCGGCCTCTCGCTTTCGCCCGCACGCGGTTTCGCGGAGGGATCTGGCTCCGGGCCAGAAATGACGGCGCTGTGCGACTACATGAGCGCTGCGAAAACCCGCGCGTTGCCGCCCGAAGTCGTCGAACAAGCAAAGCACCACATCCTCGACACGCTGGCGTCGATGATATCAGGATCGGAGCTGTCGCCCGGTCAGGCGGCGCAGCGCTACATTCGCGCCAATGCTGCGCAGGGGACATCGACCATCGCCGGCACATCGCTCACCGCGTCGCCAGTCGAGGCCGCGCTTGCCAACGGCGTCATGGCGCATGCCGACGAGACCGACGATTCGCACAGCCCGTCGCGCTCGCATCCGGGCTCTTCGACCGTTCCCGCGGCGCTCGCGCTCGGTGAAAACCTTGGCATCGACGGCGCGCATTTTTTGCGCGCGGTGACGCTTGGCTACGACGTCGGCACCCGCGTTGTGATGGCGATGGGCGGAGCCGATTTCAGCTATGAGAGCGTGCTGAGCACGCACAGCATTGCCGGCACGTTCTGCGCCTCGGCTGCTGCCGCCTGTGTCGCCGGCTTCGACGCGCGCCGGATGCGCTGGGTGCTCGACTATGCCGCGCAGCAATCCTCCGGCTTCATCGTGTGGCGGCGCGACGTCGACCATATCGAGAAAGGGTTTGTGTTCGCCGGCATGCCGGCCCGAAACGGCGTGACGTCGGCACTGCTGGTGCGTTCGGACTGGAACGGCGTCGACGACGTGTTCTCAGGGCCAGACAATTACTTCCTGGCCTATGCGCCAAAGGCTGCGACCGGCAAACTCGTGGAGAAGCTTGGCGAGCGTTACGAGATCGCAGGCACCGACATCAAGAAATGGACGGTGGGTTCACCGATCCAGGGACCGCTCGATGCGGTCTACGCCATCCGCAGCAAGCAGGCGTTCGAGGCCGGAGAGGTCAAGCGCGTGACCGTGCGCCTCGCGCCGTCGGTCGCCGAGGTCGTGGACAATCGCGACATCCCCGACATCTGTCTCCAGCACATGGTCGCCGTGATGCTGCTCGACAAAACCGCCTCGTTCCACGCCGCGCACGACAAGCCGCGCATGCAGGACGCGGCGGTTTTGAAGGAGCGCGCCAAGGTGAATTTGGTGCGCGACGAGGAGCTGGCCAAACTATTGCCGGTGCGCGTCGCCGTCGTCGAGATCGAGCTCACTGATGGAAGCCGCCTCTCCGAGCGCGTCACCGCCGTGCGCGGCACGCCGCGCAACCCGATGACGCGCGACGAGGTCATCGACAAGGCGCGCGATCTGATTGCCCCAGTGGTCGGCGGCGAGAAGGCCGAGCGGTTGATCAAGTCGGTGTATGAGATTGAGGCTGTGACCGACATCCGCAGCTTGCGGCCGCTGCTGCAACGCGTATGAGGAGTGAAATTTCGTAAGGGATGGCAGACTTTCGCCACATCGTCATTGCGAGGAGCTCTTGCGAAGAAACAATCCAGACTGCCTCCACAGAGAGATTCTGGATTGCTTCGCTGCGCTCGCAATGACGGAGCGTGTGGCAGGCATCTCGCCCCGCGCCACGCGTCGTCGAGCTACAATTGGAATTCTTCCATGACATCCGATGGTGCCGCATCTCCCCGGCCAATAAGCCCCTCGGACCGGATCGACGCCATCGACGTGCTGCGGGGCATTGCCCTGTTCGGCGTCATGGCCATCAACGTGGTCATGGAATTTCGCATTTCGATCTTCGAGCAGTTTCTTGGTGCCAGAACGCTTGCTTCGCCGGTTGATCGCGCCGTCGAAACGATCCTGACGCAGGCCGTGGAGCTCAAGGCGTTTGCGCTGTTCTCGCTGCTGTTCGGCGCAGGCCTTGCCATTCAATTCGACCGGCTCGCGAACAGCGAGCGCCGCACTTTCCTGCTCCAGCGGCGGCTCGCTGTGCTGCTGGTGTTCGGCGTCATTCATTTGTGCCTGATCTGGAACGGCGATATCCTCACCGAATATGCACTGGCGGGATTCATCGTGCTGCCGTTCCTGTTTGGCCCGCGCTGGTTGCTGACGCTCGCCGCGCTGGCGTCTCTCGCGCTGTATCTGGCCATGCAGGCCTTTCCGCCCGCGGGGTTGTTTCCCGGCAGGACCGCGATCTGGCGGGACGTCATGGATGCAAATCGCATCTATGCGACGGGCGGCTTCCTCGACGTGCTGGCGTTTCGTCTCCGCGAAATTCCTCTCATCGCGTCCCTGCACGCGTTCGTCTTCTTGCGCACGATCGGGCTGTTTCTCGTCGGAGCGCTGGCCTGGCGGAGCGGCATTCTGCAAAATGCCCGCGGCCTGCTCGTCATCGCGCTTCCGGCTATCTGTCTCGGCGCGGCCTTGCTTTACGTCGGCATCGAGCCGCTCGGCAACATCCTGCTGGCGCTGGGCTATGGTGCCGCCATCCTCTTCATCGCCAGTTTCGGACGCAGCAAGAGGCTGCTCGGCTGGGCCGCGCCGCTCGGCCGGATGGCATTCACCAACTACGTCGCACAATCGCTCATCTTCGGCTGGATCTTCTACGGCTACGGCCTTGGCCTGTTCGGACGGCTCGGCATCACCCAGGCCCTCGCTATCGGCATCGCCGTCTACGTCGGACAGGTGCTGTTCAGCGCATGGTGGCTGCGCCACTACCGATACGGCCCGATCGAATGGCTGTGGCGCACGCTGATGTATGGTGCACTGCAGCCGATGTTGTTGTCACGGGTGGAGGGCGTGCAGTGACCAAGGTCCCTCCGCCGTCATTGCGAGGAGCACTTGCGACGAAGCAATACTGACTGCCTCCGCGGAAAGATTCTGGATTGCTTCGCTGCGCTCGCAAAGACGGAGTGTGTGGCAGCACCTGACGCAATCGCTGGCCGAGGTCTGCGCGGGGTATCGGCGCGAGACGCCGCTCTCCCCGCCGTCATTG
Organism: Bradyrhizobium sp. 61; assembly: GCF_023073075.1. Classification (NCBI taxonomy): domain Bacteria; kingdom Pseudomonadati; phylum Pseudomonadota; class Alphaproteobacteria; order Hyphomicrobiales; family Nitrobacteraceae; genus Bradyrhizobium; species Bradyrhizobium sp. 61. The sequence goes on along the minus strand of NZ_JADPIU010000052.1, from coordinate 634,829 downwards.
CGAGGAGCGCAGCGACGAAGCAATCCAGACTGCCTCTGCGAAAAGACTCTGGATTGCTTCGCTGCGCTCGCAATGACGGAGAGTGTCGGCGCGGCCGTCGAGCCCAATCCTACTCCGCCAGCGCCTTCATTTCCTTGTAGAGATCCGACTTGCCTTCGAAGCCGATGCCCGGCAGGTCGGGCATGGTGATGTGGCCGTTCTCGACGCGCACACCATCCGGGAAGCCGCCGTAGGGCTGGAACAGGTCGGGATAGCTCTCGTTGCCGCCGAGGCCGAGGCCGGCGGCGATATTGAGGGACATCTGGTGGCCGCCGTGGGGGATGCAGCGGCTCGGCGACCAGCCGTAGGTTTTCAGGACCTCCAGCGTGCGCTGGTATTCGCAGAGGCCATAGGACAGCGCGCAGTCGAATTGCAGCCAGTCGCGGTCCGGGCGCATGCCGCCGTAGCGGATGAGGTTGCGCGCGTCCTGGTGACTGAACAGGTTTTCGCCCGTGGCCATCGGGCCCGGATAGAATTCGGCGAGCGCGGCCTGCAGCGCGTAGTCGAGGGGATCGCCGACCTCCTCGTACCAGAACAGCGGATAGTCCCGCAGCATTTTTGCGTAGGCGATGCCGGTCTCGAGATCGAAGCGACCATTGGCATCGACCGCGAGCTGCGCGTCCTTGCCGATCTCCTTCAGCACCGCCTCGATGCGGGTGCGGTCGTCCTCGATCGACGCGCCGCCGATCTTCATCTTCACGACGTTGTAGCCGCGATCGAGATAGCCGCGCATCTCGCCGCGCAGCATCGAGAGATCCTTGCCGGGATAGTAATAGCCGCCGGCAGCGTAGACGAAGACGCGCGGATTGGCTTTGACGCCGTGCCGCTCGGCGAGCAGCCGGAACAGCGGCTTGCCTGCGATCTTCGCAACGGCGTCCCACACCGCCATGTCGATGGTGCCGACCGCGACCGAGCGCTCGCCATGGCCGCCCGGCTTCTCGTTGGTCATCATCGCGCCCCAGACCTTATCGGGGTCGAGATTGTCACCGGCTGCATTCAGCAGCGACTTCGGATCGGCCTCCAGGATGCGCGAGGCAAAGCGCTCGCGGATCAGGCCGCCCTGCCCGTAGCGGCCGTTGGAATTGAAGCCGTAGCCGACGACGCGCTTGCCGTCGCGGACGACGTCAGTGACGACGGCGACGAGGCTCGTCGTCATCTTGGTGAAGTCAATATAGGCGTTGCGGATCGGCGATGAGATCGGTTTTGTGATCTCGCGGACGTCGACGATGCGGACGGACATGGGGTTGGCTTTCGCTAACGGTGAGAAACGTTCGTCATTGCGAGCGGAGCGAAGCAATCCAGACTGCCACCGCGGAAAGACCCTGGATTGCTTCGTCGCTGCGCTCCTCGCAATGACGAGGACAGAGTATGCGAGCGCTTATTTCTTATCCCTGAAATACGGCTCGACCGGACCATGCACCTTGATGGTCAGCGGATTGCCGTGGCGGTCCTTGGCGTTGCCGGCGGTGACGCGGACCCAGCCTTCGCTGATGCAGTACTCCTCGACATTGGTCTTCTCGACACCCTTGAAGCGGATACCGACGTCGCGCGAGAGAATATCCGCGTTGTAATAGGGGCTGTTCGGGTCGACCGACAGGCGGTCCGGAAATTCGTCGCTCATGATTGTCTCGCTCATAACAGGGTCTCGATTTGATTCCGCAGTCCTTCCGGCCGTGCGGTCGGCGCGTAGCGCGCGATCACCTTGCCGGCACGGTCCACGAGGAATTTGGTGAAATTCCATTTGATGGAGGCGCCCAGCAGGCCGGATTGCTGGCGTTTCAGGTAGTCATACAGAGGGTGCGCGTGGGCGCCGTTGACGTCGATCTTCTCGAACAGGGGAAAGGTGACGTCGTAGTTGGTGGAGCAGAAGGCCTGGATCTCGCTCGCCGGCCCCGGCTCCTGCGCACCGAACTGGTTGCAGGGAAAGCCGAGCACCGAGAAGCCGCGCGGCGAGAGGTCGCGATAGAGATCCTCGAGCCCGCGATATTGCGGCGTGAAGCCGCATTTGCTCGCGGTGTTGACGATCAAGAGCACCTGCCCTTCGAAACGGCGCATGGGCACCTCCTCGCCGAGAAGCGAGTTGGCCTTGAAGTCGTAGATCACAGACATCGCTAACCCACGGGATCGATCGGCGACGGCGGCACGCCGCCCGCCTCGATCGCTTCGCCCGCGAGCAGACACAGATCCTCGCGATAGCGGCCGGACACGATGTGCACGCCGACAGGCGCCTTGCCGACCAGACCGGTGGAGACCACGAGGCCCGGCAGTCCCATGAACGGGGTCGCGATTTGCGGCATCTGCGCCTCCCAGACGCGCTCGAAGGACTCACTGTCCTTGCGGTCGAGATGATCCGGGAACGGCAACTCGCCGGACACCGGCGTGAGCACCACGGCATATTTTTCGAAGAACAGCATCCAGTCGCGGGTCAGCGTGGCGCGTCGCGTGAGCGCCTTGGCGTAGTCCGCCTGGTCCATCGGCGTGACCTTGGCGCGATTGCCCCGCAGGCAGGCCAGCGCACCGGGATCGCCTTCGCGCTCAGCCATCTCCAGCTGCGCCTCATAGCCGTCGCCAAGCCAGAGTTTTCTCTGCCACTCGACCGCCTCGCGCATCGGCGGCGTGTTCTCGATGACCTCGACAGTCCAGCCGGCACGCTCCAGCCGCTTGCCGGCGTCAGTCACGGCGGCCTTCACCTCCGGTTTGGTCGCAAGGCCGTCCGGATTGAGGCAGAGCGCGGCGCGCTTTGGCCGCGCGGGGCCCTCCAGCGGCGCCGGCACGAACCAGGGGTCGCGGATGTCGCGGGCTGACATGGCTTCGAGCGAGATCCTGAGATCGTTGACCGTGCGCGCCAGCGGGCCCGACACGGCCATGATCTGCGGCCCGATCGGACGCTCCGGCAGCGCCGGGTTGAAGGCGGGGATGCGGCCGAGCGTCGGGCGCAGGCCGTGCACGCCGCAGGCATAGGCGGGATAGCGGATCGAGCCGGCGATATCGGTGCCGTGGGCGATATGGCCGATGCCGGCCGCGACCGCCGAGCCGGCGCCGCCGGACGAGCCGCCCGGGGTCAGGGAGGCATCGCGGGGGTTCTTGGTGTCGCCATGGACCAGATTGGTGGTGAACCAGCGATAGGAGAAGGCCGGGCAATTGGTGCGGCCAAGGAGAATGGCGCCCGCTTTGCGGAAATTGGCGACCACCGGATTATCCTCGCGCGCGATCAGGTCGCGCTGGAGTTTCAGGCCGTTGGTGGTGGCAAAGCCTTCCTGGTCGACATTGGCCTTGATGGTGACGGGCACGCCGGCGAGCACACCGGGATCGTCTCCCCTGGCGATGGCGGCATCGACGGCATCAGCCTGCTTGAGCACGTCCTCCGGCCGGTGGTCGATCACCGCGTTGAGCTGGGGATTGACGGCGTCCAGGCGGGCCAGACCGGCCTTGGCCGCCTCCCTGGCGGAGACCTTTTTGGATTTGACGAGGGTGGCGAGGTCGGCGGCCGACAGGCGCCAGAGATCTTGCATGGCTTGCTCCGTTTAACCGGCGTCTTTTAGCGCCGGGAACGCGGCAAAGCCATGCGGATTTCGCGGGGAGCAAGAGCGGGTTTGGCGTCGGGGTGGCGCCTCATTCTCCGTCATTGCGAGCGCAGCGAAGCAATCCAGAATCCCTCCGCGGAGACAGTCTGGATTGCTTCGTCGCAAGGGCTCCTAGCAATGACCGGGGAGAGCGGGGGCCTCAATGCCTGGTCGCGGACTGATCCGGGATGTCCAGCAGGGCCTCGGTGAAGGGGAATTCGAGCACGATCTCCCCGTCGTCGTCGGTCACCTCGATGACGGCCTCCATGAGCGCCGGCTGGGCGCCCTCCGACTTCACCACCTCCAGGATCATCTGGCGGGCGACCTCCCAGGCGCGATCGGGGTTACGCAGGTCCTCTCCGTCGGGATCCACGATCAATTCGTCGCCGATGCGGGTGTTGAAGAAGTATCTGGGCATCACGAGGGTCCAAATTGGGAGGCCTGTACCGGATTGAAAGCTGCACTGCACTCACAACTGCTTTATCAGGACAGGGTTCGCGACCGAATGCGCCACGCGCAAGGCAGCATCACGGGAAGTGATGTTCCACCATCATTTTCGCGGCGCAACATGGCTTTCTCGGGAAGATTTCACTAGCGAAGTTTTCTGCTCGCATTACTTTAACCGTTGGGCGGATACGTCCGAATTCGTGAAAATGGAGAGCCAAAATGGCTTGGAAAGCCCCGAAGATCGTCGAAGTGCCCTGTGGCATGGAAATCAACATGTATGTGAGCGCCACCCGCAAGTAAGCGGTTGGTGGTTTCTGCGCAGGTGGATCTTTCGGTCACGATCGGTTTCCGGAAGACACGAACTTTGTCGGCGTCCGTGTCGGCCTGAGATCCACCTCGCGACGTTCCCTCCAGGAGACGTATTATGCTTCGCGTCGTCGTCCTGGGCGCCGGGGCCGGCGGCGGAGTCCCGCAATGGAATTGCGGGTGCGAGGGCTGCCGGGCGGCCCGTGAAAACGGCCAGGAGCTTCAGAGAACCCAGGCCTCGGTCGCGTTCAGTGGCGATGGCGAGCACTGGTTCCTGATCAACGCATCCCCCGACCTTCGCGAGCAATTGAACGCCACGCCGCAGCTGCATCCCAAGGCCGGCGCGCTGCGCCATACGCCTGTTGCAGGCGTGATCCTGACCAACAGCGAGGTGGATGCGGTCGCGGGTCTGCTGTCGATGCGCGAGGGCTCACCCTTCACGGTCTATGCGCATCAGAAGGTGCTGGCGATCCTGAAGAGCAACAGCATCTTCAACGTGCTGAACGAGAAAAACGTACAGCGCCAGCCGGTTTCCATCCACGAGCCGTTCGAGCCGCGGCTACCTGATGGCACGCGCTCAGGGATAGAGGTGCTGCCCTTCGCCGTGCCCGGCAAGTCGGCCTGGTATCTGGAAGGTAAGGCGCATCCCGGCGGCGAGACCGGCGACGGCGATACGCTGGGACTCAAGATCACGGACAAATCAACCGGCAAGTGCTTCTACTTCATCGCCGCCTGCGCCGAGGTGACCGATGCGCTCAAGGCCGAGATCGATGGCGCAGCACTGGTGTTCTTTGACGGCACGGTCTGGCAGGATGACGAGATGATCAAGGCCGGGCTCGGCCACAAGACCGGCAAGAGCATGGGCCATGTCGCGATGTCCGGTCACGATGGCGCGATCGCGCGCCTCGCCGACCTCACTCTCGACAGGAAGATGTTTCTGCATATCAATAACTCGAATCCGGCGCTGCTGCCCGATACGCCGGAGCGTAAAGCGCTCGAGGCCGCGGGCTGGCGGATACCCGCCGACGGAACGGAGATCGTGCTGTGAATGCCGCGTCACTGACTGGAATGACCGCGCTCTCTGTTGGCAAGGACATCAGGCTCAACTCGGCCGAGGAGCTTGAGGCGACGCTGCGCCATATCGGGGCGACGCGCTATCACAGCCTGCATCCGTTCCATAAGCTCTTGCACGGCGGCAAACTGAACAAGGGCCAGGTGCAGGCCTGGGCGCTCAACCGCTACTATTACCAGAGCACGATCCCGATCAAGGACGCCGTGGTGATCTCGCGCTTCCGCGACCGCGCCACGCGGCTGGAATGGCGCCACCGCATCGAGGACCATGACGGCGACGTCGGCTCCGAGGGCGGCATCGAGCGCTGGCTGAAGCTGACCGAAGGCCTCGGTCTCGACACGGCCTATGTGGAATCGACCGAAGGCATCCTGCCGGCGACGCGCTTCGCGGTCGAAGCCTACGTCCATTACTGCCGCGAGAAGAGCCCGCTGGAGGCGATCGCCTCTTCGCTCACCGAATTGTTCGCGCCGAACCTTCACGAGGAGCGCATCTCCGGCATGCTGGAGCACTACGACTTCGTCAACCCCGACATCATGAGCTACTTCAAGCGGCGGCTGGCGCAGGCGCCGCGCGATGCCGGCTTCGCGCTCGACTACGTCAAGGCGCATGCCACGACGCCGGAGCAGCGCGCCTCCGTCTGCAACGCGCTGATCTTCAAGACCAACGTGCTGTGGGTGCAGCTGGACGCACTCCAGCACGCCTATGTCGAGGGCCACATTCCGCCGGGCGCGTTCGTGCCTAAGGCGAGCTGAGGGACAAGCGCAATGGCCGGGCCGCGGAACATCAGCGTCAGCGAGGCAAGCCGCCCGGTGCTGCCGCGGCATGCCAAGCTGAAATATGACGAGACGCGCAAGGTCTGGGTGATCCTGGCGCCGGAACGGGTGCTGGCGCCCGACGAGATCGCGGTCGAGGTCTTGCAGCTCTGCGATGGCGAGCGCAATGTCGGCAACGTCGCCGACCAGCTGGCCGCGAAATACGCCGCGCCGCGCGAAGCGATCCTGGCCGACGTCATCGTCATGCTCCAGGATCTCGCCGACAAGGGCTTCCTCACCGAGGCCCGGGAGAAGACGTCATGAGCGACCTGCTCGGCAATCTTCCGCCCGACATCAGCGACAGCCTCGCGGTGCTGGAGAAGCAACGCTCGACAGCGGAGACGTTCGGCATTCCGCTCGCCGTATTGCTCGAGATCACGCATCGCTGCCCGCTGCAATGCCCCTATTGCTCCAATCCCGTCGAGCTCGACCGCTCCGGCAAGGAGCTGACCACCGAGGAGTGGAAGAAGGTCTTGAGCGAGCTCGCCGAGATCGGCGTGCTTCAGGTCCATTTCTCCGGCGGCGAGCCGACGGCGCGGAAAGACCTCGTCGAGCTGGTCAAGCATGCCAGCGACGTCGGCCTCTACACCAATCTGATCACCTCGGCCGTGCTGCTGACGCGCGAGCGGCTCAGCGAGCTGGCCGATGCCGGGCTCTGTCACGTGCAGATCAGTTTCCAGGGCGTTGAAGAAGGTCTCGCCGACCGCGTCGCCGGTTACAAGAACGGACACCGCAAGAAGCTCGAAGTGGCGAAATGGACCCGCGAGCTCGATCTGCCGCTCACCGTGAACGCGGTGATGCACCGGCAGAACCTGCATCAGCTCCCCGATATCATTCAGATGTCGATTGATCTCGATGCCGACCGGCTCGAAGTCGCCAATGTCCAATATTACGGCTGGGCGCTGAAGAACCGCGCCGCGCTGATGCCGACCGTGGCGCAGCTCGACGAATGCACCCGCCTCGTCGAGGAGGCGCGCGAGCGGCTGAAGGGCACACTCGCCATCGACTATGTCGTTCCCGATTATTACGCGCTGCGGCCGAAGAAATGCATGGGCGGCTGGGGCCGCCAGTTCTTCAACATCTCGCCCGCCGGCAAGGTGCTGCCCTGCCACGCCGCCGAGAGCATCACCGGGCTCGAGTTCGAGTCGGTGCGCTCCAACCATTCGATCGCCTGGATCTGGCAGAACTCGGATGCCTTCAACCGCTATCGCGGCACCGGCTGGATGAAGGAGCCGTGCAAGACCTGCGAATTCCGCGAGATCGATTTCGGCGGCTGCCGGTGCCAGGCCTTTGCGCTGACGGGCGATGCCGCCAACACCGATCCCGCCTGCGCGCTGTCGCCGCTGCACGAGACCATCTTCAAGCAGGCCGAGCGCGAGGCCGAGGGCGAGACCAACCGCTTCCTCTATCGCAATTTCGCCGGCGGCACTCTGGAATCCGGGAATGATGCCTGACGCCGACGCGGCCGCAGCGGCCAAACGCGCCGATCCCTTTGCGCCGCTGACCTCCGACATGCTCGACGTCGGCGACGGCCACGAGCTCTATGTCGAGAGCGTCGGCCGCGCCGATGGCATTCCCGCAGTCTACCTGCATGGCGGGCCCGGCTCTGGCTGCCAGCCCGACCATCGCAAGCTGTTCGATCCCGAACGCTTCTGCGCGGTGCTGTTCGACCAGCGCGGCTGCGGCCGCAGCCGGCCCAAGGGATCGCGCGAAAACAACACGACGGCGCATCTGATCGCGGACATGGAGAAGATCCGCGAGAAATTTGGCTTCGACCGCTGGATGGTGGTCGGCGGCTCCTGGGGCGCGACGCTGGCCTTGGCTTATGCGCAGGCCCATCCCGCGCGCGTCTCCGGCATTGCGCTCCGCGCAACCTTCCTGGGCACCCGCGCCGAGGTCGAAACCGCCTTCACATCGCGCCTGTCGCAATTCTATCCAGCGCTCTACGAGGATTTTCTCAGCGTGCTGCCGCCCGATGAGCGCGCACACCCGGTGGACGCCTATTGGCGCCGCATCCTCGAAGCCGATCCGGCCGTGCATGGTCCCGCCGCGCGGGCCTGGCACGACACCGAGCGCGTCTTGTCTGAGCACAAGGCGGCCAAGACGCGGCTGGACCTCGCATCGCTGAACGTGTGGCGCACGCTGCCGGCGACGCCGTTCATGGAGGCGCATTATTTCGTCCACGACAGCTTCATGACGGACGACCAGCTGTTGCGGAACGCCGGCAAGCTCGCTGGCATTCCCGGCATCATCGTGCAGGGCCGCTACGATCTGTTGTGCCCTCCTGAGACATCCGAGCGGCTTGCGAAAGTTTGGCCGGGTTCCGAGATTCGGATCGTGGAAGAAGCCGGACATTCGCTCTATGATGCCGGCGTGCGGGACGCGGTCATGAAGTCGATCGCCGATCTCGCGTCGAAAGCCGCGCGCTAGATCGATCTCCTCATCCTGAGGAGCGCTCCAAAAGGAGCGCGTCTCGAAGGATAAGGCCCGGATCTAGCAGCGGGGCCTTCATGGTTCGAGACGCCACTTCGTGGCTCCTCGCCATGAGGGTCTGAATGGGAAGGACAAGAACAATGCCGCTCGCCGGGCAAGGCATGCTGCTGACGTCGATGAACATCGACGTTCCAGATGAGGCCGATTTCAACCGCTGGTACGATCGCGAGCATCTGGAAGAGCGCGTCGCGATCGAGGGTTTCCTGGAGGCGCGGCGCTATGTCGCGCATGCCGCCAATCCCAAATATCTCTCGCTGTACTCGACCGCGACGCTCGACGTGCTCGACAGTCCCGCCTACCGGGCCCGCCTCGCCAACCAGACCGAATGGTCGCGGCGGACTATGGCGCATTTCAAGAACATGCTGCGCGTCGTCGCGCGCATCACCATCAGCAAGGGCACCGGTCGCGGCGCAGCGCTCGGGCTGGTGCGGCTGCGGCCGAGCGCCGACAATGCCGGGACATGGCGTGATGCACTGCACGAAAAGCTGACGCCCGGTGAGCGCGAGGGCATCATCTCGATGCATCTGCTCGAAAGCGAGCCGGAATTGTCGGGCGCGACCGCCGACATTCCAGCGGTGCGCAATGAGGGCGCGCGCGACTGGTTCGTGCTGATCGACGGCACGCATGTCGGCGCGGTCTCCGCGGTCATTGCCGAACGCTTCACCGGCCCCGCCGCATCGCCCTTCCCGCTTCCCGTCTCCGTCGGCACTTACAGCCTGATGTGGGATCTCGCGAAGAGCGATATCGCGCCCGGCTAGCGGCCATCCGCAACGCAACATATTGCACCGCACGCATCTTGCGCGCGGCCGTTAATGCTGAGCGCGCGCAGCACCTATGAAAGCAGGTGATCGCGCAAATTTGCCGTTGTACTTCGGAACGGTTCTAATAAGCTAACCCAATGACGTCATTCATAAACCAGATCGACGCGCATTAGCGTTCGCCAAGCTCAAGAAAAGGCCGCCGGGTCTTTGGGCCTGTGCGGACAGGGTAGGAATGAAACCGACCGACATCGCGGCCCCCGACTACTTTCACAAAGTGGTCGATTGCCAGTGGGCCTGTCCTGCACACACCCCGGTTCCCGAATACATCCGACTGATCGCACAAGGCCGCTACAGCGACGCCTACATGATCAATTGGAAATCGAACGTGTTCCCAGGAATTCTGGGACGCACCTGTGATCGTCCATGCGAGCCGGCGTGCCGGCGCGGGCGCGTCGAGGAGACGCCGGTGGCGATCTGCCGCCTCAAGCGCGTCGCCGCCGATTTCAAGGACGACATCAGGCAGCGCCTGCCGCGTCCCTCGTCGAAGAACGGCAAGCGCGTTGCGTTCGTCGGCGGTGGCCCCGCCTCGCTGACGGTGGCGCGCGATCTTGCCCCGCTCGGCTATCACTGCACCGTGTTCGACGGCGATCCCGAAGCCGGCGGCATGATGCGCACGCAAATCCCGAAATTCCGCCTGCCCAATTCGGTCATTGACGAGGAGACCGGCTACATCCTCGATCTCGGCGTCGAATTCAAAGGCGGCCACCGCATCGAGAGCATGAAGGCGCTGCTCGCGGAGAAATACGACGCGATCTTCGTCGGCTCCGGCGCACCGCGCGGACGCGAGCTCGACGTTCCGGGCCGGAAGGAAGCTGCCGCCAACATCCATATCGGCATCGATTGGCTGTCTTCGGTGTCATTCGGCCATATCGACAAGATCGGCAAGCGCGTGATCGTGCTCGGCGGCGGCAACACCGCGATGGATTGCTGCCGCACCGCGCGCCGCCTCGGCGGCGCAGACGTGAAAGTCATTGTGCGCTCCGGCTTCGAGGAGATGAAGGCCTCGCCCTGGGAGAAGGAAGACGCGATCCACGAGGACATTCCGATCCTCAACTACATGGTGCCGGTGGCATTCAAGCATGTCGCCGGCAAGCTCATCGGCGTCACCTTCCAGCACGTCAAAGCCGAATACGACGCCAAAGGCCGCCGCAATCTGGTGCCTTCGGGCGACCCCGATCAAACCATTCCCTGCGACGACGTGCTGGTCGCGGTCGGCCAGGAGAACGCCTTCCCCTGGATCGAGCAGGATTGCGGCATCGAGTTCGACAAATGGCACATGCCCAAGGTCGATCCGAAGACCTTCGTCTCGACCAATCCGAAAGTGTTCTTCGGCGGCGACGCCGCGTTCGGCCCGAAGAACATCATCTGGGCCGTGGCGCAGGGCCACGACGCCGCGCTGTCGATCCACAAGATGCTCTCGGGCGATGACATCACCGAACGGCCGCTGCCGGAGGTGCAAATCTCCTCGCAGAAGATGGGCATCCACGAATGGAGCTATGACAACGACATCTCCAACGACAAGCGCTTCAAGGTTCCGCATCGCGACAAGGTGATTGCGCTGAAGGACATCCGAACCGAGGTCGAGCTCGGCTACGACGTCAAGCTGGCGCTGGGCGAAGCCGAGCGCTGCCTGAACTGCGACGTCCAGACCGTGTTCTCGACCTCGCTCTGCATCGAGTGCGACGCCTGCGTCGATATCTGCCCGATGGACTGCATCACCTTCACTGATAATGGCGAGGAAAGCGACCTACGCCAGCGCCTGAAGGCGCCCTCGCCACATCCCGACCAGGACCTTTACGTCTCCAGCGACCTCAAGACCGGGCGCGTGATGGTCAAGGACGAGGACGTCTGCCTGCATTGCGGGCTGTGCGCCGAGCGCTGTCCCACCGGAGCCTGGGACATGCAGAAATATTTCATCGAGATGACTTACGCAGGTTCGACATGTCCGACAAAAAGCCGCTCAGCAGCGTAAACGACTTCGTCGTCCGCTTCGCCAACGTCAACGGCTCGGGCTCGGCCAGCGCCAACGAGATGTTCGCGCGCGCGATCCTGCGTCACGGCGTTCCGGTCTCCCCCCGCAACATCTTCCCCTCCAACATCCAGGGCCTGCCGACCTGGTACGAGGTGCGGGTGACGGAAGACGGCCATCTCGGCGCCCGTGGCGGCGTCGACATGATGGTGGCGATGAACCCGCAGACCTGGGACAAGGACATCGCCGGCATCGAGCCCGGCGGCTATCTGTTCTACGATTCCACCAAGCCGATGCCGTCGACCAAATTCCGCGACGACATCACTGTGATCGGCGTGCCGCTCACCGCGATCACCAACTCGACCTACACCGATCCGCGCCAGCGCCAGCTGTTCAAGAACATCATCTATCTGGGCAGCCTCTCGGCGCTGCTCGACATGGACCCGAAGCTGATCGAACAGCTGATCGGCGAGCAGTACAAGGGCAAGGAGAAGCTGCTCTCCTCCAACGTCCATGCGCTGCATCTCGGCCGCGACTGGGCGCTGCAGAATTTGAAATGCCCGATCGGGCTGCGGGTGAAGAAAACCGACAAGGTCGGCGACCGCATCTTCATCGAGGGCAACAGCGCCGCCGCGCTCGGCGCGGTCTATGGCGGCGCCACCGTGTGCGCCTGGTATCCGATCACACCGTCCTCGTCGGTGGCGGAGGCTTTCACCGCCCACTGCAAGAAGTACCGGCACGACCCTGAGACCGGCAAGGCGAAATACGCGATCGTGCAGGGCGAGGACGAGCTGGCTTCGATCGGTATCGTCATTGGCGCCTCCTGGAACGGCGCCCGCGCCTTCACCGCGACCTCCGGCCCCGGCATCTCCTTGATGACCGAGTTCATCGGCCTCTCCTATTTCGCGGAGATCCCGGCCGTGATCATGAACATCCAGCGCGCCGGTCCCTCGACCGGCATGCCGACCCGCACCCAGCAATGCGACATCATCGCCTGCGCCTATGCTTCGCATGGCGACACCAAGCACGTGCTGCTGTTCCCGGAAGATCCGGCTGAGGCCTTCGAGTTCGCGGCGGCCGCATTCGATCTTGCCGAACGGCTCCAGACCACGATCTTCCTGATGCTCGACCTCGACATCGGGATGAACCACCGTCTTTGCCGCCCGCTGAAGTGGGACGACGCGAAACAGTATGACCGCGGCAAGGTGATGACCACGGAGATGCTGGAGGAAGGCCGCGACTTCGGCCGCTATCTCGACGTCGACGGCGACGGCATTCCCTACCGCACCTATCCCGGCACACATCCGACCAAGGGCTCCTATTTCACCCGCGGCACCTCGCGCGACCGCTATGCGCGTTACTCCGAGGAAGGCTCGGTCTATGCCGACAACATGCAGCGTCTGGTGCGCAAGTTCGAGACCGCGCAGGACCTGGTCCCGCGCCCGCTCCAGGCCAACGCGGAACGACCGACCAAATATGGCGTGATCTATTTCGGCTCGACCTCGCCCGCGATGGACGAGGCGATCGGCCTGCTGGAGGCGCGCGGGCATCAGCTCGACCGCCTGCGCATCCGCGCTTTCCCGTTCCACTCGAGCGTGGCGAGCTTCCTCGCCGAGCACGACTTCGTCTACGTGGTCGAGCAGAACCGCGACGCCCAGCTCCGCCAGCTCATCGTCAACGAGAACGGCATCGACCCGGTGCGCCTCGTGCCGATCGTACATTATGACGGCACCCCGATCACCGCCCGCTACATCGCAAAAGCCATTGGCGACCACCAGGATCACCTCAAGGTGACCCCGCTCCGCAAGGCCGTGTCATGACCTATATTGCCAAGCCGAAGTTCCATCATCCGGGCCTCAAGAAGAACGAGCTCGGCTACACGCACCGCGACTACGAGGGCAAGATCTCGACCCTGTGCGCCGGCTGCGGCCACGACTCGATCACGGCCTCGATCATCGAAGCCTGCTACGAGCTCTCGATCGAACCGCATCGGGTCGCGAAGATTTCGGGCATCGGGTGCTCGTCGAAGACGCCGGACTATTTCCTCGGCAACTCGCACGGCTTCAACTCCGTGCACGGCCGCATGCCGTCGGTCTTGACCGGCGCCAACCTCGCCAACCGCGATTTGATCTATCTCGGCGTCTCCGGCGACGGCGATTCCGCCTCGATCGGCTTCGGCCAGTTCGCGCATTCGATCCGGCGCGGCGTCAACATGACCTATATCGTCGAGAACAACGGCGTCTACGGCCTGACCAAGGGCCAGTTCTCGGCGACCGCCGACCGCGGCTCGAAGTCCAAGAAAGGCGTGACCAACACCGACAACGCGATCGACCTCGTCGCGATCGCGCTGCAGCTAGGGGCCACCTTCGTCGCGCGCTCGTTCTCCGGCGACAAGAGCCAGCTGGTGCCGCTGATCGCGGCCGCGATCGGCCACAAGGGCGCATCCTTCATCGACGTCATCAGCCCCTGCATCGCCTTCAACAACCACGCCGGATCGACCAAGAGCTTCGACTATGTGCGGGAGCACAATGACGCCGTGAACCGGCTCGACGTGCTGGTCGGCCGCGATCCCATCGCCGTCGAGTATGCGCCGGGAACGGTGCAGGTGGTCGAGCAGCACGACGGCAGCAAGATCGCGCTGCGCAAGATCGACGCGGATTACGACCCGCACGACCGCCTCGGCGCCCAGACCTTCCTCCAGAAGCACGCCGCCAAGGGCCAGATCGTCACCGGTCTGCTCTACGTCGATCCCGATGCGGAAGACCTGCACACGCATCTCAACACGGTCGAGACGCCGCTCAATACGCTGGAGGCGGACACGCTGTGCCCGGGCTCGGCTGCGCTGGACAAGTTCAACGCCAGCCTGCGGTGATCATCGACCGCGCTCGACCGGCTGCCTGACACGTATGGTGATCTTCTCCGATACGACAGGCGGCTCGAACGGATAGTGCTTCGCGTCGCCCAGCACCAGTTGCAGCGTGTGCATCCCGGGTGGAAGTTCGAGCAGGGTTTCGGTCTGCCCCGCCCCGAAGTGCAGATGCGACTTGTCCTGCGGGATCGGCTCCTTGGGATCGATGGGATCGTTGACGTCGACCAGCAAATGATGATGGCCGGCGTTCTGGTACTCGTCGCCGGCGTGCGTCACGCCCATATTGCGCAAGCCGAACCGGACCCAGAACCCGCCCCGAACCTTCTGCCCGTCACGCGGGGTGATAAAATAAAGCTTGGCATCCTTGGGAGCGGTCTTGCCCTGCGGATAGGCGACGCCTGGAAGCAATGCGAGCGCCGCCGCCAAGGCGGCGCAACGAATGATCTGCATCGAAATGACTCCACCACTTAAGGACTTAGCGCAACGCGGAATCCATGCGTCGGATAACGAACATTGGTATCGTAGCCATCGCGGTTGGACGGCCTCACATATCTCGAATCGTTCTTCCATGAACCCGAGCGCAGGACATGCGACGAGCAGTCCCCGCCGGTCCATGCCGAGCCGTCACCGGGTGCGCCCTGATAGGTCCTGCGCCAGCAGTCCTCGACCCACTGATCGACACCGCCACCCATGTCGTGGAGGCCGAACGGGTTCGGCTTGAAGCTGCCGACCTTCGCCGGCTGCTCGGCCGCGAGGTCACCGCAATCCTTGCATCCCGCCATGCCCGGCTGGAGCTTGTCGCCCCACCAATATTTCGTCTGCGTCCCGCCGCGCGCGGCGTATTCCCATTCGGCTTCGCTCGGAAGCCGATACGACTTCTTCGTGGTCCGCGCGAGCCAGGCCGCATATTGCTGCGCGTCGGTCCAACTCACATTGGTGATCGGCGCATCGTCCTTGCCGATGGCGGTGAAGCCGCACGCCTTTGCAGCCGCGCATTCGTTCCATTCCTGCACGGTCACCGGAAATTTGCCGATCGAGAACGGCTTGACCGTGACCTGGTGGACGGGACGTTCGGTCGGATCGTCATTGCTTCCCATCGCGAAGCTGCCGCCGCGAATGGCGATCATCTCGGGTTCGCGGAGCGGCGTGGCCGATGGGCTTGGTGCTGGACTTGACGTCGAAGCACTTGACGTCGAAGCACTTGGCGCCGGAGCACTCGACGCTGAAGCACTTGGCGCCGGAGCGGGCGATGGAGATGATGCCGCCAATGAAGGAGACGGCTGCGGCGTTTGTGTCGCGGCTTCTCGCGGTGGAGGTTGCGGGCTCGGCGATGCGACCGGAGCAACAGTCGGCGCGGCGGCCTGCTCCCTCACCCTGCCCGACGGCTGCGCCAGCAGATACCACAGCACGCCGGAAGCGATCACGAGGAGCGTGACGCCGAGAAGGAAGATCAGGGTATTCTCGCGCCGGCCTCGCGTCCTCCCGACCGCATCTGCATCCGGCAGCACGCGATAGACGCGCACCGGATCGGTGATGTTCTTGACCTTGCGGTCGCCGAGCGACTCATAGCCGCACACCACCTTGTGTTTGATCTGCTCGTAGATCGCGCCGGAGATGTAGACCTGACCGGGCTCGGCGATACCCTCGATGCGCGTGGCGATGTTGACGCCGTCGCCGTAGACGTCGTCCGGCTCCACGATGACGTCACCGAGATTGACGCCGATCCGATATTCGATCCGGGAGTCCTTCGGAAGCGAAGCGTTGCGCCCGACGAGATTCTGCTGAATGACGATGCTGCAGCGAACGGCCTCAACCGGACTGTCGAAGATCGCGATGAAGCCGTCTCCCGTCGTCTTCACCAACGTTCCATGGTGTTCGACGATGCTGGGCTCGATGAGATCCCGCTCGATCCGCTTGACGCGAACATGCGTGCCTTCCTCGTCGGCCTGCATCAAGCGGCTGTAGGAAGCGATGTCACCGACGATGATTGCGGCGAGACGACGAGGCATCGAGCCGTGTGGAGGCGGCTCGTCATGATTTCCGGATCTGAAGTTACGAATCTCGCCCATTGCGGGGAACTCCACAAACGCGGGTGAGCTTACGACATCGAATTTCAGCTGTCTGTGAAGACTATCACATTGATGATCCGCGACAATCTCGCAGAAATCAGCGGCGCCGAGTTCCCGGGCGGAATCGCGGCAAGGATTGAACCTTCGCGGACCGACAGTGGACTAAGGCTCGCGCGACCACCCGGCAGCGCAGCCTATGCCTGCTTCGACCGCCGCTGCGATGCGCGGCATCTTACCCGATGCAGGCGAATCCTCGCCCGCTTCAGCTGACAGCCTCGGGCTCCGGTTCAGGCTCCGGCACGGAGTGGTCCGAAGGGGCCGGTCGTCCGGCACCCCAATATTGCTTGCAGGTCTCGAGCAATGTCTTGACGTCCATGGTCAGGCCGCCCGCATTGACGATCACGCTGTCAGCGCCAAGCGTCTTGTTCATCAGCGACAAGGCACGCCTCAGGAAGCCCCCGGAGAATCGCCCGGCGACAAGGGGATCGAGCTTGAGCACCACGAACTTCTGCAGGCGCTGCTCCCAGATCTGTATCTTCCGCACGGAGCTCCAGGCGATGGTCTCGTCGGCGAGCCTGAGGTCGCGAATGCCGACACGGCTGATGAAGACGACCGGCGACCTGGCCGAGATCAACCTCCAGAGCATCCTGAAGGTGGCGAGGCCGAAAAACACCGCACCGACATAGCAGGCGGCGACCTCGAACGTGGTGATGTTCTTGCCTTGCTGCCACATGAATGCGAGCGCAGCGCAGAGCAGCGTCAGCAGCAGACCGGCGCCGAAAAACACCAGCAGCCGTCCCCGGGAATAGCCGATCGTAATGTTGGGCAAGTTCTGACCTACGGACATGTTCGACCGCCACCAGCCTTTT
The DNA here is from genome assembly GCF_023073075.1 of Bradyrhizobium sp. 61. NCBI lineage: Bacteria > Pseudomonadati > Pseudomonadota > Alphaproteobacteria > Hyphomicrobiales > Nitrobacteraceae > Bradyrhizobium > Bradyrhizobium sp. 61. The sequence continues at coordinate 617,500 of NZ_JADPIU010000052.1, read as the reverse complement.
GCAGCAACCCTGGGTTTACGAACGCCCCTTCTCCCGAGTTATTAGGACTGGAACCTTGCGCGAGGCTGCCCACGGGAATGCAAGGCATCGGCACTTGAACGCGCGGCGTTCGGCTTGCGACTAACCGCCAGTCGGCTCTCACCCCCCTCCGATGCGGCCGTCAACAGTTCACGCGCCCGGTGCGATCATGAAAACCGCCGGAGCATCTTGTGGAGCGCCGTCTCGGCCCTGGGCGCGGCGCTTGGCGGCTCCAGCGCGAAGGCCGCGACGGAAGCCGGCACGGGCAACAAACTCAAGGTCGTCTATCACCTCAGCGACGCCGAGAAGGTCAATTTCGTGCTCGGCAACATCCAGAACCACATTGACGGCGTCGGCGGTCCCCAACACGTCACCATCGCGCTGGTGATTCACGGGCCGGCGCTGAAGGCGTTTCACCGGGCGCAGGCCAACCCCGACGTCGGCAAGCGCGTCGGCGATTTCTCCAAGGACGGTGTGGAACTCGCGGCGTGCGCCAACACCATGAAGGCGCAGAACGTCGCGCTGACGGGTTTGCTGCCGGGCTTCGTCAGCGCGGAGAAAGGCGGCGTGGTCCGTTTGGCCGAACTCCAGTCGCAGGGTTATCTCTATTTGCGGCCTTAGGTGCCGAAGTCTTCCAATCTCGGGCTTGACTTATCCATAACTCTACGGTTATGGGTCTATCCATAACTTATAGGTTATGGATTTCACATGTCCGCCGCGCACGATCTTCTGTTCAGGACGCTCGCCGATCCGACCCGGAGGGCGATCTTCGAGCGGCTGTGCCGGGAGGGCGAGCAGACGGTCGGGGCACTGACCGCGACGTCAGGCGTTTCCCAGCCGGCGGTCTCAAAACATCTCGGCGCGTTGAAGCAGGCCGGGCTGGTGCGCGACCGCCATGCAGGACGCCAGACCCATTACAGCGCGCAGCCCGGCGCGCTGAATCCGCTGATCGACTGGACCGGCCAGATGGCCGGCTTCTGGCAGAACCGGCTCGATGCTCTCGACGATCTCCTGAAGAGGATGGACCAATGACCGAAGCTGCCGCCGAGATGCGCTCCGTGGTGATCGAGCGCGAATTTGCCTTTCCGGCCGAGCGGATCTGGCGCGCGCTGACGCAGCCGCATCTGATCGAGGAATGGCTGATGAAGAACGACTTCAAGCCGGTCGTCGGTCATCGCTTCAATCTTCGCGGCGAATGGGGCGGCGTGCTGGACTGCGAGGTGCTCACCCTCGAGCCGCAGCGCGCGCTCGCCTATACCTGGAATTTCTCGCATGAGGACGCGGCGTTCGATCTGAAAAGCGTGGTGACCTTCACGCTGACACCGACGAACGCGGGCACGCATCTGCGCGTCGAGCAGGCGGGCTTCAGCCCGACCCAGAAGCAGGCCTATGGCGGCGCGCATGCCGGCTGGAAGCAGTTTTTCGCAAGGCTGGACGAGGTGCTGGCGCGGGCTGACTAGGTCCGTCGCCGGCCTTCATTCGATCATCCCAAGAGGAGGTTTCATTGACCGGGAATATGTGGGTTCGACAAATCCATCGCTGGCTGTCCATCGCTTTCACGCTCGCCGTGATCGCGAACATTGTTGCCTTGACGCTGCAAATCCAGGCCACGTGGATCGGGCTGCTGGCATTCGTCCCGCTGATTCCGTTGCTCGCGACCGGGCTCTACATGTTCGCGCTGCCCTATGTCGACCGCCGCAGCGGCGCGCGGAAAGAGGCGTGATCATGAAGAAGGCTGTGACCGCGAAGACAAGCAGCGCGACCAAGACGGACGGCGCTTCGCCTTCCAGGCTGATCGACGGGAGGATCAAGGAGCTCGGCGACTGGCGCGGCGAGATGCTGGGGCGCATCCGCGGCCTGATCAAGCAGGCCGATCCTGAGGTCGTCGAGGAATGGAAATGGCGGGGCGTTCCCGTGTGGGAGCACGACGGCATCATCTGCACCGGCGAGACCTACAAAGCCGTCGTGAAGTTGACCTTTGCCAAGGGCGCGGCGCTGGACGACCCGGCCGGCCTGTTCAATTCCAGCCTCGAGGGAAACGTGCGCCGCGCGATCGACATTCGCGAAGGCGAAAAGATCAACGAGAAGGCGTTGAAGGCGCTCATTCGCACGGCGGTGGAGCTGAATGGGTCCAAGAAGAAGCCGGCGAAGAAGCGATCGACTTAGACCACGTCAAGTCGATGCAAATTCCTGGTGACGGCCAGAGCAAGCGCCTCGTCCTTCGAGACGACCGCTCCGCGGTCTCCTCACGATGAGGCTAACCAGAATCGCTGTCTGTCGACATAGCTCCCGCACACTCCGTCCTCATCCTGAGGGCCCGCCAGAGGCGGGCGTCTCGAAGGATGGGCCGCGGGCGAGCTATCCGCCACGTCGATGTTCTAGCAGCTACCAGCCGTCTCAGGCCGCCGCCGGGATCGGGCGCGGGCTTACGACATATTCGCGCAGGACCTTGTCGTTGGCATCGACCTCGATCAGTGAGACGTCGTAAGTCCAGAGATCGGCGAGGTGCTGGAGCACGCGCTTGGCGTCGGTCTCGTTGAGCTGCGAGCCCTTGATGACGTGGTGATGCAGGATCAGCCGGCGGTCGCCGGAGAGATCGACGTCGACCACTTCGATATTGGCGTCGATGAAGCCGACATCATGCTGCCGCGCCAGCTCGCGCCGCACCCGGCGGAAGCCGCGATCGTCGTGGATGGCATCGACCCGGATGCCGGCGCGCTCCTCGGGATCGTCGTGCAGGTGGAACATGCGGAAGTGCCGCATCAGCTTCGGGCTCAGGAACTGCGCGATGAAGCTTTCGTCACGGTAGTTGGCCCAGACGTCCCGCAGCACGCCCATCACGTCGTTCTTGCCGGCAATGTCGGGGAACCACTCGCGGTCCTCGTCCTCCGGCCTGGTGACGATGCGCTCGATGTCCTGCATCACGGCAAAACCGAGCGCATAGGGATTGAAGCCGGAGAAGCGCGGATCGTCGAATTCGGGCTGGAACACCACGTTGGTGTGCGACTGCAGGAATTCGAGGAAGTTGCCGTCGGAGATGCGGCCCTGCTGATGCAGCTTGGTCATGATGCGATAGTGGACGTAGGTCGCGGTCCCCTCGTTCATCACCTTGGTCTGGCTCTGCGGATAGAAATATTGCGCGATGTGGCGGACGATGCGCAAAAGCTCGCGCTGCCAGGGCGCCAGCCGCGGCGCGCTCTTCTCCAGGAAGTAGAGCAGGTTTTCCTGCGGCAGGCCGAGCAGCTTGCGGCGGCGTTCGATGCTGAGCGCGGAGCGGGTCTTCGACGCCCCCTTCGGCACGGTGCGCCAGAGGTCGTTGAAGACCTCCTCCTCGTGCTGACGGCGGCGCCCCGCCCGCTTTTCCTCGGCGCGCAGATCCAGCTTCTTCTTGCCGGGATAGCGGTCGATGCCATGCGACATCAGCGCATGCGCGGCATCCAGGGTGCGCTCGACCTCGACGCGGCCGTAGCGCTCCTCGCAGGTCATGACGTAGTTCTTGGCAAAGTCGAGATAGTCCAGAATGCCGTCGGCGTCGGTCCACTGCTTGAACAGATAGTTGTTCTTGAAGAAATGGTTGTGGCCGAAGGCGGCGTGGGCGATCACCAGCGTCTGCATCGTCGCCGTGTTCTCCTCCATCAGATAGGAGATGCAGGGCGAGGAGTTGATCACGATCTCATAGGCAAGCCCCATCAGGCCCTTGCGATACGAGGCCTCATGGAACGCGAAGTGCTTGCCGAACGACCAGTGCTTGTAGAACAGCGGCATGCCGACGGACGAGTAGGCATCCAGCATCTGCTCGGCGGTGATGACCTCGATCTGGTTCGGATAGACGTCGAGCCCGAGATCCTTCGTCGCCACCTCCTCGCAGGCATCGGTGATGCGCTGCAACGTGCGGAAATCCCAATCGGCGCCTTCGAACAAGCGTTCCGTCATGGAGCGGCTTTCTCCTGGGAAGTTTCGCGGCGCTGGAACAGATCGTGGAACACCGGGAAGATCTCGCTGCGCTCGCTGACCTTGCGCATCGAGAGCGGTGCGCCGCTGTTGCGCAGGCGGTCGTAGAGGGTCCAGAGCGAGGAGTCGGAGAGATCGAAGGCGCTGCCGCCGGACTCCCCGACCTCGAGATAGGCAAAGAACTGGCAGACCGGCAGGATCTTGTCGGTCAGCAGCATGCCCGTGAGCTCGCCGTCGGAATAGGAATTGTCGCCGTCGGAGGCTTGCGCGGCGTAGATGTTCCAGTCCGCCGGATTGAAACGCTCGCGCACGATCTCGTGCATGGCGTGCAGCGCGCTGGAGACCAGCGTGCCGCCCGAGGCCGGACCGTAGAAGAAGGTCTGCTCGTCCACCTCCTCGGCGCGGTCGGTGTGGCGGATGAAGACGATCTCGACATGCTTGTAGCGCCGCTTCAGGAACACGTAGAGCAGCATGTAGAAGCGCTTGGCGAGATCCTTCATGTGCTCGGACATCGAGCCGGAGACGTCCATCAGGCAGAACATCACCGCCTGCGCCACCGGCCGCGGCACCTTCTCGTAGCGGCGGTAGCGGATATCGAGCGGATCGACGAAGGGAATGCGCTTGGTCCTCGCCTTCAGCCTTTCGAGCTCGGCGAGCAGCACCACACGCTCGTCCTCGTCGGTGCATGCCGCGATCGCGGCTTCCAGCTCCTCGATCTCCTCCTTGCGGGGACGCTTGAGCGCGATGCGGCGCGCCAGCGCGAGCTTCACCGTTCGGCTGACCGAGATGTTGGCGGGCGAGCCGGACGTGGTGTAGCCGGCGCGCTGGATGCCCTCGCTCTCGGTCTGCGCGATCTTGCGCTTGGCAAGATCCGGCAGCTCGAGGTCGTCGAGGAACAGATCCACGAACTCGTCGCGGGAGAGGACGAAGCGGAACGCGTCCTCGCTGTCGCCTTCGCCGGGACCGGAATCCTTGGCGCTGCCCTGGCCGGATCGCTGGAGGTAATCGCCCTCGATGAACTTCTTGTTCCCGGGCAACACCATGTCGCGCGTTCCGCCTTCACGGCGGAAACGCGGCTCGTGCATGCCGTCGAGCGGTATCGTGACCTCACCACCCTCCAGGACGTCCTTGATGTCGCGTTCCTGCGAGGTCTTCTTGACGGCGCCCTGCACCAGGGATTTGGCCCGACGCAAGAACCGCTGCCGGTTCTCAAGACTCTTGCCGCCTGGATTCAGGCGCCTGTCAATAATGTGAATGGGCACTTTTCCATCCGCTCCATCCGCCTCAACCGGCCTGCTTCACACGCATGTACCATTCGACGAGCCGGCGAACCTGACGCTCGGTGTAGCCGCGCTCCACCATGCGTGCGACGAACTCGCCGTGCTTCTTCTCCGTCTCGCCGTCCTTCTTCGACCCGAAGGAGATGACCGGAAGCAGGTCCTCGACCTGCGAGAATATCCGCTTTTCGATCACGTCGCGAATCTTCTCGTAGGAAATCCAGGTTGGATTCTTGCCTCCGTTCTGGGCCCGCGACCGTAACGAGAATTTGACCACCTCGTTGCGGAAGTCCTTCGGGTTGGCGATACCCGCCGGCTTCTCGATTTTGGTCAGTTCCTGGTTCAAAAGCTCGCGATCGAGCAGCTGGCCGGTGTCGGCATCCTTGAAGTCCTGATCCTCGATCCAGGCATCGGCGTAGTCGACGTAGCGGTCGAACAGATTCTGGCCGTAATCCGAGTAGGATTCGAGATAGGCCTTCTGGATCTCGTTGCCGATGAACTCGGCGTAGCGCGGCGCCAGGTCCGCCTTGATGAATTCGAGATAGCGCTTCTCGACTTCCTCGGGGAGCTGCTCGCGGCGGATCGACTGCTCCAGCGCGTACATCAGATGCACGGCGTCGGCGGCGACTTCCTGCGGATCGTGGTTGAAGGTCGCAGCCAGGATCTTGAAGGCGAAGCGGGTGGAGACGCCGTCCATGCCCTCGTCGACGCCGGCGGCATCGCGATATTCCTGGACGCTCCGTGCCTTCGGATCGGATTCCTTCAGGCTCTCGCCGTCATAGACCCGCATCTTGCCGAACAGCGTGGAGTTCTCGTGCTTGCGCAGGCGCGACATCACCGAGAACCGCGCCAACGTCTCCAGGGTCGAGGGTGCGCACGGCGCGGCCGCCAGCTCCGAGCCCTGGATCAGCTTTTCGTAGATCTTCTGCTCTTCGGTGGCCCGGAGGCAGTACGGCACCTTGATCACGCAGATGCGGTCGATGAAGGCCTCGTTGTTCTTGTTGGCCTTGAAGCTCGACCACTCGGCTTCGTTCGAGTGCGCGAGGATCACGCCGGTGAAGGGGATCGCGCCGATATTCTCGGTGCCGATGTAGTTGCCCTCCTGCGTTGCGGTGAGCAGCGGGTGCAGCATCTTGATCGGCGCCTTGAACATCTCGACGAATTCAAGGATGCCCTGGTTGGCGCGGTTGAGGCCGCCCGAATAGCTGTAGGCGTCGGGATCGTTCTGCGCGTAGGTCTCGAGCTTGCGGATATCGACCTTGCCGACCAGCGAGGAGATGTCCTGGTTGTTCTCGTCACCAGGCTCGGTCTTGGAGACCGCGATCTGGCGCAGCCGCGACGGCTGGATTTTTGCGACTCTGAACTGAGAAATGTCACCGCCGAAGGCTTCCAGCCGCTTGTAGCACCACGGGCTCATCAGGCCGGTGAGGCGACGGCGCGGAATGCCGTACTTCTCTTCGAGCATCGGTCCGAGATGATCGGGATCGAACAGACTGAGCGGGCTTTCAAACACCGGGCTCAATTCATCGCCGGCTTTGAGCACGTAGATCGGCTGCACTTCCATCAGCGACTTGAGCCGCTCGGCGAGCGAGGATTTGCCGCCGCCGACCGGGCCGAGCAGATAGAGGATCTGCTTGCGCTCTTCGAGCCCCTGCGCCGCGTGACGGAAGAAACCGACGATGCGCTCGATGGTTTCTTCCATGCCGTAGAAGCCGGCGAAGGCCGGATAGGTCCGGATGGTGCGGTTCAAAAAAATACGGCCAAGGCGTGGGTCCTTGGCCGTGTCAATCGTCTGAGGCTCACCGATCGCTGCTAGCAATCGTTCGGCCGCGTTCGCGTATTTCATGGGATCGCTTCGACACGATTCCAGATATTCCGCCATCGACATGTCGTGTTGGCTTCTCGCCTCGAACGACTTAGCGAAAGCGTTGAATAGAGAATCGTTATACATGATCCCTCTCCGCGTGAGTTCCGCCACAAGCTGAAACGAAAGCAGTTACCGGACCGTTCCTCAGGCCATTTCGAATCAGCGTGAGCACATGACGATCATTGGACACCCTGGTGCCAACACGACGCAACGCACAACGTAGGCACTCGTTGAGTTACGAACAGGCACATGCCTGTAATTTGTGCGAATCTGTATCTATCTTCGCTCATTTCCAGAAAATGTCACTTGGTCGCAACATCCGGGCATTACCGGGGATGAGCCCATCCGGCACTGCAACATGGAGCGATCTGCGAGCGGCAATCTTATGACGCTTGTACGGCGAAGCCTTGCGTGCCGCGTTCATCTTCCTGCTGCAATGCGGTGCGCTCAGCGCTCGCAGCATGACAATCGCGGCAAGCGCGCAGCAGTGTGTCAAAATCGGTCGCCAAACCCTCGGAGCGGATGACAATCCGTTCATTCTGCCGTTCATTCTGCGCACCGGGCACCAAGGTGCTGATGGTGCAGAGCTGCCGCTGCAAGGCTGGCGTCAGCGTCAGCACGATCGCCTTGTGGCCGCGGCCTTCCTCAGCCGAAATCTCTGCAATCGAGTCCCACAGCAGAAATTCGTTGCCGATGCGGAGGTCGCGGATGCCATAAGGGGTGACGATCACCACCGGTCCCCGCTCGGCGGGCAGCAGCCAGATCAGCCGGCCGGTCACCAGGCCGAACAGCACGACGCCGGCATAGCCGACCGTCGTATCGTAGTCGCCCAGACCGTCCCACCAGTCGAAGGCTAGGGTCGCACTGAACAGGGTCATTGCGAAACCCGCCGCGACCAGCAGCCGCAGCTGGGTCGTACATGGGCTGATTTCGAGATCGTGGGTCGCATCGATGCACGCGGCCGGTGCGAGCGATTGCGGGCTGTCGGCAACAGCGAGCGTCAGGCGGTCATGATGTGCGTGCATGCTTTTCCCCAGCATGGCCATTCGCGGCCGAGCGACGATCTATCAGGCGGACCGTAATCCGCTGATGACACTCCATGCAGACTGGGCTGACGAGACGAAGCGGCTACGTTGGTAACGAGCCCTTGGCCATTGTTCCGGCCGACGACTTTTTACGCAACACGGCTACTTCCGCCTGGATCGCCATGATCGCGACGGAGTTACACTGGAGGGTAGACGCCTATCCCCTTGATTGGTTCCCTCCCGGGAGCATGTAGGCTAGAGGATAGCGCGTCAGGACCGGCGCGGAAACCCCTCGCCCGCAGGCTTGGAGATAAATAAACATCATGAATCCCGTCAAAGAACTGGAAAAGCACGGACAAGCCGTCTGGCTGGACTTCCTGGCCCGCGGCTTCATCGCCAAGGGCGACCTGAAGCGGCTGATCGACACCGACGGCGTCAAGGGCGTCACCTCCAACCCGTCGATCTTCGAGAAGGCGATCGGCAGTTCGGACGAGTATGACGCCCCGATCGGCAAGGCGCTGAAGCGCGGCGACCGGACCGTGGCCGACCTGTTCGAGGCCGTCGCGATCGAGGACATCCAGAACGCCGCGGACGTGCTCCGCCCGGTCTATGACCGCCTGAGGGCCGGCGACGGCTATGTCAGCCTGGAAGTTTCGCCCTATCTGGCGATGGACACCGCCGGCACGGTCGCCGAGGCGCGGCGGCTCTGGAAGGATGTCAACCGCAAGAACCTGATGGTGAAGGTGCCGGCGACGCCGGAGGGCCTGCCGGCGATCGAGACGCTGATCGGCGACGGCATCAGCATCAACATCACGCTGTTGTTCGCAAGGGACGTCTACCTCCAGGTTGCCGAGGCCTATCTCGCCGGTCTGGAAAAATACGTCGCCGGCGGCGGCGACCCGTCGCACGTGGCGAGCGTCGCGAGCTTCTTCGTCAGCCGCATCGACTCGGTCGTCGACAAGCAGCTCGACGAGAAGATCGCCCGCGCCAACGATCCATCCGAGAAGGAGCGGCTCGCCGCGCTGAAGGGCAAGGTCGCGATCGCCAACGCCAAGGTCGCCTACCAAGATTACAAGCGCCTGTTTTCCGGCCCGCGCTGGGACAAGCTCGCCGCCAAGGGCGCCAAGCCGCAGCGGATGCTGTGGGCCTCCACCGGCACCAAGAACAAGGATTACAGCGACGTCCTCTATGTCGAGGAGCTGATCGGCCCCGACACCATCAATACCGTGCCGCCGGCGACGCTCGATGCGTTCCGCGACCACGGCAAGCCGCGCGACAGCCTGGAAGAGAACGTCGACGACGCCCGCCGCGTGCTGGAAGAACTGGAGCGCTCCGGCGTCTCGCTCGAGGCAATCACCGAGGAGCTCGTCAAGGACGGCGTCAAGCAGTTCGCCGATGCCGCCGACAAGCTCTATGGCGCCGTCGCCCACAAGCGGGCGACCGTGCTCGGGCCCGCGATCGACCACCAGCTTCTCTCGCTCGGCGACGGCCTCGGCAAGGCGGTGGCCAAGAGCACCGAGGAATGGCGCGCCTCGGCAAAGATCCGCAGGCTGTGGCAGCGCGACAAATCGGTCTGGACCGGCACCGACGAGGACAAATGGCTCGGCTGGCTCGACAGCGCGGCGAAGGCCGACGTCGCCGACTATGAGGACTATGCGAGCCGCGTGAAGGGCCAAAAGTTCTCCGATGCCGTCGTGCTCGGCATGGGCGGATCGAGCCTTGGCCCCGAGGTGCTGGCCGAGACTTTTGCGCGGAAGTCCGGCTTCCCGAAATTGCACGTGCTGGATTCCACCGATCCGGCACAGGTTCGGGCAATGGAGGCCAGGATCGACATCGCCAACACCGTCTTCATCGTGTCCAGCAAATCCGGCGGGACCACCGAGCCGAACGCGATGAAGGATTATTTCCACGAACGCGTCGCACAGGCGGTCGGGCCGAAAGTGAAGACCGGCCATCGCTTCATCGCGGTGACCGATCCCGGCTCGTCGCTGGAGAAGGCGGCGAAGAGCCTCAACTACGCCCGCATCTTCCATGGCGAACCCACGATCGGCGGCCGCTATTCGGTGCTCTCGCCGTTCGGCCTGGTGCCAGCGGCGACCGCGGGCATCGACGTCAAGACGCTGATCAAGCACGCGCTCTCCATGGCCCGTTCCTGCGGACCCGACGTGCCGCCAGGTGAGAACCCGGGCGTCCAGCTCGGCCTTGCCATGGGCCTCGCCGGCCTCGAAGGCCGCGACAAGGTGACGATCCTGTCGTCGGAGAAGATCGCCGATTTCGGCGCCTGGGCCGAACAACTGATCGCGGAATCGACCGGCAAGGAAGGCAAGGGCCTGATCCCGATCGCCGGCGAACCGCTCGGCGAGCCCGCGCTCTACGGCAACGACCGCTTCTTCATCGACATTCGCACCGAAGGCGAAGCGGACGCCGCGCATGACTCCAAGCTCGCCGCGGTCGAAGCCGCCGGCCATCCCGTCGTGCGCATCGTGATGAAATCGATCGACCATCTCGGTCAGGAGTTCTTCCGCTTCGAGATGGCGACGGCGGTCGCTGGCAGCATCCTCGGCATCAACCCGTTCGACCAGCCGGACGTGGAAGCGGCCAAGATCAAGACCCGCGAGCTCACCGCGTCGTTCGAGAAGACCGGTGCATTGCCGGCCGAACAGCCGGTGGTCAGCACCGACGAGGCCGATCTCTACACCGACGAGGCCAACGCCACGGCGCTGCGCGCCGCCGGCGCCAACGGCGACCTCACCTCGTGGCTGAAAGCGCATCTCTCCCGCTCGGGCCATGGCGACTATGTCGCCCTGCTCGGCTACATCGCGCGCGACAAGGCGACGATCGACGCACTCCAGGCCATGCGTCTCGAAGTGCGCGAGAAGCGTCACGTCGCGACTTGCGCCGAGTTCGGACCGCGCTTCCTGCATTCGACCGGGCAGGCCTACAAGGGCGGGCCCGACAGCGGCGTGTTTCTCCAGATCACGGCCGACGATGCCAAGGACTTGTCGGTGCCGGGCCAGAAGGCGAGCTTCGGCGTGATCAAGGCCGCGCAGGCGCGCGGCGACTTCGACGTGCTCACCGAGCGCGGCCGGCGCGCGCTCCGGGTCCACCTCAAGGGCGGGCTCAAGAAAGGTCTCGCGGCGCTCAACGCGGCGCTTAACGATGCGCTGAACTAAGGGAAACTCTCGATGCAACTCGGCATGATCGGCCTCGGCCGGATGGGCGGCAACATCGTTCGCCGCCTGATGCGCCACGGTCATACGACCGTGGTCTACGACAAGGACGCCAAGGCTGTCGCGGGTCTCGCCGCAGACGGCGCACAGGGCTCGGCGACGCTGGAGGAGTTTGTCGCCAAACTGGAGCGGCCGCGCGCGGCCTGGGTGATGCTGCCGGCCGGCCATATCACCGAGACGACGATCGACACGATTGCAGCCGTGATGCAGGCCGGCGACGTCATCATCGACGGCGGCAACACGTTCTGGCAGGACGACGTCCGCCGCGGCAAGGCGCTGAAGGAGCGCGGCATCCATTATGTCGATGTCGGCACTTCAGGCGGCGTCTGGGGGCTCGACCGCGGCTATTGCATGATGATCGGCGGCGAGAAGCAGGTGGTCGACCGGCTCGATCCGATCTTCGCGGCGCTTGCGCCCGGCGCCGGCGACATTCCGCGCACGGAGGGACGTGAGGGGCGCGATCCCCGCATCGAGCAGGGCTACATCCATGCAGGCCCCGTGGGCGCCGGCCATTTCGTCAAGATGATCCACAACGGCATCGAATACGGCCTGATGCAGGCCTATGCCGAAGGTTTCGACATCCTCAAGAATGCCAACATCGAGGCCTTGCCGGCTGATCATCGCTACGATTTCGACCTCGCCGACATCGCCGAGGTGTGGCGGCGCGGCAGCGTGATCCCGTCCTGGCTGCTCGACCTCACCTCGACGGCGCTCGCCGACAGCCCTGCATTGGCGGAATATTCCGGCTTCGTCGAGGATTCCGGCGAAGGCCGCTGGACCGTGAATGCGGCAATCGACGAGGCGGTGCCGGCCGAAGTTTTGACCGCGGCCCTCTACACACGTTTCCGTTCCCGCAAGGAACACACCTTCGCCGAAAAAATTCTCTCCGCAATGCGCGCGGGCTTCGGCGGTCACAAGGAGCCGAAGCAGCCGGGCGCTTCGAAACCCAAATAAGAGCCGAAGTAACAAGTAACAGAGCGAAGGCCGATTATTCGTGACAAAAGACCCGCAGGCCAAGCGCAAGCCCGAAAATTGCGCCTTCGTCATCTTTGGCGCGACCGGTGACCTTACCCATCGGCTGGTGATGCCGTCGCTCTACAATCTGGCCGCCGAGCACCTGTTGCCGGAGAAGTTCTGCGTCGTCGGTGTGGCCCGCAACCGCCAGTCGGATGACGAGCTGCGCGACAGCCTGTTGAAGGGCCTGCGCCAGTTCGCGACGCGGCCCGTGGACGACGACATTGCCCGGAAGCTGCTGGAATGCGTGACCTTCGTCGAGGCCGATCCGAAGGATCCCCCCTCCTTCGACCGCTTGCGCGAGCATCTGGATTCGCTGGAATGCGCGCAGGACACCGGCGGCAACCGACTGTTCTATCTCGCGACCCCGCCCGCCGCCTTCGCACCGACCGCGCGGGAGCTCGGCCGCACCGGAATGATGAAGGAGAACGGCGCCTGGCGTCGGCTCGTAATCGAAAAGCCGTTCGGCACCGATCTCGCGTCAGCCAAGGCGCTGAATGCCGAGCTCTTGAAGATCATGGACGAGCACCAGATCTACCGGATCGATCATTATCTCGGCAAGGAGACGGTCCAGAACATCCTGGTGCTGCGCTTTGCCAACGGCATGTTCGAGCCGATCTGGAATCGCAACCATATCGACCACATCCAGATCACCGTGGAGGAGAAGCTCGGCGTCGGCCATCGCGGCGGCTTCTACGATGCCACCGGCGCACTGCGCGACATGGTGCCGAACCATCTGTTCCAACTGATGTCGCTGGTCGCGATGGAGCCGCCGGCGCGGTTCGATGCGCATTCCGTGCGCTCCGAAAAGGCCGACGTGCTGACGTCGATCCAGCAGCCGACCCGGGAAGAGGCGCTGAAGAATTCGGTGCGCGCGCAATATCTCGCCGGCCGCATCGGCGACGACGAGATCACGGACTATCGCAAGACCGAGGACGTCAAGCCCGGCAGCAGCACCGAGACCTTCGTCGCGCTGAAGCTGATGATCGACAATTGGCGCTGGGCCGGCGTGCCGTTCTATCTGCGCACCGGCAAGGCGCTCGGCCACAAGCGCACGGAAGTGGCGATCAAGTTCAAGCAGGCGCCGCTGTCGATGTTCTCAGGCACGGATGTCGACCGCCTGTCGCAGAACTTCCTCACCATCGGCATCGCGCCGACCGAAACCATCGAGCTGCAGTTCAACGCCAAGATCCCGGGGCCGAGCATCACCATCGACGGCGTCGAGATGAAGTTCAAGTACGGCGACTATTTCCGCGCCGATCCCTCGACCGGTTACGAGACGCTGATCTACGACTGCATGATCGGCGACAACATCCTGTTCCAGCGCGCCGACGGCATCGAGGCCGGATGGCAGGCGGTGCAGCCGTTCCTGGACGCCTGGAAAAGTGAAGGCACCAACGGCATCGAGACCTACTCCGCCGGCAGCGACGGCCCCGCCTGCGCCGATGAGCTGCTCCGGCGCGACGGGCGAAGCTGGCGGAAGTTTACGTGATGGAAGCGGCCGACCAGCCGATGCTGATCGTCGCAGCCGACGCCGAGGCGCTGGCGCAGGCCGCAGCCGAACGGGTGATGGCGCGGATCGCCGCCAATCCCGGGCGGATCGCGATCTGCCTCACCGGCGGATCCAGCCCGAAAAAGCTCTATCAATTGCTCGGCAGCGACGCGTATCGCGGCAAGATCCCGTGGGACCGCGTGCACTGGTTCATCGGTGACGAGCGTTTCGTGCCTTCGAGCGATCCTCTCAACAACATGGCAGTCGCGCGCGCGGCCTTTCTCGACCGCAATGCGCCCTCCGGGCATATTCACCCGATCCCGACCACGACTGAGAGCCCCGAAGCGGGTGCAGAGGCCTATGCGCGCGAGCTTCAGTCCTTCTACGGCGCCGAAAACCTCGATCCGGCGCGGCCGCTGTTCGACATGGTCCTGATGGGCGCGGGCCCGGACGGTCACACCGCCTCGCTCTTCCCCGGCTACCCCGCGACCGAGGAGACCACACGCTGGGTGGTCGGCGTCCCCAAGGCCAATGTCGCGCCTTTCGTGCCGCGGGTGTCGCTGACCCTGCCCGCCTTGGCCTCCTGCCGCGAGATGCTGTTCGAGATTGCCGGGCACGACAAGCAGCCGATCTTGACGCGCCTGCTCAATGGCGAGACTCTGCCGGCTGTACGCGCGCGCTCGAATGGTGAGACCGTCTGGCTGGTCGACCAGGCCGCGCTTCCGGAGGGAATTCGTGGCGGGCGTTGAAGCACCTTGTGCGTTGATCGTGATGGGCGTGTCGGGTTCAGGCAAGAGTACGGTTGCGGAGGCGCTCGGGCAGCGGCTCGGCTGGCGTTTCGAGGACGGCGACAGCTTTCACCCCGCCAGCAATGTCGAGAAGATGCGGGCGGGCCATCCCCTCACCGACGAGGACCGCTGGCCCTGGCTCAACGCCATTGCCGACGAGATCGCCCGGGTTTGCGACAAGGGCGAGCACGTGATCATCGCCTGCTCGGCGCTGAAGCACACCTATCGCGACGTGCTGCTGCGCGGACGCGACGACGTCCGCTTCGTCTTCCTGAGGGGCACCAGGGAGCTGATCGCCGCCCGCCTCGCGCAACGCAAGGGCCATTTCATGCCGCCCGGACTGCTGACGAGCCAATTCACGACGCTGGAGCCGCCCGAGGCCGGCGAGCACGTCGTCACCGTCTCGATCGACGAATCCGTCGAGGCGATCGTGGACGGCGTGGTACGGCAATTGAAGCTGAGCGGGGCGAAACGCTGAGGCCGATAAACCCTGAGGTCCTGCCATGACGAAAATCTCACTGGTCGTCTCCGACGTCGACGGCACGCTGCTGACCAAGGACAAGACGCTGACGGAGCGCGCGCGGTCCGCGGTCCAGCGGCTGCACAAGGCCGGCATCGGCTTCACCATCACCTCCAGCCGCCCCGCGATCGGCATGCGGTTCCTGGTCGAGCCGCTGGCGCTCTGGCTGCCGATCGGCCCGTTCAACGGCTCCTCGATCGTCGATCCCGAGATGCATCCGGTCGAGCAGCACCTGATCCCGGCGAGCGCCGCCGAACGGTCCTTGCAGATCCTCCGGGAGTTCGGCGCCGACATCTGGCTCTTCACCACCGACAAATGGCTGATCGACAACCCTGATGGTAAATACGTCGCGCACGAGCAGCACACGATCCGTTCCGATCCCACCATCGTGACGGATTTCTCGCCGTACCTTGCGAACGCCTGCAAGATCGTCGGCGCCAGCACCGATGCCGCCGGCCTGGAGCGTTGCGAGAAAGCGATGCAGGAGGCGCTCGGCAGCGCGGCCACTGCAGTGCGCTCGCAGACCTATTATCTCGACATCACGCCGCCCGGCTTCGACAAGGGCACGTTCGTGCAAGCCATGGCCAAGCGCCTTGGTATTTCCTCCGACGCGGTCGCCACCATCGGTGACATGCAGAACGACCTCGCGATGTTCCGCGTCAGCGGCACCTCGATCGCCATGGGCAATGCCACCGACAGCGTCAAGGACCAGGCCACCCACGTCACCGCGACCAACGAACAGGACGGCTTTGCGGAGGCGATGGAGGTGATCTTGAAGCGGAACGGGGTGGGCTGATATCTGATGAGATGATACTCGACTGGCGCCGCGACGGAGGTGCGTTCCCTCCCCCCTTACTTCGACCGCTGCACCGCCGGCTTTTCGCTTTCCTGCCTCGCCGCCGAGAGATTATGAGCGGTGTTGATCAGCGCGATGTGGGTCAGCGCCTGCGGGAAATTGCCGGTCTGGCGCCGGGCGCCTGAATCATATTCTTCGGCCAAGAGGCCGACATCGTTCGCGATGCCGACCACGCGGTCGAGCAAGGCTTGCGCCTTGTCGAGATCGCCGGCCAGCACATGCGCATCGGCCAGCCACAGGCTGCACGCCAGGAACGCGCCCTCGATCGGCTGTTTCTCCTCGGATATCTCGCGGGGATCGTGGCGCAGCACAAAACCGTCGCGCATCATGTGTTTCTCGACGGCGGCGATGGTGCCCCGAATGCGCGGGTCCGATGGCGGCAGGAAGCCGACGGCCGGCAGCAGTAGCACGCTGGCATCGAGCAGCTTTGAACCATAGAAGTCGACGAAGGCATTCTCCTCCGCGTCAAATCCCTTGTTGCAGACATCGCGATGAATGGCTTCGCGCAGGGCACGCCAATGCAGGAGCGGCGCCTTGAAGCCAAAGGTCTCGGCGCTCTTGATGCCGCGGTCGAAGGCGACCCAGGTCATGACCTTGGAGAACACGTAGTGCCTGGGCTGTCCACGCAGCTCCCAGATGCCGTTGTCGGGATGGTCCCAGACCTCGGCGAGATGGTTGAGCACGGCGCATTCCAGCGCCCAGGTCGTCTCGTCGTCGAGCTTCAGCTTCGCCATGCGCGACTGGTGGAAGGCGTCGATCAGTTCGCCGTAGACGTCGAGCTGGAGCTGCGCATGCGCGGCGTTGCCGACGCGCACCGGTTGGGCGCCCTCATAACCGTCGAGCCAGCCCGCTTCCCATTCCAGCAGACGCCGCTGGCCCCAGATGCCGTACATGATCTGCATGTCCGCCGGCGAGCCTGCCGCCGCGCGCAGCAGCCAATTGTGCCAGGCCAACGCTTCCTCGGTGTAACCCGAGTTCATCAGCGCCAGCAGCGTGAAGGTCGCATCGCGCAACCAGCAGAAGCGGTAATCCCAATTCCTGGCGCCGCCGAGCTTTTCCGGCAACGAGGTGGTGGGCGCCGCGACGATGCCGCCGGTGGGGGCGAAGGTCAGCGCCTTCAGCGTGATCAGCGAGCGTACGATCAGATCGTGATATTCGCCGTCGCGGGTGCAGCGGCTGCACCATTCGTTCCAGAATTTCTCTGTCTCCTGGAAGGCGATCTCCGGATCGATCGGCGCGGGCGGATCGAGATGCGAGGGGCCGTAGGTCAGCACGAACGGCACCGTCTCACCGGCCTTCACGTCGAAGTCGGAGACCGTGGTCAGATCCTCGCCGCGGGTCTCCACCGGGGTGCGAAGCACCGTCATGTCCTGGCCGGCGATCGCCAGCAGCGAATGGTCGATGCGTCGCACCCAGGGAATGTCGACGCCGAAGCCGAAGCGGATGACGAGCTCCATCCGCATCTTCACCGTGCCCGTGAGGCCGCGGACCAGCCGCACGATGTCGGAGGCCTTGCCGCGCGGCGGCATGAAGTCGATCAGCGCAACGGCGCCGCTCCTGGTCTCGAAGCGCGTTTCGAGGATGAGGGTGTTGCCGAGATAGCGGCGCGAGATGGAGGTCGTGTCTTCGCCCGGCGCGATCAGCCAGCGGCCGTTCTTGTGCGTGCCGAGGATCGCGGCAAAGCAGGCATCGGAATCGAAGGCCGGCCAGCACAGCCAGTCGATCGAGCCGTCGCGCCCGACCAGCGCTGCGGTCTCGCAATCGCCGATCAGCGCATAGTCCTCGATCCTCTGAGCCAATGTGTCACGAGCCCCGGAAAATCCGCCGTTTCAACTCCCGCCGGTCAACGAGCGTTCCCGCGTCGCCGCCTTCAAGGCCGTAACATCGACCTTGGCGGCGATCTTGTCGAGCGCCACCGGCAGGCGCTGGCGCCAGTTCGGATGCTCGTCGATCGTACCGGGAATGTTGGGCTGGTCAATCACGCCGAGCAGATCCTCCAGCGACACCGCCAGCAGACGCGACGGCGTCCGCGACAGGAACGCGAGCACCGAATAGAGATCGTTGGCGTTGATGCCGTTCTGGCGCAGGATCTCGTCGAGCCTGCCGAGCGCATCCCAGCGCGCCTGGTCATTCTCGCCGGGGTCGAGCCCGAGCGAGCGCTTCATCTTGAGATCGCTGAAGGAGCGCCAGCCGGCGTAGGTGCACAGATCATGCGTGTTCAGCGTGACCAGCGCATTGGGCCGGTAATGGTCGGCATTGCGGAAACGGCCGGCATCGTCGCGCTCGAACATCATGACGAGGTAGGACCAGATGCCGAAATCCTGCATGGTCTCGCGGAAACCTTCCGGCACGGTGCCGAGGTCCTCGCCGATCACGATGCATTTGTGCGCCGCGCTCTCGCGCACCACGGCGCCGAGCAGCGCCTCGAACGGCATCCGCACATAGGCGCCGTTGTCCGGCTTGAAGCCGCGCGGCACCAGATACAGCCGCTTCAAGCCCAGCACGTGATCGAGCCGGATCGCGCCGGCATGGCGCATCGAGGCGGCCAGCATGTCGGCGAACGGCACGAAGGATTGCGCCTCCAGACCACCGGCATTGAAGCCGGCAAGGCCCCAATCCTGCCCGACGGTGTTGAGCACGTCGGGCGGCGCGCCGACGGCGAGATGGCGCGAAATCGCCATCTGCTCGTTCCAGGCGTCGAAGCCGTTGGACTGCACGCCGACGGCGACGTCGAGATAGAGCCCGACGCGCATGCCAAGCTGGCCGGCCAATTCCTTGGCGGCATGCAATTGGCTATCGGCCGTCCATTGCACGAATTCGACGAACTCGACCTCGCGCTTGTCGGGACCGTTGCGGAGCTCGGCGCATTTGGCTTCATCCGGCTGCTGCCACTCTTGCGGCCACTCCCACCAAGGCCCGGTGAAGCGATGCCGCAGCACCTCGAAGCAGGCAAAGCGGGACAACAGCGGCGCGCGGTCGGCGCGGAAGGCGTCGAATTCCTTGCGGCGCGGCTCGCTCGCGCTCGTCACGAAACTGTTGTAGGCGGCGCGCAGGCCGAGCCATTTCAGCGCCGCCATGTCCGCATAGGGCACACGATCGCCTTCGCGCAGCCGTGCGGCGGTCGCAGCCGCGTCGGGGACGAGGTCGGCGGAAAATTCCGGGATCGCCTCGACGTCGATATAGAGCGGGTTGAGAAAAAGCCGGCTGTTCGGCGAATAGGGGCTGCAATCGGCGGGGTGGTTGTCGAACAGGACATGCAGCGGATTGAGCCCGACGCCATCGGCGCCGAGCTGCCTCGCGAGCCGGACGAGGCCGGCAAGGTCGGTGAAATCGCCGATGCCCCAATTGCGCTCCGAGCGGACGCTGTAGAGCTGCACGGCGAGCAGCCAGCCACGGGCTAAATCGCCGCCGAAGGCGCGTTCGGGCGCCACGATCATAGGCACCTCTTCCGCAACACCCTTGGCATCGGTCAGCGTCAACCGGTGATAACCGAGCGGCAGGCCAGCGGGCCAGGCGATCACGGGCTCGTGGGTCTCGCCTTGCGCGATCACATTGCCGTTTGCGCGCAATGTCCATTGCAGCGGCGGCGCGCCGATTGTCGTCAATTCGGTGCGCGGATGTCCCAGGGCGCGCACCACCACGGGCCCGCCGACGAAGCGGTAAACCCGCTTCTCCGGCAGGGCCTCGAGGATGGATTTGAGGGCCACGGGATCGGTGACCCGCAGCTTTCCGAGGGCATCGACGAATTCGGACTGAACGCCCTTGATCCGGGCTTGAGCTAAAAGATCCATTCGGCACGCAGCTTGCAGGCCGTCATCCGGCCGGGGGCAGGGAATTTAACGAGGTCGTGGAAGAGGTTAGTCAGGGCTAACTCGCAGACCGTGCCTGCCGTTCCCGAGGGAACCAATGACACACAAGCGGCTTTCTATATTGGTATCAAGCGTAGGTTCCCGACAAGGGAAACGGGCTCCTGCTTTCTTGTCAATGGCATCACCGTGAACAAGACAATTCAAACTGTCGAGAGTGCCGCAGCCGGCGGCGCTTTCCTCATCGAAGATATCTATCCCTCGATCGACGGCGGCCGTTTCGCCGTGAAGCGGATTGCGGGCGAACGGGTCGACGTCTGGGCCGACATCTATCGCGACGGCAGCGCGGTGATCGGTGCCGCGCTGATCTGGCGAGGAGAGCAGGACCGGGAATGGCGGAGCGAGCCGATGATCCATCACGGCAATGACCGCTGGTCCGGCGCGTTCACCCCCGTCGAGCCCGGCCAATATGTCTATGCGATCGAGGCATGGACCGACGAATTCGCCACCTGGTCGCACGGGGTTGTACGCAAACGGCGCGCCGGCGCGGACGTCAGCCTCGATGCGATCGAGGGCGCCGGCCTCCTGACCAAGGCACATGGCGCCCGGCAGGACGCCGCGGCGGTCATCGTGAAGCAATGCGAGGACTATCTTCAGACCGGCGATGTCGGCTCGCTGCTGGCAGCCGATCTCGGCGCGGCCATGGCTGAGAGCCAGTCGCGGCCCGACCTGACCCGCTCGCAGAACTTCCCGCTGATCGTCGACCGCGACAGAGCGCGCTTCGGCGCCTGGTATCAGATGATGCCGCGCAGCCAGAGCCAGAGTCCCGGCCGGCACGGCACGCTGCGTGACTGCATCGCGCGCGTGCCCGACATCGCCGCGATGGGCTTTGACGTGCTCTACTTCACGCCCATCCACCCCATTGGCCGCACCCGCCGCAAGGGCCGCAACAATGCGCCGGTGGCGACCGAAGGCGATCCCGGCTCGCCCTATGCGATCGGCACGGCCGAGGGCGGGCACGATGCACTGCATCCCGAGCTCGGCACGATCGAGGATTTCCGCGCGCTGGTCGCGACCTGTCTCGAATACGGCCTCGAGCTCGCGCTCGACTTCGCCGTGCAATGCTCGCCGGACCATCCCTGGCTGACGCAGCATCCGGAATGGTTCAAATGGCGGCCGGACCGCTCGGTGCGGACGGCGGATGATCCCTATTCGGACATCGTCATCCCCGACTTCGCCTCCGTCGACCGGGCCGGGCTGTGGAACGCGTTTCGCGATGCCATGCTGTTCTGGATCGACCACGGCGTCACCATCTTCGCCATCGACAATCACGACACCGCGCCGCTTCCGTTCTGGGAGTGGCTGATCAGCGACATCCGCCGCCGCCATCCCGAGGTGATCCTGTTCTCCAAGACCTTTGCACGACCGAAGCTGATGAAGGGCCTCGCCAAGCTCGGCTTTGCACAGTCCTTCAGCTATTTCCCCTGGCGCACGGCGAAGTGGGAGCTGGAGCAATATCTGGGCGAGCTGACCCGCCATCCCGAGCGCGATTTCTATCGGGCGAACCTGTTCGTGAGCACGCCCGACCTGCTGCCCTATCATCTCCAGGGCGGCGAGCCCTGGGCGTTCAAGTCACGGGTCGCACTGGCCGCGGCGCTCTCTAGCAGTTATGGCATCTACAGCGGGTTCGAGCTGCTGGAGCATGACGCGATTCCCGGCCGCGAAGAATATCTCGATTCCGAGAAGTACCAGATCAAGCCGCGCGACTGGGACCGGCCCGGCAACATCAAGACCTACATCGCCGCGCTCAATCGCATCCGCAACGATAACGCCGCACTTCAACAAATGGAGAATTTGCGCTTCCTCGGCGTCGAGGACGGCGAGACGATCGCCTTTGCCAAGGAGGCGGCCGATCCAGCCAACACCGTCGTCGCGGTCATCGCCCTCTCGCGCCATGTCCGCGAAGTCTGGTTGCCGCTCGGCGACCTCACCATCGACGCCGGCGGCACACGCCGCCACGTCACCGCACTCGAAAATCTCATCACAGGCGAACTGTCCCGCATCGAATGGGGCGGGATCAAATTACATATAGATCCCGACCGCGACCCGGCGCTGCTGTTCCGCTGCCTGGCGTAAGGATCACGCCATGAATGTTTTGTCTTCCGTCGACACCCAAAAAGCCGAGGCAGCCGAGATCGTGGATGAACTCTGGTACAAGGACGCCATCATCTACCAGCTCCACGTCAAGGCGTTTGCCGACAGCAACCATGACGGCATCGGCGATTTCGCCGGACTGACCGAGAAGCTGCCCTATCTCCAGGAGCTCGGCGTCACCGCGCTGTGGCTGTTGCCGTTCTATCCATCGCCAGGACGCGACGACGGCTACGACATCGCCGACTACGGTTCGGTCAATCCCGATTTCGGGACAATGAAGGACTTCAAGCGCTTCATCCAGGAAGCGCAGAAGCGCGGCCTGCGCGTCATCACCGAGCTCGTCGTCAATCACACCTCCGACCAGCACAAATGGTTCAAGCGCGCGCGCCGCAGCCATCCGGGCTCGAGCGCCCGCAA
Source organism: Bradyrhizobium sp. 61 (assembly GCF_023073075.1). Taxonomy (NCBI): domain Bacteria; kingdom Pseudomonadati; phylum Pseudomonadota; class Alphaproteobacteria; order Hyphomicrobiales; family Nitrobacteraceae; genus Bradyrhizobium; species Bradyrhizobium sp. 61. The sequence goes on along the minus strand of NZ_JADPIU010000052.1, from coordinate 595,085 downwards.
CTGGTATGTCTGGAGCGACACCGACCAGAAATACCAGGGCACGCGGATCATCTTCACCGACACCGAGAAGTCGAACTGGACCTGGGACCACGAGGCCGGGGCGTTCTACTGGCACCGCTTCTTCTCGCACCAGCCGGACCTCAATTTCGACAATCCGCGCGTGGTCAGCGCCCTGATCCAGGTGATGAAGCGCTGGCTGGATGCCGGCGTCGACGGATTCCGCCTCGACGCCATCCCCTATCTCTGCGAACGCGACGGCACCAACAACGAGAACCTCCCGGAGACGCATGCGATCATCAAGCGCCTGCGCCAGGAACTGGACTCCTACTCCAAGGGCAAGCTGCTGCTGGCCGAGGCCAATCAATGGCCGGAGGACGTGCAGGAATATTTCGGCCGCGGCGACGAGTGCCACATGGCCTACCACTTCCCGCTGATGCCACGCATCTACATGGCGATCGCGCAGGAAGACCGCTTTCCGATCACCGACATCTTGCGCCAGACGCCGGACATTCCCGCAAGCTGCCAATGGGCGCTGTTCCTGCGCAACCATGACGAGCTGACGCTGGAGATGGTCACCGACGTCGAGCGCGACTATCTCTGGACCACCTACGCCAACGATCCCCGCGCCCGCATCAATGTCGGCATCCGCCGGCGGCTGGCGCCGCTGATGGACAATGACCGCCGCAAGATCGAGCTGATGAACTCGCTGCTGCTGTCCTTTCCCGGCACGCCGATCATCTATTACGGCGACGAGATCGGCATGGGCGACAACATCTATCTCGGCGACCGCAACGGCGTGCGCACGCCGATGCAGTGGAGCCCGGACCGCAATGGCGGCTTCTCCCGCTGCGATCCCGCCCGTCTCTACGCGCCGCTGATCATGGACCCCGTCTACGGCTACGAGTCGGTGAACGTGGAGGCGCAGTCGCGCAGCCTGTCCTCGCTGCTCAGCGCCACCAAGCGCCTGATCTCGGTGCGCAAATCGACCCTCGCCTTCGGCCGCGGCACCATGACCTTCATCCGCCCGGCCAACCGCGCCGTGCTGGCCTATGTCCGGCAGTACAACGACGAGGTGATCCTGTGCGTCGCCAACCTCTCGCGCGCAGCCCAGGCGACCGAGCTCGATCTGTCGCCGTGGAAGGACCGCATTCCGCAGGAGATGCTCGGACGCACGCGTTTTCCGCCGATCGGCGAGGTGCCCTACATGATCACGCTGGGGCCTTACGGCTTCTACTGGTTCCAGCTCACCGAGCGCAACAAGTCCGAGCCGGTGACGCCGCGCGCGGTGCCTGAGTTCGAGACGCTGGTGGTGCCGGTCAATTCGACCTGGGTGTCGCTGGCGCGCGAGCGCGGCGTGTTCGAGCATGAGGTGCTGCCAGGCTTCCTGTCGCGCACGCGCTGGTATCCCGAGCAAGATCCCAAGCAGATCAAGCCGACGCTGACCTCGGCGGTTCCGTTCTGCGACATCGGCGACAACAGGCCCTGGATCGCGATCTTCGAAACCGCGCAACAGGATGCCACGGCGCGCTACGTGCTGGCGATGCAGATCGAATGGGTGCGCTTCGACCGCGAACGCTTCAACCCGAAGGCGCTCGCCGCCGTGCGTCAGGGCGCGCGCGAAGGTACCTTGCTCGACGTTGCGACCGAGCAGATCTTCATCGGCCTGTTCCTGCGCAATCTGTCGCAGAACCTGGTGGTGGAAGAGAACAATCTGCGTCTGGAGTTCAAGGCGACCAGCCGGTTCGCCGATTACATCATCAAGGAGCCCGAACGCATCCGCGCCATCGAGCAGTCGAACAGCACGGCGCTGGTCGACAACCAGTACGTCGCCAAGATCTATCGCCAGCTCGAAGGCGGCATCAATCCCGAGATCGAGATTGGCTCCTACCTCACCGACGTCGCGCACTTTGCCAATACGCCGGCGCTGCTCGGCAGCGTCGAACTGGTCGAAGGCGACAGAAGCAGCGCGGTCGGCGTGCTGCACGCCTATGTCGAGAACCAGGGCGACGGCTGGGCCGTCACCACGGGTTACCTCGACCGCTATATCGACGAGCAGCGGTTGGCGCCGATGAGCGAAGCGCCCCGAGAGACCCAGGAGCAGGCGCCTTACCTGCACTTCATGGCGCAGATCGGCCGGCGGCTCGCCGAGCTGCATGTGGCTCTCGCCGCCGCAAGGCCCGATGATCTCGCGCCGGAGCCGATCGGCCCCGCACAGGTCGAGCGCTGGGCATCCGGGCTCAAGGCACGGGCCGAGCGGATCTTCGAACGGCTGGCCGACAGCCGCGACGGCCTGCGCGAGGCCGACCGGCCTCTGATCGACCAGCTCGTCGCGGTGCGCGCGACCCTGCCCGACCACCTCTATGCACTCTTGCCATCCGACATCGGCGGGTTGAACATCCGTCATCATGGCGACTTCCGCCTCGGGCAAATCCTGATCGTGAAGGACGATATCTTCATCATCGACTTCGACGGCGATCCGCGTCTGCCGCTGGCCGACAAGCGGCGCAAGGCACCGGCCGCACGCGACGTCGCCGGCCTGATCCGCTCGATCGAGCTTTCGGTTAACACAGCGCTCAGCCGCGCGCTGACGGGCGCATCCGACGAGCAGGACCGGCTCGCGACCGCACTCGGCGAATGGCGCGAACGCGCCGCCGCGACATTCCTTAACGCTTACCGCGAAGCCATGACCGATCGCCGGCTGTGGCCGGAAGATCGGCAATCCGCGGAAGGCCTGTTAAGGTTTTTCCTGCTTGATCAAGCCTTCGACGAAGTAGAGTACGAGCTGTCCCACCGGCCTGAGGGGCTCCGCGCGCCGCTGACCGGACTGCTTCGCATTCTGTCCAATGAGAGCGAAGCCCATGCCTAAACTGCCAGCCGAGGCCTACGCGATCATCGAGGGCCGCCACCCCGACCCCTTCCATTATCTCGGGTTGCATCCCGAGGGCGGCAAGAGCGTGGTGCGCGCGTTCCTCCCCGAGGCCAGCAATGTCGAGGCGGTGGGCGAACATGGCGAGGTGGCGAAGCTCGATCGCGTCCACGCTTCGGGCCTGTTCATCGGCGCCTTGCCGAACGGCTCGAAGCGCTATCAGCTCCGCGCCAGGTTCGGCGACAACACCGTCGAGTTCGAGGACGCCTATCGCTTCCCGCCGATCCTGACCGATTTCGATCTCTATCTGCTCGGCGAAGGCACCCATCAGCGCCTCTACGACAAGCTCGGCGCGCATCCGATGCGGCTCGAAGGCATCGACGGCATCGGCTTCGTCGTGCTGGCGCCGAATGCGCGGCGCGTGTCCGTGGTCGGCGATTTCAATTTCTGGGACGCGCGGCGCCATCCGATGCGGGTGCGCGGTGCCGGTTATTGGGAATTGTTCATCCCGCACGCCAAGGGCGGCGACCACTACAAGTTCGATATCATCGGGCCGCACGGCCACCAGTTGCCGCTGAAGTCCGATCCCATGGCCTTTGCGAGCGAGGTGCGACCGAAGACGGCTTCCATCGTGTTCGACGAGGCACATCTCGCGCGCCCGCGCCCGGCGCCGGATGGCATCAACGCGCTCTCGGCGCCGATGTCGATCTACGAGGTCCATCTCGGCTCCTGGCGCCGCAAGAACGGCGACGAATGGCTCACCTATCGCGAGCTGGCCGAGCAGCTGCCGGCCTATGCCCGCGACATGGGCTTTACCCATCTCGAATTCCTGCCCGTCAGCGAGCATCCGTTCGACGGCTCCTGGGGCTATCAGCCGACCGGCCTCTATGCGCCGACCAGCCGCTTCGGCGGGCCTGAGGATTTTGCCGCCCTGGTCGATGCCTGCCATCGCGAGGGCGTCGGCGTGCTGCTCGACTGGGTGCCCGGCCATTTCCCTGACGATCCGCACGGGCTCGGCAGCTTTGACGGCACCTCGCTCTACGAGCATGCCAATCCGCTCCAGGGCCGCCACCTCGACTGGGGCACGCTGATCTACAATTACGGCCGCACCGAAGTGACGAACTTCCTGGTGTCGAACGCGCTGTTCTGGCTCGAGCGCTACGCGATCGACGGCCTGCGCGTCGATGCGGTCGCCTCCATGCTCTATCTCGACTACAGCCGCCCGCCGGGCGCCTGGATTCCGAACCAGTATGGCGGCCGCGAGAACATCGAGGCGATCGCGTTCCTGCGCCGCTTCAACACCGAATTGTTCGCGCGCTTCCCGCAGGCGACCACGGCGGCCGAGGAATCCACCGCGTGGCCGCAGGTCTCGCGCCCAGTCGAATTCGGCGGGCTCGGCTTCGGCTACAAGTGGAACATGGGCTGGATGCACGACACGCTGAACTACATCAGCAAGGATCCGATCCACCGCAAGCATCATCACGGCGATATCCTGTTCGGTCTGCACTACGCGTTCTCGGAGAACTTCATTCTGCCGCTGTCGCATGACGAGGTCGTGCACGGCAAACGCTCGATCCTCGGCCGCATGCCCGGCGACGAGTGGCAGAGGTTTGCGAATTTGCGCGCCTATTACAGCTTCATGTTCGGCCATCCCGGCAAGAAGCTGTTGTTCATGGGCGCGGAACTCGCGCAAAGCCGCGAATGGAATCACGACCAGTCGCTCGACTGGCACCTGCTCGAATACAAGTACCATTCCGGCATCCAGGCGCTGATCCGCGACCTCAACCGGCTCTATCGCGCGGTGCCGGCGCTGCACCAGATGGATTGCGAACCGGCCGGCTTCGAATGGCTGATCACGGATGACGCCAACCGCAACGTGTTCGCCTGGCTGCGCAAGGGATTCGACGAGCACGCACGGTGTCTCGTGATCATCAACTTCTCACCCAACGTCTATCGCAACTATCGCGTCCCCGTGCCCTTTGCCGGCAAGTGGAAAGAAGTGTTCAATTCGGACTCCGCCCATTACGGCGGCACCGATGTCGGAAACATCGGCGAGGTTCATGCCGCTGGCGGCAAGGCGCCCGAGCTTCGCCTCACCGTTCCGCCGCTCGCCGCGATCTTCCTCGTTCCGGAAAGCTGACCGATGCGCCTGACCGCCGGATCGCCCGCACGCCTCGGCGCAAGCTGGGACGGACGCGGCACCAATTTCGCGCTGTTCTCCGCCAATGCGCAGAAAGTCGAGCTGTGCCTGTTCGACACGCAGGGAAGGCGCGAACTCGAGCGTGTCGAGCTGCCCGAGCGGACCGAGGACGTCTGGCACGGCTATCTCAACGACATCTCGCCGGGCCAGCTCTACGGCTATCGCGTGCACGGCCCCTACGAGCCCGAGCACGGCCACCGCTTCAACGCCAACAAGCTGCTGCTCGACCCCTACGCCAAACGGCTCGCCGGGCGGCTGGTCTGGAGCGATGCCCATTTCGCCTATCGCACCGGCTCACCGCGCGAGGACCTCTCGTTCGATCGGCGCGACAACGCGCGCGGCATGCCCAAGGCCGTCGTCGTCGACGAGACCTTCAACTGGGGCCGTCGCGAGATCCGGCCGAACATCCCCTGGGAAGACACCATCATCTACGAGGCCCACGTCAAGGGCCTGACGCAGAAGCGCGACGACGTGCCGCCGAATTTGCGCGGCACCTATGGCGGCCTGTCGTCGCCGGCGATGATCGAGCATTTGAAAACGCTCGGCGTCACCACCGTCGAGCTGCTTCCGATCCACAGCTTCATCGACGACCGCATTCTGGTCGAGAAGAAGCTCGTCAACTACTGGGGCTACAACACGCTGTCCTTCTTTGCGCCCGAACCGCGCTACGCCCAGGACAATGCGCTCGATTCCTTCCGCACCACGGTCGCGCGCCTGCACGATGCCGGCATCGAGGTGATGCTCGACGTCGTCTATAACCACACGGCCGAAGGCAATCATCTCGGTCCGACCCTGTGCTACCGCGGCATCGACAATGCCTCCTATTACTGGCTGAACCGCGAGAACCCGCGCTATTACGACGACTTCACCGGCTGCGGCTCGTCGGTGAACCTCACCCATCCGCGCGTGCTCCAGATGGTGATGGATTCGCTGCGCTACTGGGTCGAGGTCTGCCATGTCGACGGCTTCCGCTTCGACCTCGCCACCACGCTCGCGCGCGGACCGAACGGCTATGATCGCGGCAGCTCGTTCCTGACGGCGATCCGGCAGGACCCGGTGCTGGCGGCGGTGAAGCTCGTCGCCGAACCCTGGGATCTCGGGCTCGGCGGCTACCAGGTCGGCGCATTCCCTTCCCAATGGTCGGAGTGGAACGATCGGTATCGCAGCGCCATGCGCCGCTACTGGAGCGGCGAAGGCAGCCTGATCGGCGACATCTCGAGCCGCATGACGGCGTCATCCGACCTGTTCAACCATGACGGACGGCGGCCGCGCGCCGGCATCAACCACATCACCGTGCATGACGGCTTCACGCTCGCCGACCTCTTCAGCTACAACGAGAAGCACAACGAGGCCAATGGCGAGGACAATCGCGACGGCTCCAGCGACAACCACAGCAACAATTGCGGTGTCGAGGGTCCGACCGACGATCCCGGGATTCTCGGGCTGCGGCGGCAGCTTCGCAAGAACGTGCTGGCCTGCCTGATGCTGGCGCAGGGCGTTCCGCTGATCCTGGCCGGCGACGAGGTCGGCAATTCGCAGTCCGGCAACAACAACGCCTATTGCCAGGACAACGAGGTCGGCTGGGTCGGCTGGGACAATCTCGGCAAGGACGGCGACGACATGGTCGATTTCGTCGCCGGGCTCGCGGAGATCCGCCGCCGCTTCTCGCAGCTTCGCAGCCATCGCTGGCTCGATGGCCGGCCCAAGGACGGCGTCTCCTACGGCGCGCTGTGGCTGACGCCCGCCGGCGACGAGATGACGGAGAACGACTGGAAATTTCCGGAAGGGCGGTTCCTCTCCTATGTGATGGGGCCGATGGAACCGGGGAGCGCCGCGATCTTTATCGTACTGAACGCCGCCCCCGAAGAGATCGCATTCAAATTGCCCAAAATGGCCGAGTACAAAAGCTGGCAGCAGATCCTGAACACCACCGATGCCAGACCGAACAGTGTTGATCTGCAGCCCGGAAGCGACAGCAAGGCGCCGCCGCGCTCCGTGCTCGCCTTCGCGGGGGCGCTATGAGACCATCCTTCGGGGCGAGGCCGACCAAGGACGGCGTGTCGTTCCGGCTGTGGGCGCCCGGTGCTCGCCGAGTCGATCTCCTGCTCGACAGAAGGCACGCGATGCAGCGCCGGCAGGATGGCTGGTATGTCGCCGAGATTGCCGGCCTGCCCGTCGGAAGTCCCTACCAGTTCAGGATCGACGACGAGATCGACGTGCCCGATCCCGCATCAGCCTTCCAGCCGGACGACGTTTTTGGCCCGAGCGAAGTCGTCGATCATGATGCCTTTGCGTGGCGCGCGCGCGATTGGCGCGGACGTCCCTGGGAAGAGACGGTGCTGATCGAGACCCATGTCGGCACCTTCACGCCTGAGGGCACCTACCGCGCCATGATCGACAAGCTCGATCATCTCGTTGCGACCGGGATCACCGCGCTGGAATTGATGCCGCTGGCCGATTTCGCCGGCCGCCGCGGCTGGGGCTATGACGGCGTGCTGTGGTACGCGCCCGACAGCGCCTATGGCCGGCCCGAGGACCTGAAGACACTGATCGACGAGGCGCATCTGCGCGGGCTGATGGTGTTCCTCGACGTCGTCTACAATCATTTCGGCCCCGAGGGGAATTATCTCGGCCGCTATGCGCCGGCCTTCTTCACCGATGCGCATACGCCATGGGGCAGCGCGATCGATTATCGCGTGCCGCAGGTCCGGGCCTTCGCGGTCGAGAACGCGCTGTCCTGGCTCACGGACTACCGCTTCGACGGCCTGAGACTGGATGCCGCCAATCACATCATGGCGATCCCGGGCGAGCAGTCGATGTTGCAGGATCTCAGCGTCGCCGCCGGCGAGCTTGCCAAGGCCACCGGGCGGCACATCCATCTCGTGCTGGAGAACGGCGACAACCGCGCCAGCCTGCTCGATGCCGCGCAGGATCCTCCCAACGGCAAATATCGCGGGCAGTGGAACGACGATTATCACCACGTCTGGCACGTGATGCTGACCGGCGAGCTCGCGGGCTATTACGCCGACTACCAGACGCCGCGCATGGATCTTGCGCGCGCGCTCGCGTCGGGCTTCGTCTACCAGGGCGAGACCTCGGAGTTCTGGGGCAAGAAGCCGCGCGGCGAGGCGAGCGGCGAGCTGCCGCCGGCGACCTTCGTCAACTTCCTGCAAAACCACGACCAGATCGGCAACCGCCCGCTGGGCGACCGGCTCGAGAGCCTGGCATCACCGCGGCAGATCGAAGCCGCACTCGCGGTGACCCTGCTCGCACCGATGGTGCCGATGCTGTTTCAGGGCGAGGAATGGGGCTCCACGGTGCCCTTCCCGTTCTTCTGCGATTTCCAGGGTGGCCTTGCCGATGCCGTCCGCAAGGGTCGCAAGCAGGAATATGCCTGGGCCTACGAGAAATACGGCGACGAGGTCCCCGATCCGCTCGATCCCAAAACGCTGCAATCGGCCGTGCTGGATTGGACCGGCCACACGCCGGAGCAGGATGCGCGGCTGGCGCTGGTGCGGGAGCTGCTCGCGCTGCGTCACAAGGAGATCGCACCGCGGCTGAAGGGTGCGAGGTTCGGCGATGCCGGGACGGCTGATAGCGGCCTGCTCACCGCGCATTGGCGCATGGGCGACGGCGCGAGGCTGCGCCTGACCGCCAATCTCTCGGACAAGGACATCGCACGTCCCAGCGACGCGACAGGCACGCCGATCTGGGGCTCTGTCAACGGCGATCGGCTCCCACCCTGGTCGGTGATCTGGCATCTCGGAGGTTAGCATGCCTCCTGCCATTCCTCTGGCGACCTATCGGCTTCAGCTCACCGCGGATTTCGACTTCGACAAGGCCGCCGCGATCGTGCCTTACCTCAAGGCACTCGGGATCACGCATCTCTACGCCTCGCCGGTGATGAAGGCGCGCAAGGGCTCGACCCACGGCTACGACACCGTCGACCACAGCCAGTTCAATCCCGAGCTCGGCGGCGAGGCCGGCTTTGCTCGATTGAGCGATGCCCTCACGCAGCACGACCTCGGCCTCATCATCGACTTCGTGCCGAACCATGTCGGCGTGCACTTTGCCGACAATCCCTGGTGGCTCGACGTACTGGAATGGGGCCAGGCATCACCGCACGCGGTTTCCTTCGACATCGACTGGGATCAACTGGCCTATCGTGCCCGCGGCGGCGTGCTGCTGCCGATCCTCGGCTCGCCCTATGGCGAGGCGCTGGAGCGCGGCGACATCGAGCTGCGCTACGATGCCGATGAAGGCAGTTTTTCCGCCTGGTATTTCGAGCATCGCCTGCCGATCGCGCCGGAACGCTATGGCGAAATGCTGCGCGTGATCGTGAAGGAAGCCGACGCCGCCGAGACCGAGGCCGGCAAGCGCCTGCTCGCGCTCGCGGCCCGCTACACCGGGCTGCGTCGCCCCAACCGCAGGGAAGCGCCCGGCTTCAAGGCGGAGCTCAAGGAGATCGCAGGCAGCGTCGACATCATCGAACGCGGTCTCGCCACCTATCGTTCCGCCAAGGATCGTCCGGCGCAGACGCTGGCGCTGCATCATCTGCTGGAGCGCCAGCACTACAAGCTCGGGCACTGGCGGCTCGCCTCCAGCGACATCAACTATCGCCGCTTCTTCGACGTCAACGGGCTCGCGGGCCTGCGCGTCGAGGACGCGAGCACGTTCGCCGCCACGCACCGGCTGGTGAAGCAGCTCATTGCCGACGGCAAGCTGCAAGGCATCCGCCTCGATCACATCGACGGCCTGCGCGATCCCGCACAATATTGCCAGCGGCTGCGCCGGCTGGTGCGCGACGCGCAAGGCAACACCAAACCGTTCTATACCGTGATCGAAAAAATCCTGTGCGAGCACGAGCGCCTGCCGCATTTCGCCGGCGTTCAGGGCACCACGGGCTACGAGTGGATGAACGTCATCACCCAGGTTCTGGTCGACGCGAAAGGGCTGGAGGCGCTGAACGAGACCTGGCGGCAGATCAGCAACCGCCCGCCGCGGCTGGCGCCTTACGTCAAGGATGCCAAGCGGCGCGTGCTGGAGACGCTGCTGACCAGCGAATTCACCGTGCTGACCCGCCTGCTCGCGCGGATCGCCAACGGGCATTACTCGACCCGCGACTTCTCCGCCGACAGCCTGCGGCAGGCACTCGAATTGTACGTGCTGCACTTCCCGGTCTATCGCACGTATTTGACGCATAGCGGCCCGACCGCGCTCGACCGCAAGCTGATCGACGACACCATCGAACGGGCCCGCGCGGAATGGTTCGCCGCGGATGAAGGCATCTTCGATTTCCTGCGCGATACCCTCACCATGGACCTGCTCAAGCCCGGCCGTCCCCCGCACAGCGCCCCGCGGGTGCGCCGCTTCGCACTGAAGGTGCAGCAGTTCACGGGACCGATGATGGCGAAGTCGCTGGAGGACACCGCGTTCTATCAATTCCACCGGCTGCTCGCCCTGAACGAGGTCGGCGGCGACCCCGCGAGCAACGGCCTCACGGTACCTGCCTTCCACGAGGCTATGCGCGCGCGTGCCAACGAATGGCCGCAAGGGATGACGGCGACCGCGACCCACGACACCAAGCGCGGCGAGGACGCGCGCGCGCGCATCGCGGCGCTCAGCGAGATTCCCGGCGAATGGACCAGCGCCGTGGCACGCTGGAAAGTCCTGAACGCGCCGCACCTCGCGCTCGACGGCAATCTGCGCGCGCCGTCGGCGACGTTCGAATACATGCTCTATCAGACCCTGCTCGGCGCCTGGTCGCTTGGGGAGACGGCCGATGCCGGCTTCGTCGAGCGCATCCAGGCCTATGCGCTCAAGGCTGCACGCGAGGGCAAGGAGGAGACCAGCTGGCTCAACCCGCACGAGGCCTATGAGAACGGCGTCGCGAGCTTCATCGCGAAGATCCTCGATCCAGCGCAATCCGGCGAGTTCCTGGAGGCGCTGCAAACCCTGGCACGCCGCGTCGCGCTGCTCGGCGCCTTGAACTCGCTGAGCCAGCTCACGCTCAAGGCGATGCTGCCCGGCGTGCCCGACTTCTACCAAGGGACCGAATATTGGGACCTGTCGCTGGTCGATCCCGACAACCGCCGCCCGGTGGACTTTGCCGCGCGGCAGACGGCGCTGACGTCACTGGAAGCGCCGGACTGGCGCGAGCGGATCAAGACCTGGCCGAACGGCCAGCTCAAGCTGGCCTGGACGCGGCACCTGCTCAAATTGCGCAACGAACTCGCCGATGTGTTCGCGCAGGGCGAGTATCAGCCGCTGCAGGTCCAGGGCGCGCACGCAGACCACATCATTGCCTTTGTCCGCCGACACGGCCGCGCGGCTGCGATCGTCGTGGTCGGGCGCCAGTTTGCGCCGTTCACGCAAGAGGGCCGACAATGGCCCGCGTTCGAGGACGTTGACGCGACGATCGACGTCACCGGCTACACCGGGCCGGGCCTTGCCGGCATTGAATTGCCGCTCGCGCAAGCCTTCCGGGATTTTCCTGCTGCGGTCATCGAAGCACGTGCCGCCAGCACGGCGAGACCCAGGCAACAGCGCGCTCGTACCTGACGGCTACTTGCCCCCGTCCTTGGTCAGCAGCAGCTGCCCGCGCTTGCGGATGGTCGCCTGCGCCATCTCGGCGAAGCGCTGCAACAGCCATGGCAACACCACCTCAACCTTGACGTGGTCGTCGGCGACATCGACCTGGCCGCTTGCGATCTGCCCGAGCGCGCGGATGCGAAAATTCATGCTGTCACCGTTCCAGCGCTCCTCCTCGACCTGCATCACGGGAATGCTGGCTGCGGCGCGGCCGAGCCCGGTCTTGAGCCGGCGCACGGCTTCCTCGCGGCCGAGACGATGCGGAATGGAGACGACAAGCGGTGCTGACATGGCGCTGCCCTGTGGTGACTGATCCTCACATAGTCATGCCGCCTGGACTAGCAAAGGTTCCATGCAAGTTGGGCCCGTTCGCCGTGTTTCATCGTGGGAACTATAGAACCTGCGGCAAGTTGCCCTCGCACCACGGGACAGGTGCAAACGACCCTTTCAACAAAGGGCTGGAGGAGACTAGCATGTCTATCGGTACGATCATTCTGATCATTTTGGTCATCGCGCTGCTCGGTGGCTTCAGCGGCATCGGCGGCGGCCCGTTCTACGGCACCGGCTATTACGGCGGCGGCGGCCTCGGGCTCGTCATCGTCATCCTGCTGATCCTGCTGTTGCTCGGACGGATCTAGCGCAAGGAGCTGTAGCGGCTTCGTAGGGTGGGCAAAGGCGCAACGCGCCGTGCCCACCTCTTCGCCGCAATAAGAAAGCTGGTGGGCACGCTTCGCTTTGCCCACCCTACTTCTTCTTCCCCGCGAGCTTCTTCGCCGCCGCAGTGATCGATGTGGCCGCGTTGTCATAGCCATCCCAGGCTTTCGAGCGCGCCAGCAGACCCGGCACCGTCCGCACCGTGTACCGCTTCGGATCGAGATCGCCCTTCACCTGCGCCCATGTCACGGGCATCGACACGGTCGCGCCATCGCGCGCACGGGGTGACAGCGGAGCTACCGCCGTCGACAGGCGGTCATTGCGCAAATAATCCAGGAAGATCTTTCCGTTGCGCAGCTTCTTCGACATGTTGAGCAGATAGCGCTCGGGATTGTCGTCGGCCATCCACTGGCAAACGCCTTGCGCGAACGCCTTGGCCTCCTTCCAGCTCACCTTGTCGCGCGCGCCGTGGAGCAGCGGCACCACCACGTGCAGGCCCTTGCCGCCGGTGGTCTTGCAAAAGCTCTCCATGCCGACGTCGGTGAGGCGCTGCCGCATCTCCTTGGCGGCGTCCACGACATCGGCGAATTTGACGTCCGGCGCGGGATCGAGATCGAACACCAGCCGGCCCGGCGTATCGTAGGCGTCCGGGGCACAATTCCAGGGATGCAGCTCGACGCCGCCGATCTGCGCGACCGCGGCGAGCCCCTCGACGCGATCGATCTGCAGGTACGGCTTGCGATCGCCCGAGACCTTCGCGAGCTCCAGCAGGTTCGACGTGCCCTGCATGGCATGGCGCTGGAAGAATTTTTCGCCGCCGATGCCATCAGGCGCGCGCAGGATCGAACAGGGCCGGCCCTTGATGTGCTCGATCATCCAGGCGCCGACGGCCTCGAAATAGCGCGCGAGATCGAGTTTTGTGACGCCCTCGCCGTCGCCGCCATCCGGCCACAGCTCCTTGTCCGGCTTTGAGATGACGACACCCATCACCTCGGCCGTGCCGGCATCCTTCCGCTTGCCTGCCTTCGGCACGGCACGCTTCCTGGCCGAGGGCTTTGCGAGTTCGGTATCAGCGGGTGTTTCCGCCTCGACCTCCTCGGCCGGCTTGTCCTGCCGCAGGCCCTTGAAGGCGGCCTGGCGGATGTTGCCGTCGGCGGTGAAGCCGGCGAACTCGATCTCGGCGACGAGCTCCGGCTTCAGCCAGTGCACGTCGCGCGTCTTTTTCGGCGCGTTCTTGCCGCCGAAGGGGCTTTGCCTGGCCTCCATGGCCTTCAAGGACGGCATGATGCGCTTGACCCTGTCCGCGCCGAAGCCGGTGCCGACCATGCCGACGAAGGCAAGATGATCGCCGCGGTGCACGCCGGCCATCAGCGAGCGGAATTTGCCGTTGGTGGTCTTCCAGCCGCCGATCACGACCTCATGGCCGGCGCGGCATTTGGCCTTGGTCCAGCTTTCCGTTCGCCCCGAACGGTAAGGCCCATCGAGCTTCTTCGACACCACGCCTTCGAGCTCGAGTTTGCAGGCCGATTGCAGCACGGCATCGCCGCTGCTCTCGAAATGCTCGACATAGCGGATTTGGCTCGATTTCTTCTTGCCTGCGTCCAGGACTTGCCTGAGGCGGTCCTTGCGCTCGCCGAGTGGCAGGCGCCGGCAATCGAGCCCCTCGGCGAATAGGAGGTCGAACGCAAAGAAGATCAGGTCCTCGGTCTTGCCGTCCGACAGCGCGGCCTGGAGCGAGGAGAAATTCGGTGCGCCGTTGTGATCGAGCGCGACGATCTCGCCGTCAATCATGGCGTCGGGAAGCTCGCCCGCCTCCTTCGCGATGGCTGCGAACTTGTCGGTCCAGTCGAGGCCCTTGCGCGTCTTCAGCGTCGCCTCGCCGTCCTCGACGCGGAGCTGGACGCGATAGCCGTCGAACTTGATCTCGTGGCACCAGCCGTCGGCCGCCGGCGGCCGCTCGACCGGGGTGCAGAGCTGCGGCGCGACGAAGTCCGGCATCTCCGAGACTTTTTTCGCGGTCGTCGCGGTCGTCGCTTTCTTCTTTGCGCCCGTCCCGCGCTTCAACGCCGCACCGGGCGCCGGCCTGACCGTGCGCCCTTTCGGCTCCTCGGCACGATTGGACTGCCAGACCGCATCGGCCTTGACCTTGGCACCCTTCACCAGCATGAACGGTTTTGGCGCGCGACCCTTGCCATCGGCGATCTCTGCCATCGCGCGGCCGGAGGCCACCGACTTGTCCTCGCTGAGAATGTCGTCGCTCTCGCTGGCATATTCGTCGCGATGCTTGATCAGGAGCCAGTTGGTGCGTTTGCCGCCGGTGCGGTCATGCCTCATCCGCACCAGCACCCAGCTTCCATGCAGCTTGTCGCCGTGGAGCGTGAACTTGAGGTCGCCCTTCTGGAAGCTGCGCTCGGGATCCTCGGACTCCCAGGTGCCACGGTCCCAGAGCATGACCGTGCCGCCGCCATACTGCCCTTCCGGAATCGTGCCTTCGAAATCGCCATAGTCGAGCGGATGGTCCTCGACCTCGACCGCCAGCCGCTTGTCATGCGGATCGAGCGAGGGTCCCTTGGTGACCGCCCACGACTTGAACACGCCGTCGAACTCGAGCCGCAGATCATAGTGCAGTCGCGTCGCATCGTGCTTCTGGATCACGAAGCGCCGCTGCGCCGATGGCGCCACCGCGGTCTTGCCCGACGGCTCCGGTGTCTTCTCGAAATCGCGTTTCTGTCGGTAGGTGGAGAGTTTTCGCAGCACGACCGATCCCGCATTCTCTTTCGGCGTTGAAGCCTATCACGGCGGAAGTCCCACCCGGAACCAAAACCCGATGGGGCTGTTGGGGTTCCAAAATGCCTTGAAACGCTGGAGAACGGAATGGCCCCGCGCGCCTATTGGAAGGGAACGTTAAAGCTCTCGCTGGTCAGTTGCCCGGTCGCGCTTTATCCGGCGACCACCGCGGCCGAGAAGACGCGGTTTCACATGATCAACCGCGAGACCGGAAACCGGCTCAAGCAGCAGATGGTGGACTCCGGGACCGGTGACGTGGTCGAGAGCGGCCAGAAGGGACGCGGCTACGAGCTGCGCAAGGGCAAATATGTCGAGATCGAGCCGGAGGAGCTCGAGGCGGTCCAGATCGAAAGCAACCACACCATCGACATCGAGAGTTTCGTGCCGAGCGACGAGATCGACCAGCGCTATCTCAATCATCCCTATTATATCACGCCCGACGGCAAGGCTGCGGTCGATGCTTTTGCCGTGATCCGCGACGCCATGAAGGACCAGGACCGCGTGGCGCTCGCCAAGATCGTGCTCACCAACCGCGAGCACATCATCGCGATCGAACCGCTCGGCAAGGGCCTGCTCGGCACCACATTGCGCTTCCCCTACGAGCTCCGCGACGAGGACCAGTTCTTCGACGGCATCAAGAGCCCCAAGATCACCAAGGACATGGTCGAGCTCGCCGGCCACATCCTGCGTACCAAGGCCGCACATTTCGACCCGAGCAAGTTCAAGGATGAGTACGAGACCGCGCTGAAGGCGCTGGTGAAGCGCAAGGCCAGCGGCAAGACAATCGAGCTGCCGGAGCGCGAGGAGCGGCCGAGCAACGTCGTCAGCCTGATGGACGCGCTGAAGCAGAGCTTGAAGGGACGCGGCGGGAAGAAGACGGCGGCGAAGTCCCATGCGCGTCGCGCCACCGGGCGCCAGCGAGCGGCGAAGAAGACGCAGCGCTCGACGGCGCGGCAGAGGAAGGCGGGGTGATTTCGCCGCGCGACCCACTCTCTGCCCTCATGGTGAAGAGGCGCGAAGCGCCGTCTCGAACCATGCAGGCCTCGCTGCTGCAGCCGGGCCTTCATCCTTCGAGACGCGCGTTCCGCGCTCCTCAGGATGAGGATCGAAAGCTAATCCCCCGCCTTCAGCCGGTACCCGATCCCGGTCTCCGTCAGCACATAGTGCGGGCGTTCGGGATCGGCTTCGATCTTCTGGCGGAGCTGGCGGACATAGACGCGCAGATATTGTGCGTCGGTGAGCTCGTCCCAGAGCTCCTTGAGCAGGAACCGATGGGTCAGCACCTTGCCGGCGTGCTGCACCAGCACGCGCAAAAGATCGTACTCCTTCGGTGACAGCTTTATCTCGCGCTCGCCGACCTTGACGATGCGACGCACGAGATCAACCGAGAGATCGCCCGTGCGGAACACCGGACGCTCGCCCTTCACCTGGAGCTGGTGCCGCAGCGCCGCGCGCAGGCGCGCCAACAGCTCGTCCATGCCGAACGGCTTTGTCAGATAATCGTCGGCGCCGAGATCGAGCGCCTGCACCTTGCCGGCCTCGTCGCCGCGGCTCGACAGCACCACGATCGGCACGCCCTCGTTGCGGCCGCGGATGGTGCGCAGCAACTCGTGGCCCTGGATGTCGGGCAGGCCGAGATCGAGAATGATCAGCGCGGGTTCTTCCGCGAGCTTCTCGAGCGCGGTCTTGCCGTTCGACGCTTCCAGGATCTCGTAGCCCTGCGTCGAGAGTCCCATCCGCAGCAATTTTCGGATCGGCGGCTCATCGTCAATGACCAGAACCTTGATCGGGGCGGCACTCATGCGGCTGTATCCAATGCGTGGGTCCGAGCCGGAACGGGCAGTCGGATGGTGAGGATCGCGCCGCTGCGGTCGCCGCGGTTGGCGGCCGAGATCGTGCCCTGCATCGCCTCGACGAAGCCGCGGGAGATGGCGAGCCCCAGCCCGGTGCCGGGACGGACATGGTCGCCCTTCTGCACGCGATAGAACTTGTCGAACACGCTCTCGAGCTCGTCAGGCGGAATGCCGCCACCCTGGTCGGCGATCTCTAGCACAACATGATTCCCCTCGCGCCGGCTGCGGATCGAGATCGTTGTATCGGGCAACGAATATTTCGCGGCATTGTCGAGCAGATTGAACAACACTTGCTCGAACAGCACCGCATCGAGCTGAAGCATCGGCAGATCGGCGGCCAGCACCAGTTCCACCTTGTGCGCCGTCAATATCTTGCTCGCACGCCGCAGCGCGCTGCCGACGATCTCGCCGAGATCGTGCAGTGCCGCGTTGGGCACGATGGCGCCGGATTCGAGCTTTGTCATGTCGAGCAGATTGGCGATGAAGCGGTTGAGGCGCTCGGACTCGTCGATCACGGTGGCGAGCAGATCGCGCTTCTCGGTGTCGGACAAGGCACCGGCGAGATCGCGCATGGTAGAGGCCGCGCCAAGCACGGAGGCGAGCGGCGTCTTGAGATCGTGCGAGATCGAGGTCAGCAGCGCAGAGCGCAACCGCTCGGATTCGACGGTGCGCTTGACGCGATCCACGTCCTCGACCAGCAGCACGCGCTCGATTGCCAGTGCGCCCTGGTCGACGAGTGCATCGAGCAGCCGGCGCTGGTCCGGGGTCAGCAGCGGACCGGTGCGATCATTGTCGATACCGATGACGCCGATCGGACCACGCCCGGTGCGCATCGGCAGGAACAGGCGCTTGGCGCCGGGCAGCGTGTCCGAGCCGCGGCCGGCGGGACGATCGTTGCTCCAGGCCCAATTGGCGGCGGCGAGATCGGCCTGGTCGATCTGGTCCTCGGGCGGATAGCCGGACTTCACCGTGAGCAGCCCTTCCTCCGGCAGCAGCAGGACCACGCGAACCTTCAGCATCAGCGCGGTTTGATAGGCAGTTGCCCAGAGCACGTCGTCGAGCGTCCCGGTGCCCGTGAGCTTGCGGCTGAACGCATAGAGCTGCTCGGTCGTGCGGATGCGGCCGAGCGCGGTGTCCGCCTGCGTGCGCACCCGCCCGGCGACGTTCGACACCACGAACGCGATCAACATGAAAAAGAAGAACGCCGCGACATTGGTCGGGTCGGTAATGGTGAAAGTGTAGACCGGCGGCAGGAAGAAGAAGTTGTACGCCAGCGACGCCGCGACGCTCGCAAGGAGCGACGGCCACAACCCGTAGCGAACAGCCACGGCGACAACCGCGGTCAAGAACATCAGGTCGACGTTCTCGATACCGAAATACGGCTTGATGGCCACCGCTGCGGCAAGGCCGAGCGCGGTGATCCCGAGCGCCTTCAAATAGGGACGTGCATCAAACGCCTCTGCCCGTGCCGCCGTCTGGACCGCCGTCTTCGGCGCCGGCTCGGCCGCGAGCTCATCGCCGGGAATGACGTGAACGCTGATATTGCCGGAACTGCGCACGAGATCATGTACGACGGAGCCGCGCGTCAGTTCGAACCACCGCGAGCGCGTCGATTTCCCGATCACGATCTGGGTGACGTTGTTGCCTTGCGCGAAGTTGATGACGTCGTCGGCGATGCGGCGGCCGACAGCGGGAATGGTCAGCGCTTCACCGCCCAGCGATTCGGCAAGCCGCAGCGTATCGGCGAGACGGTCGCGCTCCTCGTCTGAAAGCTGGAGCGACCGCCGGGTCTCGATCGAGATCGCGGTGAATTGCGCATGCAGCCGGTCGGCCAGCCGCTTGGTGTAGCGCACGAGCCCGGCCGCGCGCGGATCCTCGCTGATGCAGACGAGGATGCGCTCGCCCGCGGCCCAGGGGCCGGCGATGGCATTCGCCTGCATGTGATTGAGAAGCTGCTCGTCGACCCGCTCGGCCGTACGCCGCAGCGCCAGCTCGCGCAACGCGGTCAGATTGCCCGGCGAGAAATAGTGCTCCAGCGCCCGCTCGGCCTGCTTGGGCACATAGACTTTGCCCTCCCGCAGCCGCTGGATCAAATCGTCGGGCGTGAGGTCGATCAGCTCGATCGCATCGGCGCGGTCGAAGACCGAGTCCGGCACTGTCTCGCGCACCCGCACATGGGTGATCTGGGCGACGACGTCGTTGAGGCTCTCGATATGCTGGATGTTGACGGCGGTGTAGACGTCGATACCGTGGGACAGCAGCTCCTCGACGTCGAGATAGCGCTTGGGATGGCGGCTGCCGGCGGCATTGGTGTGAGCGAGCTCGTCAACCAGCGCGATTCGAGGGCGGCGCTCGATCACGGCATCGAGGTCCATCTCCTCGACGCTCTGGCCGCGGTAATCGAACCTCTTGCGCGGCACCACCTCGAGCCCGCGCACCAGCGCCTCGGTCTCGGCGCGGCCATGGGTCTCGACAAAGCCGACCACCACGTCGATGCCCGCCTTGCGCCTGGCATGGGCGCTTTGCAGCATCTCGTAGGTCTTGCCGACGCCGGGGGCGGCGCCGACGAAGATCTTCAGCTTGCCGCTCGCGCTCTCCTCCCGACGCGCGGCTTCAAGCAGCGCCTCTGGGGACGGACGTTGTTCGGGATCGCGGCGCTCTCGGACCATCAGGCCAATATAATCATCCGCCCGCCCCCAGCCTAGACCGCTACTTCGCGGTGGCGCGATCGAGCGCGAGGTTCAGTGCCAGAACGTTAACCCGCGGTTCGCCGATCAGGCCGAGCAAACGGCCCTGGGTGTTGGAGGCCACGAGCTGCTTGACCTGAGCGTCCGGCAGATTCCGCGCCTTCGCCACCCGCGGCACCTGAAATTCAGCCGCTTCCGGCGAGATGTCCGGGTCGAGGCCGCTGGCCGAGGTGGTGACCAGGTCGGCCGGCACGGCGGCGTTCGGATTTTCAGCCTTCAGCTTGTCCACATCCTCCTTGAGCCGGTCGGCCAGCGCCTTGCTGGTCGGGCCAAGGTTGGAGCCGCCCGAGTTGGCCGCGTTGTAGGGCGCCGACACAGTCTTGGTCGAATCATTCGGGTCCGGCGCCAAAGTCGCCGAGAGGCGGCCGTGGAAATATTTGTCCTCCTTGAACTCCTGCCCGATCAGGGCGGAGCCGATCACCTTGCCGTCCCGCTCGATCAGGCTGCCCTGCGCCTGTGAGGGGAAGATCGCACCGGCAATAGCGGTCATTGCGAGCGGATAGGCCAGGCCGGTGATGGCGGTGAGCACCAGCAGCAGGACGATGGCGGGGCGAATTTCTCTGAGCATGTTAGGTCTCCAAATCTTTCGTCATTGCGCGGGGCGCGGTGCGCCCCGCGACGACGATCAAGCCAGATGCAAGGCGGTGACGACGAGGTCGATCGCCTTGATGCCGATGAAGGGAATCACGATGCCGCCGAGGCCGTAGATCAGGAGGTTGCGCCTCAGCAATGCCCCGGCACCGACCGCGCGATAGGCCACGCCCTTCAGCGCCAGCGGGATCAGCGCGATGATGACCAGCGCGTTGAAGATGATCGCCGACAGGATGGCGCTCTGCGGGCTCGACAGGTTCATGACGTTGAGCACGTTGAGCTGTGGGTAGAACGCCAGGAACATCGCCGGGATGATCGCAAAATACTTTGCGACGTCGTTGGCGATCGAGAACGTCGTCAGCGCGCCGCGCGTCATCAGCAGCTGCTTGCCGATCTCGACCACCTCGATCAGCTTGGTCGGGTTGGAATCGAGGTCGACCATGTTGCCGGCCTCGCGGGCGGCCTGGGTGCCGGTGTTCATGGCGACGCCGACGTCGGCTTGGGCGAGCGCCGGCGCGTCGTTGGTGCCGTCGCCGCACATGGCGACCAGCTTGCCCTTGGCCTGCTCGTCGCGGATCAGCTTGAGCTTGTCCTCGGGCGTTGCCTGCGCGAGGAAATCATCGACGCCCGCCTCCGCCGCGATCGCAGCGGCCGTCATCGGGTTGTCGCCCGTAATCATGATGGTGCGGATGCCCATGCGGCGCAGTTCTGCGAAGCGCTCGCGGATGCCGCCCTTGACGATGTCCTTGAGCTGGATGACGCCGAGCAGCTTGCCGTCCTTGGCGACCGCAAGCGGCGTTCCGCCTGCTTTCGAGATCTCGTCGGCAATGGTCTGGACTTCACGGCCGGCGTCGGAAAGCACCGCAGGCTGGATGGCGCGCGCGGTGTTGCCGGAGGCAACGGCCAGCGGCGCACCGCCGCCGACATAGTTGAGCATGGCATCGACCGCGCCCTTGCGCACCGACGAGCCGCCGGCATCGACACCGCTCATGCGGGTTTGTGCCGTGAACGGAATGAAGGTGGCGCCAAGCTCGGCCATGTCCCGGCTGCGAATGGAATACTTCTCCTTCGCCAGCACGACGATGGAGCGGCCTTCCGGCGTCTCGTCGGCGAGCGAGGCGAGCTGCGCCGCATCGGCGAGCTCCTGCTCGGTGACGCCGCGCACCGGGCGGAAGGCGGTCGCCTGACGGTTGCCGAGCGTGATCGTACCGGTCTTGTCGAGCAGCAGCGTGTCGACGTCACCGGCAGCCTCGACCGCGCGGCCGGACATCGCCAGCACGTTGAAGCGGACCAGGCGGTCCATGCCGGCGATACCGATCGCCGACAGCAGCGCGCCGATCGTGGTCGGGATCAGCGTCACGAACAGTGCGACCAGCACGACCACCGAGATCGAGCCGCCGGCATAAGCCGCATAGCTCGGAATGGTGACGGTGGCGAACACGAAGATGATGGTGAGGCCGGCGAGCAGGATGTTGAGCGCGATCTCGTTCGGCGTCTTCTGGCGCTCGGCGCCCTCGACCAGCTTGATCATGCGGTCGATGAAGGTCGAGCCTTGCGCGGCCGTGATGCGGACGCGGATCCAGTCGGACTGCACCTGCGTGCCGCCGGTCACCGCCGACCGGTCGCCGCCGGACTCGCGGATCACGGGCGCGGACTCGCCGGTGATGGCGGCTTCGTTGACGGAGGCCACGCCCTCGATCACCTCGCCGTCGGATGGGATGACGTCACCGGCCTCGACCAGCACGATGTCGCCGACCTTCAGGCTGGTGCCCGGTACCAGCGTGAAGGCCTGGCCCGCGCCGCTCAGGAGCTTGGCCTGGCTCTCGGTGCGGGTCTTGCGCAACGATTCGGCCTGTGCCTTGCCGCGGCCTTCGGCCACCGCTTCGGCGAAATTGGCGAACAGCACCGTGAACCAGAGCCAGAGGATGATCTGGAAGGTGAACCCGAGATTCTCGCCGCCGCTGACGAGGTCGCGCAGGAAGATCACCGTGGTGAGCGCGGCCACGATCTCGACCACGAACATCACGGGGTTCTTGATCATCAGCCGCGGGTCGAGCTTGGTGAAGGACGCGCTGATCGCGGGCAGAACGATCTTGGGATCGAGCATTGCCGACATCGGGGCACGTTTTTGCAGTTTCATCGTATCCATGGAGGTCACTCCAAACAATCAGAAGACGTTGCCGGCGTTCATCGCGAGTTGCTCGACGATCGGGCCGAGCGCGAGTGCCGGGAAGAAGGTCAGGCCGCCGATGATCAGGATCACGCCCACGACGAGGCCGACGAACAGCCCACCCGTGGTCGGGAACGTGCCCGCCGACGGCGGGATCGACTTCTTGGCGGCCAGCGAGCCCGCAATCGCCATCGCCGGAACGATCATGAAGAACCGGCCGACGAACATCGCGGACGCGAGCGTGAGGTTGTAGAACAACGTGTTGCCGGTGAGGCCCGCGAAGGCCGAGCCGTTGTTGCCGGTCGCCGAGGTGAAGGCGTAGAGCACCTCGGTGAAGCCATGCGGGCCGGCATTCGCCATGGAGGCGACCGCCGCCGGATAGACCACGCCGACCGCGGTCCAGCCGAGATACATCAGCGGCAGCACCAGGATCGCGAGCATCGCCATCTTGACTTCGCGCGCCTCGATCTTCTTGCC
This sequence comes from Bradyrhizobium sp. 61, assembly GCF_023073075.1. NCBI lineage: Bacteria > Pseudomonadati > Pseudomonadota > Alphaproteobacteria > Hyphomicrobiales > Nitrobacteraceae > Bradyrhizobium > Bradyrhizobium sp. 61. The sequence goes on along the minus strand of NZ_JADPIU010000052.1, from coordinate 572,149 downwards.
GACATATTCCGGTGTGCGGCCGACCATCAGGCCGGCGACGAAGATCGCGAGCACGACGAACAGCAGCATGCCATAGAGGCCGGCGCCTACGCCGCCGATGATGACTTCGCCGAGCTGCATGTTGATCAGCGGGATCATGCCGCCGAGCGCGGTGAAGCTGTCATGCATGGCGTTGACCGCGCCGCACGAGGCGGCCGTGGTCACCACGGCGAACAGCGAGGATGCGACGATGCCGAAGCGAACTTCCTTGCCCTCCATGTTGCCGCCGGTGAGGCCGAGCGCATGCATCATCGAGGTGCCGTTGGCTTCTGCCCAGTAGGTGATGGAGACACCGGCGACGAACAGCACGCCCATCACCGCGAAGATCGCCCAGCCCTGGCGCTGGTTGCCGACCATGCGGCCGAACACATTGGTCATGGCCGCGCCGATCAGGAAGATCGAGAGCATCTGCACGAGATTCGACAGCGCGGTCGGGTTCTCGAAGGGATGGGCGGCGTTGGCGTTGAAGAAGCCGCCACCATTGGTGCCGAGCATCTTGATCGCGACCTGCGAGGCCACCGGGCCGACCGCGATGGTCTGCTTGGCGCCTTCGAGCGTCGTGGCCTCGACGTAATCGCCGAGCGTCTGCGGGATGCCCTGCCAGACCAGGAACAGCGTGTAGACGACACAGATCGGCAGCAGCACGTAAAGTGTCGTGCGGGTGACGTCGACCCAGAAATTGCCGACCGTGCGCATCGAGGCGCGCGAGAATCCGCGGATCATGGCCACCGCGAGCGCGATGCCGGTCGCCGCCGACAGGAAATTCTGGTGCGTCAGGCCGAGCATCTGCACGAGATAGGATACCGTGCTCTCGCCGCCGTAATTCTGCCAGTTGGTGTTGGTGATGAAGGAAATCGCGGTGTTGAAGGAGAGATCCTGGGCGACCGCGCCCTGCCCGGCCGGGTTGAACGGCAACACCGCCTGAAGCCGCATCACGCCGTAGATGATGAGGAAGCCGCCGACATGGAACAGCAGCATCGAGACCGTGTAGGTCAGCCAATGCTGCTCGCGCCTCTCCTCGACGCCGGAAAACCAGTAGATGCCGGCCTCGATCGGCCGCAGCACCGGCGACAGGAACGTCCGCTCGCCGTTGAACACAGCCGTCATGTACCCGCCGAGCGGTTTTGTCAGCGCGACGATAATCGCGCAAAAGAGAATGATCTGGAGCCAACCGATCATAGTCATGGCATCAACCCTTTAGGACGTTTGTCCTGCGCAGGAGCGGCAGGATCAGGGCAAGCAGGCACGCCACCAGCGCGGCGTCCGCGAGCAGCAATTCGAGAAGCAGCAGCACGGGTCAGAACCGCTCGGGCCGCAGCAGCGCATAAGTGAGGTAGAACAGGAGACCGAGCGAGACGACGGCGGCGAGCGAATAATCGAAGGTCATGGTCCGCTCCCTCACAGCCGTTCGCAGGCGTAGGTGTAGCCGATTGCGAGCGCGAAGAAGCCAAAGCCCAGCGCCAGCATCAGAATGTCCATCATGGGAATGCTCCTCGTTGCAGCTTTATGTCGGACGCAACCGTTTCTCAGGCGTCCGGCGAGCGCGTGGAACGAAGGAAATGCAAAGCATTTCCACGGCACCAGCCGGGACTTTTGACCGTGTTGAAGTGCCACCACCGGCATAGGTTTTCGAGATGAGGCCTATGGCGAAGTTATATGAATTCCATAAAGGCCGACGCGTCGTGGCTGTCCGCCATGTGGCGCCAACATTGTATTCCGGGCGGTCGTTCCGAGCAGGCAGCGCAGCGACACAAGCCACCGTTGCTTTCACTACCGTTGTTAAGGCAGGCCATGGCCAGGGTCTTTTCAAAAAGCCCTGCTTCTATAAGCCTCGACCTTCGGCGGCGACGGCGGCCGGGGATCTGTCGCTCTTATCCGGAAGATTCCGTGCACTTATGAAATCCTTATATCTCCCGTCCCGCCCCCATCTCGTTTTCAAATGCGCTTCCAGCCATCTTGGAGAGGCCGGCCGACTGACCGACGCCAATTCCAGGAGGCCTGACATGACCGCCGTTCTCCGACGCCTTGCCCCACCTTCCCTCAACCAACTGCTTCGCGCGGCACCGGCAATGACGCGTCCGCTGATGCTCGACATCATCGATCAGGCCTGCCGGCGCTTCCCGTCGCGCGGGCGGAGCGAGCGCAGTGCGCGTATCACGCGCCTGGTCGATGCCGAGGCCTGGACCGACGCCGCGCTGGCGCTGATCGAGTTCGAGCTACCGATGTGGCAGGTCCGCCGCATCGCCTATGACGAGGGCGAGTGGCATTGCGCGCTGTCGCGCGAGCGCGAATTGCCGGACTGGCTCGACGCCGCCGTCGAAGCCCGGCATGCCGATCTCGCACTGGCCTTGCTGTCGGCCTTCATCGAAGTACAGGCATTGGCCGTGGAGGTATCGCGGCCGAGCGTTCCCACCGTGCGCCCCGCCCCGGACCCGCTCTATCAGCCGGTCGCTTGCGAGAATTTCAGCTAGGCCAAGCGGAGGTTCGCGCCTTGCCGCAATCTTCAGACATGTCGCGGGGCCTCAGCCCGACGCGGTTGATCGCGCGCTTTGCCGTCCGCATCGCACTGCTCGTCGCCTTTGCAGCCTTCGGCAGCGTCGGCTTTGCACGCAGCCTCTCCGCTCTGCTCTGGATGTCGATCATCCTGTGCGCCCTCGCCGGCCTCGTCAGGCGCGAGCCGCTGTTCGGTGCCGTCCTCAATCATTGGGACGAGGGCGTTGCCTTCGGCGCCCTGTTCGCGCTGGTTCAGGTCGTCAACGAGCTGGCCTGAACATCGGGCTTTATGACCTTCCTATGAGATCGTCGCGCAGCCTCACTCGAAATCATATTCGCTTGAAAAGATATTGATCGGGTGGTCGCGGGACACGCACCCGCCGCCCGCGTCAATCGGAAGGAATACGAAAGTGAAACTCGTCGAACCTCCCTCGTGCAGCTCTCCCTCGACCATCGTCTTCATCGGCCGCAACCACAGGGGACAGTGGGTCGCCCAGCAGCAGAACGGCCTCTACGGTGGCCTCTTCGTCAACCGCGCCCAGGCCATCAAATATGCGCTGTTCGAAAACGGACAGCATCCCGAGACCATCATCGAGCTGCCGCGCGAGATCGAGCTCGACATGGGCAGCAGGCCCGATGCCGCCGCTCCCAAGCGCGCCGCCTGAGCTCCTCGGCAAAAACCATGTTCATCCCACCCTCCGCCTGGTTCACCGGGTTCATACCGGACCTGCCGACGCCGTTCGATTCGGCCGACGCGATCGACCTGAAGGCGTTCGCCGCGCTCTGCGAGCGTCAGATCGCAGCCGGCGTACCCGCACTGGTGGTGTGTGAGACCGCCGGCGAGGCACCGACGCTCTCGCCGGCCGAGCAGGCGCTGATCATTCGCACCGCGGTCGATGTCGCGCGTGGCCGCGTGCGGATCATTGCCGGCGCCGTGTCGAATTCAACGAGCCACGCCATCGAACTCGCGCGGCGCGCGGAGGCTGGCGGCGCCGATGCCGTGATGTCGGTCGTGCCCGCCTACAACAAGCCGATGCAGGAAGGAATGCTCGCGCACTTCCGCGCCATTGCCGGCTCGATCGGCCTGCCCGTGATCCTGCACGACGCGCCCTCCCGCACGCTGCGCCTGCTCGCCGACGAGACGCTTCTGCGTCTCGTCGAATCGCGCCAGTTCGTCGGCTTGCGCGATGCGAGTGGCGACATCACCCGTCCGATGCGCCTGTCCCGCCGCCTGCCTGCCGGATTCCGCTGTCTATCCGGCGACGACAGCACCGCCTTCGGCTTCATCGCGGACGGCGGCGATGGCGCGATCTCGGAGGTTGCCAACGTCGCGCCGGATCTCTGCCGCACGATTTTTTCGCATGTCAGGCAGGGCCGGCTGCAATCCGCCCGCTACCTGCACAGGCGCCTGATCCCCTTGATCGCCTGCCTCGGGAAGGAGAGCCCGGCCGCACTCAAATGTGCACTCGGCGTGCTTGGCCTGATGTCGTCCGCCACAAGGCTTCCGATCGTTCCGCTGGACGCAGCCGCGCAGAGGGAAGTGGTACGCGCATTCGCCGCGCTCGCCGACGAGGAGCTGATCGACCGCGTCGGCGCCTGAGGCGTCGCACGGCATCCGGGTATCCCCATGCGGCAGTCAATCGAAAGGCCTCACAGGCTGCTCCGCGCCTGGCAGCTCGCGCTGCTGCGATTTGCCGTGACGCTCGATGAGTCCGACAGGCTTAATGTCGCCGCGCTCGCGGCGGAGCTCGATCATCTGGGCGGCGGCGCCAGGGACTCCCTCCACTTCTTTCGGCGGACCAGCTCGCAACTCTGTGCGGCCATCAGCGGGCAGCGGCAGAGTGTGGAAGCGACGCTGGAATGCTTCTGCAAGCAGATCGAGGAACCGCGGCTGCGGAACGCCTTTGCCGCAGCGATCGGGATGACGCATTCGGATCCTGCGCCGTCTCAGGCCCGGCCGAAGCGGAACCCCGGTCTCTTCAGAGGGCTGCCGGCGCGACGGTCGGCATCCTTATAGCATTCCTATACTGCTGCCTCGGCGCTCATCTCGCAATCCTACGCAACGATGGACATCATAGGAGGCAGATCGCGGCGGCCTCGGCCGCCGCCATGCTGACGAAGGAATGCAGACATGTCGATGCTGACACATGGCGTTGAGCGCTCCCTTGGCTGGGCCGAACGCCCCGCACGGATCTCGCCGGAGCGCAAGGCGCAGCTCAAGCGCATCGCGCTCAGCGCGCTGACCCTGCTCTCGATGGGCAGCGTGCTCGCAGCGCTGATCGCGCTGAAGACCGCGATCTATGTCTGGCACCTCCACGCCTGACGGCATGGGAGACCATCATGACCTTGCAGATGTGTGAGGAAGCCGCCATGGCCGCGATCGCCCTTCAAGCCGCGCGTCGCCAGCCCGAGCGACCGACAATGGCCGCGTCCGCGGCGTGCCTTGGACCGATCGACCCGGATGTCATAAGCACCGCCATCCCCGCCTTCTTCATCGGGCGCAACGGCGCCGGCCTCTGGGTCGCGCGCGAGGCGCATGGACGCATCGGCGGTCTCTTCCTGTTCAAGAGCTCAGCGGTCGATTTCGCCAACCGGCAGAGTGGCCTCGCAAGATGCGCGTTGGTGTTTCCCGCCGAGACCTTCGAGCTCGATATCGAGAACCGCGGCAATCCGCTGATTGCGCTGGCGGAGGGCGCGAGGCGGCTCCTGGCCCGCGCGGCGGCAAGGCTGCGGACATGATCGAGCTCAAGATCGCCATCCTGGTTGCGGTGATGGGTGCATTGCTGCTCGGCATGCGCATCGGCGTCGCGCCTGCCTCGGACAAGTAGCATGCAGCTCCTCAAGGGAAATCTGGAGCAGGCGGTCACGACGACGATCCTGACCATGACGCTGAGCCTGATCTGGGGCGCGATCCTGACAATCGTGATCACGCTCGTGGCACGCGGGCTGGGAGTTTAGAACCCGGCACATCGATAGACCGTGAATTGACCATGGCTGCCTACGAGGCGAGCAGCCGGGCGCATAGCGCCGTCGCGCGATGCTCGCCTGAGGCCGCGTATCCCCGCGAAAAGATCTGGCCGATCTGGCGCTATTTCACGGAACCGTGTAGATCGGTTTCATGAGCACAAGCAGCGTCAACGTCGTCGCCCACCCCCTGGTCCAGCACAAGCTCTCCCTCATGCGGGAGAAGGACCGCTCGACCAAGAGTTTTCGCGAGATCCTGAACGAGATCGGGATGCTGCTCGGCTACGAGGTGACGCGCGATCTGCCTTTGGAGCTGGTGGAGATCGAGACGCCGATCTCGCCGATGCGGGCACCGAAGATTGCCGGCAAGAAGCTCACGCTGGCGCCGATCCTGCGCGCCGGCGTCGGCTTCCTCGACGGCATGCTGGCGCTGATGCCCTCGGCGCGCATCGCCCATATCGGGCTCTACCGCGATCCCGAGACATTGCAGGCCGTGGAATATTACTTCAAGGCGCCGCAGGACCTGTCCGACCGCACCGTGATCCTGATGGACCCGATGCTGGCGACCGGCAACTCGGCCTGCGCCGGCGCCTCCCTGCTCAAGGCGCGCGGCGCCCGCGACATCCGCTTCGTCTGCCTTCTGGCCGCGCCCGAAGGCATCGCGCAGTTCCAGAGCGAGCATCCCGACGTGCCGATCTGGACCGCCGCGATCGACGAGCGGCTCAACGACCACGGCTACATCGTGCCGGGCCTGGGCGATGCCGGCGACCGGATGTTCGGCACCAAGTAGACAGATTTGCGCGATCGGGTTAGTCCGGTTGCCATGAGCGTCGACCAATTTTCGCTTCAATCGCTGATCGGTGCCGAAGGCGCCGAGCCCGCCTTCGTGTTTGACGGCAGGCCGGTCTCGCGCGCGGAATTCTCCGGGAAGGTCGAGCAGACCGCCGCATGGCTTACCGCACAAGGCATCGGCCAGGGCGACGTGGTCGCGGTCTGGCTCGTCAACCGGGTCGAATGGATCGCATTGCTGTTCGCCGCCGCCCGCTGCGGTGCGATCGTCGCCGCGGTCAATACCCGCTACCGCAGCGCGGAAGTCGGCCATCTGCTCAAGGTGTCCGGCGCCAGGCTGATGGTGGTCGAGGCCGCGTTCCGCTCGATCGATTTTGCCGCCATCCTCGCCGAGGTCAGCAGGGACGAAGTGCCTGCGCTGCAAAGGCTCGTGATGGTCGGCGGGGATGCGATCCCCGCTCACTGGCCCTGTGCGCGCTTCGATGCGTTCGAGACGTCCTATCCGCCAGCCCCGCCGGCGCAGGACGATGTCGATCTGCCGGTGCTGCTCTATACGACATCGGGCACGACCAAGGGACCGAAGCTCGTCGCGCATTCGCAGCGGACGCTCGCCACGCACGCCGCCTCCGTCGCCAAGGCGCTCAAACTCTCGCCACAGCGCCATTCGCTGCTGGCCATGCTGCCGTTCTGCGGCACCTTCGGCATGACCAGCCTGCTCGGCTTCATCGCAGCCGGCGCGACCATCCATGTGCTCGATGCTTTCGAGGCGGCATCAGCGTCGAAGGTCCTTGGCGAACACAAGATCACGCACGCCTTCGGCTCCGACGAGATGTTCCGCCGCATCCTCGCGCTCGCCGACACACCACGGCCATTCCCGCATCTCGAAGTCTGCGGCTTCGCCGCGTTCCAGCCCGGCTGGCGTGAGCTCGCCGCGGAGGCCGAGGCGCGCGGCATGCCGCTGTTCGGCCTCTACGGTTCGAGCGAGGTGCAGGCGCTGTTCTCGATCGCCCGCCCCGGTGATGCCTTCGCCGATCGCATCGAAGGCGGCGGCTGGCCGATGTCTCCCGGCGCGAAGGTGCGCGTGCGCGATACCGAGACCGGGGAGCTGGCGGCGCAAGGCATCTCCGGCGAGATCGAGATCAGCGCGCCCTCGTGCTTCCTCGGCTATTTCAACAACCCGGATGCGACGCGCGATGCGATCACTGCCGACGGCTTCTTCCGCACCGGCGATATCGGCCGCCTGCGCGGCGACGGCGCCTTCGTCTACGAGACCCGCGCGGGCGATGCGATGCGGCTCGGCGGCTTCCTGGTTGCGCCGGGCGAGATCGAGGACGAGCTCAAAGCCTGCACGGGGGTTGCCGACGCCCAGGCTGTCGCGATCGATCTTAGGGGTCAGGCGCGCTGCGTCGCCTTTGTGATCCCGGCCAAGGAGCCGCCGCAGCAGGAGATGCTGGTGGCGCGCCTGCGCGAGCGGCTCGCCGGCTACAAGGTGCCGGCCCGAATCTATATCGTCGACGCTTTCCCCGTCACCGACAGCGCCAACGGTGTGAAAATCCAGCGCGCCCGGCTTCGCGCCATGGCAATGGAACGGATCGCCGCCGAATAGGCCGGCCTGTTTCAGATAGCTCGCTAGTGCGCGGCGCGAAGTTGTGCCGACAGCGCATCGCGGTGCCCGGGCGCCGCGATCGCGATCATGCGGCGCGCGCGCTCGGCAAGTCCGCAACCGCGCAGCTCCGCAACGCCCCATTCGGTCACGATGGCATCGACGTCGGCGCGCGGCGTCGTCACGGTCTCCACATTGACGACAATGCGGCTGGTCCCGTCGGACGCCGTCGCCGGCAGCGCGATGATCGCCCTGCCCCCGGGCGATGCATTGGCACCGCGCACGAAATCGAGCTGCCCGCCGATGGCGCCGATCGCGACGCCGTTCAGCGTCTCGGAATTGACGCTGCCGTCGAGCCCGACCTGAAGCGCCGAGTTGATCGCGACCAGCCGGTTGATCCGCGCCAGCACGTTCTGGCCGTGCGTATACAACGTCGGCCGTACCGAAACAGCCTTGCTCTCGTGCACGAAGCGATAGAGCCGCTTCGTGCCGATCACCTGGTTCGTCACCGTGATCCCGGCGTCGATCCCCTTCGCCGCATTCGTCACCGCACCGCGCTCGATCAGATCGACGACGGCGTCGTTGATCAGGCCGGAATGGATGCCGAGATTGCGCGCATGCGACAGCGAAGACAGGATCGCATCCGGAATCCGGCCGACGCCGAACTGAAGCGTGCTGCCGTCGGCGATCAGGCTCGCCGCATGTGACGCGATTTTCCGTGAGACGTCATCAAGTGGCGCCGGCGGCAGTTCGACGGGCGGACGGCGAGCGGCGACCCGCAGATGGATCGGCGCGTCCGCAGGCCATTCCGCGCCAAACGTCCAGGGCGCATCCGGATTGATCTCGGCGATGACGATGCGCGCGCCCCGTGCGGCATCGATGACATAATCGTTGGAGAGGCTTGCGCTCAATCGACCATCGCCGGACTCGGCGAGTTGCACCAGCACCACATCCGCACGGTGGCGCCGTGAGGCGAAATCGGCGCAGAAGGCGCTGTAGTTGCTCGGGATCACGTCGAGCCGTCCCGCTTTCGCGAGCCGCCGCGCATTCCCGATCACACCATAGCTCTGGAACGAGATGTTGGGCGCGCACGCCGCGGAAAACGTGTCGGAGAATATTGGACCGACCATCATGCGGAACGCCGGCAGATGCCCGGCTTGCGCGACCAGCGCTTCGGTCAGGGTGACCGGCTCAGCCGTTGCCTGCCCGCACACGACACGGTCGCCCTCCCGGATCAGGCCGGAGAAGTCGACTTCCATTGGCGTCCCCGCTAAGCGATCCGCGCGAAGACTAGTAAGACTTCGCCAGACCGAGCACCTTTTCCGCAATGAAGCTGAGCGCGAGCTGCGGGCTGACCGGTGCGATGCGCGGGATCAGAACTTCACGCAAATAGCGCTCGACGTGGAATTCCTTGGCATAGCCGAAGCCGCCATGGGTCATCACGGCCTGCTCGCAGGCATGGTATCCGGCTTCGCCTGCGAAATATTTCGCGGCGTTCGCACCAGCGCCGCTGGGCAAGCCCTTGTCGTACTGCCAGGCTGCCTGCATCACCATCAGCCAGGCCGCCTCGAGCTCGACCCAGTTCACCGCGAGCGGATGCTGGATGCCCTGGTTCTTGCCGATCGGCCGATTGAACACCACGCGCGTCTTGGCGTATTCGGTCGCGCGCGACAGCGCGAGCTTGCCGAGGCCGACGGCTTCGGCGGCGATCAGGATACGCTCGGGGTTCATGCCTTCGAGGATATACTGAAAGCCCTTGCCCTCTTCGCCGATGCGGTCCTCCATCGGGATCTCGAAATCCTCGAAGAACAGCTCGTTGGAATCGACGATCTTGCGACCCATCTTCTCGATCTCGTGGACCTTGATCTTCTTGCGATCGAAATCGGTATAGAAGAGGCTGAGGCCGTGGGTCGGCGAGCGCACGTCCTCCAGCGGCGTGGTGCGCGCCAGCAGCAGGATCTTGTGCGCGACCTGCGCGGTGGAGATCCACACTTTTTGGCCGTTGACGATGTAGCGGTCGTTCTTGGCCACAGCACGCGTCTTGAGCTGGGTAGTGTTGAGCCCGGTGTTGGGCTCGGTGACGGCGAAGCACGCCTTCTCGCGGCCCTCGACCATCGGCGGCAGCATGCGCTTGCGCTGCTCTTCGGTGCCGAACACCACGACGGGGTTGAGCCCGAAGACGTTGATGTGCACCGCGGAGGCGCCGGACATGCCGGCGCCGGATTCCGCGATGGCACGCATCATGATCGCGGCCTCGGTGATGCCGAGCCCGGAGCCGCCATATTCCTCCGGCACGCAAATGCCGAGCCAACCGGCATCGGCCATCGCCTTGTGGAAGTCATGGGGGAAGCCGCCGTCGTGGTCCTTCTTCAGCCAATAAGCGTCAGGAAAGTCCTCGCAAACTTTTGCGACGGCGGCGCGAATGGCTTCCTGCTGATCGGTGAGCGCGAAATCCATGTTCTTGATCTCCTTCTTGGGAGCCGAGCTCCGATCCTAGCGCCCCATCTGCGAGGGCAGCCAGAGAATGATCGAGGGAAACGCCACCAGGATCGCGATCGCGATCAGGTGCGCAATGAAGTGCGGGAAGGTGCCGTGGAAGACTTCCGCCACCGGCCGCTTGGCATAGCGGGCAACGATGAAGCAGTTGAGCCCGACCGGCGGCGTGATCATGCCGACCTCGGCGGTGACGATCTTGATGACGCCGAACCAGATCGGATCGAAGCCGAGCGTCTTGATCAGCGGCAGCACGATCGGCACGGTCAGCACCAGGATTGCGATCTGGTCCATGAACGAGCCGAGCACGATGTAGCCGCACAGGATCAGCGTGATGATCACCCAGCGCGAGGCGGGCAGGCTGCCGATCCAGGCGACGAGGTCCTGCGTGACATGGGTGAGCGTGAAGAAATAGCCGAAGATCGAGGCACCGACCAGGATCATGATGATCATGCAGGTGCCGTGGCAGGCGCGCAGCAGCGTCGCATAGAGTGAGGACGGCGTGATCTTGCCCTTGACGATGGCGAGCAGGAAGGCGCCGAACGCGCCGAAGGCGGAGGCTTCCGTCGGCGTCGCGACGCCGAGATAGATCGTGCCCGTCACGATCGAGAACAGCACCACCATCGGCGAGACCTGCCACAGCAGCGCAAACTTCTCGCGCCACGGTACCGACTTCGCGGCCGGTGCGCGCGAGGGATCCTGCCAGACCAGGAAATAGATCGTGGCCATGATGGTGAACGTCACCAGGATCGCCGGGATGATGCCGCTGATCAGCAGCTTGCCGATGTTCACTTCGGCCAGCAGGCCGAAGATAACGAGCGCAACGCTGGTCGGCAGCAGCATCGACAGCGTGCCTGAGATCGCAACGACCCCCGCCGCCATCTTCGGCTCGTAGCCCTGGCGGATCATCGCGGGCAGGCTGGTCGAGGACAACGTCGCGGCCGAGGCGGTCGAGGTGCCGCAGATCGCACCGAAGCCTGCCCCAGCGAGCGCCGTCGCCATGCCGAGGCCGCCGGGAATGCGGCCGACCCAGGCCGAGGCGGTCTTGAACAGATCGTCCGCGACGCCCGACAGCAGCACGAGGTCTGCCATCAAGAGAAACATCGGAATGGTGATCAGCTCGTAGGCCGAAACGGTCGAGAGCGGCGCTGTCTGCAGGATGCCGAACAGCGTGGGCCATCCGCCAACCATGACGAGGCCGACCGATCCGGAGAAAGCCATGGCAAAGCCGACGGGCGTGCCGAGGGCAAGCAGGCCGAACAGCAGGGCGAGAACGATGAAAGGTGTCATGGATATCGCCCGTTACTCGAAGCCGCGTGCTTCGCCGACGCCGGTCACCGGCGGCAGCGGATAGAGGTCGCGGCCGCTGACGAGGCTCAACACATTGCCGACGAGCTGCAGCGCGAGCCGCAGCACCAGCACGCCGCAGCCGAACGGCACCAGCGCCGCCGAAATCCAGGTCGGCCAGGGGATCGCGCCGGAGAGCACGTCGTGCTGCTCGTAATTCTCCAGCGCGCGCTCGAAGCCGACCTTGCAGATCAGGATGAACACGAACAGGCCGGCAAGCGCCGTGACGATCTCGGACAACCGTCGCCCGGTCAGCGAGAAGCGCGACAAGAGGATGTCGACGCCGACATGGACATGCTCGCGCAACGCATCCGACAGCGTGAAGAAGAACACGCCGGCGAGGAGATAGAGCCCGATCAGATCATAGGTGAAGGAGAAAGGGCTGTTCAGCGCGTAACGCATGAACACGTCGGTCACCACCAGCAGCATGATCACGAACATGAAGACCACCGCGATCACCGTCAGCGCGCGCTCCAGCGCGCCGAGCACATCTCCTGCCCGTTTGATCACCTCTAGCGCCTCCCTGTTGGATGTCGGACTACTTGGCGCCACCGGCGGCGAGCAGATCGTCGAACTCCTTCAGCGCGGCGGATGCCTGCTTGCCGCGGCTGTCGAGCCCACTCGCCCACTCCTTGCCGACGCCCTTGAGCTTGTCCTTGATCTCGGTGCGCGTCGCCTCCGGCAGCGGATCGAATCTGATGCCTTCGTCCTGCATTTGCTTCTTGGTGACTTCGCCTTCCTTTTCGACGCCGGCGCAGGCTTGCGGCGTAATCGCCTCCGAAGCCTCGTTCATCGCCTTCTTCACGTCGTCGGGCAGCTTGTCCCAGACCGACTGGTTGATGGAATAGGCGACGATGAAGCTGCCGAAGCTGACGCCTTCGGTGGCGTGCTTGACCAGCTTGTCGAGGCCGTAGGAGACGACGCTGTCGAGCGGGAACAGCAGCCCGTCCATCGTGCCGCGCGACAGCGACTCATAGGCATCGGGCGCAGCCATGCGCACCGGCACGGCGCTGAGCGCACGCAGCGTCAGGTCCTGCGCGCCGCCCGTGGTGCGCAGCTTGAGGCCCTGCATGTCCTTGGTGGTTTCCACCTTCGACTTGACGGTCCACACCTGGTAGGGCGGCAGCACGACGGCGAGCAGCAGCTTGATCTTGTTCGGCGCGTATTCCTGCTTCGCCAAAATGCCTTCACGCGCGGTTTTCCAATAAGCGAGCGTGCCCTGGCAGCTGGTCGCGAACGCGCCCGGCAATTGCGCGACTTCCGAGAGCGGCATCTTGTCGGAGACATAGGACGGTCCGATGTAGCCGATGTCGACCACGCCGGACTGCGTCAGACGCAGCATGTCGGCGGCTTTGCCGATCTGCTGGTTCGGATAATAGGTGAAGGTCACCGCGCCATTGGTGCGCCTGGTGACGTCGTCCATCCAGGGCTTGAGCATCAGACGGACGAGATAGTGACCGGCGGGGAAGCTATCGGCGACCTTCAGCTCCAGGGCCTGCGCCTGCAGCGTCGAGACCGGCAGCGAGAGAGCGAGCACTGCTGCGGCCCTGACCAGATTCTTCTTCATGTCGTTCTCCTTGACGCGTCCCCACGCCGAACGCGGCAGCGAATTGCTGCGGCACCGTCCGGCCCTCGCTCTATTTCTTGTTTGAAAATGTACATATATGTGAATTTATCTGTCAAGTATATGAACTACGCATGGAGCTATGCGCCGTAGACCGAGGCCGTTGAATTGACACGGCCGCTTTATGAACTCTAACTCCACGTATATGAATTTATCCAACGAGGCGTCATGGGACCGCTCGCCGGCTTCACCATTCTCGACCTGACCTCGGTGCTAATGGGCCCCTACGGCACCCAGGTGCTGGCGGACATGGGCGCCGACATCATCAAGGTCGAAAGCCCCGAGGGCGACATCGTTCGCCAGATCGGTCCCGGCCGCACGCCCGGCATGGGCGGGATGTTCCTCAATGCCAATCGCGGCAAACGCAGCATCGTGCTCGACCTGAAGAAGACGGAAGGCCGCGACACCTTGCTGCGGCTGGCCAAGCGCGCCAACGCGCTCGTCTACAATGTGCGCCCGCAGGCGATGGCCCGGCTCGGCCTCGACTACGAGACACTTCGCGAGATCAACCCCGGCCTCGTCTATGTCGGCGCGTTCGGCTACGGCCAGTCCGGGCCCTATGCCGCAAAGCCCGCCTACGACGATCTGATCCAGGGCGCCGCCACCATTCCGACGCTGCTCGCAGCCGCCGGCGACGGCACGCCGCGCTACGTCCCCGTCACCATCGCCGACCGCATCGTCGGCCTGATGTTGGTCAACGCCATCATGGGCGGGCTGATGCATCAGAGCCGCGCCGGCGTCGGCCAACGCATCGACGTTCCCATGTTCGAATCGATGACGGAGTTCGTGCTGGTCGATCATCTGGGCGGCCTTACCTACGATCCGCCGCTCGACCATGGCGGCTACGCCCGCCTGCTGTCGCGCTATCGCCGCCCTTACAAGACCAGCGACGGTTATCTCTGCGTCCTCATCTACAACGACAAGCACTGGCGCAGCTTCTTTGAGGCGATCGGGCAGCCGCATTTCCTCGATCAGCCGCGCTTCGCCAACCACGCCGCGCGCACAAAACACATCGACGAGATCTATGAGGAGATCGGCCACATCTTCCTCACGCGCACCACCGCAGAATGGCGCGAGCTGCTCGAGCGCGCCGACATTCCGGTGATGCCGATGCATACGCTGGAGACGATCCTCGAAGATCCGCATCTCAACGCGATCGACTTCTTCAGGACAGTGGATCATCCCGTGGAAGGCCGGATCCGCCAGATGCGCGTGCCCTCCACCTGGAGCTTGACCCAGCCGGAAGCCGCCGGCCCCGCACCGACGCTCGGCCAGCATGGCCGCGACATTTTGCGCGAGGCCGGTTTCTCGACCGAGGAAATCGAACAACTCGCAGAGCAAAAAGCAGTTCACCTAGCCGCGCCGCCCTAACGGCAGCGCGGGCCAAATCGCAACGAGACAGGGAGGAAACCGCGATGGCCGGACTTTATTTCGAGGACTTTTCTGTGGACCAGGAGTTCAGGCATCCGCTGACCCGGACCGTCACGGAAATGGACAACACCATGTTCAGCCTGCTGACGCTCAACCCGCAGCCGCTGCATATCGACGCGCATTTCGCTGAAAAGACCGAGTTCGGCCAGCGCATTTTCAACAGCCTTTACACCCTCGGCATCATGATCGGCATGACGGTCTATGATACGACCATGGGGACCACCGTTGCCAATCTCGGCATGACCGACGTCACGTTCCCAAAACCGGTCTTCCATGGCGACACCTTGCGGGCGACGACGAAGGTGCTTTCGTTGAGGGAATCCAAATCGCGCCCGAGAGCGGGTATCGTCGAGTTCGAGCACCACGCCTTGAACCAGAACGACGAGATCGTCGGCAAATGCCGCCGCATGGCGATGATGCACAAGAGGCCGGTCTGATGCGTTCGATGCTGTTCGTGCCGGGGGATTCCCCGCGCAAATTCGAGAAGGCGAGCGAAGGCAAGGCCGACGCGCTGATCATCGATCTCGAGGATTCCGTCGTCACGGAGAAGAAGCCGGAAGCGCGCGGGCTGACGCTTGCGATGCTGAAGGGCCGCCCCGGCCCGCATCAGCTCTATGTCCGCGTCAACGCGCTCGATACCGGCCTGACGCTCACCGATCTCGCCGCGGTCATGCCCGGCAAGCCCGACGGCATCGTGCTGCCGAAATCGCAAGGCGGCGATGACGTGCGCCAGGTTGCAACCTGGCTCGAAGCCTTGGAAGCCGCGGCCGGCATCACGGTCGGCGCGACCCGCATCGTCTGTGTCGCGACGGAGACGGCCAGCTCGATCTTCGGGCTTGGCAGCTACAAGGGCTGCTCTCCTCGCCTCGCCGGATTGATGTGGGGTGCGGAAGATCTCTCGGCCTCGCTCGGCGCCACCGAGAAAGCCTCGGGCGGCGTGTTCCACAGCCCCTATCGGCTCGCGCGCGATCTCTGCCTGATGGCGGCGGCCGCGGCCGAAGTCGCGCCGATCGACACCGTCTATACCGACATCGACAACCTCGCCGGCCTCGAGCAGGAAACGCGGGCGGCGCGGCGCGACGGCTTTTCGGCGAAGGCGCTGATCCATCCGAAACATGTCGACGTCGTCAACGCGGCATTCGAGCCGACCGAGGCTGAGCGCACCTGGGCGGAAAAAGTGATCGCGGCATTCGCGAGCAATCCGAACTCCGGCACGCTGCGGCTCGACGGCCAGATGATCGACAAGCCGCATCTTCGCGCCGCGAAGAAGATCCTCGGCCAGACCTAGATCGGAACGCCGCCACCATGATCGTTCGCCAAGCCGCAAACGTCCTGGAGATCATGGAATTCTTCGCGCAAACGAGGAAGCCGGCGACGCTTGCCGAGATCGCCGATCATTTCGGCTGGCCGCGCTCGTCGACCTTCAACCTGCTCGCGACGCTGTCCGAGAAGGGCTACCTCTATGAACCGCGGCCGCGCGCCGGATTCTATCCGACGCCGCGCTGGCTGGCGATGGCACGGATGATCTCCGAGGTCGAGCCGCTGCCGCCGTGGACGCATCAGCTGATCGCAGATCTCTCCGCCGAGACGGGCGAGACCGCATCGATCGTGGCGCCGGCCGGCGTGATGGCGGTGTTCATCGACGTCGTCGAATCCCAGGCCGCGATCCGCTATTTCGCGACCATCGGCCACCGCGTGCCGATCCACGCCACCGCCAGCGGCCGCGCCCTGCTGCTGCAATATTCGCAGGAAGAGCGCGACTCCGTCTATCGCAAGATCGAGTTCAAGCAATACGGGCCCTCGACGCCGATCAGCATCGAGGCGGTCGAGATCGAGCTGCGCAATTCGATCGCGCGCGGCTATTGCCAGAGCTTCGCCGATTACAGCCGCGACCTCGCCGGCGCGGCGATCCCGCTGCCGATCGGTGACCGCCGGCTCTCGGTCGTCGTCGCAGGGCCGGAATTTCGCATTGGTCCAAAAGTGCCGGAGGTGGCCGCGCTGATCGCACGGACCGTCGACCGGCTGCGGCCGAAGACGACCGCGGCCTAAAGCCGGAGCCTCATTCGAGTCCCTGAACGGGCGGGGTCGAAGTCTCCGCCGGCGGAGCCGGGGCAGCTTGAACTGGCTGCACCGGGGGCGTGGCTTGAGCCGGCGGATTGCTGGCAGCTCTGATCTGGCCGTTAGCATTCATCGCCTCACGCGCGCGCGGCGGAGCGCCGGTCGCGGCTGCGCGGTACGCCTCGCGGCGTGGCGGCTGCTGGTGTCTTGCCGACCGCGAACCTCTCACGCCCCATGACCTCGCGATTGAAGGACCGGCGGTATAGCCAATCACTGCACCCGCGACCGCACCGACCGGACCGAGCACGACGGCCCCGGACACGGCGCCTATCGCCGCAGCACCAGCGCGCTCCTGCGCAACGGCGCTCGCAGGCACGCCAGCCAGCAGCACGACCGCAGTGATCAAAACTTTCTTCATCGGAGCGCCTCCCTCTCGGGAGATCACTCTTACTCAAATATGGCCGCACGAGGTTTGTTCGTTGCCCAACACGGGGCAATGACCGATGGAACTCCGGCAATTCAAAGACCTCCGCCGCCACTCGTGGTTCCAGCGGGGCCAGATCACGGCGCGATCTTGTCGCTGGTGAATCCGTTACCATCGAGCGCACGACGCACGGTGCCGTCTATCTTGGCTTCATCCAGGAAGCGCGCCGCCCAGGCCTTCGCCACGGCCTTGCCCTTGGGAACAACCACGACCACGCCGGTCGACTGGATCACCTCATCCAGCACCTTGGTCCCGGGCAGCTTTCGCGAAAGGTCTTCCAGAGCTCCCATGCCCATCGCCAGAGCATCGAGCTGCCCCTTGCCGATCAATTCGGCCGCCTCTTCGGGCTTCACGAACTTTGTCAGCTTCGCCTGTTTTAGCGATTTCTCGACCGTGCGTGACGTCGATGTCCCTTCGATGCAACCAACCCGCATGCCGGCGCGATCGACATCCGCAACCGAGCGGATGACCGATCCGGCGCGGATGAGATAGCCGCTCATATAGGCGACGTAAGCTGGACCCTGGTCCACGAACGCCTCGCGCTTGACGTCCGCCGGCATGAAGGAGAGATCCCAGACGTCCTTACTGCCAGCGGCCGCGATCTCGTCGGAGCTCTGATATTCGATGAGCTGGAGCGGAACGTGCAGCTTGTCGGCGGCGGCCTTGGCGAGCTCGACGGTGACGCCGCGCGGCTTTCCGGTGGAAGGATCGCGCGTCGTCCAGAAGGCCGACGCGGCTGGGCCGACGGCCACGGCCACGCGGAGCGCTCCCGTCGGCGCGATGTCGACGGGGCCTTCGGCTTTCAAGCTGGGAATGGAGGTCATAATGAAGACCAAGCCCAACGCAGCAATCAGACCACGCCGCAACATTTAGCGCCTCCAAGATTGGACAATCCGTCGACAAGCTGACGATGCGCTCCCTCGCCCCGTTCTTACGGGGAGAGGTAAAGAACTACACGATCTTGATCGACATATCAGGCAGGCCCTCGAGCTTGCACAAGAGCACGTCGCCCTTCACCACCGGGCCGACATTCTCCGGCGTGCCGGAATAGATGATGTCGCCGGCCTTCAGGTCGAACGCTTCGGAGAGCTTTGCGATCTGCTCGGCGACGCTCCAGATCATCTTGCTGAGATCCGAGTTCTGCTTGACGGTGCCGTTGATCGCGAGCGAGATGGCGCCCTTCTCGAAATGGCCGGTCTTGCTGGCCGGATGGATCGGCCCGATCACCGCGGCGTGGTCAAAGCTCTTGCCGATCTCCCAGGGCTTCTTCTCCGCGGCCATGCCGTTCTGGAGATCGCGCCGGGTCATGTCGAGGCCGAGCGCGTAGCCATAGACATGGTCGAGTGCCTTGTCGGCTGGGATGTTGGTGCCGCCGGATTTCAGCGCGGCGACCAGCTCGACCTCGTGATGATAGTTCTTGGTCAGCGACGGATAGGGATGGTCGGCGACCTGGCCGACCGCGACGTTCTGGATCGCGTCGGTCGGCTTCTGGAAGAAGAAGGGTGGCTCGCGGTTCGGATCCGAGCCGCGCTCGATCGCGTGCGCGGCATAGTTGCGGCCGATGCAGTAGATGCGGCGAACCTGGAACACACTCGTTTCGCCGACGATCGGGATCGAAACCATCGGCACCGGGAAGATCGGCTTGGGTGCGGCCTGCGCCGCAGCCGGCGTCGCCTCAGTAAGGCCTGCCGCTGTCATCGCGGCCGCGGCAGTGAGCACGCTGCGTCGCGTGGTTTTTGTCATGGCTTCACTCCCTGATATTTGCCGTTTCTTGTCGAACGGTAGTCTTAGAGCCAAATGCAGGGCGGGCCAATGGCCCGCCCTGTACGTCTTAAGTCGCGACGCGATCGAAGAACGCGCGAACTTTTTGCGCGCATGCGTCCGGGTCAGTCGCGGCGACGTGATAGGAATCGCCCGGCAGCACTTCCAGCTTCGAGCCCGGAATCGTCTCCTGCCATGCCTTCACGGAGGTGACGTCGCCAAGACCGGAGCCGGTCGTGGTGATCACCAGCGTCGGACGCTTGATGGACGGAAGCTCGCCGGTGACGTCGACCGTCGGCACCATCTGTAGGAATGCCTCCAGCGTCGAAGCCTTGGTCTTCGACATCAGCTTGATCCACCAGTCCAGCGCCGGCGGCGGCAGCGACGAGCCGAGTCGGCCTGCGGTGGTCTCGCGCACCCAGGGCTCGACGCCCTGCTCGCGGATCTGCTTGCGCCAGGTCGGCGCCCGCTCGTTGAACGAGGTGAGCGAGGCCGGCGCACCGACCGCGGCGACTGCGATCACGCGATCCGGGTGTTTTGCGGTCAGGTGCATCGCCAGGGTGCCGCCGATCTTGCCGCCAACCAGGGAAACGCGATCGAGCTTCAGCACGTCCAGCATCCGGATGATGTCGTCGCCAAGGCCTGCGAAGCGGTAGACATAGTCGCCCTGCATCGGTGTCGAATCGCCATAGCCGCGCAGGTCAGGCCGCACCACGAGGTGATGCGTGGCGAAATACGGCACCCAGCGCCGGAACGCCTCGCCGCTCTCGGCGAGCCCGTGCAGCATCACGACCGGCGGTTTGACGTCCCATGGCAGCAGATAATCATCGATGCGAACCGCAAGCTCGCAATCCTCGCTGACACCGATCTTCCGCAGTTCGCTACCCATCAGATACACCTCGTTCCGCCGCCATCGACATTGATGCAGGTACCAGTAATGAAGGACGCGCGGTCTGAACAGAGGAACGCGACGATGCCGGACACCTCGTGCGGCTGCCCGACGCGGCCGAGCGGAACCGAGGCGATCGCCGCAGCATTGGTCGCGCCCTGATCTTGCCCGGCGATCGCCGCACCTTGAGAGATGAGGCTGTCCCAACGATCGGTCTGCACCGGTCCGGGATTGACGCCGGTGACCAGCACATTGTCGGGCGCGCATTCCTCGGCGAGCGCCAGCGTGAAGTTGAGCAGCGCCGCGTTGACCGCGCCGCCCGCCATATAGGCCGCGCGCGGCTGGTGGCCGCTGCGGCCGATGATGTTGATGACGCGGCCCCAGCGGCGGTCGCGCATTTCAGGCAAGACATTGCGCGCACAGCGCATGTAGCCGAGCAGTTTTAGCTCGATCGACTTGGCCCAGGTCGCATCCGGCGTCTCCGCGATCCGGCCCATCGGAGAGGCGCCGGCGTTGTTGACGAGGATATCGATGCGGCCGAAGGCTTCGCGCGCGGTGGCCATCGCGCGGGCGATGTCGTCGGGCTTGGTCATGTCGCCGGCACAGGCGATCACGCGCCGGCCCGTATCCCGCGACATCTCCTGCGCCGACGCGGCAAGGCGCTCCGCGTCGCGCGCGACGATGACGACATGCGCCTGCTCGCGCGAAAGCTCGGCGGCAATGGCACGGCCGATACCGATGCTGCCGCCGGTCACGACGGCAACCTTGCTGCCCAGATTGAGATCCATGACGCTACCCCAACTCGCTAATCAACCGTGGCGCCGGAGGCCTTGACGAGCTTGCCCCATTTTGCGGTTTCGTCCGTCATGAATTGACCGAATGCGTCGCCGAAAACGGTGCCGGGCTCGGCCCCGAGTTCAGCGAGCCGCTTCTTGACATCCGGCATCTTCAGAATGGTCTCGAGCTCGCCGCTCAGCTTGGCGAGCGCGGGCGCAGGCGTCTTGGCCGGCGCCACCAGTCCGAACCAGGACGAAGCCTCGAAGCCGGGAATGGTGTCAGCCACCGTCGGCACGTCGGGCAGTGCTTCCGCACGCTTGGCGCCTGCGACCGCGATCGCATTGATGGCCTTGCCCTGCACCTGCGGCAGCACCGCCGGCATGTTGTCGAACATGAAGGGGATCTGGCCCGCGAGCAGGTCGTTCATCGCCGGCGCCGCGCCACGATAGGGCACGTGCACGATGTCCACGCCGGCCATGCTCTTGAGCAGTTCGCCCGCCAGATGATTGGTCGAGCCGATGCCGGACGAGCCGAAATTCAGCGAGCCGGGCTTGGCCTTGGCGAGCGCGATCAGCTCGCCGACATTCTTCGCCTGCACCGACGGATTGACCACCAGCACAATCGGCACCGAGGCGATCAGCGCCACCGGCGCAAACGCCTTGGCCGGATCGAACGGCAGCTTTTTGTAGAGGGAGCCGTTGATCGTCAGCGGAGGCGGCGCGGTCAGCAGCAGGGTGTAGCCATCGGGCTCTGCGCTCGCGACCGTCTCGGCGCCGATATTGCCGCCGGCGCCGCCGCGGTTCTCCACCAGGAAGGTCTGGCCGTTCCGTTCGGTCAGCTTCTGCGCGACGATACGGGCGATGATGTCGTTGGACCCGCCGGCCGGGAACGGCACGATGATCTTGACGGGTCGGGAGGGATAATCCTGCGCTACCGCGAAGCCGGAGAACAGAACGGCCGCACAGGCGGCCAGAAAGGTGCGTCGCATAACCCCGCGCATGGGCACTTCCTTGATGTTTGTCTTGTTGTTGATTGATTCATCACGCCGTCAGCAATGGCCTCAACTTGCCGACGTCGTCAAGCCGTTCGAGATTGCCGATCTGGTCGATCAGCTTCTCGGCCCTGTCACTGCCCAATACCGGTGCAATCAGATCCCGCGTCTTGGCCGCCACTGCTTCCGTGCTCAGCGGATTCTCCTTGGTGCCCGGCGGATACTTCGTGAAGTGCTCGACCTTCTTGCCATCGGTCAATGTCACCTCGACGACAGCGCCGCGCGGCGCTGCCGGGTCCATCAGTGCCTTGTCGCCGGCCAGCGTCACCTTGGCGCGCTGCTCCAGGATTTTCGGATCGTGCATCAGCGCGACGTTGTGACTGTCGTTGAACGACACGGCGCCCTTGACCAGCGCGACAGCGACGAGATGCTGGCAGTTGACGTCTGGCATCGCGCTCTCGCCCACAATTCCCATCGCATCGGTCGGCAGCTTGACCAGGATGCTACGCACATTATCTGGCGTGAGGCTGTGCTGCTTGCGCAGCGTCAGCATCGCATCCAGCGGCGACTGGATGGGATAGCCGACCGAGAAGGTCTTGATTGCGGTCTCCGTGACGTAGAAGCGACTGCCAAGCTCTTTCACCATCTCTTCCGGCTTCGGATCGCTCGACAGTGCAATGAAGAGATTATGCGTGCCGTCGAGCACGTCGTCGACGCCTGTTAAGCCATTCTTCACCATGTCGACGGCCATCACTCCGTTGCGGGCCCCCATGCCGGCGAAGTCGAACGCTTTCTCGATGTGGTCGTGGTCCTTCACCCAGCTCCAGAGGCCGGAGACCTGCTGCGACGAATAGGAGATCGCGTAACGCATTCCCTTCTCATCTAACAGCGCCAGCGAGGCGGCGGCACCAAGCGCGCCGAAGGTCGATGACGTCCCCTCTGCGCTCCGGTGCGTACCGCGGACGAGATCCGGACCCAGCGCCATCAGCAGGCGGCAGGTCAGGTCGTAGCCGAGCGTAACGGCGCGAATGAAATCCTGCCCACTGCGATGCTCGCGCTCACCAATCGCGAGGGCGGCGGGCACGACCGAGCATCCCGGATGCGCCTTGGTGACGGGCTCGAAATCGTCGGTCTCGTCGGCATGCGCACACATGGCGTTGGCCAATGCCGCGTTGACCGCCGTGGTGCGGAAATCGGAACCGATCACGGATGCCTGCTCATCACCGCCGAGCGTGTGAATATATTTCAATGCCATCTCGCCCGGCCGCATGCGCGAGCCCGACACCATCGCACCGAGCGTGTCGAGAATGCGATGCTTGCATTCGAGCATGACTTGTGCGGGCAGTTCCTGATCGCGCGCGACGACCATGTAGCGGGCAAGGCGCTCCGTCACGCCCGGACCTTCGGCGAGAGCCGCACGGCCACCGGTCGCGGCCAGGGCGGCAACCGAACCGGCGGACTGCAGGAAACGGCGGCGTGACGGCATGCTGTTCTCCTCCGCGGTCAGGTTGCGACCGACATCCTTGCGATCTCCGCCGCGTTCGGCAGGTTCTCGACATTCCAGCAGGCGTCCATCACGCGCCGGATCGTCGCAGCAGGGATGATACCCTCTGCAAGGTCCGAGAATTTGGTTTCGAGCTGCTTGTCCGTCATCGGCACCTCGACGCTGCCGATCGCATGCTCGATGTAGCGGTTGAGCTTGCGGCCGTCCTTGAGCACGATGGTGAGATCGACCTGCTCCGGCTTGATGCCTGATGTTGTGACCGGGTTCACCTTGCCACGCAGCGCGACGACGGTCGGATCGGTTACGGCCCGGTCACTGAACTGCTTCTCACCGCCGGCGCCCTCGACGATGGCCACCGCGACCGCGTGATAGATGCTGAACTTGCCTTCGAGGCCCGCCTTCGGCGTCTTCTTGCCGGTGAGTTCCAGCACCAGCGGATGGACCTTGAGGTCGACGCGCTCGATCTGGTCCGCAGTCACCTTGCTCTCGTTGCGGAGCTGGATCGCGGCGTCGATCGCCGGGTGCATGACGATGCCGCAGGCGAATGGCTTGTAGGTATTGAGCGCGGCCTCATAGCGTTTGCCGAGGTCGCCCAGGATCTCGTTGTAGTCCTGCTTGGTGCTGATCGTGTTGGCCCAGCCGCGCTTGGCCTCGATCATGGCGTCGGACGAGGTGAAATTCTTCGAGGCCAGGATCGCCGCGAAAATGCCGCTTGATGCGGCACGGCCTGGATTGAAGCTCTTGTTCATCGAGCCGAAGGATTCGCGCAGGCCCACCGGCTGCGAGGCGGCAAGGCCGAGCGCCCACGTCATCTGCTGCTCGTTCAGCTTCAACAGCTTGCCGACGGCCGCGGCCGAGCCGAACACACCGGCGGTGCCGGTGATGTGCCAGCCGACATCGTAATGGTTCGGATAGACCGAGTTGCCGATCCGGCACTCGGTCTCGACGCCGAGCACCAGCGCGTTCAGGAAATCCTTGCCCGATACCGGCTGCATTTCCGACAGCGCGAGAATGGCCGAGGCCACGGGACCGGCAGGATGGATGATCGTCTTCAGGTGGGTGTCGTCATAGTCGAAGATATGGCTCGACACACCGTTGATGAAGGCCGCGTTCATGATGTCGAACCGCTCGCGCCGCCCGAACAGCGAGGCTTGCTGCGGCCCGGAGAACGGACCGAGCGCGGAGACCGCGATATCGACCGTCTCGTGATGCGATCCGCCGATGGCGACGCCGACCCAGTTCAGCAGCGTGCGCACGCCTTCCTTGCGCACATTGGCCGGCAGGTCGTCATAACTCGCGGTCACGAGATAATGCGCCAGCGCACGCGTCACCTCCTTGGGTGGCGCCGCGGCGGACGTTGCGGCCGGCGTCTGCGCGAAGGCGGCGTTGGCGCCAACGGTTGCGAGTGGCAGCGCGGCCGCCACCTGAAGCAGAGTCCTGCGATCAGTTTGCATGGGCAGCCTCCTTGACCTTGATCGATACCAGTTGTGCCGCGAGCCGCACCGCGCTTTCGAGCGCGCCGGTCTTGGCGACGCCCGTGCCGACGATGTCGAACGCGGTGCCATGCGATGGCGTAGTGAAGACGGTCTCGAGACCCGCGGTGACGGTGACGCCGCGGTTGAAGCCGCGCAGCTTGGTCGCGATCTGGCCCTGGTCGTGATACATCGCGACCACGCTGTCGAACTCGCCCGCGAAGGCGCGGACGTAGACAGTGTCGGCGGGATATGGCCCAGTGCAGGCAATGCCGCGCTTCGCGGCGGCTTCGACGGTCGGTCGGATCATCTCGATCTCGTCGCGGCCGAACAGGCCGTTCTCGCCGGCATGCGGATTGAGCGCGGCGACCGCGATGCGCGGCCTGGCGACGCCAGCCCTCCGCATCATGCGGTCGACCAGCTCGATCGAGTCGGTGATGCTCTCCGGATTGATGCCGTCGAGCGCCTCACGCAGCGACTGATGCCCGGTGACGCGCGACATCCACTGGCCGTCGAGCACGTTCATCTCGGAGAAGTAAGTCTTGTGGCCGAGCAGGCTCGCGAACATCTTGTGCTCGTCGGGGAACTTCCAGCCGCCGTCGAACATCGCGCGCTTGTTGAGCGGCGCAAACGTGATCGCGTCGACCTCGCCCGCCTTGGCGAAGTCGATCGCGCGCGACAGCGTCTCGCCGGTCAGCCGGCCGGACTCGGCGCTGGCTTTGCCGATCGGGAATTTGGCGGGATCGGTGTTGCCGAGGTCGACGAGCTGCACCGTGCCGCGGCCCCAATTGGCCGCCTTGGGCGAAGCGATCCGCTCGACCTTCAGATTCACCCCGGCATGCGCCATGCCCATCTCTAGCACGCGGGCGTCACCGATCACGACGAGGCGGGCTGCGTCAGCGAGCCGGTCGTCGGAGAGGATGCGCGCGATCTGCTCGGGGCCAATGCCGGTACAGTCGCCAGGGGTCAGCGCAATGACGGGCAGTTCGTTGGTGTTGGTAGCCATATTGAAAGCCTTGGATCCTTACTTCGCTTGTTGGAGTTGAGCGGTGGACTGAGCCCAGTCCTCCCGGTTGAATTCTCCGTCCCATTTCGCGACCACGATCGCGGCGACGGCATTGCCGATGGTGTTGGTGATCGAGCGCGCCAGCGACATGAAGCGGTCGATGCCGAGCAGCAGCGCCAGTCCCTCCGCCGGCAACCCCGCGGCGATCACCGTCGCGGCGAGCGCGGCGAAAGCGCCGCCGGTGACGCCCGCGGCGCCTTTGCTGGTGAACAGCATCACCACGAACAGGCTCAATTGCTGGCCGGCCGACAATTCGATGCCGTAGACCTGGGCGACGAACATCGTGGAGAGCGGCAGCGTCAGCGCGACACCATCGAGATTGAAGGAATAGCCGGAGGGAATGACGAGGCCAGCGACTGCCCGCCCCACACCCGCCTTCGGCAGCTTCTCCATCATGCCGGGGATGGCAGTCTCCGACGAGGAGGTGCCGAGCACGACCAGCAGTTCGTTCCGCAGCAGCCGCAGCAAATCCATCAGGCGAATACCGGCGAGGCGACAGATCGTGCCAAGAATGACGAAGATGAAGAACGCCATCATCGCCCACGCGGTGCCGACCAATAGCGCCAGCGCATAGAGGGTGGCGGCGCCGAACTTCGCCACGGTGAAAGCCATGGCACCGAACGCTCCGATCGGGGCCAGCGCCACCACGACGTGAACGACGCTGAACACCAGCTCGGTCACGCGCTCGAGGCCCGTCCGAAGCGGCGCGGCCTTTTCGCCGAGCAGCAGCAGGCCGATGCCGCAAAGAAGCGCGAGCACGAGCACCTGGAGCACGTCGCCGGCCGCGAACGCGCCGACAAAACTCTCCGGGATCATGTGCTGGATGTAGGCTGACAGCGACCCGACATGGGCCTGCGAATAGCGCGCGACGGTCTCCGCCTGCTGCGCCGTGGCATGCGCCACGCCCGCGCCGGGCTGCACCCAGCGCACCACCACAAAACTGATCAACAGACAGACGGTCGTCACCGCCTCGAAATAAGCGAAGGCCTTGAGCCCGATGCGGCCCACCGCCTTCATGTCGCCGACCTGCGCGATGCCGGTGACCACCACCAGGAAGATCAGCGGCGCGATCGTCATCTTGATCAGCGAGATGAAGGCATCGCCGAGCGGCTTGAAGTCGACGGCGACGGTCGGAAGCAGGAAGCCGAACAGTGCGCCGAGCGCGGCGCCGGCGACGACCAGGACATATTGCTCGCGCCAGAGCGGCTTGCGGCGGCGTTCGGAAACCGGGCGCGACATCGGCTCAGTCGATATGGGCTCAGACAGCGGCGTTGCGGCGATCTGCAATTTGCTTCCTCCAACGGCATCGTCGCGCCATGCGAAGGTGGCGCTTTGTTCTTGTCTTGCGATGCCGTTTACATTGGACCAGCGGCGTGTCAGGCGCTAATGCCGTATCGGTATGATTTGAGGCGCATCATGGACCTGGTCTGGCTGGAGGATTTCCTTGCCATCGCCGAGGAAGGCGGGTTCTCGCGCGCCGCCCAGCGACGGCATGTGACCCAGCCGGCGCTGAGCCGCCGCATCAGGTCGCTCGAGGAGTGGCTGGGCACGCCGCTGTTCGAACGTTCGACCCACACGATCACGCTGACGCCGGCCGGCGAGAGTTTCCGCCCCGTCGCGGAGGACGTGCTGCGCCGGGTCCTGGTCGGACGTGAGGAAGCGCTCGAAATGGCGCGGCTGAAGGCCGAGACCATCACCTTCGCGGCCACGCATTCACTGTCGCAGACCTTCTTTCCGGAATGGATCCGCAACTCCGACAGCGCGCGGGCCGACTCGGCCGTTCAGCTCGTCGCTTCGAATTTCGCCGGCTGCGAGAAGCTACTTCTGGACGCGCAAGCGCATTTCATGCTGGCGCATTACCATCCGACGCTGGTGAGCCGGCTCGACATGGACCGCTTCCAGCGCGTCGATCTCGCGACCGACGTGCTGATCCCGATCAGCGCGCCGGCCGCAAAACCGGGCCGCGGTGGACGCAGCAGCAGAAAGGCACAGCCTCGTTACGCCCTGCCCGGCGCATCGGGCGCGCCGCTGCCCTATCTCGCCTATCACCCCGGCTCGGGCGTGGGGCGGCTCGTCACCTCGTTCCTGGCCGCGAAGGATTCGACGGCGTGGCTAGCGCCCGGCTTCGCCGCGCCGGTCATGCTGCTGGTCGACATGGCGCGCGAAGGGCGCGGCGTGACGTGGGCTCCGATGAGCCTCGTCCGCGCCGATCTCGACAGCGGCCGCCTGTTGCGCGCCGGCGGCGCGGATTGGGACATTCCGATCAGCGTCTCGCTGTTCCGCACGCGGGCCCGCATGACCCGGGCGGCCGAGAATTTCTGGAATTCGGTGCGCAAGGGCCGGCCGGGAGGAAAATCCATCGCCGCTGCGCCGCGGACCAGATGACCGTGTCGCGGATCAAGTCGGCCTTCGGGCTGCTTCGGCCGCAGATGCTTCTGATGAGCCTGCTCGCTGCCACAACGTTAGACGCGGCGCACGCCGGCGGCGCCTCCATCGCACCCGCCGAGCTGAAGGCGATCGGGACGATCGATGCGCGCTTTCAATCCTACAATATCGAAATGGTGGAGGTGACCGGCGGCCGGTTCTGGAAGCCTTATCCGCGACCAATGCGCGCGCTCGATGAGCGGGATCGTTACGGCGAGAGGCCGCCGATCGATCTTGCCAATGCGCGGCTGCGCAAGCTCGCCGCCGCTTTGGCGCCGGCCTATCTGCGCGTGAGCGGCACCTGGGCCAATGCCACGTTCGTTGCCGACACGGACCATGCACCGGCCAAGCCCCCGCCGGGATTCGACTCTGTGCTCAGCCGTCAACAGTGGCGTGGCGTGATCGACTTCGCCCGAGCCGTCGACGCGGAGATCGTCACCTCCTTCGCGATCAGTCCGGGTAGCCGCGATGCGGATGGCGCGTGGAAGACCGATCAGGCGCAGCGCCTGATCGACACGACGCGTTCGCTGGGTGGCCACATCGCGGCGGTGGAATTTATGAACGAGCCGACGCTTGCGGCGACGAACGGCGCGCCGCCGGGATATGATGCGGCCGCTTATGGCCGGGACTTCAGGATCTTTCGCGAATGGATGCAACGCGCGGCGCCCGAGACGCTGATCGTCGGTCCAGGTTCAACCGGCGACGCGCCGTCGCCATCCGGGTCGGGCATCACCACGCACGATCTGCTCGCCGCATCCGCCCCCGCCATCGATCGCTTCTCCTATCATCACTACAACACGCTCTCGCCGCGCTGCGGCGGCCGCGACGATCCGGCGCTGGCGCTCTCCTCGGACTGGCTGGCACGCACCGACGCGACGTTCGCGACCTACCGCGCCCTGCGCGACGCATTCGAGCCGGGCAAGCCGATCTGGCTGACGGAGACGGCAAACGCCGCCTGCGGCGGCAATCCATCGGACAAGACGTTTCTCGACACATTCCGCTATCTCGACCAGCACGGACGCCTGGCGAGGGCCGGCGTCCAGGTGGTGATGCACAACACGCTGGCCGCCAGCGACTACGGCCTGCTCGACGAGGGAACGTTCCGTCCGCGGCCGAACTACTGGGCCGCGCTGCTCTGGCATCGGCTGATGGGAACGATCGTGCTCGACGCGAACCCGGTCGCCGCGCCAGATCTCCATCTCTACGCGCATTGCCATCCGGGCATGCGGGGCGCCGTATCCGTGCTCGCAATCAACGCGTCGCGGCACGCATCGTCGACCCTGACGCTGTCACACCCCGCCGAGCGTTACACGATACATGCGAGGCGGCTGCAAGACGCGACAGTTCAGCTGAACGGCAAGACGCTCGCGCTGAGTGCCGACGACGAACTGCCCCGACTTGAGCCGCGCGGAACACCTGCAGGAGCGATCCGGCTGGTTCCGACGACCGTCACCTTCCTGGCGTTTCCGGACGCAGCAAACCCCGCCTGCCGGTGACCGCGCTTACGGCTTCAGCGCGTCGCGCGCCGTCTCCGGCGCCATCAGCGTCGCGATGATCGTGATGACCGACAGCGCGATGATGTAGACCGACACCGCCCAGTACGAGCCGGCCCATGCGAGCAGTGCGGTCGCAATCAGCGGCGAGAAGCCGCCGCTGAGCGCGGCCGCGACGTTGGCGCCGAGCGATGCGCCGCTGTATCGGACCTGGGTGCGGAACAGCTCCGGCATGAACGCCGCCTTCGGCCCGAACAGCAGCGCGTGCGTCAGCGTCATCGTGACGACGAGCGCGAACGTGATCAGCGCCGGCTCCCTGGTGTCGAGGAACCAGAACAGCGGAAACGCCAGCGCCACCGAGAACACCCCGCCGGCGAGATACAGCGCCCTGCGGCCGAAGATATCGGAGAGCCAGCCGGCGAGCGGCAGCGTCGCGAACTCGACGAGCGCGGCATAGACCACCGCGTTCAGGATCACCTGGCGAGGCAGGCCGAGTTTCGTCGTCGCATAGACCACGGTGAAGACGGTGAGGAGATAGGCGAGCCCGACCTCCGACACCGTGATGCCGATCGCGAGCAGAAAACTGCGCCAGTCGCGGCGCAGCACCTCCAGCACCGGCTGCGCCAGCACTTCCTTGCGCTCGACGACTTCCTTGAAATGCGGCGTTTCCGCGAGCTTGAGCCGCACGATGAAGCCGACGCCGACGAGCAGGATGCTGATCAGGAACGGCACGCGCCAGCCCCAACTCAAAAAGTCGGCCTCGGGCAGTTGCGTCATCAGGGCGAAGATACCGGTCGAGGCGGCGACGCCGACCGGAAAGCCGATCTGCACCAGACTGCCGTAGAAGCCGCGCCGATCACCGGCGTGCTCGATCACCATGACGACAGCGCCGCTCCATTCGCCCCCGAGCCCAATGCCCTGGACGAAGCGCAGGATGATGAGCAGGATCGGCGCCCAGACGCCGATCTGGCTGTAAGTCGGCAGGCAGCCGATCAGGAAGGTGCCGAGCCCCATCGCGATCATGGTCGCGACCAGCATGGTCTTGCGGCCGAGCCGGTCGCCGTAATGCCCGATGATCGCGCCGCCGATCGGACGCGCCACGAAGCCGACCGCATAGGTCGAGAACGCCACCAGCGTTCCGACGAAGGGATCGAAGCTCGGAAAGAACAGCTTGTTGAAGACCAGCGCAGCTGCCGTGCCGTAGATCAGGAAATCGTACCACTCGATCGCGGTGCCGAGCGCGCTTGCCCACACCACATGCGCCGTCGTCGATCTCTCCGCGGCCGCGGAGACCCCCGTTGCTGCCGTCATGCCCTGCCCCAAAGATTCCTGACGGCATCATGGCTAATCGTGTGGACGGTTGCAACCTGCGAGCGTGATGGCTCTCACAGGATAACTGCGCGAGATTTATACGCCGCTGCTCCACACCCGTCATTGCGAGGAGCTCTTGCGACGAAGCAATCCAGAATCCCTCAACAGAGAGAGACTGGATTGCTTCGCTTCGCTCGCAATGACGATTGTCGAAACAGATGCGCCCTGCCACCAGAAGGAACTCGCTATTCGCCATTGACAAACTCATTCGCCAATATCTAATTTACCCCCCCAGAATAACCAGCCGCGCCAAGCGGCCAATAAGAGAGGGATCGACGATGAGAGGGCTTTTGGCCTGCACCTTGCTCGCGGCCATGACTTCGGCTGCCATGACCACGGCGGCGCGCGCGCAAGTCTCCGATGACGCGGTGCGGATCGGCGTGCTGACGGATTTGTCGAGCTGGGGCCGTGACAACAGCGGGCCGGGATCGGTCGAGGCGGCCAAGATGGCGGTCGAGGAGTTCGGGCCGACCGTGCTCGGCAAGGCGATCGAGATCATCAGCGCCGACCACCAGATGAAGACCGATGTCGGCGTGCAGATCGTGCGCGGCTGGTTCGACAACGGCAAGGTCGACGCCGTCGTCGACATCCCCAACTCCGGCATCGCGATCGCCGTGCACAACATGGTGCGCGAACGCAACAAGATCGCGCTGCTCTCCGGCCCCGGCGCGAGCTCGCTCACCGACGAGCTGTGCAGCCCGAACACCGTGCACTTCACCTACGATACCTACGCGCTGTCCAAGGTGACGGCCTCCGCCGTGATCAAGGAAGGCGGCAAGTCCTGGTACTTCATCACCGCGGACTATGCCTTCGGCCAGCAGCTCGAAAAGGACGCCACGCGGTTCATCAACGAGATGGGCGGCAAGGTGCTGGGCGGCGTGAAGCATCCGACCAACACAGCCGACTTCTCCTCCTTTGCGCTCCAGGCGCAGAGTTCGAAGGCCGACGTGGTGGCGTTCGCCAATGCCGGCCAGGACACCGACAACGCCATCAAGCAGTCCGGCGAGTTCGGCCTGGTGCAGGGCGGCCAGAAGCTGGTCGGTCTCCTGATGTTCGACACCGACGTGCATGCGGTCGGCCTGAAGGCCGCGCAGGGCACCTACATGACAACGGCGTCCTACTGGAACATGGACGAGGCGACCCGCGCCTGGTCGAAGAAATTCTACGAGCGCACCAAGGTGATGCCGACCATGATCCAGACCGGCGTCTACGGTTCGGTGCTGCATTATCTGAAGGGCATCAAGGCCGCCGGCACCGACGATCCCGCCAAGGTCATGGCCAAGATGCGCGAGCTGCCGATCGAGGATACCTTCGTGCATGGCGGCAAATTGCGCGAGGACGGCCGCGTCATCCGCGACATGTATCTCGCCAAGGTGAAATCGCCCGAGCAGTCCAAGGAGCCGTGGGACTATCTGGAGATCGTCAAGACCGTGAAGGGTGAGGACGCCTTCCGCCCGGTCTCCGAATCCAAATGTCCGCTGCTGAAGAAATGAGGCCCGCGTGACCGGCAACGAGCGCAACGCAATTGAGACTTACGAGTGCGATGTGCTCGTGGCCGGATCGGGTGCCTCCGGCATGTCGGCCGCGATCACCGCGGGTTATCGCGGCCTCGACGTGCTGATCGTCGAGAAGGAGCCGCGCTTCGGCGGCACCACCGCCCGCTCCGGCGGCTGGCTCTGGATCCCCGGCACCTCGCTGGCGAAGGCCTACGGCATCGAGGAGACGCCGGAGCAGGCCCGCACCTACTTGCGGCACGAAGCCGGCAACAATTTTGATGCCGCACGCGTCGACGCATTTCTCAGCGCCGGCCCCGAGGCGGTCGATTTCTTCACCACCAGGACCGCGCTGCGCTTTGATATGCCGCTGGTGTTTCCCGACTATCACGCCGAAGCGCCGGGCGGCGCGCAGGGCGGCCGCTCCATGGTGACGCGCCCGTTCGACGGCCGCGAGCTCGGCGACCAGATCAAGACGCTGGGCATGCCGCTTCCCGAGCTCACTGTGTTCGGCATGATGTTAGGCTCCGGCAAGGAGATCATCCATTTCATGCGCGTGACGAAGTCGCTGACCTCGGCGGCCTATGTCGCAAAGCGGCTGTCGCGCCATTTGATGGACGTGCTGCGCTATGGCCGCGGCATGACCTTGACCAACGGCAACGCGCTGGCCGGGCGCCTCGCAAAATCCGCACAGGATCTGAAGATTCCGATGTGGCTGTCCTCGCCGGTGCGCGAGCTGACGGTCGAGAACGGCGCGGTG
This sequence comes from Bradyrhizobium sp. 61, assembly GCF_023073075.1. NCBI lineage: Bacteria > Pseudomonadati > Pseudomonadota > Alphaproteobacteria > Hyphomicrobiales > Nitrobacteraceae > Bradyrhizobium > Bradyrhizobium sp. 61. Next base: position 538,823 of record NZ_JADPIU010000052.1, on the reverse strand, counting down.
ACCGGCGCCATCGTCACCCGCGAAGGACGCGAGGTGCGCGTCCGCGCGCGGCAGGGCGTCGTGCTCGCCTGCGGCGGCTTCCCGCATGACGTCGAACGCCGCAAGAGGATGTTTCCACACGCACCGACCGGCCATGAGCATTTTTCGCCCGGGCCGGCCGGCAACACCGGCGACGGCCTGCGCCTTGCCGAAAGCGCCGGCGGACATGTCGAGGATCGCCTGCCGAACGCGGCGGCCTGGGTGCCGGTGTCGGTGACCAAACGCAAGGATGGTTCGAGCGGCGTGATGCCGCATTTCATCGACCGCGCCAAACCCGGCGTGATCGCGGTGATGCGCGACGGCAGGCGCTTTGCCAATGAGGGCAATTCCTATCACGACTTCGTCCAGGCCATGATCAAGGCCGCAAAGCCCGGCGAGGAGATCGCCGCGTACCTCGTCTGCGATCACCCGACGCTGCGCAAATACGGCCTCGGCTGCGTGCCGCCGTTCCCGATGCCGCTCGGCCATCACCTCGATACCGGCTATCTCATGCGTGGCGACACGCTGGAGACGCTGGCGGCGAAGGCCGGCATCGATGCAACGGCGTTTACCGATACGGTCAGGCAGTTCAATGCGACTGCGCCGCAAGGGCACGACGCCGCCTTCGGCAAAGGTTCAAAAGCCTATAACCGCTACCAGGGCGACGCCATGCACGGCCCAAATCCCTGCATCGCGCCGATTAAGAACGGCCCGTTCTACGCCATCAAGATGGTGATTGGCGATCTCGGCACCTATGCCGGCATCGTCACCGACGAGAACGCGCGGGCGCTGGACGCCGAAGGCCGGGTGATTCCCGGGCTCTATGCCGCCGGCAACGACATGGCGAGCATCATGGGCGGCAACTATCCCGGTGCCGGCATCACGCTTGGGCCGGCGCTGACCTTCGGCTACATTGCCGGCCGTCATCTCGCCGACAGCGCCGCCAAGCGCAACGCGGCGTAAGCCACGCGCCAGGAGACGCATGAAGAGAGAAAGCCGCGGCATCCAGTCGATCGAAGTCGGCGGAGAATTGCTTCGCGCGCTCGCGAGATGCGGCGAACCGATGATGCTGCGCGATCTCGCTCGCGAGGCCGGCATGACGCCGGCCAAGGCGCATCCCTATCTCGCCAGCTTCTCCCGCATCGGGCTGATCGAGCAGGACGAGACCACCGGCCGCTACGAGATCGGCGCGCTGGCGCTGGAGCTCGGCCTGATCAGCCTGCGCCGCCTCTCCGGCGTGCGCATCGCGCGTCCGAAGATCGCAGGCCTCGCGAGCCAGATCGGCCATGCCGTCTCGCTCGCGGTCTGGGGCACCCACGGCCCGACCGTGGTGCAGCTCGAAGAGCCGGGCCAGCCCGTGCACATCGTGATGCGTGCCGGTTCGGTGATGGCGCTGCTGGAAACCGCGACCGGCCGCGCCTTTGCGGCGTTCCTGCCGGAGAAGACGATCAACGCCGCGCTCGAGAGTGGCCTCGACCGTCATGGCGTCGGCTACAACCCGAAGCGCGCGGTGAAGGGCGCGAAGGTCGCCGAGATGCTCACGGAGGTCCGCAAGCACGGCCTCGCCCGCGCGCTCGGCGATCCCCTGCCCGGCGTCAATGCGTTCTCGGCGCCGGTGTTCGATCATTCCGGCCATGTCGCGCTGGTGATCACCGCGATGGGGCCGGAAGGCACTTTTGATGCACGATGGGACAGCCCCATCGCCCATGCCCTGCGCGACTGCGCCGGCGGCATCTCGAAGCGGCTCGGCTACGGGATGACGATCGCGGCGGAGTGAGGCCTGTTAGGCCGGCGAAACGCGCACCTCCTCCGCGGAGATCGATCCGCTGTCGACGACGAGCGCGACGGCGCCGCTGGTCAATGGGAGATCGCCCGTGTCCTGAACGCTGAAGAGTTTTTTACCATCGACATGGGCTTCGATGTCGGTTCCGGCCACGCGCAGCTCAATCCGATATCTCCGGTCGAGCTGCCAGTCGAAGCGTTCGCTGGCGAGCACGAGTTCGTCATGCACGCGCTTGACCAAACGGACGCGGCCGCCCTCGGCACGGTCGAACATCAGCGCGTAATAGCGCTCGCGTCCCTGCACCCGCGCCGCGAGGCCCCAGGCGTTCGCCAGCAGCGGCATGATCTCGGACGTTACGCGATAATCCTTCCAGTCGCGCGTACCTTGCGCGATGAAGCCTAGCCCGTCGCCATTGGTAACGCGCAGGCCCTCCCAGCGGGTCTGGAACTGGCTGACATTGTTGACCCAGGCGTGCTTCCACATCGTGCTCAGATTGTTGTCCGGCCGCTTCAGCACGGTGTCAGGCGCGCCACCCCAGGTCAGATAGTCGAGATAGAGCGTGCCATCGACGCCGAGCGGATCGCGCGTTTCGATCTGCACCCCGATCTCGAAGATTGGATAGGCATGGGTCTCCGGGACCTCCCAGCTCAGCACGGCGTGACAGCCGCCGGTCAGCTCATGCGCATCGCCGTAGATCTGGATCAGCTCGTCGTGCTCGTCATAGACGCTGGAAAACAGTCGCACCGCCACTGTGCCGCTATCCGCTTCCGATTCAATCCGGCACTCCACCCGTTGCCCCGAATACAGCGTCGGACAGGCCACTAGCTGGTAGGTCGGCATCGTAAACACCTCCTTGTCGAAGAAGGTGGGGCTCGCAACGCGTGCCACGCGTCCGGGCGCCAGACGGCGGAAGTCGATCGCCAGACTCCGCTCCCCAGTGCGGCTGTGGCCGGCGACATTGCTGAGCTCGACCTCGTGGAGCCGTGCGGGCGAGCCGCCCTTCACGTGGAAGCCCTGCAGGCTGCCCGGAAAGTTGAAGTTGAAGCGCGCGCCGTCCTTGGCGACCGCCAGCGCCGGCGCACCGGCGAGCGCAAGCCCGGCCGCGACCAGCGACTGCGTCTCGATCACGGCGTCGGAGATCGCAGCGCCACCATCGGCCGTCGAGATGTACATGCGGTCGGCGATGGGGGTGCGGAAGTCCGGCCCGGCGTCGAGGCCGGCAAGTCCGGTGCGGATGCCGAACAGGCAACCGACATTGCCGGCATTGCAGTCGGTATCCCAGCCGGCCGTGTTGGCGATGCGCATCGCCTCCTGAAAGCTGTTGCCGCCGTAGAGCGTCGCCAGAATGATCAGCGCGTGGTTGGGCACGACATGGCAATTGCCGAGGAATTTGTCGTAGCCGTAACGTTCGGCGATCAGCGCACGGGTCCGTTCCCAGTCGTTGCCGTTGTCGCCGGCGTGCCATTCCCGGACGTCGTTGACGACGCGCCGGATCAGCGCGTCCTTCGGCACGAAGCCGAGCCCGACATCGATCAGCTTCTGCACGTCGTGCTCGACGAAGGCCAGCGCCTCCATCGCCGCGAGCAGTTTTGCGGCATGCACGGATTCACCATCATGGCTCACGCGCCCGGCCTGCTCGGCCAGATAAGCGGCCTGCTCCGGATTACCCGGGCTCACCATCGCCCAGCCGTCGATGAAGATTTGCGCACCGATCTGCTCGGCTACGGTCGTGCCGTTCAGCTCGATCGAGCCGCTCTGCGGCGCCGGGATACCGGACTTCAGCCGCAGATAGGCGGTGTGCTCGGTGGAATTGCCGATGCCACCCCACCACAGGATGGCGCGCTCCTCGACAATGTAGTTCAGCCAGGCTTGCCCGATCTGTCTCGACGTGAGACGCTTCGGATAGCCATTGTCGGCAAGCGCGCGGGGAAACGCAAAAGTGCCGGAGACGTCGTCGTCGGTGACGACGAGATGATGGGATCGCAACGCGACGTCACGACGCTCGTTGACATAGTAGTTGATCGGCCCGAGCTCCTTCATGATGCGCTCATAGGTCCAGCCCTCGAAGGGCCGGCCGAGGTAGACACCGATGAGCTTGCCAAGCACGCCGGCGTAGACCCGCTCCGCGTAGTCATGAGGAATAGCTGTCACGAGTTCACTCCCATATCCAATTACTTGGCTCGCGGGTCAGACCGACGAGCGCTTCATGATCTCGAATTTCAATTCATGGCTCCGGCCCGGAGCCATGAGCCCGCCCGGTTGCAACCGCTTGACCAGCGTCGCCGCCGCAAGCGCGCCGAGATCGAACTCCGGTTGCCGCACCGTGGTGAGCCCGAGCAGCTTTGCGACCGGGATATCGTCGAAGCCAGCGATTGCAATGTCGCTGGGGATCGAGAGCCCGGCTGCACGCGCCGCCTCCATCGCACCGAGCGCCAGCACGTCGCTCGCGCCGAACACGGCGGTCGGGCGATCGCCCTTTCTTTCGAGCAGCCGCTTCATCGCACGCGCGCCGGATTCCTCGGAATAGGCGCTGTCGGTAATGAAATCAGGCGCAAGTCCCGCTTCCCGCATCACCGCGCCGTAACCCTGCGCGCGCCGCTGGCTCGGGCCGAACTCGGCCTGGATCATCGCGATGCGCCGGTGCCCGCGCGCAATCAGAAGCCGCGTCATTTCCGCGGCCGCTTCGGCATTGTCGATATAGACGCTGTCGATCGCGAGCGGTCCGTCCGGCTTGTGCTGGCTCTCCAGCCGCACCAGCGGGATGCCCTTACGCGCGAGCACGGCGAGCTGGGGCGCCCTTAGATGAAAGAACGTTGCGACGACGCCATCGGCCCGTCCCTGGAGGAGCCAGTCGATGGCGCGGGCCTCGCCTTCCGGCCGCCCGTCGGTGTCGAAGATCAGGACGTCGTAACCAGCCGGCGCCGCGACCGTCTGCAATCCCCGGACGAGGCCCGGATAGAACGGGTTGGTGATATCTGGAATGACACAGGCAAACGTCATGGTCCGCGCGCTGCGCAGCATCCGCGCCGGATGGTTCGGCTGATAGCCGAGCTCCTGCGCGACCTGGAGGATGCGCGTGCGCGTCGCAGGCGGAACGGACGGCGTCTCCGCCTTGTTCAGGACAAGCGACACCGCGGCCTGCGAAACACCGGCCGCGAGCGCAATATCCTTCTGCGTGGGGCGGGCCGGCGCCTGCTTGTCGCGCCCCTTCCCCCGCTTCGTCCTCGTTGTTGACGTCGCCATTTGGCTTAGTTATACGTATTACTAAAGGAAAATCAACAATCACTGCCAATGACCTGAGGAAACCGAGGTTCATCGCCATGACCATGACCCGACGCCAGCTTGTTGCCGCCATCCCCGCTGCCGCGCTTGCCGTTAGCTTGCCGCGCGACGTTCGCGCCGAGGACGGGCGCAAGGTCGTGACTTTCTGGTTCGGCCAGGCGAATTCGGACGGCCAGGCCGCGCTGCGCAACGATCTGGTCGAGGCGTTCAACGCCTCGCAGGACAAATATCTGCTCCAGCTCGAGGTGAAGGGCGCCGCCGTCAACAACCTCCTGAAGGTCGCACTCGTCGCCGGTAACGGCCCGGACATCGTGCAGACAGCGGGTCCCGCCTATCTCACCGCGATCGCGAATGCCGGCCAGGTGCTGCCGCTCGACGATTTCGCCGAGAAGTACAAGTGGAAGGATCGCTTCCTGGCGCCGCTGCTCAACACCAGCGTCTACGGCGGCAAGCTCTACGCGCTGCCGCGCGACTACGAGTCGATGCACCTGTTCTACAATAAGGAGCTGTTCAAGCAGAACGGCTGGAAGCAGCCGACCAACCGGCAGGAGATGGAGGCGATCGCAGACGCAGCGCTCGCCAAAGGCATCATCCCCTTCGGCGCCGGCAATGCCGACTGGAAGGGCGTGAACGAGTGGCTGATGACGGTGTTCTTCAACAACGTCGCTGGCCCCGACAACGTGCGCAAGGCACTTGCCGGCGAACTGCCCTGGACCGCGCCGCCGTTCGTCGAGGCGGTCGAACTGTCAAAGGCGTGGTACAACAAGGGCTATTTCGGCAAGAACTACTTCTCGCTGACCATCGAGCAGAGCTTCCTCCAGGTCGTCAACGCCAAGGCGGCGATGGCGTTCAGCGGCACCTGGTCGTTCGGTACCAAATCCTACGGCATGTCGAAGCCCGACACCGTGATGGACGTCATGCCGACGCCGACCCTCGGCTCGGCCTTCACTGGATCACTGGTCCATCTCGCCTGCGGCGCGACGCTGTCGATCGCCAAGAACTCGCAGAATGCGGAAGGCGCAGCCGCAGTGTTCGAGTTCATGCTGACGCGCAAGTTCTACGAGACCATGAACCGCGACTGGCCCGGCAAATGGGCACTCCCGGTCAAGGACCTGCCGCCGGACATGCTCCAGGGCATCGGCTATCATCTATTCGAGAAGACGATCGCGAATCTGCACGAAGCGTTCAGCAAGGGGCAGTACGGCTTCACCACCTGGACGTTCTGGCCCGGCGCCACCAACTCCTATCTGATCGAAGGCATCGAGCAGGTCTGGCTCAACAAGATTACGCCGGACGCTTACCTCACGCGGATGCAGACGCTCTTCAGCCAGGAAGCAAAGGAAGGCAAGGTGCCGCCGCTGCCGCCGCGGACGGCCTGACGCACGATGTGGCTCTTCGCGCTTCCAGCGCTCCTGATTAACGTCTGCATCATCCTGGTTCCCGCCGTGCTGACATTCACGGCGGCGTTCTTCATGTGGGACGGTGTCGGAAAGCCGGCGTGGGCGGGACTGGCCAACTTCCAGAACATGTTCGCCGATCCCGTGTTCTGGTCGGCGCTGACAAATAACTTCATCTGGACGGCGATCTTCCTCACCGTGCCGGTCTGCCTCGCGCTCGTGATGGCAGCAGCGCTGCTGATGGCGCCGAAGGCGCGCATCGTGGTCCAGTCCATCATCTTCCTGCCGCGCATCATCGCTGTCGCAGTCACGGGCCGCATCTTTCAGGGCATGATCTTCAGCCCCGCGACCGGCGTCGTCGCCTGGTTGAACGAGCACGGCTTTTCGATCTCCGATCCCCTCGCCGATCCCGACCGCTCGCTCTATGCTGTCGCCGCGGTCGACATCTGGCACTGGTGGGGCTTTCTCGCGGTCGTGTTCCTGTCGGCGATGCGGCAGATCAGCATCGACCAGATCGAAGCCGCGCGGCTCGACGGAGCCGGCTTCTTTGCTTTGTTCCGCTACGTTCTGATCCCGGGCATCCGCCCGACGCTGACCTTGATGCTGATCCTGACCGTGATCTGGTCGTTCCAGGTCTTCGAATTCATCTTCATCGTCACCCGCGGCGGCCCCGCCTATGGCAGCGAGGTGCTGGCGACATTTGCCTACCGCCACGCCTTCTTCGAAGGCGATGTCGGCCAGGCTGCAGCCGCCGCCTGCGTCATGAGCCTGTTCGGCCTGTGTGCCACCGCCGTCTATCTCTGGCTCCAGATCACCGACGACGCGCAATCGACATGATCGGGGATCGCTGGAGCAGGACATTCAGCCTCGGGCTGATCGGCATCGCATCGTTCAGCTCCCTGCTGCCGATCGTGCTTGCCGTAATGAACGCACTGAAGACGACGGTCGAGATCGGCAGCAATCCGCTCGCGCTGCCGACCCAGCTGCACTGGGAGAATTTTTCCTCCGCCTGGCGCAACGCCCAGCTTGGCCCGAGCCTGCTGCACAGTGCCGAAGTCGCGATCCTGACCATTCTGATGGTGTGCGTCACCGCGACGCCCTGCGCCTATGTGCTGGCGCGGCAGAAGGGAAAATTCTGGCGCTTCATCACCTTCTACTTCATGGCCACGATCACCGTGCCCGTGCAGCTCTATCTCTACCCGCTCTACTTCATCTTCGCGAAGCTCGGGCTGGTCAATTCGATCCCCGCGGTGGCGCTGATCTACACGGCGATGTTCTCGCCGTTTGCAATTTTCCTCTTGCGCACCTACGCGCTCGCGATTCCCGTCGCGCTCGAGGAAGCAGCCCAAGTTGACGGCGCAAAGCCGTGGCAGACCTTCTGGTACGTGATCCTGCCGATGATGCGGCCCGGGCTGCTCACGGTCGCCATCATCGTCGGGCTGAACGCCTGGAACGAGTTCGTCATCGCCGTGACGTTCCTGCAGAACGACAGCAACGTCACCGCGATCGTGCGCTTCTACAATCTGACCGGCCAGTATTCGACCGACTGGGGCGAGATGCTGGCCGCAGCCGTCACCATCGTGCTGCCGATCGTTGCGATCTTCGTGCTGCTGCAGCGTCAGTTCATCGACGGCATGACGTCGGGCGCGGTGAAGTCTTGAAGCCCTACTTCTCCTTCACCGGCACCGTGTAGTTCAGGATCAACCGCCCACCATCCGGATAGATCGTCTGCCCGGTGATGTAAGACGCGTCATCACTCGCAAGGAACGCCACGACGGAAGCCACCTCGCTCGGCTCGCCGCCACGGCCAGCCGGCGTGCGTGACATCACGGTCTTGCGGGCATCCTCCGAGGTGTAGATGGACGACGCCACCATATCGGTCAAAATCGTGCCCGGCCCGACCGCGACGACGCGGATGTTGTGCGGGGCGAGCGCGACCGCGGCGACCGAGGTCAGCTGCTTCATGCCGCCCTTGGAGATGGCGTAGGTCGCAAGCGTCGGGATCGCCAGCAGCGCGTTCACCGAGGACATGTTGATGATGACCCCACCGCCGCCCTGCGCGATCATTTGCTTGGCCGCCGCCTGCACGCCGAAGAACGCGCCCTTCAGATTGATGCCGATGATTTCGTCGAATTCCTCTTCGGAAATCTCCAGGATGTCGCGGTTGCGGGCGACGCCGGCATTGTTGACCATAATGTCGAGCCGGCCGAATTCCCTGACCGCGGTCGCCACCGCGCGATCGACGTCCGCACGCCGTGCGACGTGACATGGCACGGCATACAATTCCTTGGGCTTGCCCAGCTCGTTGACGGTCTTCTCGAGCTCATTCGTATCGACGTCCGAGATGACGACCTTGACGCCGTCGTCGAGGAATCGCTTTGCGCACGCCTTGCCGATGCCGCGCGCCGCGCCGGTGATGACGGCGACCTTGCCGGATAGTTTCATGGGTCTCACTCCAGGATAGCTGCTTGAGCAGCGAGCTATCCCGGAGAGGACCCCGGTTCAAGCCGCCGCGAAGCCGAGATGAGCACGGAACCGGTTCTTGATAAAGACGGCATCGCGCGAGGGCAGCGAGCGCGGCGGATTTTCCGCCAGAACCTTGATGACAAAAAGCCGCGGGCCATCGGCCGGTCCGGCGATCTGCGCGGCGAGGCGTTGCACCTCCTCGAGCGTCCGCATGGTTCCGGTCGCGGCGAAGCCGCAGGCGGCGGCAATTGCCGTGAGATCGACGCCGCGGCCGGTGTGGCTCGCCTGCATGCCGGTCTCGCCAAAATGCTGATTGTCGATCACGACGATGTCGAGATTGCGCGGACGCGCGACGCCGATCGTGGCGATGCCGCCGAACCCCATCAACTGCTCGCCATCGCCCGTCAAGGCGAGGACGCGCTTGCCCGGCTGCGCCTGCGCGAGCCCAAGCGCGATCAGCGCGGCGCCGCCCATCGCGCCCCAGAGATAAAAATTGCCGTCGTGATCCCCCACGGAATGCAGGTCGTAGGTGGGCGAGCCGAGACCGGAGACGACCAGCGTGTCCTTGCGGTCCTTCAGGAGCGCGGCGACAGCGGCGCGACGATCGAGTTGAACTTGCATCGGCATCACCACTTCTTCTTGCCGATCAGGCGTTGCCCGATCAGAACCGCGATCTGCTGGTCGGACTCGTAGGCGAGCGATGCCGCCGATTCGACCGTCTCGACCAGATCCTCCGCCGTCTCCGCGCGCATCACTTTCAGGCCGATCGCTTCCAGCGACGGCTGCGTCGCCCGGCTCATCGGCACCTGCCACGGATTGAATTCGGCCCATTCGCCGCGCATGGTCACCAGCATCAGCAGCGGAAAGCGCCCGATCGCCGACAGCGACAGCATGTTGATGCAATTGCCGACGCCGCTCGACTGCATCAGCAGCACGCTGCGCTGCCCGCCGAGCCAGGCGCCGGCGGCGATGGCGATGCCCTCCTCCTCGGTCGTCAGCACGTTGGTGGTGACGTCGCGGTCGGCCGAGAACATGCGGATGAGCTGGCTGTGGCCGGCATCGGGAACGTAGGACATCTGCCTGACGTCGGCGGCTTTGAGGATACGATAGAGCTCGGACGGCCAGTCGTCGCTGCTGCGCGTTTCGGGATTCGGTTGAGGGCTGTGCACCGCGAGGTCTCCGTGAAATTCGAGCGGACCCTAGCGATTATTCCGCGCGACGGCTCTGACCGTCTGGCACGATCAGGTATTGAAGGATTGTATAGCTGCCTTTTCTGCTGCCGCCTGTGGGACAGCGCACGATGCGCATGACTGCGCCCTCTCCCCTTGTGGGAGAGGGCATCACCGCGGGAAGATACAAACTCATTGGGGTGAGGGGTATCTCTCGGCGCATTCATATGCATCGATATGCGCGGAGAGATACCACTCATCCGGCGCTTCGCGCCACCTTCTCCCGCAAGGGGAGAAGGGAAGAGACACTGTCGCTTGGACTAGCGACTCAATTCGCCGCAGACCTTGCCGCAGCCGGCATGTAGATCTGCGCGTAGCCTTCCTTGATCGCGGAGGTGATGCGGTCGAGGCGGCGGTCGATGTGCTTCTCCAGCACCGAGACGCAGGCCTCTTCGTCGCGCGCCTTCAGTCCTTCGATCACCGCGCGGTGCTCGGCCTGGGTGTTGGAGCGGTTGATGCGGTCCATGTCGATCCAGCGCACGAAGCGGATGCGGGCGTTGACGTTGCGCAGCACGCGCAGCATCTCGGCGTTGTTCGACATCCCCATCAACCGCTCGTGAAAGGTCTCGTCGAGTTCGACCAGCTCCACCGACGAACGCTCACCGGGATCGGGACCGGTAGCTTCGAGGAATTTCAGGAGCGCGTCGATGTCCTCGTCCCTGGCGCGCTTGATGGCGAGGCGGATCGAGGCGACCTCGATCGATTTGCGCAACTCGTAGAGATCGAAGATCTCGTGCGCGTCGAGCTCGCGGCAGAAGAAGCCCTTGCCCGGCGTGAAGCGCAGGAAGCCTTCGGTGTTGAGACGGTTGAGCGCTTCGCGCAGCGGCGTGCGGCTGACGCCGAGGCGCTTTGCCAGTTCGCCCTCGTTGAGCCGTTCGCCCGGCTTGAACTCATAGCTCACGGCCATCGCCTTGAGCTGTTCATAGACGCGATCGACGATACTATCGGAAGCCAGTTCCACGTTGCTCTTCATAAGCTGCATTCATGCCCGAACACAGCCCAATATACCGGGGCTGCATGGACGATTGCAATCCAAACAGCTGCCTAGCACATCTTGTGCAGAGCTTTGCGACAGCCGGGCTCAGCCAAACGCGCGCGGGCGCAGTCCAGCATGAAACCAGGTGATCATGGAATAGATGTCGTAGACCGGCAGTCCAACTTCGGCCTGCAGAGCTGCCGCATAAGGCGGCATGTTGGTGCATTCGAGCACGATGGCGCCGACATCCGGATTTTTCGCGACCAGCTCCTTGCCCGCCTCGACCACGTCGCGCTCGGCCTGGGTCACATCCATGTCGTCCTTCTCGGCCTTGATCAGGACGCGAAAGAATTCCTTGCCGTGCTCGGTGCCGACCAGTGGCGTATCGAGCGGCACGCCGGCGCCTTCGAGATGGGCCGGCGTTAAGGTCGAGCCTGACACCGTGACGAGACCGACGCGCTTGCCCGGCGGCAAGGTCGCCTGCACCCACGGCACCTGCATCAGCGACGAGGTCGCAACGGGAACGCCGACGGCGGCCGCGATCTCCTTCTGAAACAGCGAGAGGAAGCCGCAATTGGTGGTGATGGCTTCCGCGCCCAGCCGGACCAGGTCCTTCGCCGCATCGATGAAGTCAGGCAGCAGGCCGGCGGCGCCCTTCAGCACCACCTTCTCCGGCGACGCGCCGCTCACCACCCGATAGAGCACGGGGAACGGCCAGGTCGTGCCGTTGCCCATATCGCCGGGAATGCGGGGAAAGCGTGCCTCCAGCATCAAAATGCCGAGCGGCGCGCCATAGATGGCCTTGCCGCCGCGGGCGATGCGAGAGGACGAGTTGGCTGCATAGGTCATGTTGCGTTCTCAGAGGAAGCGAGTGGGCGCGAACGGGGCGAGCGGAATCTCCGGCTGCTTGCCGCTCAGAAGCTGCGCGACCAGACGGCCGGTGCGGGCCGATCCGACCAAGCCGACATGGCCATGGCCGAAGGCGTAGACGATATCGCGCGAGGCACGCGCATGGCCGATACAGGGAAGGCCGTCCGGCATGCTCGGCCGATGGCCGAACCAGGTTTTGATGCGCGAATCTGAAATATCCTTCGGCAGTTTCGGGAACATGCTGAAGAGGTTGTTGCGCAGGATTTCGGCGCGCTTCCAGTTCGGCGCGGCCTCGAGGCCCGCGATCTCGACCGTGCCGGCGGCGCGCAGGCCCTTGTCGGTCCAGTTCACCACCATGCTGACGTCGGACGCCATCATCGAGCTGCGCGGACCCGATTCCGGGTTCTCGATCATGACGTGATAGCCGCGCTCGGTTTCGAGCGGCAAGGGATCGCCGACGGATGCGGTGAGCTGTTTTGACCGCGCGCCGGCGGCGACTACCGCGGCATCGCAAGCAATCTCACCGGTCTCGGTGAGAACGGCAACGAGCTTGTTGCCTGAAAGCTTCAGACCGGTCGCCTTGGCATGAACGAGCTTGGCACCGCTCGCGAGCGCATGCTGAGCCAGCGCCGCAACGTAAGCGCCGGGATCGCGGCAGCGGCCGGCTTCCTCCACCACCACGCCAAAGGTGTAGCGCGGATGCAGATCCGGCTCGCGCTGACGCATCTCGTCGGCGTTCAGCTCCAGCCATTCGACGCCGACCTTCTTGCGCAGGCGCCAGCCGAGATTGCTGTCGAAATTGCCGCGCGACGGGAATACGTGCATCACGCCGTTGCGCTCGACCAACTCGGGCACGCCCGCTTCTTCCGCGAGCTTCTTGTGCAGCAGCGGCGCGTCCTTCAGCAGATCGCGCAGCGCAAACGCCGTCTTCTCGACCCGTGCCTCGGTCCAGCCCGAGAGCAAATACTTGATCAGCCAGGGCAGCGCCTTCGGCAAGTAAGACCAGCGGATCGCGAGCGGGCCGAGCGGGTCCATCAGATAACCCGGCACCTTCTTCCAGAGGCCCGGCTCGGCCGGCGGAATCACCGAATGGGAGGAGAGCCAGCCGGCATTGCCGTAGCTCGCCGCCTGTTCGCCACCGGGCTCGCCTGCGTCGATCAGCGTGACGCGATGCCCCTCGCGCAGCGCCTCGATGGCGCTGATCACGCCGACCGCGCCGGCTCCGATGATAGCGACGTGGCGGCCTTCCGACATCGGCTACGCCTTCACCGCCGGCGCGAAATCCTTGCCGACCGAGATCGCGCGCGGATCGATGATGCAGTGGAGGATCGACGGCTTGCCCGAAGCGAGCGCGCGCTCGAACGCCGGCGCAAACTGTTCGGTGCGCTCGACGCGCTCGCCATGGCCACCGAATGCCTTCGCATACATCGCAAAGTCAGGGTTCTTGAGCTGAGTTCCGACCACGCGGCCGGGATAATCACGCTCCTGGTGCATACGGATGGTGCCGTATTGCGAGTTGTCGACGACGATGACCACCAGCGGCGCGTCGTACTGCACGGCGGTCGCGAATTCCTGGCCATTCATCAGGAAGCAGCCATCACCGGCAAAGGCGACGACGACGCGATCCGGATATTGCCGCTTTGCAAGCACCGCGGCCGGCACGCCATATCCCATCGAGCCCGACGTCGGCGCGAGCTGGGCGGCAAAGCTGTGGAAACGGTGATGGCGATGGATCCAGCCGGCATAGTTGCCGGCACCGTTGCAGACGATCGCGTCCTTCGGCAGGCGGTCGCGGAGCCAGGTCATGACCTGGCCGTACTGGAATGTGCCCGGCAGCTCACGCGCCTTGTCGGTCCAGGCGAGGTAATCGGCATGCGCCTTGGCGGCCTCGCCCTTCCAGGCAACGGCGCCAGCGGGCTTCAGCGTCTCGACGGCGGCCGCGAACGCGGCAGGCGTCGCCTGGATCGCGAGCGCCGGCTGGTAGATGCGGCCGAGCTCTTCCGAGCCCGGATGCACGTGGATCAGCTTCTGCTGCGGGGTCGGAATGTCGAACAGCGTGTAGGACGAGGACGGCATCTCCGACATGCGGCCGCCGATGAGGAGAATGACGTCGGCGCCATCGATACGCGCCTTCAGGCCAGGGCTCGGCCCGATGCCGAGATCGCCGGCATAATGCGAATGATCGGCGTCGATCAGCGAGGCCCGGCGGAACGAGGTCGCGACCGGCAGGTCGAACCGCTCGGCGAAGCGCGCGATGCTCTTGGTCGCCTCATCCGTCCAGCGCGAGCCGCCGAGGATGACGAGCGGCGCCTTCGCACTCGCCAGCATCGCACTGACCTGCTCGATGTCAGCGGGCGCCGGCCAGCTCACGGCCGGCTCGATGCGCATGGCGTCCGCAACGGCCGCGGTCTCGGTCAGCATGTTCTCCGGCAGCGCGATCACCACGGGACCCGGACGACCCTGCATGGCGACGCGGAAGGCACGCGCGACCAGCTCCGGAATGCGATCGGGGCGATCGATCTCGACGGCCCATTTCGCCATGGTGCCGAACACCGCCTTGTAGTCGAGCTCCTGGAACGCCTCGCGCTCGCGCATGCCGGTGTCGACCTGTCCGACGAACAGGATCATCGGCGTCGAATCCTGCATCGCGATGTGGACGCCGTGGCTGGCATTGGTGGCGCCGGGGCCGCGGGTGACGAAGCAGATTCCGGGACGGCCGGTGAGCTTGCCATAGGCTTCCGCCATCATCGCTGCACCGCCTTCGGCGCGGCAGATCACGACGTCGATCGGGCTGTCATGCAGCGCGTCGAGTGCCGCGAGGTAGCTCTCGCCCGGCACGCAGGTGACGCGGTCGACGCCTTGGGCGACGAGCTGATCGATCAGGATCTGGCCCCCGGTGCGGGTGTTGCGAATGGTCATGACAGCTCCCTGCAGGCTTTGGCGATGCGCATCACGGCCTCGCGCAAGTTTTGTTCCGAGGTGGCGTAGGACAGGCGGAAATAAGGTGCAAGGCCGAAACAGCTGCCCGGCACCACGGCCACGTCATGCCTCTCCAGCAGGAAGCGGCAGAACGCCGCGTCACTGTCGATGACGGTACCATCCGGCGTGCGGCGGCCGATCAGGCCGGCGCAGCTGGCATAGGTGTAGAACGCGCCCTCCGGCCGGCGGCAGGTGACACCATCGATGGCATTGAGCGCATCGACCACGATGTCGCGGCGGCGCTGGAAGGCGGCACGGCGCTCGATCAGGATGCCTTGCGGCCCCGTCAGCGCGGCGATCGCAGCGGCTTGGCTCACCGAGGAGGGATTGGTCGTGCTCTGGCTCTGCACCACCGCCATCGCCGCGATCAATTCGCGCGGACCGCCGCCGTAGCCAACGCGCCAGCCGGTCATGGCGTAGGCCTTGGAAACACCATTCACGGTCAGCGTGCGTGATTTCAGGCTCGGCTCGAGCGCCGCTGCGGTCACGAACGGCATGCCGTCATAAATCAGGTGCTCGTAGATATCGTCCGCCATCAACCAGACATGCGGATGGCGCTTGAGCACATCCAGGATCGGGCGAAGCTGCGCGGCCGAATAGGCGGCGCCCGTCGGATTGGACGGCGAATTCAAGAGCAGCCAGCGCGTCTTCGGCGTGATCGCGCGTTCGAGATCGGCGGCATCGAGCCGAAACCCGTTCTCCTCACGACAGAGCACGTCCACCGGCGTGCCGTCGGCGATGCGCACCATGTCGGCATAGCTGGTCCAGTAGGGCGCGGCGAGGATCACCTCATCGCCGGGACTGAGCGTCGCCATGAAGGCGTTGTGGATCACCTGCTTGGCGCCGGCGCCTGCGGTGATCTCGTCGGCGGCATAGACGAGATCGTTCTCGCGGCGGAATTTCTCGGCGATGGCCGCCTTCAATTCCACGGTGCCGTCGAGGATCGTATATTTGGTCTGGCCGGCGCGGATGGCGCGCTCGGCCGCGTCCTTGGCATGATCAGGCGTATCGAAGTCAGGCTCGCCGGCGCCCAGCACGATCACCGGTCGCCCCTCGCGCTTGAGCCGCTGCGCGACCGCGCCGATCTTCAAGATCTCGGAGACACCGATCGCGCTGATGCGCTGGGCGGGACGGAAGGTCGATGCGGGCGCCTGGACAGTCACGGCCGAGCCTCAACTGCGCGCGGCGATCGCGATCACCTCGATACGGAAGGCGGGATCGGCGAGCTCGACCTTGCCGCAGGCGCGGGTCGGCGTGTTGCCCGGCACGACCCAGGCATCATAGACCGCGTTCATGGCGTCGAAATCGTCCATGTTCCTAAGCCAGACCTGCACGCTGAGCAGGCGCGATTTGTCGGTGCCGGCGCGCGCCAGCATGTCGTCGACCTTCGCCAGCGCCTCTTTCGTTTGCTGGGTGATATCAGCGGTCTTGGTGTCCGCCACCTGACCTGCGAGGAAAACGAGATCGCCGAACACGGAAGCGCGGCTGCGGCGGGCGTTCTGGTCGATGCGGGTGATATCCGACATGGGATGTCCTTATGTCTTTACTTGCCGGTGGCGATGATGCGGCGGCAGTGGTCGAGCGCCGCACCGATGAGGTTGTCGCTCGCCTCGGGCGTGCGGAACGCCGAATGCGCCGACAGCGTCACGTTCGGCAGCTTGGTTACGGGATGCCCCGCCGGCAGCGGCTCGACGGTGAAGACGTCGAGGCCGGCATGCGCGATGTGGCCTGAACGCAGCGCGTCAAGCATCGCGTCCTCGTCGACGACGGCGCCGCGCGCGGTGTTGATCAGGATGCTGCCTTTACGCATCTGGGCGATGCGCTCGCGCGACAGGAAACCCTTGGTCTCGTCGTTGAGCAAGAGATGCAGCGAGACGACGTGGCTCTCGGCGAGCAGCTTCTCCAGCGAGACGAACTCGACGCCGGGATGGGTCTTCGGCGTCCTGTTCCAGGCAATCACCTTCATGCCGCAGCCCGCCGCCATGCGCGCGGCTTCCGCCGCGATGCCGCCGAAGCCGATCAGGCCGAGCGTCTTGCCGGTGAGCTGAACCGCGTCACGGCGCAGCCAGTTGCCCTCACGCATGCCGCGATCCATCTCGCCAAAGCTCTTCGCAGACGCCCACATCAGCGCGATCGCGCACTCGGCAACGGCCGTATCGCCATAACCCTTGATGGTGTGGACGGAGATGCCGCGCTCGGCGAGCTCTTCCGGATTCATGTAGCTGCGCGCGCCGGTGCCGAGGAAGACGACATGCTTCAGCTTCGCGCATTTCTCGGCAATCGCTGATGGCACCGCCGTGTGGTCGACGATCATGATCTCGGCATCGCCGAGCAGGCCGGGCAGATCGTCGGGCTTGATCGAGGGATTGCGGTTGATGCCGACCGGCAGGCTCGCAGAGCGCAGCAGCTTGTCGGTCACCGCTGCCAGGGTCTCGTTCGCATCGACGAATAGGGCGCGCACAGGCCTCTCCTTCAGCTCACTTCCATATTGCGTTCAGTCTTGTATTCAGACTTAAATGCAATTTACAACCCCTCCCCATCAGGAATTTTGCGCAATCCTGCCAAGATATTGGGCTCATTTCTGCCTTGCCGCCCAAATGGCCAGCAACTCGAAATACCGTATTGCATTTTATCCTGAATACAGAAATAGTCCAGAGGCCGGACACGATCCGACCCAGATTCCAGGGAGACAGAGACCATGAATCGCAGGGATGCTCTCACCACCGTCGCGCTGGCAGGCGCAGCGTTCGCCGCCGCGAGCGGCTCGGCCAAGGCCGATGCGCCGACCTCCACGCTCGACCGCATCAAGAAGAATGGCGTGCTGCGCGTCGCCGTCATCGTCGGCCAGGAGCCCTATTTCCATAAGGACCTCGCCACCAACGAATGGTCGGGCGCCTGCATCGACATGGCCAAGGACATCGCCGGCAAGCTGGGCGCCAAGGTCGAGACGCTGGAATCGACCTGGGGCAACCAGATCCTCGATCTCCAGGCCGACAAGGTCGACCTCGCCTTCGCCGTGAACCCGACGCCGGAGCGCGCGCTCGTCATCGACTTCTCGACGCCGATCCTGGTGCACTCCTTCACCGTCATCACCAAGAAGGGCTTTGCCAAGCCGCAGACCTGGGCCGAGCTCAACAAGCCGGAGGTCAAGATCGCCGTCGACATCGGCTCGACCCATGAGACCATCGCGCGCCGCTACTGCCCGAAGGCGACCATCCTCGGCTTCAAGAACCGCGACGAGGCGATCCTTGCGGTCGCGACGGGACGTGCCGACTGCAACGTCTCGCTGGCGGTGCTTTCGGTCTCGACGCTGAAGAAGAACCCGAACCTCGGCGATCTCGCCATTCCGCGCCCACTGCTGACGCTGCCGACCAACATGGGCATCCGCGCCGAGAGCGACCGCCGCTACAAGGATTTCCTCAGCGCCTGGGCCGACTACAACCGCTCGATGGGCCAGACCCGCGACTGGATGCTGAAAGGCTTCGAGGCCGTCGGCCTCACCGCCGACGATCTTCCGGCCGAAGTGCAGTTCTGATCGGCCATGTATGTCTGGGACTTCGCGGCGCTCAAGCCGTATTGGGGCCTGATCTGCCAAGGGCTCCTGGTCACCGTGTATTACACGGTGACCACGGTGGTCGCGGGTCTCGCCATCGGACTGTTCGTCGGCATCCTGCGCACGACGGCACCGCGCTGGGTCACGGTGCCGTTGCGTCTCTATATCGAGGTGTTCCGCTGCACGCCGCTGCTGGTGCAGCTGATCTGGGTCTACTACGCCCTCCCCGTGCTGATCGGCGTCGACATGTCGCCGGCGATGGCCTGCTTCATCGCGCTGTCGCTCTATGCCGGCTCGTTCTATGCGGAAATCTTCCGCGGCGGCATCGAGGCCGTCGACACCGGCCAGTGGGAGGCCGGCCGCGCCATCGGCATGCGCCGCGGCAAGATCTTTCGCCGCATCGTGCTGCCGCAGGCAACGCAGGTGATGATCCCCTCCTTCATCAACCAGACCATCATGCAGCTGAAGAACACCTCGCTGGTGTCGGTGGTCGCGGTCGGCGACCTCCTCTATCAGGGCACGGTCATCACTGCGTCGAGCTACAAGCCGCTCGAGGTCTACACCACGATCGCCGTGCTCTATTTCGTCGTGCTGTTCCCGCTGACGCTGGTCGCTGATAGGGTCGAGCTCAAGATGGGAGCGCATCGATGAGTGCTCTGATCGCTGACAACATCCACAAGGCGTTCGGCGACCATGAGGTGCTCAAGGGCGTCTCACTTTCGGTCGCCCGCGGCGAGGTCGTCACCTTGATCGGCGCCTCCGGCTCCGGCAAATCCACCTTCCTGCGCTGCCTGAATCTCCTGGAAATGCCGCAGCAGGGCGAGCTTGCCATCGGCACGCACAAATTCGCCTTCGGCAAGGGCATGCGCGCCGCCGGCGATGCGCAGCTTGCGCTGCTTCGCCGCAGCGTCGGCATGGTGTTCCAGCATTTCAACCTGTTCCCGCACATGTCGGTGCTCGCCAATGTCACCGAAGGGCCGGTGCAGGTGAAGGGCATGGCGCGAAACGAAGCCGATGCGCTTGGCCGCGATTTGCTCGCCAAGGTCGGCCTCGCCGACAAGGCCGACGCCTTTCCGAGCCGCCTCTCCGGCGGCCAGAAGCAGCGCGTCGCGATCGCGCGTGCGCTCGCGATGAAGCCAGACGTGATGCTGTTCGACGAGCCGACCTCGGCGCTCGATCCCGAACTTGTCGGCGAAGTCCTGTCCGTCATCCGCAGCCTTGCGAGCGAAGGCATGACCATGGTGCTGGTGACGCATGAGATGGCCTTCGCCGCCGACGTCTCCACCCGCGTCGGCTTCATGAACGACGGCATCATGGCCGAGATCGGCACGCCCGAAGAGACCATCCGCCAGCCCCGCAGCGAACGGCTGAAGTCCTTCCTCAGCCGGTTTCACGAAACGCATTAGACTGCCTGGCACGACCATTCCGAATCGGTGGGGACACCCATGAAACTCCGCGGCGGCTTCACGAATTACGGCGAGACGATCGGCATCCTGATGCTCGATACCCGCTTCCCGCGCCCGCGCGGCGACATCGGCAATGCGCTCTCCTATGATTTCCCGGTGCGCTACAAGATCGTGCGCGGCGCACACGCCATAAGGATCATGGGCGACCATCCCGATCCCGCCCTGCTCGAGCCGTTCATCGCGGCGGCCCGCGAGCTGGAAGCTGACGGCGTCAAGGCGATCACCACGAGCTGCGGCTTCCTCGCGCCATTTCAGCAGCAGCTCGCGGCAGCCGTGAACATCCCGGTCTTCACCTCGAGCCTGATCCAGGCGCCGTTGATCCATGCCATGCTGCCGCCGGGCAAGGTCATCGGCATCTTCACCGAACGCGGCCACCACATGAACGAGGGGCATTTCCGCGGTGTCGGCTGGTCGCCGGACGAGATCCCCGTCCAGATCCAGGGCATGAAGCCCGATGCGCAGTTTCCCGCAACCTACATTCTCGGCCGCGAGGAACTGGAAACCGACGTCCTCCGCGCCGAGATGATCGAGATGACGGAAGCTTTCATGGCGTCCTGTAAAAACCCGGGTGCGATCCTGTTCGAGTGCACCAACATGTGCCCGTTCTCGCGGGACGTCGCCGAAGTCTCGAACCTGCCCGTGTTCGACATCAACACGCTGATCAATCTGTTCTACCGCGCGGCCAATCCGGTGCCGTTCCTGCGCTGAACGAGCCCCGCTGCCCCTCGTTGCCGGCCGGAACGAGACGCGTCAGGGCGTGACGGACGCGTCGGCCTCCCCCCCTCCCGCTGAACCCAACCCGTCGCAATCGCGCTTGCCCAGCTGAGCATGCCTTTGCTGCGCGCCAGTGCGGCCATGGCCGCGGTGTCGTAGGGCACGTAGCGGATCGTCGCGGACCAGTCTGCGCCGGCATGCTCCAGAATCGCGTAGCACGCATGCGGCGTACCGACCTCGACCACGTAGGGAACGGGCGCCTTCCCGTCATAACCGGGCAACCCGACGCTGCCGGGATTCACGACCGGCCGGCCATCCCTCAGGCGGACCACGCGCGGAATGTGGGTGTGGGCGCACAGGATGATCTCGGCGTCGATCCCCTCAGCTTCAGCCTCGATCGCGTCGATGCCGCTCGGGCGCGGGTAGCCGTCGTCGGCGATGTGGTCGAGCCAGAAAGCTGCGTCATCCCGCGGCGATCCATGGCACAGGAACACCCGCTCCTTATACGTGAGCGTGGACGGCATGCTTGCCATCCACTCGAAATGCTTGCGCGTGAGCTGACGGAAATCGCTGCGAGCGGAGCCGCCGGCCTGCCAGAGTTCGACGAGGATTCGATCCTGATCGCCCCGTATCGAGGGAAAGCCTCGCGCCATCAACAGGTCCGCGGTCCCGGCTGCCTCGAGCGGACCGCTGACATGGTCGCCGAGGTTCACGACCTCGTCGATGCCAAGCATGGCAATGTCCAAAAGGACGGCTTCAAGTGCCGGACGATTCCCATGCACGTCCGCGATGGCAGCAAATCTCATTTGGCCCCTCCCATTCGGAATGGCCGATCGTTCTCGCTATGCGGGGGATGCAGGACTGGCTAGTCAATTTAGCTACGTCTCTTTAGCTGCATTTGTAGAAGCGCCCGCAAGCTGAGGATCAAATCGGCGCTGCCAGAAGAATTACACGATCGTGGTTGCCAGGCAAGCAATGCGAGTTACGAACTGTCGCGGCAATGCCGACGTGACCTCGGGAAAATAACACGCTACGTTTCCCGGACAAGACCAAGAGGAAACGCCAATCGTGTACGACTTCATTATCGTCGGCGGCGGCTCGGCGGGGTCCGTGCTGGCCCACCGGCTCTCCGCAAAGAGCGCCAACAAGGTCCTGCTGTGCGAGGCCGGACAGGACACACCGCCCGGCAACGAGCCCGCAGAGATCAGGGACAGCTATCCCGGCACGGCCTATTTCGATCCCCGCTTCCACTGGACCGAACTCAAGGTCACCACCCAGATCGTCAGCCACAACAATCCGAACGAAGCGCGCCCTCCTTTACGCAAATACGAGCAGGCGCGCGTGCTCGGCGGCGGCTCGTCGATCAACGGCCAGATGGCCAACCGCGGCGCACCGACCGACTACGATGAATGGGACGCGCGGGGCGCCGACGGCTGGAGCTGGAACGACGTGCTGCCCTTCTTCAAGAAGGTCGAGCGCGACCTCGATTTCGACGGCCCGTACCACGGCAAGAACGGCCGAATTCCGGTACGCAGAATTCCCCGTGAACACTGGACGCGGCATTCGCAGGCGTTCGCCGACGCCTTCCACCAGGCCGGCCATCAGTTCGTGCCGGACCAGAATGGCGAGTTCGTCGACGGCTATTTTCCGGTGACGCATTCCAATCAGGCCGAGCAACGCGTCTCGGCCGCGATGGGCTATCTCGATCGCGACACGCGCAAGCGCGCCAATCTCACCATCTCCACCAACACGCAGGTGAGAGAGCTGCTGTTCGAAGGTACGCAATGCGTCGGCGTGAAGGCGACGGTCGACGGACGGGAACAGGAATTCCGCGGCCGCGAGATCATCCTCTCCAGCGGCGCGATCCATTCGCCGGCGCATCTCCTGCGCGCCGGCATCGGCCCGGTCGGTCATCTCAAGGATATGGGCATTCCCGTCCTGATGGGGCTGGCAGGCGTCGGTCAGCGCCTGATGGATCATCCTTCGATTTCGCTGTCGTCCTTTGTCCGCCGCGGCGCGCGCATGAACGAGCACACCAGGCGCCACATGCAGCTTGGCCTGCGTTATTCATCCGGGCTGTCGGGCGTACCGAAGGGCGACATGTTCGTCGTCCTGCTCAGCAAATCGGCCTGGCACGCGGTCGGCGAGCAGATCGGCTCGCTGCTGACCTTCGTCAACAAGACCTATTCCGAGACCGGACAGGTCAAGCTCGCCTCGCGCGATCCCGCCGCCGAGCCGATCGTCGAGTTCAATCTGCTGTCCGACCGCCGCGACCTCGACCGCCTGATGAGCGGCTTCCGCAAGATGGCGGCCGTGCAGATGAGCGACGTGGTGAAAGCGGTGACGGACAAGCCGTTTCCAGCCGCCTATACCGACAAGGTGCGCAAGATCGGCGTGGTCAATACCAAAAACAGGATCCTGACCAAGATCGCCGCGACCTTGATGGACGGGCCGGCGGCGCTGCGCCACTACCTGATCGACAATTTCGTCGTCGAAGGTTTCACCTTCGACCAGGTGATGAACGACGACGATGCGCTGGAAGCCTTCGTCCGCAAGGCGACCATCGGGGTGTGGCACGCCTCGTGCTCATGCCGCATGGGCCGGGCCGACGATCCGATGGCGGTGGTCGATAATCAAGGCCGCGTCAAAGGCGTTCAGGGCCTGCGCGTCGTCGACGCCTCGATCTTCCCCGTGGTGCCGTGCGCCAACACCAATTTTCCGGTGCTGATGTCGGCGGAGAAGATCGCGGCGGCGATAATGCAGTGAGCACTAACGACTGCCGGGCAGACGGAGAGATCAATGGAATGCACCATCCGCCCGGCGCGCCAAGAGGACAGCGGCGAAATCAGCGCCGTCATTCTGCGCGCACTGCGCGAGACAAATGCGAAGGACTACACCGTCGAGATCATCGAGCGGGTCGAGCACAGCTTCAGCCCGACCGCCGTTCTGGAACTGATCCGCAAACGCACGGTCCTTGTTGCCGCCGTTGGCAGCCGCGTCGTTGGAACGGCGAGCCTTGACGAAAGCGTCGTCCGCACGGTCTTCGTGGCTCCCGACGTTCAGGCCCTGGGGATCGGCAAACGGCTGATGGCCGAGATCGAGCGCATCGCGCGCGAGCGAAACATCGCTTTTTTGACCGTCCCATCTTCAGTCACCGCCGAATCCTTCTACGCGCGGCTCGGGTTCAAGGCCGTGCGCGACAGCTACTATGGCGATGAGCGCACGATCATCATGGAGCGATCGCTCGCTGCTGTTTCGTAGGTCCGGACTGCGCCGATAGCTCCGCCCATACGCGGAAGCGCGCGCCGTCGTTGAGCGGCACGATGTGAAACGGCTGGCCGAAGATCGCGAGCGGCTCATGGCCCGGCTCGAACTGCGGCCACGCTTGCGCGACGTCCGGCATGCCGGTCGTGACGAAGCGCAAGACGCTCGCCTGAAACCGCGCCGCGACATCAATGTCGGCCGGGGTCATCGGCCCGCCCTTGCGCCTGAGGATCGGCCGATCGATGAAATCAGGCAGATGCGCCCACAGGCAGGCATTGTCCGCGCCATGGGTTGGTCCCTGCGACAGGAACGGCTCCAGCGCCGGGCGATGATCGAACCGGCTCAACCACACCGCGCCGCCTGCCGCAGCATGACGCCGCGCGAGATCGGCCATGGGGCGATGCCAGAACGCATCCGACAACAGCGCCTCGTACGGATCCTCGTCGAGGCGCGCGTTGGCGCGATAATAGGATAGCAGCCGGCACCAGCCGGCATCGCCGAACGCCGCGCGCACTTGTCGCTCGGTGGTGCGGATCATCGCGGCCGGCGGCATGCTCTTCAGGAACATCACCATCTCGTCGCGGCAGGAGCCGAGCCAGAGCGGAATGTCGCGCAAAGTTTCGTCGGCGAAGACGTCGCGCGGCTCGCGCGCGATCACGGTCCCGTCGAGCACCGGACCGAACACGGTGCCTGCGTCCGTCTCGTCCGCGAGCCTGCGTCCGACGCGCTCTACCGCCGCGAACAGCTTTGGCAGCGGCACGGACGCAATCGCGCTGGGATCGCGCGCAAGCTCGAGCTCCTCGAGCACGTGGCGCGCGACATCGTCGGCGTGCCCCGCACTCATGATGTTGCGCCCGGGCGCGCTCAGCGCGAGGGCACGGATAAACTTGCCTCGTGCCTGCGGCAGGGTTGCGAGCGCGATCACCATGGAGGCGCCGGCAGATTGTCCCGACAGCGTAATCGCATCCGGATCGCCGCCGAAATTCGCGATGTTGGCCCGGACCCAATCGAGCGCTGCGAGCGTATCCTGAAGCGCGAGGTTGTTGGCTTCGGTGAGGCCGTAGCGATGCAGTTGCAGGAAGCCGAGCGGCCCGAGCCGGTAGTTGATGGTGACGATGACCGCCGGGCCGTGGGCAGCGAGGAAGGAGCCGTCATAGTCGGCGCCGCCGCCGGTGACGAAGGCGCCGCCATGGATGAAGAACTTGACCGGCAGCGGGTGATCCGCCGCCGGCGCCCAGATGTTCAGGCTGAGACAGGATTCCTCGTCAGCATGATCGAGGTGGCCGGGCTGCGGCGCGTAAGCGCCGTAGTCCGTGCATCGGCGCGGCTCCGTCCACGCGAGCGGCGGTGTCGCCCTGGCAAAACGCCGCGCGGTCGCGAACGGCACGCCCTTGAAGGCGCGTAGGCCGTTCTGCTCGGCGCCGATGATCGGCCCGCTGGTGGTCGAAACTGCATTGGTCAACATGCGACTTTCACTCATGCTGGCTCAGGCGTGCCGCTTGCCGAGATCGGCGATGTCGACATTGAGGGTTTCGCGCGCGGTGGCCGCTGATGCCGCCGAGATCACGCAGCAGCAGGCAACGAAGATTGCCACGGGAATCCAGCCGTTCGGCCCCTCGCCGACCAGGCTCGCACTCACCAGCGGCGTGAAGCCGGCGGCGAGGAAGCCGAGCTGCGTGCCGATCGCCGTGCCGGAGTAACGCACGCGCGCGTCGAACATCTCCGCATAGAACGACGGCCAGATCGCGTTCGGCGCGGCGTAGATGACGCCCGAGAGGATCATTGCCGCGGCGAAGATCGCCAGCGTATTCCCTGATGTCACCAGCATGAAGTACGGGAACACCAGCACTGCACAGCCGAGCACGCCACCGATGAACACCGGCTTGCGGCCGATCCTGTCGGCCAGCAGCGCCCACAGCGGCTGGGTGATCAGCGCGGTGACATTGCCGAGCGCGCCGGCCCACAGCATGGTCGGGCGCGCGACGCCGAACTTGCTGGTGGCATAGCCGAGCGCGAATACCGCGGTCATCGTGCTCACGGTGGCGATCAGCGCACAGACGATCACGCGCAGCACGTCCGGCCAGTAGTCGCGCATGAGCGTAACGACGGGGAAGCGCGCCACCTGCGCCTTGTCCTTGATGTCTTCGAAGACGGGCGTTTCCGGCATGGTCCTCCGCACCAGGTAGGCGACCAGCAGCACGAGCGCGGAGAGCAGGAACGGAATGCGCCAGCCCCAGCTCAACAACTGGTCTTCCGGCAGGCTCGACACCGGGATGAACACCAGTGTTGCAAGGATCGCGCCGGCCTGGGTGCCGCTCAGGGTCCAACTCGTGAAGAAGGCGCGGTTCGAATTGGCGGAATGCTCCAGCGTCAGCGAGTTGGCTCCGCTCTGCTCGCCGGCAGCCGACAGGCCCTGCAACAGGCGGAGCAGCGTCAGGATGACAGGCGCGGCATTGCCGATCGTCTTGGCATCCGGCAACAGGCCGATCGCCAGCGTCGAGCCGCCCATCAGCACCAGCGTGAACAAGAGCACCGTCTTGCGGCCGATACGGTCGCCGAAATGGCCGAGGATGACGGCGCCCACGGGCCGGGCGATATAGCCGATGCCGAAGGAGAGCAACGCGAGCAGCGTCGCGGTCGAGGGATCGACGTTGGCGAAGAACACTTTCGGAAAGATCAGCGCCGCAGCGGTGCCGTAGATGAAGAAGTCGTAGTATTCGAGCATGCTGCCGACGAAGCTGACCAGCGCGGCGCGCTTCGGCAGTTTGTTCGGCGTGGCTTCCGCGCTGGATGATGCGCGCAGCGGTGCGGTTGGCGTCAACGTCATTGAAGGCTCCTCCCCATGTGGCCGGTGCGGTTCGCGTCAGGCAGATCGCCTCGCGCGCGTTTTCTGGTTCTGGTTGCCGCAACTTTGGTCTGATAATGTACGAACTAGTACGTTTATGCAATACGCATTGGATCAGTGCCCGGACGGGTGAAATTTGCCTTCACCTTCAAGGTGATCCGTGGAAACTGGCGGGAGAAACAGTGATGCTCGAGCGCATGCCGCCCCCATCGAAGCGCACCAACGACCCCGAGCGCACCAAGCGCGACATCCTCGAAGTGGCGATGGCCGAATTCGCCTCGGAGGGCTATTCCGGCGCCCGCGTCGATGCGATCGCGGCGCGCACGCGCACATCCAAGCGGATGATCTATTACTATTTCGGCGGCAAGGAGCAGCTCTACCTCGCGGTGCTGGAGGAGGCCTATCGCAGCATCCGCGCGCTGGAGGACCAACTCGACATCGAAAGCTGCGACGCCCGCGAGGGATTGCGCCGGCTGATCGAGGCGACCTTCGACCATGACGAGCGCAATCCGAACTTCATCCGCCTCGTCAGCATCGAGAACATCCACCACGGCAAGCACCTCAAGCAGAATCTGCAACTGCGCCAGCTCAACGCCAGCGTGATCGCGACACTCGACGGCATCCTTGAGCGCGGCCGCGGCGAAGGCGTCTTCCGAGACGACGTCGACGCCATCGACCTGCACCTCGCCATCTCCTCCTACTGCTTCTTCCGCGTCGCCAACCGCCACACCTTCGGCGCCCTGTTCGACCGCGACCTCAGCGAGCCCAGGGTGCTGGCGAAGAGCCGGACGCAGATCGTGGAGATGATCTTGGCGTGGCTGGCGGCGAAGGCTTAGCCACACACTCGCTGTCATTCCCCGCGACCCGGCTACGCCAAGGCTTCGCCGGGGCTGCGGTCCAGGGGCGCCGAAGCTTTAGCGTAGGCGGCAGGCGGGGAATCCAGTACGCCGCGGCCTATCGAGGAACCACCACCGTCTCTGGAGTACTGGATCACCCGCTTTCGCGGGTGATGACGGCGGAGGCCGGAGCCCCCTCACCCGCCCTTCTTGCCCCGCGTGCTCGCCAGCAGCACCAGCATGAACGACGCCACCGTCATCAGCGTCGAGATCGCGGCGATGGTCGGATCGATCTCGTCGCGCAGCGCGGTGAACATGCGCTTGGTCAGCGGCTGATACTGGCCGCCGGAGATGAACAGCGCGACGATGGTCTCGTCCATCGCCGAGATGAAGGCGAAGATGCCGCCCGCGACCACGCTGGACTTGATCTGCGGCAGCGTCACCGCGAAGAAGCTGCGCAGACGGTTCATGCCGAGGCTGCGCGCCACCATCTCCTGCGCCGGATCGAAGCTCTGCAAGCCCGCAAGCACCGAGATGACGACATAGGGCAGGCCCAGCATCACGTTCGCCAGCACGAGGCCGGGCATGGTCGCGACCAGGCCGACTTTTGCATAGACGAAGAAGATGCCGACCGCAGTGATGATGATCGGCACCACCAGCGGCAGCAGCAGCGCCATGTGGATGATGCGCATGATGCGCAGCTTCGACTGGCTGATCGCGTAGGCCGCCGCAACCCCGCACGGCGTTGCGATCAGGACCGTGAAGAACGCGACCGTCAGCGTCACCCGCGTCGCCTGCATCCAGGCCGGATTGGCGAAATATTGCTGGTACCAGCGTAGCGAGAACGACGGCGGCGGGAACGTCAGGAAGCGCGCACTGGAGAACGAGATCGGCGCGATGATCAGGACGGGAAGGATCAGATAGACCAGCACCAGCGCGCTGATCACGTAGAGGACCATCCGTGCGGGCGAAGTGCGCGTCATTTCTGCCCCAACACGCGATCGAGCGAGATGAAGCGGCTGACGGCGAAGAAGATCAGGAGCACGCTGAGGAGCAGCACCACGGCGACCGCGCTCGCGGCGCCGAACTGGTTGTAGAGCTCGACATTGCGGCTCACCAGCATCGACACCATCACGGTGCGGCCGCCGCCGAGCAATTCCGGCGTGATGTAGAAGCCGAGGCAGAGCACGAACACCATGGTGCAGCCGGCGAGCACGCCCGGCAGCGACAGCGGCAGGAACACGCGGAAGAAGGTGAGCGACGGGCTCGCCCCCAGGCTCGCGCCGGCCTGCATCAAATCACCGGGGATCTTCTGCATGGTGGCATAGAGCGGCAGCACCATGAACGGCAGCAGGATGTGCACGGTCGCAACCACCGTGCCGAACGTGTTGTGCACCAGCGCGAGCGGCTCGGAGATCACATCGAGATAGCGCAGGAGCTGGTTGATCACGCCGGTGCGCTGGAGCAGCGCCAGCCAGGCATAGGCGCGGACCAGCACGGACGTCCAGAACGGCAGCACCACCAGCGACAGGATCAGGATGCTCCATCCTTTCGGCACTGCGTTGGCGAGATAGGCCACGGGATAGCCGAGCAGCAGCGCGATCACGGTGACGGCGAGGCTGATCTCGAAGGTCAGCGCAAAGCTGCGCCAGTAGATGTCTTCGGTGAAGACCCGGCGATAGTTCTCCAGCGTGAAGCCGTCATGGTAGATCGACTGCCAGGCGAGCCAGCCGACCGGCAGTACGATCAGGAGAAGAATCACGAGCAGCGCCGGCGACACCAATGCCAGCATCAGCGCATGCTCGCGGCGCTGATGCTTTTGGGAGGAATCTGGCACGGATGTCGACAACGCTGACCTCGCTTACTTCTGCATGAAGGACGCCCAGCGCTTCTCGGCGGCCTCGCCCGCGGGCGAGGACCACCAGGCGTAGGACATCAGCGCCTGCTTGGCCGCGTTCGCCGGCTCGCTCGGCAATTGCGCGGCGCGCTCGGGCTTGATCACGCCGGTCTCGAACGCCTTCGGATTGCCCGGGCCGTAGTCGATGTTGAGCGGCAGATTGGCCTGGTGCACGGGATCGACGGCCTCGTTGACGAATTTGACTGCCGTCTCCAAATTCGGCGCGCCCTTGAGGATGCAGAGCGAAGTGCTCTGAAGGACGCCCTGGTTGTAGGTGAAGGAGACCTTTGCACCCTCCTTG
Source organism: Bradyrhizobium sp. 61 (assembly GCF_023073075.1). NCBI lineage: Bacteria > Pseudomonadati > Pseudomonadota > Alphaproteobacteria > Hyphomicrobiales > Nitrobacteraceae > Bradyrhizobium > Bradyrhizobium sp. 61. The sequence goes on along the minus strand of NZ_JADPIU010000052.1, from coordinate 508,947 downwards.
GCCACGGCGCTGACGCGGCCGTTCCAGGCCATCTCCATGTCGACCTCGCCGTCATTGAGGAGCTGCGCCGACTGCGCGCCTGAGGTCCACCACACCGTGATGTGCGGCTTGATCTCCTCCAGCTTCTTGAAGGCGCGGTCGACGTCGAGCGGGTAGAGCTTGTCGGGCGCGACGCCGTCGGCCATCAGCGCGGCCTCGAGCGTGGCGATCGGGTGATTGCGCAGCGCACGGCGGCCGGGGAATTTCTTGACGTCCCAGAAATCCACCCAGCTGTTCGGCGCGTCCTTCGGAAACGTCTTCTGGCTGTAGGCCAGCACGCTGGAATAGAACTCGTAAGACACCGAATAGGGACTGCGATAGGCCTCCGGCATCGCCGCCGCGTTCGGGATTTTGGAGAAGTCGAGTTTTTCGATCAGCCCCTGCTCGCCACCGCGCAGGCAATAGCCGGTCGGGGTGTCGACGACGTCCCAGATCGGCTTGCCGCTGCCGACCTGCGTCTTGATCGCCGGCCAGGCGTCGGGGATCGAGTCCTGGTTGATGGTGATGCCGAGCTTCTTGGCGGAGGGATCGAGGATCGCCACCGTCTGCGCCGCCTGATAGGCGCCGCCTTGCGAGACGAAGGTGATCTGCTCGGCGGCGCTCGCCGCGGTGGTAAATCCGATTGCGCCCAGCGCGGCACAGCCCAATCCAAAATTCCGTGTCGTCGTCATCCTCGCCTCCTCCATCACCAAATAATCTCACTGACCGATCGCATCGAGAAACTGGTACCAGCCGGCGACCATGCGCACGGCGGGCTCGCGCAGCGGATAGAACGGGATCGCCTTCATGCGCCTGATATCGAGCAGCCCGACCTCGGGCGTCTCGCCGCGCACGAAGGCGGCGAGATAGCGGCCCATCAGGCTCGACATCGCAACGCCGGCGCCGTTGTAGCCCATCGAGACCAGCGTGCGGTCGTCGAGCCGGCCGATATGCGGCACCGAGTCCATCGTCATCGCGACGAGGCCCGACCATTTATAGGCAAGCGGCACATCAGCGAGATCCGGGAAGATGCCGACCATCGCCTTGCGCAAGGCGTCGAAGGCAGCTTGCGAGTCCTGCTTGCCGAAGGCGCCGCGGCCGCCGAAGATGACGCGGTTGTCGACCATGCGGAACCAGCGCATCATGCGCTTGGTCTCGGTGTAGGTGCGCCCCGTCGGCATCAGCTTGCCCGCGAGATTGCGCGGCAGCTGCTCGGTCGCGACCATGGCGCTGCGGAACGGGATCAACGTGCGCTGCATGTGCGCAGTCGCATCGGTCAGGTCGGAATAGCTGTTGGTGGCGATGATCGCCTGTTTCGCGCGCACCGCGCCTTGCGGCGTCTCGGCGACGATGCCGCCGTTCTCGCGCCGGAGTTTGACCACCGGCGACTCCTGGAAGATCGGAACGCCACGGCGCGCGACGCCATCGGCGAGCCCGCGCAGATAGTTCAGCGGATGAATGCCGCCGGAGCCGGGATTGAGCACGCCGCCGACAAAGATGTCGGAGCCGGTTTCGTCACGTACCCCGCGCTTGTCGAGGATGCGGACTTCGGCGGAGCCCATCTCGCGCGTCATCCAGTTGGCTTCGTCGATCGCGGCTTTCAGCGTCGTCTCGTTATGCGCGGCCTTGACCTGGCCCGTGCGTGTCAGCGCCGCGCTGGCGATGCCGAATTCGGACACCAGCTCTTCGACCATGTCAGTCGATTCATGCGCGATCTCGTACATGCGCTGCGCCATGGCGCGGCCATGGGTGGCGTCGATCTCGCGGAACGACAGCCGAAACTTCGCGGTGATCACCCCGCCATTGCGCCCGCTCGCGCCCCAGCCGGGACGGTTGGCCTCCAACACGACCGGCGACAAACCGCTCTTGGCGATGTGGTGCGCCGCGGAGAGGCCCGTGTAGCCTGCACCGATGATCACCACATCCGCCTGTCGCTCGCCCGACAGCACGGGAAACGCGCGCGCCGGCTCCGCCGTGGCTTCCCACAGCGAGTTGGCCGATGGCAATGCGCTCCAGTCCCGTGTCATGCCGCCGCTCATGCCTTACGCCGCCGGTCCGATCGCCGCGTCGGCCAGCGCCTTCAGCGTCGGGAAGTGGAAGTCCGGCTTGGTCAGCGTCTCAACCGCCGGCGTGCCGCCGAAACCGGCGATGCCCTGGCGGCGCTCGATCCAGCACACCTTGTAGCCGAGCTTCCGCGCGATCCCGATGTCGTGGTACTGGCTCTGCGCGACGTGCAGGATGTCGGACTGCTTGTAGCCGAAAGCCGACTGGCGCCCCTTGTTGTAGGCGAAGAACTCCGGGTTCGGCTTGGCAACGCCGGTATCGTCGGCGCAGACGGTGTCGTCGAAGGGATTGCCGAGGGCGTGCGCGTAGCAGGAGAGCGCGACGCGGTCCGCATTGGTCATCGCCACCAGCCGGAACTTCGTGCGCAGGCGCTTCAGCGCCTCGACCGAATCCGCGAACGGCCCCCAGCGCAGCACCGAAAGCTGGAACACATCGCAGGACGCATCGTCGGAAGGAAGCCCGAGCTCCTTGGCGAGATGGCGATAGACGTGGAACATCGCCTCGCTCGAGCGCTCATAATGGTTGTCGCGGCCGCGCTTGTAGGGCTCGAAGATCTGCTCGTCGCTGAGCTCGGCCGGCGACTTGCCGGAGATCTTGCGCACCGCGGAGAGCACGCCGGTCTCGAAATCGATCAAGGTGCCGACGACGTCGAAGGTGAGAACCTTGAAATTGCTGAACGAGGCTGCTGACGACATCTTTGGTTTCTTCTCTCGGTTGAACAGGGCTTGAGTTCAGTCCCCGGCCCTGGGGACAACGATGGTGTCCTCGGGGTGAAGGGTCACGGTGAGGCTGCCGCCGAGCGGCGGGATGCGGTTGTAGGCCTGGTGATAGCTCGGCTGGCGCAGGCTGAGCGCGATGCCATCGGCGAGCGCCAGGAAGATGCGGAGACTCTCGCCCTGGTAGACAATGTCGGTGACCGTCCCGGTCAGCCGGTTGCAGGCGGCATCCTGCGCGCCGTCGTCGATCAAGAGCTTTTCGCTGTGCACGGCGAGCATCAGGGCATCGCCAGAGGGAATGGCGCGGGCGCTGCGCAAGAGCGCGTTGCCGAGCGCGACACTGGAGGCATCGACGCGGCGAACCGGCAGCATCGTCGCTTCCCCGATGAAGCTCGCGACGAAGGAATCCGCGGGATGATCGTGCAGCCGCTCGGGCGCGTCGATCTGGATCAGCCGGCCGTCCTTCATCACGGCGACACGGTCGCTCATGGTCAGCGCCTCGCGCTGGTCGTGGGTGACGTAGATGATGGTGGCACCAATGCGCCGGTGCAGCGCGCGCAGCTCGATCTGCATGGATTCGCGGAGCTGCTTGTCGAGCGCGGAGAGCGGCTCGTCCATCAGGATCAGGCGCGGCTCGAAGATCATCGCACGCGCAAGCGCCACGCGCTGGCGCTGGCCGCCGGAGAGCTGCGCGATGCCGCGCTCTTCATAGCCGGCGAGACCGACCATCGCGAGCGCTGCGCGCACCTTGTCGGGCCAGCTCGCTTTCGGCAGGCGCCGTGCGCGCAGGGGAAAGGCGACGTTCTCGCCGACGCTCATATGCGGGAACAGCGCGTAGTTCTGGAACACCACGCCGATGTCGCGCTTGTGCGGCGGCATCCAGGTGACGTCACGGCCGCCGAACAGGATGGTTCCGCGCGACGGCAGGATAAAGCCGCCGAGAATTCCAAGCAGCGTGGTCTTGCCGGAGCCGGACGGCCCGAGCAGCGAGACGAACTCGCCGGCGCCGACATTGAGCGAAACGTCGTCGAGAGCGCGAACGGGGCCATACGCCTTGCTCGCGGACCTGATCTCGACGCTTTCCGCTCGTTTGTCCAACGATCGACCTCGCCTCGTTCCCTGCAATGGCGTGCCTCACTGCGCGCCATAAGCCTGCTTTATAGACAGGAATGTTGACCACTCACGGCCGAAGCGTGCACCGCACCAATTCTTCGCTCGCAAGCCCTGTCTTTAGGCTGTGATGCCAATGACACCAGACTTGGCAAAACTCGGCAATTGCCAAATTCTCACCGCGTCCATAACATGGCGTTATGCCCGAGCTGCGCCGGATGCTGCCCTCCAGTAACGCCCTGTTCGTCTTCGACGCAGCGGCGCGCAATGGCAGTTTCACGGCGGCAGCAGCCGAGCTCAACGTCACGCAGCCGGCGGTAAGCCGCATGCTCGGACAGTTCGAGGAGCATCTCGGCGTCCGCCTGTTCGACCGCACTGCGGGGCGCGCGGTGCTCACCGAGGAAGGCGAGCTGCTTTATCGCCGCGTGCTCGAAGGCTTTCGCAGCATCGAGACCGGGCTCGTCGAGATCGAGCGGCGCCGCAAGGGCACCGAGACGGTGACGCTGTCGGTCTCCTCCGCCTTCACCACGCATTGGCTGATGCCGCGCATCGACAAGCTCCAGAAGCAATTTCCCGACGTCGATCTGCGCTTCCAGCTGATCTCCGGCGCGCTGCGCGGGCCGGTCGAGAATGTCGACCTCGGCATGCGCTTCCGTGACCGCGACGAGCCGTCATCCGGCGGCACGCTGGTGATGAAGGAAGTCATGCTGCCGATGTGCAGCCCTGGCTATCTCGGCGAGACCGATCCCGCTGAAGGCAACACCATCATTCGCCTCGCCGAGACGCCGGGCGACTGGGCGGCGGATTACGCCTCGCTTCTCACCGGCCGCCGCGGCGCGGCCAAGGCGCTGAGCTTCACCGACTATGCCGTCGTGATGCAGGCCGCCCTGCTCGGCCAGGGCATCGCGCTCGGCTGGCTGACGGTGGCCTCGCACTGGCTCCTGACCGGCGCGCTCGTGCCGGCCTCCGAGACGCTCACCACCACGCGGCGCATCTGCGAATTCCTGCCGCCGCGCAACCGGCCGATGCGCCCCATCGCTGCCGAGATCCGCGACTGGATCATCGCGCAGATGAAAAGCGAGATCGCCGCGATCGATCGGCTCTATCCGAAACTCGGCGCGATGGCCGCCTGCTATTGAGTGGGCGAAGCTACGGCGTCAGCGCGGCGCAGTAACGATCAGGCAGGTGATCGCCGATCCCAGGGGGTAATGCCACGGAGAGCTGGCCGAGCGCACCCAGTCGCGCATTCTGCGAGAAGCCCACGAAGAGATTGCGAAGCTGGGTTCCCAATGTGGTGTCCGCGGCTGGCTCGTCCGAACCGAGAACAGGCGCAGCTGCAGGACCGCTGAATTTCCCGCCCGAGGCACATTGCATAAAGCCGCCGACATGGTGAAATCCGAGCAGCGGCGGAGGTACCGTCGGAACGACGTCAGCACCGTGGACCAGACGATAGGTCGTCGCTCCGAACACAATGTTGTAGGGCGCGACGAAATCGGCCCGGCCGACACGCGGACAACCGAACAGATAGATCTGCGCATTGCCGAGTTGAAGTTGCTGGCGCGCGAAATCTGCTGTGACCACTGCGATGGCGGCGCCCAGACTGTGTCCGGTGATGAAGATCGGCGAGCCGCTGTCTCGTGCCGCCGTAAGTGCCACCTTCACGTCATCCCAGACGGCAGCGGCCGCATCGCGAAAACCTTCATGCACGGCCGTCTGCGGACGGCCGAGCGTGAAGTCGCTGACCCAGTTCAGAAGATGAAGAGGATCCGTGCCCGCGAAGGCCACGATGGTCGCATCGTCCCTTTTGACGATGACACCTCGCGTGTCCGTCATCGGCAGCGACGACACCGCGGGCTTGCTCAACACCGTGACAGCAGAGAGCTGCAAGAACTTCGAAACAGCCTCGATCGTCGCGGGTACGTGGGTCTCATAGGCGAGCTGCGACATCCACATCATCGCGCGCGCGGTGGACAGGTTGAAGGTCGTACTGGATGAATTGAAGCCGGAGAAGGCGGCCCGATCATATTGCTCGGGAGGGAGTTCGACCAGGAAGCTCATGTTCGGCTCCTACAAATGGCCTGTGGCTGCAATGCGTCGATCAAAATGCAATGCAGCCACTCTGGCATACACAGGAACTGAAGACAATCTCCGCGAGCAATGACCCGAGCCCTCGCAAACTTTAAAGAGGCCCTGCTGCCCTATTGATGTAGGGCGATCGCGGCCAGCTACCTGAAGCGCAGATTGGCGCGCGATAGCTGGCTGATCGACGTACATCCCATCAGCTTCATATCGCGCACCAACTCGGCCCGCAGCAGGCCGAGGGCTCGTTCGACACCGGGCCGGCCGGCGGCGGCGAGCGGATAGAGATAGTATCGTCCAAGCCCGACCGCCTTGGCCCCGAGCGACAGCGCTTTCAGGATATGGGTTCCGCGCTGGATGCCACCGTCCATCATCACGTCGATGCGGTCACCCACGGCATCGACGATTTCGGCGAGCTGATCGAAAGCCGAGCGGGAGCCGTCGAGCTGGCGGCCGCCATGATTGGAAAGGACGATCCCGGCACAGCCGATATCGACCGCGCGGCGCGCGTCTTCCACCGACATGATCCCCTTCAGGCAGAACGGGCCATTCCAGGTCCGCACCATCTCCGCGACATCGTCCCAATTCATCGCGGGATCCAGCATTTCCGTGAAGTAGCGGCCGATCGACATGGCGCCGCCGCTCATGTCGACATGCTCCTCCAGTTGCGGGAGCCTGAATTTCTCGTGGCTGACATACTGGATACCCCACATCGGCTTGATCGCGAACTGCAACATGCCCGCAGGCGTCAGACGGAAGGGAATGCTGAAGCCGGTGCGCAGATCGCGCTCGCGATTTCCTCCGGTGATGCTGTCGACCGTCAGCATCATCACCTCGACGCCCGCGTCCCTGGCGCGCTGCATCATGGCGCGGTTGAGACCGCGATCCCTGTGGAAATAGAATTGATAGACCTGTGGCGTGTCGTGGGCCTTGCGCAATTCCTCGAGCGACACCGTGCCCAGCGAGGAGACGCCGAACATGGTGCCGTAGCTCGCCGCAGCAGCGGCGACGGCACGCTCGCCTTCATGATGGAACAGGCGCTGCAAGGCGGTCGGCGAGCAATAGAATGGCAGCGCGAGCTTCTGGCCCATGATGGTGACCGAGAGATCGACGTCCTGCACGCCGCGCAGCACGTTGGGCAGAAGGTCGCAATGCTCGAAGCTCGCGCTGTTGCGGCGATGGGTGGTCTCATCGTCGGCCGCGCCATCGATGTAGTCGAAGATCGGACCGGGCAGTCGGCGGCGCGCCAGCCGCCGGAAATCGTGGAAGTTATGACACTGTGTCAGGCGCATTTCTCAACTCCGCTCACGGCATGTTCTGCGCGTCGATCATCTTGCCATCGCGCCGCCGATGCTGTCAGCGGCCGCCTTCGCGGCGATCTCTCGCCTGATGGCGCCGCCGGTCTCCTATCGATGCTCGATCGCCCTGATCGCGCCACGGAGTTCGGCGAGGCCGCGCAGGCGTCCGATCGCGGTATAGCCGGGATTGGTGCGCTTGGTGGCGGCGAGATCGTCGAGCATACGATGGCCGTGGTCGGGACGGAACACGATTCTCCTGTCGGGCGAACGCCGTGCGTTCTCCTTCAACAGCGCCTTCAACACCGCGACCATGTCGACGTCACCGTCGAGATGGTCGGACTCGTAGAAGGACAGGCCATCGGCCTCGCGCTTGGTCGCGCGCAGATGGGCAAACGCAATGCGCGGTCCGAAGCGCTCGGCCATCGCGGGCAGATCGTTCCCGGCGCGCACGCCGAGCGAGCCGGTGCACAGGCAGATGCCGTTGGCCTTGGACGGCACGGCGTCGAACAGCGCCTGATAGTCGTCGGCGGTGGAGGCAATGCGCGGCAGGCCGAACAGCGGGCGCGGCGGATCGTCGGGATGCAGCGTCAGGGACACCCCGAGTTGCTCGGCGACCGGCGTGACGCGGCCCAGGAACTCGGCGAGATGCTGCCGCAGGATCTTTGGCGTGATGTCGCGGTAGGTCTCCAGCCGGTCACGGAATTGCGGGATCGTCATCGGCTCGGTGGTCGAGCCCGGCAGCGCGCTGGCGATGACCATGACGAGATAGTCGATATCGGCCTGACTCATCTGGTCGAACAGCTTTTTGGCGCGCGCCTGCTGCTCGGGCGAATACTCCTGAACGGCGGCGGGACGCTTCAGGATATGCAGCTCGAACGCTGCAAAACGGTCCTGGTCGAAGCGCATGGCGCGGGCGCCGTTCGGCAGCTCCCACTCCAAGTCCGTGCGGCACCAGTCCACCACCGGCATGAAGTTGTAGCAGATGATCTTGATGCCGGCCGCGGCCACCGCTTCGAGACTCGCGATCCACGCGTCGATCGAGGCCATCGCCTTGGCCCCGAGCCGCTTGACGTCGTCGGGAATCGGAATCGACTCCACCACCGACCAGGTCAGTTGCGAACGGCCGGGCTGGCCGTGCTCGATGAAGTTCTTGCGCTCCTCGACCGCCTTGCGTGTCCAGGCTTCGCCGATCGGCACCTGATGCAGCGCCGAGACGATATCCGTCGCCCCGGCCTGCCTGACATCGTCCAAAGACACCGGATCATCCGGACCGTACCAGCGCCATCCCTCGAGCATCATCGAAATTCTCCTAAAGCGTTTTCGAGCGAAGTGGATACCGGTTCGCGTGAAGAAAACGCGTCAAAACAAAGAATCAGTTCGCGGTCAGCACGACCTTGACGCTCTGCGAGCGGTCGAGCGCCAGCCGCAGTGCGTCCGGCGCGGTCGACAGCGGCCGCTCGGCGGTGACCAGCGACAGCACGTCGACGCTGCCGGCGCCGATCAGTTCCACCGCGGTCATGAACTCGAAGCCGAAGCGGAACGAGCCGCGCAGGTCGATCTCCTTGGCCATCACCGCATTCGACGGCGTCGGAATCTGGCCGCCCGGCAGATTGCCGATCTGCACCACAATGCCGCCGCGCCTGACAATGCCGATCGCGCTGGCAAGGCCCGCGGCGGTGCCCGAGACCTCGAACGCGACATCATAGGGACGCGATGCGGCCTGTGCCTTCAGCCCTTCCTCGCCGGCCGAGACGTTCTCGACATGCGAAGCGCCGAGCCGGGTCGCAAAGGCGAGCGGCGCCGGTGCGATGTCGGCCACCGTGATGTCGGCCATGCCGGCGCGATGTGCGGCGAGCATGGTCAAAAGCCCGATCGGCCCGGCACCGAAGATGATGCCGCGCTTGCCCTCGATGTTGCCGGCGCGCGCGACAGCGTGCAAGCAGACCGCGAGCGGCTCGGCCAGCGCTGCGGCCTGATAGGACACATGGTCGGGGATCTTCACGCACTGCGCGGGGATCGCGTCGAAATAATTGGCGAAACCGCCCTGCATGTGCGGCGTCTTCGAGGCCGAGCCCATGAAGTAGATGTTCTCGCAGAGATTAGGCCGTCCCTCGCGGCAGGCGACGCAATGGCCGCACCAGCGCGACGGATTGACGGCGACACGGTCGCCGACCTTCAGGTTCGCTGCGGAACCTGCGATCTCCACGACCGCGCCCGAGATCTCATGACCAAGAACCAGCGGCGACTTCACGACGAAATCGCCGGTCCGGGCATGACGAAAATAATGCATGTCGGAGCCGCAGATGCCGCCGGCGCCGAAGCGGATGCGCACCATGCCATCAGCGAGCCTGTCGAGCGGATGCTCGATCATGCGCAGATCTTCGGGGCCGAACAGGGTTGCGGCGAGAGCGGTGGAGGTCATTTGGAGAGTCCCATGTATTTAGGCAGCCAGAGGGTCAGTTCGGGAATGTAGGTGATCGCGATCAGCGCGACCATCAGCGGCACCAGCCAGGGCAGGATCGCGACCGTCGTGCGCTCGACCGAGAGCTTTGCCACGCGGGCGAGCACGAACAGCACCATGCCGAGCGGCGGATGCAACAGGCCGATCATCAGGTTCAGCGTCATGATCAGGCCGAAATGGATCGGATCGATGCCGAGCTTGAGCACGATCGGCAGCAGGATCGGCACCAGGATGGTGATCGCCGCCGTGGTGTCGATGAAGCAGCCGACGAACAGGATCAGGACGTTGGCGAGCGCCAGGAACACCCATTTGTTGTGGGTGATGCTGAGCATCCAGTCCGAGAGCATTTGGGCTGCCTGCGACACCGTCAGCAGCCAGGCGAAGATCGAGGCTGCCGTGACGATGAACAGCACCGAGGCCGTGGTCTCGATGGTGTCGAAGGTCGCTTTCGCCACCGTCTTCATGGTCATGGTGCGGTAGCGGACGAGGCCGAGGAACAGCGACCAGATCACGGCTGCGACCGCGGCCTCGGTCGGCGTGAACCAGCCGAGCGTCATGCCGCCGATCAGGATCACCGGCGCCATCAGCGCCATCACCGCCGAGAAGTCGAAGTACCAGTCGATCGCAAGCAGCGCGCCGAGACCGATGACAACGGCCATGTTGGTGGACATGCCGGCCAGCACCATCAGCCAGATCGCGAGCGGGAAAGCGAGCACGATGGTGATCTCGAGGCCGGCCGAGCCGAGCTGCGGCCAGGAGAACGGCGTATCGCTGCCCCATTTGTTCTTGTGCGCGAAATAGGTGACGGTGGCCATCATCAGCAGCGTCATGACGATGCCGGGAATGACGCCGCCCAGGAACAGCGCACCGATCGAGACGTTCGCCATCATGCCGTAGATCACGAAGGGCAGCGACGGCGGGATGATGGGCCCGAGCGTGGCGGACGCCGCGGTGACGCCGACCGAGAACTCGGTGGAATAGCCGTGGTCCTTCATCGCCTTGATCTCGATGGTGCCGAGACCGGCGGCATCCGCGATCGCGGTGCCGGACATGCCGGAGAAGATCACCGAGCCGATGATGTTGACGTGACCGAGGCCGCCGCGCATCCAGCCGACCAGCGCGACCGCGAATTTGTAGATGCGGCCGGTCACACCGGCGATGTTCATGAGATTGCCGGCCAGGATGAAGAACGGCACCGCGAGCAACGGAAAGCTCTCGACGCCGGCGATCATGCGCTGCGCCAGCGTGACGTCAGGCGTCACGCCGCTGACCAGAATGTAGAGCAGCGACGACGCGGCCATGGCGATCGCCACGGGAACGCCGAGCAGCATCAGGACGAGGAAGCCTCCAAGCAACAGCAACATAACTTTACCCCTCAAAACCGTCGTAGGCGCCGGGACGTTCGAGGATCGAATAGCCCTGTCGCAAATGTTGGATGGCCACCTGCACCGAGCGCACGAACATCAGCACGAAGCCCGCCAGCACGGCGTAATAGACGTAGTCCTTGGGCAGATTGATCGTGGTCATCGACTCGTCGCCGATGATCTGGATGTAGACCCAGACCAGCTTGATGGCGTAGCCGAAGAAGGCGATCCGGATCAGGTCGATCACGGTCGACAGCGCGCGCGCCACGACATGCGGCAGATAGCGGTAGATCAGATCGACCTGGATGTGCCGCGACAGCCGCACGCACATCGAGGAGCCGATGAAGACCACGCCGATCAGGCAGTAGGTCGCGATCTCCTCGGTCCAGGCATAGCTGTCGTTGAGGACGTAGCGGGTGAAGAACTGGAGGAAGACGGCAAGCGCCATCACCCAGAAGATCACCAGCGCCACCCAGTCCTCGAAAGCGTAGACGCCGAGATCGACCTTCGGCACCGCCTCTTCCTCGAAGGTGTGGGCGATCTCGTCCCCGGTGATCTGCCGGTGCACTTCGACGGTGGACATGGGGTTACTCCTCAACCTCTTAATCGTCATTCCGGGGTGACTCGAAGAGCCGAACCCGGAACGACGACTTAGTTCTACGAACTCCGCTCCTCATCCTGAGGAGCTTGCGAAGCAAGCGTCTCGAAGGATGGCCTCGGGCGACGCCTGAGCGACATCCGGGCCTTCATGGTTCGCCCGGCGATGCGAAGCATCGTCCGGAGCGCGCTTCGCGCTCCTCACCATGAGGGTCTCAGTTATTTCACCGCCTGAATGCGTTCCCAGTCGGCCTTGCGATAACCGAAGGTCTCGAACGCAACGTTCTTCAGCACGATGTCGCGGAATTCGTTCTTGTCGACCTCGGTCACGGTCAGTCCCTTCTCCTTGAAGAAGGAAACCAGCTTGGCCTCGTTCTGCTTGATCTCAGCGGTCGCTTTCGCAGCCGCCTCCTGGGCGACGTCGGTGAAGATCTTCTTGTCCTCGTCGCTCAGCTTCTTCCAGAGCGCGCCCGCAACAACCGTGTTGAGGTGGTCGACGATGTGGCCGGTCAGCACGATGTGCTTCTGCACTTCGTAGAACTTCTTGGCCTCGATCGTGGTCAGCGGGTTCTCCTGCGCCTCGACGGTGCCGTTCTGGAGCGCGAGATAGACTTCGGCGAACGCGATCGGCGCGGTGTTGGCGCCGCAGGCGCGCGGCATGGCGAGATAAGCCGGAACGTCGGGCACGCGCATCTTGAGACCCTTGAGGTCTGCGCAGGTCTTGATCGGCTTGTTCGACGAGGTCTGGCGCACGCCGTAATAGGTCACCGCGACGATGTGGTGGCCGCTCTTGTCCTCATAGCCCTTGGCGAGCTCCTTGAAGATGTCGCTCTTGGTGTAGGCAAGGAGATGGTCGGCGTCGCGGAAGGTGTAGGGATAGTAGGTCACGCCGATCGGCGGGAAGCTCTTGGCCGCGAAGCTCGAGCCGGAGATGATGATGTCGACCGAGCCGAGCGAGAGGCCCTGGTTGATGTCGGCTTCCTTGCCGAGCTGCGACGCCGGATAAACGTCGACGGTATAGCGCCCGTTGGTGCGCTTGCCGATCTCCTGCGCGGCCCAGACCGAGGCGGTGTGGAACGGCTCCGAGGTCTCGTAGACATGGGCCCATTTGAGCTTGGTCTGCGCCATGCCGGGATTGGTCGCCGCAAACATCGCCGCGACCGAAGTCGCCAGCACCATCGTCATCTTCTTCAACACTGACTTATCCTCCACTGACTAAAGTCTGCTTCTTGTTCACCCGCCCAAAACCGGGACGAGCCGCCCAATCTCATCGTCGCCGCGCGCTGCCGCTTTTGGCCTGCGTCTTCGCGCGTTTTGGTTTTGCCGGTTTCGCCGGCGTGCGCGCGACCCGGCCCCGCTCCGCGGGCGATCCCGCGGCGGTCTCGGCACCAAAGTTCTGCGCAAAGCGCTCCTGCGAGCGCGCCAGATGCTTGCGCATGGCCTCGCGCGCGGCGTCCGGATCATGCGCCGCAATCGCGTCACGCACGGCGCAATGCTCGTCGAGCGCGGTGCGCCAGGTGCCTGGGCTCTCGAAGTAATGCGCAAGCTGCGCGAAATAGGGATTGAGGCGCTGGTCGAACAGCTCGCCGACCACGCGCACCAGCACGGCATTGCCGAGACTGCCGGCGATCGCGACGTGGAAGGCACGGTCGTGCACCATCGAGGCCTCGCCGGGATGCTCGACATTCTCCATGGCGATAAGCGACGCATTGATGCGGGCGATATCGTCCTTGGTCGCCACGCGCGCGGCCTGCTCGGCGATCGCGCTTTCGAGGAATTCGCGGGCGCGCAGGAGCTCGAACGGGCCTTCGATGCCGGCGGCCGGAAGCGCAGGCGCGGCGTCCGCTGGCTCGGTCACATAGATGCCGGAGCCGACGCGAATGCGGACGCGGCCCTCGACCTCGAGCGCGATCAGGGCTTCGCGCACCGTGGGGCGCGAGATCTTGAGCTGCTCGGCGAGTTCGCGCTCGGTCGGCAAGCGGCTGCCGACCGCGTACTCGCCGCTGTCGATCAGGCTTCGCAATTGATCGGCGACCTGGCGGTAAAGCCGTCTCGCCTCCACAGCTTCCAGCGGCACGCTGGCCTCCCCGAAAGGGTCTCGCCGGGAAGCATCGCGTCCCGGCGGCCCGCCAATTTTGGAAATTGGTCTTACCAATTGACCGAAGCATTGACCGAGGACAGGCGTCATGTCAAGCAGCGGCCAAACACAGGGAGAGACGACCATGCGCCATAATTCAACGCGTCTTGGCCGCGCCAATCTCGACCGGCTGCCGTCCGCCATCCGCCGGCCGGCCTATGACCGCTCGCGCGTTACGCCCGGCATCGTGCATCTGGGCCTGGGCGCATTTCATCGCGCGCACCAAGCCGTCGTCATCGACGACTGCCTTGCCGCAGGCAGCTCCTCCTGGGGTATCGTCGGCGCGAGCCTGCGCAGCCCGGATACGCGCGACGCCCTCGCCCCGCAGGATCATCTCTACACTGTCGCCGTACGTGCCGCCGAAGGCACCGAACACCGCGTCATCGGCGCGCTGCTCGACAGCGTCGTCGCGCGCGAGAAGCCGGCAGCACTGGTCGATCGGATGGCCGATCCCGCCATTCGCATCGTCTCGCTGACGGTCACCGAAAAGGGCTATTGCCACACGCCGCAGACCGGCGATCTCGACGAGCGGCATCCGGATGTCGTGCACGATCTCAACAATTTTGACGCGCCGCGCTCGGCGCCCGGCTTCATCGTGGCCGCACTGGCGCGCCGGCGTGCACAGGGGCTGGCGCCCTTCACCGTGCTCTGCTGCGACAATCTCGCCGCCAACGGCCACACCGTGCAGCGGATCGTGACGCAGTTCGCCGCGCTCCGCTCGAAGGACCTCGGCAAATGGATCGCCGATAGTACTGCCTTCCCGTCGACCATGGTCGACCGCATCGTGCCGGAGACGACGGACGCCGACCGGGATGCGATCTCGAACGCGCTCGGCATGCGCGACGCCTGGCCTGTGATGACCGAGCCGTTCACGCAATGGGTGGTCGAGGACCGCTTCACGGCGGGGCGGCCCGATTTCGCCGCCGCCGGTGTCGAGCTCGTCATCGACGTCAAGCCGTTCGAGCTGATGAAGCTGCGGCTGCTCAACGCCAGCCATTCGGCGCTGGCCTATCTCGGCTATCTCGCGGGCTACGAGACCATCGCCGACACCATGCTGGATCCGCATTTCGCCCGTCTCGCCGCGCAGGTGATGGAAGAGGCCGCGGTGACGCTGACGATGCCTGTTGGCACCGATCTCGCCGCCTATCGCGCCTCGCTGCTCAAGCGCTTCGCCAACCCCGCGCTGCATCACCGTACCTGGCAGATCGCGATGGACGGCTCGCAGAAGCTTCCGCAGCGCCTGCTCGGCGCGATGCAGGATCGCCTGCGCAAAGACCTGCCGATCGCGACGCATGCGCTCGCGGTGGCCGGCTGGATGCGTTACGTCACCGCACGCGACGAGCAGGGCCGCGCCATCGACGTTCGCGATCCGCTCGCCGCCGAGTTCGCCGCGCTGGCGCGCGAGGCGGGTCCCGTCGCCGAACGGCTCGCGCCCGCATTGCTCGGGGTCGAGAAAGTGTTCGGACCGCTGGGCACTGAGCCGCGCCTGCGCGAGGCCGTGACCACGGCGCTCGGCCGTCTTTATAAGGATGGTGCGCGGCGAGCGGTGGAGACATCTGTCTCGGCGTGACCACAAAGCAGGCAATGCTGCACTGCGGTCCAAATCGAACGCAAAGTCGGACGGAAGTCGCGCTTGATTTTTGCCTGCCATTGCCCCACCCGAGAGGCATGGCAAAGGACAATAAGGTCATCGCCGCGAACGCGGCCTTCTACGCCGCCTTTTCAACGGGCGACTTCAACGAAATGGAGCGGATGTGGGCGGATGACGACGCCATTTCCTGCATCCATCCCGGCTGGCCGGCCATCATCGGCCGGGCCACGGTGATCGGCAGCTGGCGCGACATCCTGCAAAATCCGGAGCGGCCGCAGATCGTCTGCGCCGAACCGCAGGCGATCGTCGACGGCGACAGCGCGCGCGTGCTCTGCATCGAGATCGTCGACGGCACCGCATTGGCCGCTGCCAACCATTTTCGGCGTGTCGGTGACGGCTGGCGGCTGGTGCACCACCAGTCGAGCCCGATCGCGCAGATTGTCGAGCAGGCTGAAGACGATAGGACGAGCCACCGCGTCCACTGACCGCGGCGGGCCGGCCGGCGCTTTCTACTGTGCATGGGGTTGTTTTTCATTTTTTTGTCTTGAGCCCCCGAGTTCCGACAAATCGTCCAGCACGACCTGCGCCGCACTAAAATCATCGTCCCGAAAGAACATGCTCCTGGTGATGAGCACCGGAATGTTCGCCCGCGAGGACGCGATCAGACCGTTGCGGGAATCCTCGATCGCGACGCAGTCGGCTGCGCCCAGCTTCAGCCGCGCCAGGGTTTCCAGATAGACATCGGGGGCCGGCTTCTTGTGGCGGACATCGTCGCCGGCGACGACCGCATCAAAATCCGCCGCCCAGCGCTTTCCCAGCGCTTGCGACAGCAGCGCATCGATATTGCCGTGCGAGGTGGTGGTCGCGATCGCGAGCCGTTGGCCACGGGCCCTCGCGGCGGTGAGCAGGTCCGCCACACCGGGCCTCAAGGGGCAGCAGCCGGTTTCGATCAGCTCGGCGTAATGCGCGGTCTTGATGCGGTGAAGGGCTGCGATATCGGCATCCGGCAATAGCGGCGCGACCTGCAGCCTCGCGTGAAAGGCGCGCATGCGCTCCTTGCCGCCGGTGACACGCAGCAGCTCCTTGTAGACGGCCCGGTCCCACTGCCAGTCGAGACCGTGGCGAACGAAGGCGTGGTTGAAGGCCTGCCGATGCAGCTCCTCGGTTTCGGCCAGCGTACCGTCGACATCGAAGATCAGCGCGGCGGCGTGCCCGATCAACTCCGCGGCACCGCATAGCACTGCGGCCGGCGCTTCTGCCTGCATGACCGACGCCTCCCTCCTGACAAGCGAGCATCGCCTGCCCTGGCGGCCGAGTAAAATTGCAATATCTTTTGCCGGACCCAAAAATCCCTTATGAGCGAACGGCGCGCAGCTCGAGCGAGCGGGAACTCCAGCACGGCAGGCGCATGCGGCTCTTCATCCTCGGCCTCGGCTACAGTGCCCGGCATTTCGTCAGCCAATTCGGCGGCGCCTTCTCGCATATCGCCGGCACCATGCGCGATCCCGGCAAGCGAAACGACCTTGCCGGCATCGAGGTGCACGCCTTTTCCGGCAGCAGTCCGGCCCGCGAGGTGGTCGAGCGAGTCCGCGACGCCGATGTCCTTCTCATATCGATCCCGCCCGGCAGCGCGGGCGACCCCGCAGTTACGGCCTTTGCCGACGCGCTCGCGGGCCGGCGGCGGAAGATCGTCTATCTCTCCACCATCGGCGTCTACGGCGATCACGCAGGCCGCTGGGTGGACGAGAGCACGCCGCCGCAGGCCACCCTCGACCGCACGCGAACGCGCGTTGCGGCGGAGCAAGCCTGGACCGCCGCGGCGCGCGGCGACGTCGCGATCCTGCGGCTTGCGGGCATCTACGGTCCCGGCCGCAATGCGCTGATGACCTTGCGGGCGGGGACGGCCCGGCGCATCATCAAGCCGGGACAGGTCTTCAACCGCATCCACGCCGACGACATCGCGAGCGCGATCATGGCCGCGGTGAAGCACGGTGACGGCGGCACATGGAACGTCTGCGACGACGAGCCGGCGCCGCCGCAGGATGTGATCGCTTATGCGGCGAAGCTGATGGACCTTGCGCCGCCGCCCGAAGAGCCGTTCGAGACCGCCGAGATGTCGGCGATGGCCCGCAGCTTCTATGCCAGCAGTGCCCGGGTCTCCAACGCGAAACTGAAGCACGAGCTCGGTGTCACGCTTGCCCATCCGACCTATCGGGATGGCCTGGATGCGCTGTGGCGCACCGGGCAAGGGCGATAGGTTCCGGTTATCTCCAACGCGTCCCAGACATGCCCCGCCCGCGCTTGACTTCGCTCTGGCGCAGCCGTGATCTAGCCGCTCGGCGAGCCACCACAGAACGAGCTCGCCTTGGGAGGATGCAATGAACAAGACGATCGCCATGATCGCGACGGCGGCTGCCGTCATCACGTTCGGTGCGGCGCGCGCCGCACCACTGCCCGAAGCCAACCCTGATGACGCCGGTTTCTCGAAGCAGGGTCTCGCCCGGCTCGACAGCTTCTTCGCGCGCGAGATCGCCGCCAAGCGCGTTCCCGGCGCCGTCGTCGCGGTGGCGCGGGACGGCAAGCTCGTGCACTACAAGGCTTACGGCATGCTCGATCCGGACAAGGGCACGCCGATGCTGGTCGACGCGATCTTCGCGCTGGCCTCGATGACCAAGCCGATGGCGGCGGTCGCCGGCCTGACGCTGATGGAGAAAGGCCAGTTGCCGCTCCAGGCGAAGCTGTCCGACTACTATCCAGGCTTTGCCGACATGAAGGTCGGCGCGACCGAGGCCAATGGCTCGCTCAAGCTCGAACCGCAGGCGTCCCCGATCTTCATCCACGATCTCTACCGGCATACGTCCGGATTGATGTATGGCGGCCGCCCCGACTCATCGAGCCCGGTGGCGCGGCAATACCCCGATGGCGTCGTCCCGGCGGTGGAAGGCGACACTGAGGCCTTCATCGGCCGCATCACGAAACTGCCGCTGGCACATCAGCCCTCGACCGAGTTCGAATACGGTTTTTCGATCGACGTGCTCGGCGCCGTCGTCGAGAAGGTGAGCGAGCAGAGGCTCGGCGACTATCTCGCCGCCAATGTGTGGCAGCCGCTCGGCATGAAGGACGCGACCTTCCACCCGACCGACGCGCAGCGCCCTCGCCTCGCCCACCCGTTCGCCAACGATCCGCTGACCGGGAAGCCGCAAGCCATCAAGCTGCTGGACACCCCGACCAAGTTCGACTGCGGCGGTGCCTGCTCGTTCGCGACGATGGGCGATTACATCCGCTTCGGCCAGATGCTGCTCAACGGCGGCGAGCTCGACGGCCAGCGCATTCTTTCCCCGAAGACCGTGCATCACATGACAACCAACCACCTCGGTCCCGAGATCAAGAACAATGTGGCGAACATCGAGCCGCATCGCGCAGGCTTCGGCTTTGGTCTCGCGGTCGCGGTCCGGACCAGCGAGGGGCTGTCGTCGGTTCCCGGCAATCCCGGCGAGTTCACCTGGAACGGCGCCTACGGGACGCAGTTCTTCTGCGATCCCAAGGAGCGTCTCGTCGTGGTGGTGGGAACGGCGGCGCCGGGCGAGCTCAGGAAATACTATCGCGAGCAGGTGCAGGACATCGTCTATGGCGCGATGGTGAAGTGAGACCGGCGCGCTGGAATAGAAAGGGCGGCCGCTCGGGCCGCCCTTTTCGAATCTGGCGTCAGCTCAACACGCCGTACTTCTTGAACCAGGCCTGCGCCTGCTTCCAGGCATCTTCCGCCGCATCCTTGCGATAGCTGCCGCGATAGTCGGCATGGAAGCCGTGCGGCGCCTGCGGATAGATCTTGAATTCGGCGACCTTCTTGTCCTGCTCGAGCGTCGCCTTGAACTGCTCGACCTGGGCCACTGGAATGCCGGTATCGGCGCCGCCATAGAGGCCGAGCACCGGCGCCTTCATCTCGGGGGCGAGCTGAAGCGGACTCTTCGGCCACACCGGATTGGCGGGATCGACCGGCGCACCGTAGAACGCGACACCAGCCTTGAGGGTGCCACTGTGGGCGGCGTATTCCCAGACATTGCGGCCACCCCGGCAGAAGCCGATGATGCCGAGCTTCGTGGTGTCGCCGCCTTGCGATCCCGCCCACGCCACCGTCGCATCGAGATCGGACAGCAGCTCGGCGTCCGGCTTGGCATTAACGACCGACAGCAGATCCTTGATGTCGGTGACCTTGGTGAGGTCGACACCCTTGCGGAAGTAATAGTCGGGCGCGACCGCGAATGCGCCGAGCTTGGCGAGGCGCCGTGCCACGTCCTTGATGTATTCGTGCAGGCCGAAAATCTCCATCGCCACGATGATCACTGGCGCCTTGGTGTTGCCGGCCGGGCGAGCGAAATAGGCAGGCATCTCTTCGGAGCCGACCTTGATCCTGGCGTCGCCAGCCTGGAGGCCGCCGGTATCTGTCGTGATGATTTCGGCACGGACCGGACCGGCCGCAAGCGTGTAGCCGGCAGCGACGGCCGCGGTGGCGCTCATGAATCCGCGGCGCGAGACCGGCGCGACTTTCGTCAGCCCGACGACGTCGGATGTCATGGTGGTTTCGAAGCTCATCGGTCGATCCTTCCTGATGCTGGGCCCTGATTCCTCAGGCGGCGCATTCGCCGATAATTACTGGCGAAACGCAAATCACCAGCCTGCGAGCATGTCCGCGTTCAGGCCAGGCCCTGACGTCTTTTCACCGGCGCCGTTTCGGGCATCAGGCTCATTGCGACCAGTCCGACGATCGCCGCAAGCAGGAGGTACCAGGCCGGTGCCAGCGGATTGCCGGTGACGTGGAGGAGCCAGGTGACCACTAGCTGCGCCGTACCTCCGAAGCTCGCGATCGCCACCGCGTAGACGGTCGCGAATACGCCTCCGCGGATGTTCTGGGGCAGCGCTTCGGTGAAGGTCGCATAGAACGCGGTGAACGGCAGCGAGCCGATGATCGATAGCACGCCGAAGCCGATCAGGAGCGACAGCGCGCCCGGTGCATGGACGATCCACAGGAAGGTCGGATAGGTGAGCAGGAGGGTTGCGAGCTGCGGCCAGATCATGATCGGCTTACGGCCGAGACGATCGGCGAGCCATCCGCCGACCAGTGCGCCGACGAACTGAATGCCGTTGCTGACGAGCGACACGGCGAAAGCCAGTGTCGACGACACGTGCAGGGTATTCTGCGCATAGGTCGTCATGTATTGCGTGACATAGGTCGAGATCGTGCCGCTGGCCAGGATCATCAGGGCCAGCGCAATGATGCCGAGGTGACGCCGGGCCTGCGAGAGGTGACCCGTGCGCTGTTTCGCTGCGACACCGGCATCGGCATACGGAATCGTCTCGGGCAGTGTCCGCCGCATCCAGAGCCCGAACGGCAGGCAGACGGCCCCGATCAGGAACGCCACCCGCCAGCCGTAGGAGTCCAGCATCTCCGGCGCCATGATCGTGCTCAGGATGACGCCGACCAGCGCGCCGGCGGTCGCCGCGATCTCCTGGCTCGCCGGCTGCCATGCCACGACCAGCGCCCGATGCTCGGGCGGGGCAATCTCGAGGAGATAGGCGGTGGTCGGTCCGACCTCGCCGCCGAGGGCGAAGCCCTGCACCATGCGCGCCGCAATCACGATGATGGGCGCGGCAACGCCGATCATGCGATAGGACGGCGTGAGCGCGATGGTCAGGATCGCAGCTCCCATCAACGCGAAGCTCAGCAGCATGGCGGGCCGCCGGCCGATCCGGTCGGAATAGATGCCAAGCACGATCCCGCCGATCGGCCGCGTCACGAAGCCGGCCCCGAACGTCGCCAGCGACAGCATCAGGCTGCCGTACTCGCTTCCGGTCGGGAAGAAGGTATGGCCGATCTGGATGGCGAAGAAGCTGTAGGTAATGAAGTCGTAGAATTCGAGCATGTTGCCGATGGTGGCTGCGAATGCTGCTCGTTTGACGTTGAACGGCGCCGATTGCTCAATTCCCAACGACACTTTGACTTCCCTGGATTCGCTCGTTTGCCGGACTTAACCGGCTGGCTGCATTGCGTCGCAACATCCATTAACCGAAAGAGAGGGTTCTCTCCCGGCCAGCCACATCGCCAGGCGTTGCCGGTGATGCGCCCTTTTGCGTATTCGAAACTCCAGGCCGCAACAAATGGGCCTCGCAGTGGCGACAATGACACATCATGTTGCTCAGGCGTCGCACATCACCGTCAATTCACGCGCAAGCTGTCGTGATTTGACTGAAATTTTCAGAAGAGTTGAGCCGTGCGATTTACTCGAACTTTCTGTGTGACGCTCTAGTTCCACGGCCGGAAGTTCCATCTGCACAACGGATGCAACTTCCCGAGCGCGGTCCCTCCATCCGGCAACGGACGAAGAATCGCCCGAGAACTTTCATTCTCGTCCACCCAGATTGCGCTACCAAAGGCTCAATTGAATAAAGCTTGTCCGACCTGGAACTGAAATGATTTTAGCTCGCGAAGCGATTGAATTGCTGGGACAGATGGCCCGCATCCTGTGGTTCGAAGGCACCAAGCATGGCTTGCGCGACCGCGAATGGATGGCCCTGCGCTTTCTGTCCCGCGCCAACCGTTTCTCGCGGACGCCCTCGGCGCTCGCGAGCTACGTCGGCACCACGCGCGGCACCGCCTCTTTCATCATCGGCGAGCTCGAGCGGCTCGGATATCTGGAGCGAAAGCGCTCCGCGACGGACAAGCGTTCGGTGACGCTGAGCGTGACGCAGCAGGGAAAGAAGTTCCTGGTGCGCGACCCCATCAGCGTTCTCCTCGAGCCGATCGCCGTCCTCGACGACGAGGCCAAGATCCGCTTTCGCGACACGCTCCGGCACGTGCTCGATCAGGCCGACGCAGCCGAGCAGCGGCACCATACCGACGTCTGCAAGCGATGCATCTTCCTGCGCGAAGATCGCACCGCCACGGACGGCAAGCCCGGCGCCGCCGAGTTCAGCTGCCGCCTGTTTCGCGCGCCGATCGCCGAGGCGGAGATCGATCTGCTATGCACCAGCTTCGAGCATCATCGCCAATAGGAGACGGCCCTCGATCACGGCGTCGCCTTGCGTGACGAGTAGATGACGCCACCGCTGGACTCCACGACCAGACGGCCGTTCTCGTTCTTGATCTCTTCGATGCGGCCAAGCCCGGGTACCTGCTGTCCAAGCACGGCCTCGATGACGCCGTTCGGACCTTGCAGGATCGCAATCCCCTCATAGGCCTGGCGGACCGACCAGCCCTTGACCACCTTGCGCGGCGCCGACGGAGGAACCGAACCCGTGATCTCGGGCGCGGCAACCGAGGCCATCATCGGCATCGTCTGCGAGGGCGGCTGCGAGGCGACGGCCGCCGGCGCCGGCGCTTGAGCCTGAGCCTGAGCCTGAGCCTGGGCGAGCTTGTCCAGCTTCACCGTCGAGGACGAGCTCACCCGCTCGATACGGTCCAGATTCTCGGCGAACCTGCCGAAGCGATCGTTGGTCGCCTTGCTCGACTGATCGACCGCGGTGCGCAGACCGTCGAGATTTTCGGACACGCCCGACACCTGCTTGCGCAGCAGCGCGACAGTCTCGCGCAGATTCCTGATCTCCGTATTGGCGGCCACGTTGCTTTGGGCTGGCTGCGTGGTGAGATAGGCGATCACGCCGGTGCAGGCGCAGACCACCAGGATCGCAGCGACCGCCAATGTTGCGAGCGGCGCGACCCATGTCGGACGCGGCGGCGGCGGCTTGGCCACGATCACGGCCGGCTTCATCACGGTCGGCGCAGGCTTCGGTATCGCCATCTTGTCGAGGCGCGCCTTGGCGCGAATACGCTTCAGGCCCTCGAGCGCCTCTTTCGCCAGAGTCTCGTCGTTCGCCGCAGCCGACACACGCTTCGCGCTTGCAGCGGGCTTGGCCGTCTGTGTCGTGTTTGTATCGCGCGCATCCGGAGCCGGCTTCGCCGCCGCGGAAACATCAGCGGTCGCGTTGGGACGAGCTTGTCCATCGGACAACATGTGAAAATGCTCCGTTCGGTTCGATCTATCGAACGGTGAAGTTATTTGCCGAAGCTTGCCTGAAACGTGCGCAGCGAAAACTTTTCATCGCGCCCGATGCGACGTCGCATGAGTCAAAAGCGTCATGGACGTGGCGAGAGTGCGACTCGAAAGACACACACTCGCCAAGATTTCGCCAAGCTGGAGTCGCCGCGCCATACATGAGTCGAATTGTCGCATGGGGAAACACCAGCAGGAGAGTCAATCCCGGGTTGAAAACCCCGCTATGCGCATGACCCGCAGCACCGCGCAAAACAGCTGTGATTACGCGGGGATGCGGAACTTTAGAAACGCTACGGTGCAAAACTAGTTCGATTACCAAATCAACTGATGCGATCGAACATACAAAGAAACAACCAGAAACGAATCAACAGCATCAAACACGCATAGCAACCGCTTTGCTGCGCGCGCTTGATCGGAAATCGGCAATTGTTACGGTCCTACTCAAGTGATTCTCGCCAGTTGGCGAGGAGATCGACACGGTTCAGGTGCGTTCGGACGCAATCGGCAAGTTGGCGCAACTGTTCTAGGTCTGTCTCAATCCGCTCCGCGAGGTGATCCGTAAGACACCCGCCGAGCCTCACGCAGTAAGCGTTCAGTATCGAGTCGAAGTAGCAGGCCTGCACACGCAGGCACTGAATGCGTAGGGCTGCCCGCGAATATCGAAACCATAATAACGGTTCGCGGGATGGAAATATCGTCAAACAGCATGGTTGCCGAGCCGGGCATCACAACAACCATCCGGCAGCAACAAGTGCGAAACAGGGGCGAAAGACTAATGTATATTATCGTTGATGATCGCGAGAGCGTCACGAACAGCTACGTTGGAGGGCTCGTTCGCGAAGGTGTATCGTCGATCGGCTTCTCCTCCGGAGAATTCTGGGACTGGCTGCAATCTGCGAGCGAACCGGATCTGGCGGCGGTCGACGCCTTTCTCCTCGGGGACTGCGATGCCCGCGGAAGCCTGCCGCGGGCGATGCGCAAGCGCTCCTCGGCGCCCATCATCGCCATGAGCGGCCAGAAGATGCTCAAGAACACGCTTGAGCTGTTCGAATCGGGCGTCGACGACGTCGTCCATGTACCGATTCACCTGCGCGAGATCCTCGCCCGAACGGCCGCAATCGCGCGCCGCCGGGTGGGCGAGCTACCGAGGCCCTGCGAGACCAGGATCCAGGTCTTCTTCAACGGACGTGACCCCGAGATCGCGGGCCACGCTCTCACCCTGCCCCGCCGCGAGCTGCGCATTCTCGAGTATATGGTCAGCAACCACGGCAAGTGGATCACCAAGACGCAGATCTTCAACGCGGTCTACGGCATCTTCGAGTCGACCTTCGACGAGAGCGTGATCGAGAGCCATGTCAGCAAGCTGCGCAAGAAACTCCGCGACCGCCTCGGCTTCGACGCGATCGTGGCCCGGCGCTACGTCGGATACCGCCTCAACATCCCGGCCGGCGAGACCATCGACGTGCCGATGCAGGAACTCGACGAAGTCGGCATCCTCCTGAACAGGGCACATGCCGCCCCGGCGGCGTACCCGGCCGGAAACTAACGCGGCAGGGCACCGCCACGAAAACGACAACGGCCTCTGCGGAGTACCCTTCGCAGAGGCCGTTGCACTTTCAGCGGCAGGGATGGCGGAACAGCGGCCTCGCGATGCCGGCGCCGCGACAGCTACGGCTTCTGCTGGAATTCTTCCTTCGAAACATAGTTGAAGTCCTCGACCAGGACGTCCTGGACGACGTCGGCCTGCATCCGCTCGTTGACGCGCTGCTTGATGGCCGTCGTGAGGATGGAAAGGTCGTAACGGGCGAGCTTCCTGAAATCGAGGCGGTCGTCGGCATAGATCCTGCGGAACGCCTCGTCGACGACGAACGGCTCCGGCGGGACGTTGAGCTGGTGCATGATCCGCGCCTCAACGGTGTAGACGAAGCGCGCCACGATGTAGCCCTGCACGCTGCCGCCCTCGACCATTGGCACGCTCAGCGCCCGCGTCTTCTGGTATTGAAGGCCGTCGAGATATTCGTCCTTCGCCGGCAGCAGGCTGCCATTTTCCTTCCAATAGGCCACGGCATAGCTCGTGCCCGCGGTGAGGATGCATACCCAGAGCCCGGCCAGCACGAGTCTGATCATTTTCCGTCCTGTGCTGAGCGGCCGGTATAGGTGCCGTCCGACTCGGCTTCCTTGATCGCCTTGACGATGATGGCCGCGACCTCACGCACCGCATCGTAATGCATTTCGAGGATGGAACGGTTTCGCTCGAGCTTCTCGCGCAACCGCTGGATCTCCTCGGTGATCTCGACCTCGTTGCCGAGATGCATCCGTGCCCGCATCAAGCGGACGAATTCGAGCATGCTCCGGCTCTTCCGGGCACTGAAGTCGTCGAAATCGATCTTCTTGCCCGTCGAGAGCGCGACCGTCTCCTCTTCGACGATGTTCTCGAGCCGGCGGATCGCAGACAGCAGGCCACGCACCTCGTCCGATCTCGCCGCGTCGGTGCCGTCGTTCACCACGTCACCGCCGAGATTCGGCAGCAGCGCAGGCAAGAACGCATCGCCTTCTGCCGCTTCCAGCGTCATCGCCTCGGCGTCCACGACCGGCTGCTCCACCACCAGGACCGCCGCACCTTCTTGTGCTTGCATAGGAAATTCACCCCTCAACTTCTGTCACCCATTCCCGGATCATGATCCGGTCTTTTCCGTAACGCCGGGCCCCGCCGGTTGCGCAGCGGCGAGTTGCTTGGCAATGCCAATGCCCTTGCCCTTTGCCAGCTGAGCACCAAGCTGCTCCGCCAGCATCGACTTCCAGACGCCGCCGGCCGTGCCCTTGCCGAAGACTTCCTCCGACTCCTTCGGCAGCATCGTCTCGACGAAGGTCTGGAGAATGAACGCCTCGAACTTCCGGTACACCTCGCCGGATGCGGGTGCCTTGATCACCCGCACCGGCGGCCCGTTCACCGTACCCGGCTGCTGCGCTTCGGCAGCCTGCGCCGCGGATTGATCGGCATTCGCCGCCTTGGCCTTGCCGACCTCCGCGTCCATGGTGGCGGCGAAATCGGCGTCCGACGATTTCAGTGCATCGAGCTTCGCGGTCGCCGCCCGCTGCGTCACGGGGTCGGCGGCATCGAGGACATCGAGAACGAGGTCGGGCGTCGCTGTCACGATCATGTGTTGTTCCGGCTGGCTGGCCGTGGCGTCCAGTCACGCACGGCGGGGCTTATTCCCGTCATCTCTTCGAGCGAGCGCGCCTCCGCGTCGCGAAGCTTGTCTGCGAGCGCGGCCTTCGCGACCTGCTCGAGTTGTTTCACACGGCGGGTGTCCGCGCGGACCTGGTCGAGCTGCTGCGACGCCTGCGCCTGGACCGCGCGCGCACCGGCGCTCGTCCTGTTCAGGCGCCGCGCGATTGAATCGCTCGATGAGCCCGCCGGCGGTTTGCCCTCGTTGAGGGTTCCTACCAGCCATTCCTGCTCGTCCTGCAAGCTGCGCTCCTGCTGCCGCAAATGCGCGAGCTGCCATTCGGACAGCCGGAGCTGAAGCTTCACGAGCGAGACCATCCGGCCGAGCTTGTCCGCGCGCGACGTCATGACCATCACTCCGCCAGCCACGACGAGACGCCGAGCATGAATTGCGTCAAGAGCTCGTCGCTGGTGAGGTAGAGCAGCAGGAAGCCGCCGAACAGCACGAAGGGCACCGAGATGAAATAGACCGGAATCGCCGGCGTCAGCTTGTTGATCAGGCCGACCGCGAGGTTGACGATGACCGAATAGACGATGAAGGGGCTGGTGATCCGCAGCGTCAGCACGAACGCCTCGGACAGGCGGCTGACCAGCTGTTCGAGCGCCATGCTGCCGCCGATCCTGTTGCCGGGCTGCCAGACGTCGTAGGAGTTCATCAGCCCGCGCAGGACCTGCCAGTGCTGATCGGTCATGAAGAACAGCGTGGTGACGGCTGCCATGATCAGCGGGACCAGGGCCGGCGCCGGATCGGTGTCGCCGACCGGCGTTCCCGGGATGTTGCTCAACCCGATCGCGCCCGCCATCACGGTCGCCATGGTCTGCAGCGCGAGGAAGAACACGCGCCCGCCGAGCCCGATGACGCTGCCGACCACAAGCTCGGAGCAGATCAGAAGCGCAAGCGTCAGCGGCGCGGCGTTGTCGGTGAGAGGTTTCAGGACCGAGATCAGGATCGGCGTCAGCGCAAACGTCGTGACGAGCGCGACGAACAGGCGAACCTGGGCCGGAACGTTGACGCTGGAATAGCCGGGCACGAGCATCAGGCAGGCGCCGATGCGGCAGAACACGATGAACGTGACCAGCACGCTGTCGGCGAGGCCGCTGATCACGATATGGCTCCCAGCGCCCTGATCTCGGCGCTGCGCGCGACCTCGACATGCGACAGGACCGGCAAGGTCGGGAACACCCGCTCCAGGATCATCCGGACATAGGGGCGGGCTTCCGGGGTGACCGCCAGAACCACGCTGGTGCCGTTCTCGGTGAATTTTCGGATCGCGGCGCTGGCTTCGGTTGCGAACTGCTCGATCAGGCGAGGATCGGCGTCGAATTCGAAGACTTCGCCCTTGGCGTCGCGCTTCAGGCTCTGATGGAACGCCAGGTCCCAGCGATTGCCGAGGCGGACGACGTTCAGCACACCGTTGTCGGAAAGGTCGCCGCAGATCTGCTGGGCAAGTCGGGTCCGCACATGCTCCGCGACCTGCTCGGAGCGCCGCACATGGGGTGCGATCTCGGCAATGGCCTCCAGGATCAAATGGAGATTGCGGATCGACACGCGCTCGGCCAGCAGGATCTTCAGGATCGCCAGCAAGCCCGAATAGGAGATCTGCGACGGGCAGAGATCCTCGACCAGGCGCTTGTATTCAGGATCGAGACGGTCGAGCAGCCCGCGCATGTCCTTGTAGGACAGCAGCTGCGCGAGATTTGCCCTGAGCACTTCGCTTAAGTGCGTGAGCAGCACCGACAGGTTGTCGACCGGCTTGCAGCCCTGACGCTTGACCTCGTCGGTGAACGCCTCCGTCACCCACAGCGCCTTCATGCCGAAAGCGGGTTCGATCACCTCTTCGCCGGGCACGTCGGGCTTGCCGTCCTTGTCGACGAGCACCAGCACCTCGCCGAGCCGCAGCTCGCCATGGGCGATACGCGTGTCGTGGATCCGGATCTGGTATCCCTTGGGATCGATCGACAGATTGTCGCTGAGCTTGATCTCCGGAATGACGAAGCCGTATTGCTTGGCAAACTTCTTGCGGAGCTTGCTGACCCGGTGCCCAAGCTCGGTGCGGGCGCCCAGCAGATGGACCGACAGATGGCCGCCGAGCGACACCTCGATCTCTGCGGTCTTGAGCGATTCCTTGACGGATTCCTTGGCATCGGCCTGGGCCCGCTCGTCGGCCTTGCGCGCATGCTCTTTCTTTTCCCGCGCCGCCTGCCGCCGCGGCAGCGAGTAGCCGACAAAGGCCATGGCGCCGCCGAGCAGCACGAAGGGTGCCATCGGCAGCCCAGGCATCAAGGCGAGCACGAACATCATCAACGACGCCGCCGACACCGCGCGCGGGTAGCCACCGAGCTGCCTCAGCACGGCCTGCTCCGCCGACCCCCTGGTGCCGCCCTTGGAGACCAGGAGGCCCGCCGACAGCGACACGATCAGTGCCGGCATCTGCGTTACCAGACCGTCACCGACGGAGAGTTTGGTGTAGACGTCGGCGGCGCGCGACAGCGTCAGCCCGTGATGCGTCACGCCGATGATGATGCCGCCAAAGATGTTGATCGCCGTGATGATCAGGCCGGCGATTGCGTCGCCGCGGACGAATTTCGAAGCACCGTCCATTGCGCCGAAGAACGCGCTCTCCTCCTCGAGCTCGCGGCGTCGGCGCTGGGCCTCCTTGTCGTCGATGAGGCCCGCGGAGAGGTCGGCGTCGATCGCCATCTGCTTGCCCGGGATGGCGTCCAGGGTGAAGCGCGCGCCGACTTCGGCGATACGCGTTGCGCCCTTGGTGATCACGACGAAATTCACCGTCACCAGGATGGCGAAGATGATCAGACCGATGACGAAGTCGCCGCCCATGACGAACTTCGAGAAGCCGGCAACCACGTGGCCCGCGGCTTGTTCGCCCTCCCCGCCCCGCGACAGGATCAGACGGGTGGTCGCGACGTTGAGCGCCAGTCGCAGGATCGTCGCGATCAGCAGCACGGTCGGGAAGGCGGAGAAATCGAGCGGCCGCTGGATCCACAGCGCAACCATCAGGATCAGCGCGGACAGCGCGATCGAGAAGGCGAGGCCGAGGTCGATCAGGATCGGCGGTATGGGCAGGAACAGGATCGTGAGCATGGCCACGATACCGCCCGCGAAAAAGGCGTCGGCCCCCAATCGTCGCGGGGTCGGCAGGCTAGCAGCTAATGTATCGGCCATGGGTCACCGGCAGAGGGTCCGCCCCGCAATCTGCCGTGCAAAGCTTACGCGAGGGTGGTGGCCGGGCTCTCGCGGATCAGAAGCCGTGCTCGATCCGCGAATAGACCATCTCGGTGAAGGTGGAGAGATGGGCGCCGATGAAGGAGCCGGAAACGGCAACGACCAGGAGAATGACGATGATCTTCGGCACGAAGGTCAGCGTCACCTCCTGGACCTGGGTCAGCGCCTGGATCAGCGCAATGGCGGTACCGACAAGCATCGCGGCGCCAACGGCGGGGCCGGAGGCGACGATGATGGTCCAGATCGCCGCCTGGACGATGTCGAGGGCGTCGCGCTCGTTCATGACTGGCTGATCGTAAGGCCGGGCCCGACCGCCACCTTCGTGCCGTTCTCGAGGGTCGCGATGGAGCCGTCGCTGTTGATGGAGATCGAAACGACCTTGCCGCTGAAGTTCGCACCGGTCGCGTCGGTGAAGCTGACGGTCTTTCCGATCAGCCCGTTGGCCTGCGACAGCGACTGCGACGACAGCAGCGCATCCAGCTTCGAGTTGGTCTGCATGGCCTGCTCGACCGTCGAGAGCTGGGCGAACTGGCTCATGTATTGCGAGGTATCCATCGGATTGGTCGGATCCTGGTTCTTCATCTCGGCGACGAGGAGCTGAAGAAAGGTATTGTAGTCGACGGTGTTGCTCGCCGTGTTCTTCGTGGAATCGGTCGCATTGGACTTACTGGTGCTGTCGGTCGCGCTGGTGACGTTCATGTAGCCTCTCCGCTGTCAGGCAGCCTGGAATGGGATCTCGGTGGCGACGCCGGCCAGCCCGGCCAGGATTGCGTCCTCCACCGGGAACAGCGCCCGGATCCGCTTGAGCGCCTCGAAATAGCGGGTCGTACGGACCAGCTCGTGGATCGCGGCGAGCCCGTCGAGCATCTCGCGGCTCTCGCAAACCGCGAGCAGGGCCGCATGATGTTCCCCGTAGAGCGCGACTGCGGCGCCGATATCCGTCGGGTTCATCAGCATGAGCTGGACGATGAAATAGAGCTGCCGCATCGCCGTAGTGGCGTCGGAAGCCTGCATGACCTGCCCTTCGAGCAGGAACATCACGTCGTTGACGAGCTCGACGGAGACCTTGCGGTCCACGCGCAGCACAGCGCCGTTGACGTAGATCCGCTCGCCCGCCCGCAAGGATATTTTCATCAGAGCGCGTCTCGGATCAGGCGGTTGATTTCGATGAGCTGCATCACGTCGTTCGACTTCTCCTCGCGAAGCCGATCCGCTTCCTTGACGACCCACAGGCCGATCGAGATGATGTCGGCGCGCAGCTTTTCCGGGAGTGCGTTTTCCGGATGGGCGAGATCCTCGATGAAGATCGTCCACAGCCGCCGCACGTAGAGCAGGCTCTCGACCAGATCTTCGAAGCTGAAGCGCCCGCCCTGGACCCGCTCGAGCCGGTCGATGCCGAGACTGAGCGCCTGCCGCTCGCGGCCCCGCGCCTCAGAGGCGCTATCATCGACGACCGCTTCATAGGCTTCAAACGTCATTAGAACCACTCTGCGCAGGAGACCGAACAACAAGACAAAGTTACAGACCCCGGCTCAGAGATAGTTGATCAGGCTGATCTGCTGGAGCTGCGACGTCAGCGACAGCGCCGTCTTGATCTGGGTCTGCAGGGTGTTGACCCGGACCGAGGCCTCCGTCGGGTCGACGGCCTCCATCTTGACGATCTGATTGTTCAGAATGTCCTGCTGCGTCTTGAGCTTTTCGGTGGCGCCGGTGACCCGCTGCTGGACCGTGCCGACGCCGCCGCCGAGCGTAGCGAGGTCAGTGATGGCGTTACCGACGAGGCCGATGGCCTTGTCCACGACGACCTGGAACGTGTCCTGGCTCAGGTTCGCGTTCCCAAGATCCGCCATCATGGTGTAGGCCTCGGCGAGCCTACGGAAGCCGATCTGGTTGGCGCTAACGGACGTATCGGCGATCTCGGTCGTGGAGATACGGCTTTGCATGGTCTGGTCGGTGGCCGTTGACCAATTGGTGTTCCAGGCCGGGCTCGCGAACTCGGCATCGAAGGTGGTGTTGAGGAAGGTCTGCATTTGGGCCGGGGTAATGGTGCTCACGCTGGCCGAGGATTGCGAGAAGCCGAAGGTCGCGAGGAAATCGGCATCGACCTGGTTCTTGCTGGCCGAACCCGCGGTGTAAGCCGTGATCGGCGTGTTCTGCGTGTTGACCCCCGAGAAGAGATACGAGCCATTATAGGAGACGTTCAGCGCGCCGATCAGATCCTGGAGGTTGGCGGACGCAGGCGGCAGGATGATCCGCCCGCCGCCGTCGGTGCTGCGGGCCGCGATCAGGTCCTTGAGGAAAGAGGTTGCGGTCGTGCCGAGCTGGGTGATCCGGTTCTGCGTCGTGTCCAGGCGCCCCGAGACGAGCCCGTTGGTATCGACGAGCTGATCGGCGAAGCTCAGGTCCGCCCGCAGCGTGACGTCGCTTCCCGTCGTGGCACCAAGCTCGAGGCCGACATCGGCGAAGCGGCCGGTGGTGGCTTCCTTCGAGGCCTTGGTCAGCGCGGCCTGATTGTTCGTGATCGAGGACCTCAACGACGAAGACAGCATCAGGGTCGAGATGTAGTTGGCGCTCATCATGACTTAATTCCCCACGGCGGCCAGCAGGCTCTGCAACATTTGGTCGACGGTCGAGATGATCTTCGACGACGCCGAATAGGTACGTTCGACCTGAAGCATCAAGGACATCTCGTCGTCCATGTTGACGCCGCTGACGTTCGACAGCGCCGCGGAGCTGCGGTCGAGCAGCGTGTTCTGGTAGGTGGCGTTGTCGTCCGCGGCCTTGCGCTGGTTTTCGATCCAGCTCGTCGACGACGCAGCGAAGTCGATCAAGCTGCCGCTCGGCTTGCCTTGCGTGGTTGCATCGAACGGCTGCGACGCATCCATGTTGCCGATCAGCTGCTGCAGCCTGGTCGAGTAGCCGGCATTGCCGGTGGTGTTGTATCTGTAGGCGACGTTGCCGCTGATCGCGCCATCACGCAGCAGGTTGGGATTGCCGCCCTGGGCCGGGTCGACCGACGCGGCAACGCTGATCGAGCCGGCCAGGCCGACCGAGACGGTCGCGCTTGCGGGCATCGCGGGTGAGCCGGGATAGGTGAAGAGGCCGGGCCGGTCGGGCAGCGCGGCGCCGGACTGGTCGACCTCCTTGAAGGATTCGACAAGGCCGCGTGCGACCTCGTCGAGCTGGCTCTGATACGTGACCGTGGCGTTGTCGCGCAATTGGGCGAGGCCAGCGAGCTTGCCGGTCTTGATCGGCATCACGGAATTGGCGCCGGTAACCGGGACACCGTCGATATAGACAGCATTTCCGGTGGTCCCGGGCGTATAGATGTTGGTCGCCGCGAAGCTGACCGAGCGCGCCGTCTTGTCGAACAGCACGACACCGCTGTCGGTGTAGAGCGCCGCGTCGCCGTTGGCGCGCAGCGTCATCGAGACGCCGACCTCCTGCGACATCTTCGAGACGATGTTGTCGCGCTGGTCGAGATAATCGGTGACGTCGTCGCCGGCGATCGTCCCCTTCACGATCGCGGTGTTGACCTTATCGAACTGGGTCAGGAGCTGATTGATATTCCCGACCGAAGTCGCCATGTCGGCGTCCGCTCCCTGGCGCACCGTCTGCACGGTCTTGGTGGCCTGGTTGAGCGCGGTCGCCATGTCCTTGGCGGACGTGACCGCCGCCTGCGCCAGCGTGGTGTTGTCCGGAGCGTTGGCATATTGCTGGAGCGCCTGCTTCAGCTTGTTGAGCTGGGCGGCCGGCGACTGCCCAAGTTCGGGATCGTCCACAGTCGAGGCCGATATCTTCTGAAGACCGTCCAGGATCGCATTCTGCTTGGCGGACCCAGACGTCGCGATCAAGACGTTATTATAGAGACCCGAGCTGGCGGCGCGCTGGATCGCCGCCACATAGACGCCGGCCCCGGGGAGATTGTCCAGCACGGCGATCTTGCGCGAATAGCCGGCGGCGCTGGCACCGGCTATGTTGCGCGAGATCGTCGACGACTGGATGCCCGACGCCATGAGCGACGCACGAGCGGAGTCGAGAGCGGCGGTAAGGGACATGATCTGCTCTTGCCCGGAATGAGCGCTTGAGGATTCAGCGCTTCAGGTTGACGACGACGTCGAGAAGATCGGCGCCGGTCTGGAACGATTTCGAATTCGCAGTGAAGCCGCGCTGCGCCTCGATCATCCCGGTGAGTTCGTCCGCGAGGTCGACGTTGGAGTCCTCCAGCGCGCCCGACTGGACAGTGCCGAGACCGCCGGTACCGGCATTCCCGGCCTGCGCGTTGCCGGAATTCATGTTGGTCGAATAGACGTTGCCGGGCTCCGGCGTCAGGTTGTCGGGGCTCGCGACGTCGGCAAGCATGATGGTGTAGAGCGTCAGCTGCTGACCGTTCTTGAGGATCGCCGTCACGAAGCCCGAATCGTCGACATCGACTTTGTCGATGGCCGATGGAACGCTGCCATTGACAGTCGCCTTGAAGCTGAAGTCGGTTCCGACCTGCGTCATGTTCGACAGGTCCAGGCTCATCGCCGCACCGCCGGGAACGGTGAGGGCGAGCGTCGTCGGGCTCGCCGCGGCCAGCGTGCCTTTGCCGGCTGCGGTCGTGTCGAAGGTGAAAGTGGTGGCGGCACCGACCGACGCACCTGTCGCGGAGTTGTAAGCCTGAAGCTGCCAGGTGTCAGAGCCGGCGGCCGTCGCCGTATGGGACATGTAGACGTCGAGCGTAACGGCCTGGCCGATATTGTTGTAGGCCACGATCGAGCTCTTCGACGAATATGACGCCGGCCCGGGCGGACCGGCGATCACAGCCGCTTTCGGATCCAGATTGCCGGTCGTGAGCGTTCCCGCCGTCGACGGCACGGGCACTTGCGAAACCTGGGCAATGTTGACGATCTGCATGCCGGACAGGCTGTTCTGCGAGAAATTGGTCACCTTACCGGGCTGGCCTAGGAGGTAGTAGCCGGCCGCGTTGACTAGATTGCCCTGGGCGTCCGGCACGAACGAGCCGGCGCGCGTCAGATATTGCTGCGTGTTGGCGGCGTTCGACACCACGAAGAAGCCGTTACCCTGCACGGCGAGGTCCGTGGTCGACGTGGTGAACTGCGTGTGTCCCGCGTCGCTGATGGCGTAGCGAACCGTCGTCTCGACGGCGCCGGAGTCGTAATTGCCGGAGCCGCTCTTCAGGATCAGTGACGAGAATTCCGTCGAAGCCCGCTTGTAACCGGTCGTGTTGACGTTCGCGATGTTGTCCGAAACCGTCGACAGCTTGTTGGACTGCGCGCTCATTCCGGAAACGCCGGTGCGCATAACACCATACAGGCTCATGAAGTAGGCTCCTTTGTCAGGTTGTATCTACAATGCGGGTTCTTGCTTGCGCGGGGCTGATGATTGGGACCCGTGCACAACTTTCAGGTGGTAGCGGTCATGTCGTCTTCGGCTGACAGAACGAGCGCGCCTTGTCGGTCCACGCACCGAAGCCGCTGGAGACGAGATGAGCGACGATGTGACAGACGTAGCGCTTCTGCGCGGGCTGATTGTTGGGGCCTGCGTTGTAGCGCGCGACCGCCATGGTCCAGCTGCCCTCGCGCTGCTTCAGCTCTTTCAGGAAGCGCGCGGCGTATTCGACGTTCTTCGCGGGATCGAACATCGCGCGCACCGACGTGAACTTGTCGCCGTGATAATAATGGTTGATCTGCATGCAGCCGAGGTCGATCAGCTTGATGCCCTTGCTGCGCATCGTCTCGAAATTCGCGATCGCGTCGTTCATGTCCTTGGCGAACACGGTCTGGCCGTCGGCGCCGAGCGCGTAAGGGTGGAGCGAACCGCGCCGTCCGGTCTCGGTGAGGCCGACCGCATAGAGAATGCCGAGCGGGATCCCATGCTGCTGGGACGCGCGCGCCATCTCGCGCTCGCAAGGGCGTGCGCTGTCGGTCGCCGCTACCGCGGCGCCCGCGCTACAGATAAACAGGGCCGCGGCGAGTATGCGGCCCCACGTCCTGGTCATGACGCGTCTCCTCGTTGGACTGGCGCTCCTGCCGGGCCTGCTTCGCACCGCCGTCCGATTGCCCGGACGACGTGCCGGCGCCGCCGAACGTGCCTTGCGACTGCGACGATGGCTGTTGCTGGCCCGAGAGCTGCGGCTGGCCGGAGCCGCTCTGGAATCCGTCCAGCGAGCCGTGCTGCACGGGCGCGACGTCGGCGACATAGCCCGCCGACTGCATGAGATCGCGGATCGACTCGCGCTGCTGATCCAGCATCAGGCTGGTGTCCTTGCGCGCGGCCGCGAGGTGAACGGAAACCTCCGAGCCGACGAGGCGAAGGCGTACCGTGACGTTGCCGAGCGCCGGCGGTTCGAGATTGATCGTCAGGATCTTGAGCGGCTCAGGTGCATTGGTCTGCGACGTCGCGAGATCGGGGGCGGTGGACGCCGTCGGAGCCGGCGACTCCTTCAGCTCGGCGACGACTGCGTTGGCGACCTGCTGCGGAGCGCTGAACTGCGCCGGCGGCAGATGGGTCTCCTGCTGGACCACGGTGACCTTGGTCGCTTCGGGCAATGCGTCCCGCGCCGAGGCTTTGACGGCGCGTTCGACATTGGCCGTGACGGCCTCGAAGCCTTGCGTCGCGGGCATTGCCTTCGAGGACGCATCGCTGCCTTGCTGCGCGGCTGCCGCCGCCTGCGAAGGCGCGGCCTGCGAGCGCGTGCCCGTTGAAGCGGCAGCGGGCGGCGCGGGCTCGGCAGACGTGACCTTCGCGGTGCCCTGGACCTCACGCTTCGTCGAGGCAGAGCGCTCGTCGCGCGCAGGCGCGTCCTTCTTGTCGCCCGCCGGCGATTGCAGCTGCGGCTTCACGGCCGGCACGGCGGCGAACTGCTGTTCGACGACCGCCGGAATGCTCGATCGGGCCGAAACATCGGTCTTCGCGCTGTGGTCGACCGGAGTTTGCGTCTCCGGCGATTTTTCAGTTTTCTCGTCGGACGATTTGCGAATGGGTTCGGGCTCGTCATCGGCCTCGGTGCGTTCCCGCACCGTCTTGTCCTTGTCGGTCGGGCGCGCGAGGTGTGTTCGTAACGCTCCAGCCTTCGCGCTCGTGTTGCCGCCCTCGTCGTTGAGCGCCCGCTTCGCGAGATTCGAGACGGTGTGCAGCAGATCGTTGAACGACGAATCTGCCGGCGATTTCGTTCCGGCGGATTTTCCCGAGCGCGATGCGCCGCGCACGTTGAGGCTTTCGGCGAGACCCGAAAAGACCTGTCCAGAGGTTCCACTGAGCTTCGTCATGGGCGATCCCTGGTAAGGCGTTCGAGTTCGCCGAGCTGCT
Organism: Bradyrhizobium sp. 61; assembly: GCF_023073075.1. Lineage (NCBI taxonomy): Bacteria > Pseudomonadati > Pseudomonadota > Alphaproteobacteria > Hyphomicrobiales > Nitrobacteraceae > Bradyrhizobium > Bradyrhizobium sp. 61. The sequence continues at coordinate 471,674 of NZ_JADPIU010000052.1, read as the reverse complement.
TCCGCGCGCGCGCCAGCGTCTCGGTCGACGCGGCGAGATCGAGACGCGCCGGCGTGACCGGAGGCTTGTCGGCGGCGGCGGTGGATCCGCCCGCGAACGGCTTGCGGACATCGAGTGCGAGCTGCAACGTCGCATTCAGCAACGGAACGTCGCGCTCGGGCAACTTCGAGCGGTCGAGGGCCTTCAACTCGGCCACACCGCCGTCATACTCGTCAGTGAGCGCCCGCGAGACGCCGCGGAAGAAATGCGCGCGCTCGCGATCCTCCGACGCGTCGGCGCTAAGCGTCAGCGCACGCTCGCCTGCAAGCCGGGTCACCGCCAGCCGTCCATGCACCATCGCGGTGCGCGCGATCACGAGATAAAGCTTGAGGCGGCTCGCGCGGTCGATCTGCTCCAGCAGAGTGACGATCCGCGCAAAGCGGCGTTCGTCGAGAGCAATGCTCGATTGCGTCAGGCCGGAGGCGAAGCGCTGCCAGAAGTCCCCGGCATAGACCGAGTTGCGGTAATGGCGGATATAGGCGAGCGTCAGGAACTCGAACTTGTCGAAATCCTCGGCCTGCCCGACCAGCAGGATCTCGCGCCGCAGCGCCGCCTCCTCCACCAGCGTGCCCGGCAACAGCAGCCGCGCGTCGTCCAGGCGCTCGATCGCGAGCGATGCCTCGGCGCGCGCGAACAGCGCGCCCTGGACCAGCGCGACCTGTCCGCCCAGGCCCGTTGGCAGCGTGCGCGGCTTGACGTCCTTGAGCAGTTCGCGCGCTTCGTCCTGGCGGCCTTCGACATAGGCCAGCGCACCATTGAACAGCCGCTCGTCGACGTTCAACTTGTCGCGCGGCAGCTTTCGGACGACCTGCGGCCCGCCGCCGCTGAGCAAATAGATGATGACGGCCTGGCCGTTCTGCGCGTTGCTCCACACGCCCGGATCGGCGGCGAGGAACTTTTCGCCGACCTGCCGGGTCAGCGCGATGTGGCTGCCATGCGCCGCGGTGTCGCCACGGGCAATGCCATCCTGCACCGCCTGCAAGGTGCGCACGAGTTCATAGGGCTCGCCCGAGGTTGATGCCGGGGACGGTGCCGGATCGGCAAACGCGCATACCGTCGTGAACGGCAGCAGCAGCGCGGCGCGCAGGAGCGGCCTGATCAAGGGCGCTTCTCCCGGACCAGGATCTCGATCCGGCGGTTCTGAGCGGCAGCAGGATCGTTCGTCAGTTTCGGCCGCCGATCGGCGTAGCCTTCGACATGCTCGATCCGCTGCGCATCGACACCGGACCGAACCAGCATGTAGTAAGCCATCTGCGCGCGCGCGGTCGACAGCCGCCAATTGTCGTAATTCTCGGACTTGTACGGCCGATTGTCGGTGTGGCCGCGCACGATGACCATGCCCTGGCGCTTCGTCAGCAGCGGCCCGATCTTGTCGATCACGCGGATCAGCTCGGGCCGCGGCTCGGCCGAGCCGACCGCGAACATGCCGAAGCTCGCATCGTCGGTCAGGCTGATCAGAAGGCCCTCCTCGACCTGACGCACCTCGGCAACCGGTCCCGCGCCGGCCTTGATGTCCGACAGCGCATCCGCGATCGCGGACTGTAGCTGCTTGACGGTCGGCTGCTGGGTCTGTGCCGCATCACGCGATTCAGAGTTCTTCGCTTGATCGCCGGGGCGTGGCTGCGCGGCGGCATTGGCTTGAGCGCCAGCCTGGGCGCCCGGTTGCGGCGCATTCGCCTGGGCAATGCCATCGCGTTGAGCCTGCGAAGGCGCCGGCCCCGGCGGCAGCAGGGGCGACAGGCTTGCAGAGGACGCGTCCGCGTTCGGCGCCACGCTTCCGCCGGCATCGTCCTGCTTGGCACGTTGCGCCTGCGGCTCGCCCTGACCTGTCCCGGACGCGTTGTCGCGCGCGGACGCGTTCGGCTTTGGCTCGCTGTCGACGAAGTGATCCGCGTCCTTGGACGTCTGCGGCGTCAACTTCCAATAGCCGGGATCGAAGGGATCGCGGTAGGCATCGCCGCCCTTGAGGCCGTCCTCTTCGGCGGAGGTCAGCGCGCCGGCACGGCGCTGGCCCGAGGCCTGGTTCGCGCTGTTCGCGATCTCGGCAAGCGTCGCATAGGGATCGCGGAACAGAACCTTCTCTTCGAAGGAGGCAGGCTTCTCCGCTGTCGGCGAGTCTCCGCGGCGTTCTTCGTTCGGCCCGGCCGGCTGACGCTTGCCATCCTGGCCCTCGAACTGCGTCGGCTCCTTCTTGCTGAGATCCTTGAGGCCCTTCGGGGCGGGTGCGTTCTCCGCGAGCTTGATCGGGTTGAAATAGCTCGCGACCACCTGCTTCTGGTCCTGGTTGAGCGCATTGAGCAGCCACATGACCAGAAAGAACGCCATCATCGCCGTCATGAAGTCCGCATACGCGATCTTCCAGACGCCACCGTGATGCGCCTCCTCGGCGAAGGCGCTGCGCCTGCGGATGATCACCAGCTCGTGCTTGACTTCTTCCATGGCGGACTACCGGCGCGCCTCGTTCAGACGTTCGCTCCACGCCGCAATCTGCGTCTCGATCACGGTCTGGTCGGCGACAACGCGGACCTCGAAAGTCTCGGCGGCTTCGTATTCAATCCCGGTTCGCCGGGCCGTCTGGAGCTGCGAGCGCACCAGATCGAGCAATTCGCCCGGGCCGGTGATCTTGAACACCGGCACCGGCGAATTGCCGGTCAGCGCTGCGATCTGCTCGACCAGCGATCCGATCGCCTTGTCACGGACGGCATCGGCGAGGAAAGGCAGCAATATCCGCGCAACCGAGCTTGCGATGTTGGTTTCGATCTCGCGGCAGGCCGTCTCGAAGCCGCCCACGATCGTGGCCGCCTGCTGGTCGGACCATTTGGCCCGCTCCTCGCCGAGCCGGATCGCGCTGCGAACGCGCTCCTCGGCGACCCTGGCATCGCCTTCCGCAACACCGGCGGCGTGACCGCGACGATAGGCATCTTCGAGAAGATTGACCGACGGAGCTTCCGCCTCGGGCGCCGGAAGCGGCGATTGAAGCTGCGGCTGCGATTGGACCTGACGCGGCGGCTGAGGCTGAGGCTCGCGCCGCACCTCCATCGGCCTTGTCAGCACATCCTGGATCTTGGGGGGCGGAGGCGGCGGCGGAGACTTGGCCCGCCCATTCGCGTCGAACTGCGTCAGGAGTTTTCCGATAGCCGCGTTCATGCTGCCTCCTCGCGTCGCATCCAGTCTTTAAGGATTGCTGCCGCCTGCATCTGATCGAGCCGGACGATCTGCTCCAGCCGCTTCTGCGGCGTCCGCTGCATCTTGCCTTCGAGATCCTCGACGAGGTTGAGCTCGGGGTCCTGACTGTCGGCCAGTGCAAGGGCCGTTGCAGCTTCAAGCTCGGCGGCCTCGGCCGCCTCGGTCTGCTCCTGCGCTGCGCGATGCGTCAGAATGCCGTTGACCGCGGGGCGAAGGCCGAACCAGACCAGCATCGAGGCAACGGCCAGGATGGTGACCGCATTGATGACGCTGCCAAGCTGCTTGTTGATCATCTCGACGAAGCTGATCGGCGGCACCGGCGCCAGTTCGCGCGAGCCTTCGATGAAGTCGACGGCCGTGACCTGGATCTGGTCCCCGCGCTGCTTGTCCAGTCCGCCTGCCGTCGCCGCGAGCTGGCTGATCTCGGCGAGCTTGCTGTCGACGATCGCCTGGTTGCTCTTGTCGCCGAGATCGGCGACGAGCCGCGCGCGGTTGACCAGCACGGCGATGAAGAGTTTCTTGACCAGGTAACCGTCGCTCACCGTCGTCGTTGTCTTGGACGACACCTCGAAATTGGTGACGTCCTCGCGGCGGGTCTTGTCCTCGCTGGAATTCTTCGTGCCGCCGCTATTCACCTGCTGGTCCGGCAGGTTCTGCTGCACCGTGGTCGGCGTCGAACGGTCCGCATTCTGCGACGATTCCTTCTCGCGCACGTTCCGGACCGAACGCTCGGCGCGGCTCTCCGGGTCGTAGACCGTCTCGTTGGTCTGCCGCTTGTCGGTGGAGAGCTGCGGCGCGACGCTCACCTCGAAATTGTCCAGGCCGAGATATGGCGTCAACGCCTTGCGGATGTTCTCCTGCACCATCCCGCCGACCGTCTTCTGGAGGCTCGCCATCTTGGTCGGGGCCGCGCTGGCTTCGTCCTCTTCGGCGAGCAGCATCGAACCATCGGCATCCAGCACCGTCACCTTGTCGCGGCTCATGCCGGGGATGGCCGCCGCGACGAGGTGGCGGATCGACTGCGCCGTACGCGCCTCGATCGCGCCGTCGGTGCGCAGCACGACCGACGCCGAAGGCGGCTGCTGCGTCGCCCGGAACGAGCCGCGCACCGGCATCACGATATGCACCCGCGCCGCCTTGACGCCCTTCATCAATTGCACGGTGCGCGCGATCTCGCCTTCCAGCGCCCGCAGCTTGGTGACTTCCTGCATGAACGAGGTCAGGCCGAGCGAGCCGATCTTGTCGAACAGCTCGTAGCCGGAATTGGCGCTGGTCGGCAGCCCCTTCTCGGCAAGCAGCATCCGCGCCTGCATGGTCTGGCTCGGGCGCACCGAGATGGCGTCGCCGGCCGTATTGACGTCGAATGTGATATTCTGCTCGCGCAGCGCGGCGCCGATGCGCGTCACGTCTTCGCGATTCAGGCCTGTATAGAGCGTTTCGAACTCAGGCCGGCTCAGATAATAGGCCCCGCCGACGACGGTGACGAGAACGGCAAAGCCGATCAGTCCCAAGGCCATCAGGCGCCGCGGCCCAAGCTCCAGCAGATTGTTGAGCAGTTGCTGTACCTGCGCACGACTGAGCAGCATGTGACCTCGTACCAATGCGAACGTATGGGACACTCCGCTGCCAACCTTGTCTGAAGGTTGCGCGAGGAGGCGAATGTGTCGGTTCGCGGGCGAGGCGTTGCAATTTTACAAGAATCCTGGACGACGCGATCAACTCAGCAGCAACAAGCAGGCGCACGAGCGCATGGCAGCGCAATCGGCTGCGGCGTGTTGCATGACGTCTGGCGTCGGAAGAACTTCCATTACGGGCACATCTTGTGCCGCCACACCCGCCGGTCATGGCAGGGACCGTGCTCCCGGGGGAGCACGGTTGTTTCCAAAGCCGAAGCTTACTTGAACAGCGACAGGATGCTCTGGCTGTTCTGGTTGGCGATCGAGAGCGCCTGAACGCCGAGCTGCTGCTGGGTCTGAAGGGCCTGCAGGCGGGTCGATTCCGCATTCATGTCGGCGTCGACGAGCTGACCGACACCGCGATCCACCGAGTCCATCAGGGTCTTGACGAACTCCGTGTTGGTCGAGATGCGGTTCTTGACGGCGCCGAGGTCGGCGGCGGCCGAGGACACCGAGTTGATCGCAGTGGTGAGCTGCGTGATGTACCCATCGAGCGTGGTCTGGTCAGCCGTCGAGTCGGTCAGCGCGGAGATGTTGATCGTGTTGACCGACGCCGGGCCGCTCACCTTGTCCAGGATACCGGTCTGGGTCGCGGTATAGAGCGAGTAGTTGGCAATCGTCAGGGTGATGGACCCGATCGTCGGCGTGCCGCCGACGCGCGAGAACGACGACACCAGGTTGAAGGTCGCCGGGGTGGCGGCGGTCGTGCTCAGCCAGTTCACGCCGTTGAAGGTTGCCGCATCGGCGGTACCCTTCATCTGCTGCTGGATCTGGGTGATGTCGGCCTGGATCTTGGTGCGGTCGATACCAGCGGTCTTGGCTTCGACCAGCAGCGCCTGCAGCTTGGTCAGGCCACCGGTCTTGTCGCCGACAACCGCGGTCAGAGCGGTGTATTCGGTGTCGACGGTCGCAGCCGACAGACCGAGCGAGTCGGACACGGCGGAGAGCGCGGCGTTGTCGGCGCGCATCGACGTCGCGATCGACCAGTAGGCGGCGTTGTCGGAAGCGGTGGCCACGCGCTGGCCGGTCGAGATCCGGTTCTGCGTGGTCGCGAGCTGCGAGCTGACGCTCCGGAGTGTCTGGAGCGCGGTCATTGCAGCGGAGTTGGTAAGCAGGCTCGAGGCCATTCTTGACGTCCCTTTGAAACGGATTGAATTGATTTTGGGGACATACCGGGCTTGCACCGGTACGGCGGGGCGGCATCATGCCTTTGGGCGGCCGAAGAGCGGGCCCAACCTGTCGTAGCGGCGACGATAGCGCGCGAAGTTTGTGCGAGGCTTGTGGCGACGTGGCTGGACCCCAACACGGTGAGCCAGGAGGTCACGACGCGTGACGAGCGTACGCCAAATGAAAAGGCCGCGCTTCGCGAGAAGCGCGGCCTTCCCGGATGGTTTTGAGGCTTAGCCGCGGAACAGCGACAGGATGCTCTGGCTGTTCTGGTTGGCGATCGAGAGCGCCTGAACGCCGAGCTGCTGCTGGGTCTGCAGGGCCTGAAGGCGGGTCGATTCCGCATTCATGTCGGCGTCGACGAGCTGACCAACACCGCGGTCCACCGAGTCCATCAGGGTCTTGACGAATTCCGTGTTGGTCGAGATGCGGTTCTTGACGGCGCCGAGGTCGGCGGCGGCCGAGGCCACCGAGTTGATCCCGGCCGTGACCTGCGCGATGTAGCCATCGAGCGTGGTCATGTCAGCCGTCGAGTCGGTCAGCGCCGCGATGCTGATCGTGTCGATCGATGCAGCGCCGCTCACCTTGTCCAGGATGCCGCCCTGGGTCGCGGTGTAGAGCGAGTAGTTGGCGATCGTCAGGCTGATGGATCCGATCGTCGGCGTGCCGCCGACGCGCGAGAACGACGACACCAGGTTGAAGGTCGCCGGCGTGGTCGCGGTCGTGCTCAGCCAGTTCACGCCGTTGAAGGTCGCCGCATTGGCGGTACCCTTCATCTGCTGCTGGATCTGGGTGATGTCGGCCTGGATCTTGGTGCGGTCGATACCAGCAGTCTTGGCTTCGACCAGCAGCGCCTGGAGCTTGGTCAGGCCGCCGGTCTTGTCGCCGACAACCGCGGTCAGAGCGGTGTATTCGGTGTCGACGGTCGCGGCCGACAGACCGAGCGAGTCGGAGACGGCGGAGAGCGCGGCGTTGTCGGCGCGCATCGACGTCGCGATCGACCAGTAGGCGGCGTTGTCGGAAGCAGTGGCCACGCGCTGGCCGGTCGAGATCCGGTTCTGCGTGGTCGCGAGCTGCGAGCTGACATTGCGGAGGGTCTGCAGCGCAGTCATTGCAGACGAGTTGGTGAGCAGACTTGAACCCATTTTTGATGTCCCTTTGAAGATTGAACTGTTTTTGGGGACATACCGGGCTTGCACCGGTACGACAGGGCGGCGTCATGCCTTTGGGCGGCGAAAAAGCAGGCCCAACCTGTCGTAGCGGCGACGATAGCGCGCGAAGCTTGTGCGAGGCTTGTGGCCCTGTGCCCGGACTGCAACAGGGCAGCCGAATTTGCGGCGTGCGCGCGGCAACACACCAAACGAAAGGGCCGCGCTTCGCGAGAAGCGCGGCCCTCCCCAGATGGTCTAAGGCTTAGCGGAACAGCGACAGGATGCTCTGGCTGCTGTTGTTGGCGATCGAGAGCGCCTGCACGCCGAGCTGCTGCTGGACCTGGAGGGCCGCCAGGCGGGTGGACTCCTGGTTCATGTCGGCGTCGACGAGCTGGCCGATACCGCGATCAACCGAGTCCATCAGCGACTTCACGAAGTCCGTGTTGGTCGAGATACGGGTCTTGACGGCGCCGAGGTCGGCGGCGGCCGAGGCCACCGAGTTGATCCCGGCCGTGACCTGCGCGATGTAGCCATCGAGCGTGGTCTGGTCAGCCGCGGAGTCGGTCAGCGCCGCGATGCTGAGCGTGTCGATCGACGCCGCGCCGCTCACCTTGTCCAGGAAGCCGCCCTGGGTCGCGGTGTAGAGCGAGTAGTTGGCGGTGGTCAGGGTGATCGAGCCCGTGGTCGGCGTGCTGCCGACGCGGGAGAACGACGACACCAGGTTCACGGTCGCCGGGGTAGTGGCGGTCGTGCTCAGCCAGTTCACGCCGTTGAAGGTCGCCGCATTGGCTGTCGCCTTCATCTGCTGCTGGATCTGGGTGACGTCCGCCTGGATCTTGGTGCGGTCGATACCAGCGGTCTTGGCTTCGACCAGCAGCGCCTGCAGCTTGGTCAGGCCGGAGTCCTTGTTGCCGATAACCGTGGTCAGAGCGGTATATTCGGTGTCGACCGTCGCAGCCGACAGACCGAGCGAGTCGGAGACGGCGGAGAGCGCGGCGTTGTCGGCGCGCATCGACGTTGCGATCGACCAGTAGGCGGCGTTGTCGGAAGCGGTGGCCACGCGCTGGCCGGTCGAGATCCGGTTCTGCGTGGTGGAGAGTTGCGAGCTGACAGACCGCAGGGTCTGGAGCGCGGTCATGGCGGTCGAGTTCGTAAGCAGGCTTGACATTGCGAATGTCCCTTTGATGTACGCGTTACATTTTCACGAGGGGACATACCGGGCTTTCACCGGTACGGAGGGGCGGCATCATGCCTTTGGACTGATGTGGGTGGGGTCCAACCCGCCGTGCCGCATTGCTAGCACGTCGAATCTTGCGCCGAGATTAAGATCGGCTTGAATTTCGCTGTAATATCATATAGTTAACATTACCCTCTGCTAACCATAGACCGGCACTTTTCGCTAACCATAACCGGCCGGCGATCGCGTTCGCTACGAGAACGACCGCACCAGTCCGGAGGCCAGCAGGTTCCAGCCGTCGATCAACACGAAGAACAGCATCTTGAACGGCAGCGCGATGATCGTCGGCGGCATCATCATCATGCCCATCGACATGGTCAGCGTCGCCACGATCATGTCGATGACGAGGAACGGCAGGATGATGAGGAATCCGATCTCGAACGAGCGCCTGAGCTCGGAAATCATGAAGGCCGGAATGATGACGCGCATGTCGATGCGCTTGTCGTCGAACTTCTTGCGAAAGCTCTCCGCGGCGAGTGCCTCGAAGGTCTGGAGATCCTTGTCGCGGACATGGGCCAGCATGAACTCGCGGAACGGATCGGTGATCTTCAGATAGGCTTCTTCCTCCGAGATCTCGTTCTTCATCAGCGGCTGGACGCCGGTTTCCCAGGCGCGGTCGAAGGTCGGCGCCATCACGTAGAAGGTCATGAACAGCGCGAGGCTGATCAGCACCAGATTGGCCGGCGTGGTCTGGAGGCCGAGACCGGAGCGCAGGAACGACAGCGCCACCGCAAATCGCGTGAAGCTCGTCACCATGATCAGCAGCCCCGGCGCCACCGACATCACCGTGATCACCGCCATCAACTGGATGATGCGGCCGCTGGTGGAGCCGTTGCCCGGCGGCAGCAGCGAGTTGAGGTCCGGAATCTGGGCTAGTGCCACCTCGGGCAGCACGACCAGAACCAACGCGAGCAGCAGGACTCTCACTCTCACTGAATCACCAAGGTCTCAATGATCAATTCGCGGATCTTGCCCGACGAGCGGATATTGGCCCGCTCCGTCAGGTCGTCGCGCAGATGCTGAAGACCCCGCGATCCCTCGAACTGGCCAACCGATGCCGACCGCAGATAGGTCACGATGTCCTCGCTGATATGGGCGGCCAGGATGCCGGCATCCTCGTCGCTCATGCTCTCGGTCACCATGGAGGCTTCGACACGGGCCCAGTTGTTGGCCGGCGCGGCGAGATTGGTCACGATCGGGGACAGCTTTCTCAGCCGTGCACTGCCGGCGTAGCTCGTGGCAAGGGGCGGCGGCGTGGCGCTCTTCTTCGCGTCGGCGGCGCGCTCCGCGGCCGCGAACAGCTGCAGGCCGGCAACCGCGCCCGCACCGATCGCGATCAGGGTCAGCACCACAATGGCCGCAATCAGGCGCATCACGTCCCCTGCCCTCGCGGCGCGGCGCGGTCGGCGCGATTCTCAGAATGGTGCCACGGCGTCATAGATCCGATGTCCCCATCCAGGCTGCTGCACGTCAGACAGATTTCCGCGACCGCCATAAGCCACGCGTGCCTCGGCGATCTTCTCGTAGGAGATCGTGTTGGTGCGCGAGATATCGCGCGGACGCACGATGCCGCCGACGTTGAGCACGCGCATCTCGGTATTGACCTTGAACTCCTGCGAGCCGCTGATCATCATATTGCCGTTGGGCAACACGTCGGTGACGATGGCGGCAATCGACAGCTTGATGTCTTCGGTACGATCGATCTGACCGTTCCCCTTGATCTGGGTGTTGGTGTTCAGATTGGCGCTGGTCGAGCCCTTGTCCTGCCATCCGGCGACGTCCATCAGCCAATCCAGCCCGAACTTGATTTGCGAATCGCGCGAACGATCGGTCTTGTTGTCGAGCTTGGCCTTGTCCTGCATCGAGATGATGACGGTCACGACGTCGCCGGTGCGCCGGGCACGGGGATCGCGATAGAGATCCGTGCCGTCGTCCCAGGTCGAGCGATAGCTGACGGGCGTACGCATGCGGGGCGTCACCGGAATCGGATCGGCCTGTGTCCTCAGGCCGGTGCCGACCGGCGACAGTCGCGGACCGGTCAGCACTTCCGCGGGATCGCCGATGCACCCGGTCAGCATCAGGAGCGGCAGGATGAGGATCAGATTCTTCATCTATTTGGTCTTTCCGTCATCCACGCGACGCATTCCGCCGAGCAGATCGGCAAGGTGTGCCGCGCGTGCCGTCTCCATCTCGTTGAAGATCGCGCTCGAGCTCCTCGGACTGAGTTTTGCAAGCACGGCGGCGGCGGTCTCGTCCGCCATCCCGGCGATCTGGGTCGCCGCGGCATCCGGCTTCATGCGCGAATAGATCTCGACGACGCTGGCTTCGGCCTTCTTCAGGAAGTCGTCACGCAGCGCCATCCACTTCTCGTATTCGGCGCGCTTGGCCTCGACCTCGGCGATCCGCTCCCGGAGCTGGGTCTCGGCCTTCTCCAGTTCCCTGAGCTGCCAGGCCAGCCGCGCATCGACGGCGGGGTCGGCGACATTGCTGCAGAACAGGGCGACCTCATTGTCCGCAGGTACCGCAGCCTGTGCCGGTGCGGGCTTCGGCGGCGCCGTGACGCTGCCCGGCTTGGCCGGGCGCACGGGCGCGACTGCGGGCGCCGGCGCAGGCTTCTCGGGAGCCGGCACGGCCCCCGTGATTGCGGGTCCGGAATCTTCGGCGGCCCACGCCGTCGCCCGGAACGACGCATTGTCGCCCGGTATCGACGAGGCCGCCGGATACGGCTTCTGCGGACCAGGCGCGCGGGCACGCGCGAAGGACAGCAGGTTGAGCGGCTTCGACGGCTTGGCCTCATCCAGCGCCAGAACGGGCGAAGCGCATCCGAACGCGCAGGCCGCGACCAGGAGGAGGAGTTTGGCTTTGTGATCCAGCTTCAGCATCGGGCCGCGTGCGATTCTCGGTCGAGACCTGAGCATTGAGCGACCAAGCTTGCACGACGCTTGTGCATCATTGCACGATGACGTCGGCCTGGAGTGCGCCGGCCGTTTTGATCGCCTGCAGGATCGCGATGATGCCCGACGGCTTCAGGCCGATCTGGTTCAGCCCGCGCACCAGGCGCTGGAGGTCGACGCCGCTCAGGATCGCCACCTGCGATCCGGCCTCGTTGGCCTCGACCACCGTCTGGGGAACGACCACGGTCTGCCCTCGCGAGAACGGCGCCGGCTGCGACACCACGGGAAGCTCGGTGACACGAACCGTCAGGTTGCCATGCGTCACGGCGACGGTCGATATGCGCACGTCGCGCCCGATCACCACCGTACCGGTCCGCTCGTTGATCACCACTCGCGCCGGCGTGTCCGGCTCGACCGTCAGCTCGCCGATTTCGGCGAGGAAGCGGACGGGGCCGATATGGCGCGGCTTCGACAGCACGATGGTGCGGTAGTCGCGCTCGAAGGCGATCTGCGCGCGGTAGCGGCCACCGGCGTAACCGTTGATGGCGTCGAGAATGCGTGTCGCGGTGACGAAATCAGGGTTCTTGAGCTCCAGCACCAGGAACTCCATCTCGTGGAGGCTTCCCTGCACCTCGCGCTCGACCAGCGCACCGTTCGGGATGCGGCCCGCCGTCGGCGTGCCCTGGCTGACGTTCTGCGCCTGCCCTCCCACACTGTAACCGGCGACCGTGACCGCGCCTTGCGCCACCGCATAGACCGCGCCGTCCGCCGCCCGCAGCGACGTCATCACCAGCGTGCCGCCGAGCAGCGAGGTCGCATCGCCGAGCGACGATACGGTCACGTCCATGCGCTCGCCCGCTCCGATCGAGGGCGCCAAATCCGCGGTCACCATGACGGCTGCGACGTTGCGTGTGCGCAGCGTCGTCGGACGCGGGGGATTGTTGGTGCTCGTGGTCTCGTTCCTGACGTTGATGCCCATGTTCTCAAGCATCGATTGCAGGGACTGCTCCGTGAACGGAGCGTTGCGGAGCGTGTCGCCGGTGCCGTTCAGGCCGATGACGAGGCCGTAACCGACGATCTGGTTTTCGCGCAATCCCTTGATGTCCGCGATGTCCTTGATGCGGACGGCCGCCTGGGCGCTGGCGGCGGAAACGAGCAGGACGAGCGCAAGCAGGAATCTGGTCATGATCCATCCACGACCTTGACGGTGCCGTCCGGCTGGACGACGCCTCTGATGATCACGCCGGTGTCGGTGTTTCGCACCGGGATGAGCGCGCCGGTCGCGCCCGACTGCATCGCCGCGCCGTAGGTGACGATCGACAGGCCGCTGTCTTCCACCACGACCTTGACCATGGCGCCGCGGGCAATCGTCCAGGGATCTTCCACCGAATTGGTCGGAATCGGCTGGCCCGGCAGCAGCGCGCGCCGTGCCATGCGTCCGACCAGGATCTGGCGTCCTTCGATGAACATGGCAACGCCGAGCACGTTCGGCGCGAAGGCGCGTTCCGTGATCATGTCGTCCCGGATCAGTTCGCCGGCGCGGATCGACACGGCCGGCACGGGAAGCCGCTTCTCCTCGGCCGCAGCGAGGCGCGCCGAGACGAGAACCAGCAGCACGGCGGCCAACCCGCGCACCATCAAGCCCACCCTGTTCGACATCGAGAACACCGGAACTAGCGCATGCCCTTCGAGACCGTCTGGGCCATTTCATCCGAGGCCTGGATGACCTTGGCGTTCATTTCGTAGGCGCGCTGCGCCGAGATCAACTCGGTGATTTCCTTGACCGGGTCGACGTTCGAGGCTTCGAGATATTGCTGGTTGAGCTTGCCGTATCCGGAATCGCCCGGCAGTCCGACGACCGGCGTGCCGGACGCCGTGGTCTCGCGATAGAGGTTGCTGCCGAGCGGCTCGAGGCCCGCTTCGTTGGCGAAATTGGCGAGGTTGAGCTGGCCGATCTGCCGCGGGTTCACTTCCGTATCCAGCTTGGCAAACACCTGTCCGGTCTGGTTGACGACGACCTGAACCGTTCCCTGCGGTATCGTGATTGCGGGATCCAGCAGATAGCCGTCGGTGGTGACGAGCTGGCCGTTGGCGTTGGGGCTGAACGAGCCGGCGCGCGTGTATTGCACCTCGTTGTTCGGGCCGAGCACCTGAAACCAGCCGCGACCGTTGATCGCGAGGTCGTAGGGGTTGCCGGTCTGCGTGAGCGCGCCCTGGATGTGCAGCTTGCGGATGGCCGTCGACTTGACGCCGAGACCGAGATTGGAGCCTTCCGGGATCGGCGAGGAGCCATTGACGTTCGCGACGCCCTGCATGCGGTCCATCTGGTAGAACAGATCGGTGAATTCCGCGCGCGCACGCTTGTACGACGTCGAATTGATGTTGGCGATGTTGTTCGCGATGACTTCGATGTTGGTCTGCTGGGCGTTCATGCCCGTGGCCGCAATGGCGAGCGATTTCACAGCTTCATTCCCTCAGATCAAATCGACATCCGGACGACTTCTTGGTAGGCCTGCACGACCTTGTCGCGAACCGCGACCGCGGTCTGCAAGGCCTGCTCGGCCGACATCAGCGCCTCCACGACCTTCCGGGTCGATTCCTTGCCCTGCATCGCCGAGATCGACGCCGCTTCGCCCGCCTTCAGCGTCCCGATCGCGTCCGTCGTCACCTGCTTCATCACCGATTCGAATCCGACATCGTCGGTGGACTGAATGGCGGTCGGTGCCGCCGGCGCGATGGCCTGCGTCTCGGTCGCGCGGCTCGCCGCTTGCCCTGCGGAAATCGCGGTGGATGAAATCGCCTCAAGCATTGTCAGCTCCTCAGCAGGTCGATGGTCATGCCCAGCATCGACCGCACCTGTTTCACGACCTGGAGATTGGCTTCATAGGACCGGTTGACTTCCCGCATGTCGGCCATCTCGATCATCATGTTGACGTTCGGCAGCTTGACGTAACCGGCCTTGTCGGCGGCGGGATGTCCCGGCTCGTACTCCACGCGGTACGGCGTGGTGTCGACCCCGATCTCCTTGACCTTCGCGAGCTGCGCGCCCGAGGCGCGGTCCATGGCGGCATCGAAGGTGATGGTCTTGCGCTGATACGGATCGGCGCCGGCCGTGCGCCCCGTCGAGGTCGCATTGGCAAGGTTTTCCGAAACGATGCGCATGCGCGTCGACTGCGCCTCGAGCCCGGAGCTCGCGACCGTCAATGACGCTTGCAGTGAGTCCAGCATGTCAATTCACCTCAGCTCTTCGCGCTCGACAGCAGCATGCGGTGGAACGACCGCACGACCGCCGAGTTCATCGAGTAGTCGCGACTGACGTCGCTGCCCTTGATCATTTCCTGCTCGAGGCTGACGGAGTTGCCGGAGTGAACCACTTCCCAGCTGTCCTTCTTCGCGGTCTTCCGCGTATCGGTCTCGGCCGCGGACAATTGCATGTGCGAGGGCGACGTCGTCGCGAGCCTGACCGGCGTGGCGTCGAGCACCTTGTTGAAGGGCTCGACGTCGCGCGCCTTGAAGCCCGGCGTATTGGCGTTGGCGACGTTGGTCGCGATGGTCGACTGGCGGAGCTCGAGGTACCGCGCCTGCGACGATGCGAGTTCGAAGAGATAAAGCGGTCCCACGACGGCCCCATGCTGATTTCTTAAGATTAAGTTTAGGGCCGCAAGCTTTCGTCAGGCTGATGCAGCCGACGCTATGCTCGGAAATCTACTGAACCTTCTCGGTCCGCGGCGCCTGCTTGGACTGCAGGAAGTAGATGATCTCGGCGACTGGCCGGAAGAATTCCGCCGGAATCACCTGGTCGACCTGAACCGCCTCATAGAGCGCGCGCGCCAGCGCCTTGTTCTCGATCACCGGGATCCGGTTCTGCTCCGCGACTTCACGGATCTTCAGCGCGATCACGTCCATGCCCTTGGCGACGACCATGGGCGCGGCGTTTTCCTCGCGCTTGTAACGCAGGGCGATCGCGAAGTGCGTCGGGTTGGCGATCACCAGCGTCGCACGCGAGGCGGACGCGATCATGCGTTGGCGCGAGCGGTCGCGCGCCAGCGAGCGCAGGCGCGCCTTGATCAGGGGATCGCCTTCCGCCTGCTTGTGCTCGTCCTTGATCTCCTGCTTGGTCATGCGCAGCTCGCGCCGCCAGTGGAAGCGCGCCCAGGCGAGATCGATCGCGACCAGGACGATGGTCGCGATGCAGATCGCCGAGACGATCCGCATCGCGATGTTGAGAATCATCTCCGGCAGCGCGACCGGATCCGTGTACATCGCCTCGAACGCCCTGGCTTCGGACGAGCGTAGCACGAACACGACGACGACCGTCACCGAGACGAGCTTGAACAGCGACTTGGCGAATTCGACGAGGCCCTGCGTTCCGAACAGCCGGCTCCAGCCGCTGATCGGGGAGATTCGCGACAACTGCGGCTTGATGCGCTCCAGCACCAGGCGCGGCGCATTCTGCAGCAACGATGCGGCGAGGCCGAACACCGCCAGGGTGACGACCAGCGGCACCAGGAATCGCAGCGCCTCGAGCCCCACCACCGTGAGCAGGTTGCGCGCGTCCGCACCGTTGCTGAGAGGGAAGCCTTCGGGATCGTCGAGCAGGCTCTTCAGCGTCGGCGTCAATTGCTGTACGCCCTGGCCGATCAGGAACGCCTGGATCACCATCAGCGCAGCCATCGAGGCAAAGATAGAAGCCTCCCGAGAGACCGGGATTTTGCCCTGTTCGAGCGAATCGCGGACTTTCTTCTCGGTCGGCTCTTCTGTCTTGCTCTCCTGATCGGATGTTTCTGCCATGCCCGTTCAGCGGTCAGCGGAAGACCAGCTCATCCTCCTGCTCGGGGTTGAGCTCGATTTCGCCCTTTTCCGCCAGGTCGAGTGCAAGGTCGGTGATGACGCGGCGCGCCTCCAGCACGTCGCGCTGGTTCGACGGCTCGCCGATGGCGAGCTCGTGCTCGACGACGCGGCGGACGCGCGAGGCAACCGAGGACAGGATAAGTTCGCGGAAATGCTTGTCCGTGCCCTTCAGCGCGATAACGATGCGATCGGTCGGCACCTGGTCGAAGATCATGGTGCGCGCCTTCGGGGTCAAATTGACCACGTCGTCGAAGGTGAACAGCAGTTCCTTCAGAACTTCGGCCGACTTCGGACGCTTCTCCGACAAGCTCTTCAGCATGTCCTCGATATGGCCGCGCTCCATCTTGTTGATGATGTCCGCGACGCGCGCGTAGGTGTCGGCGCCGAGGTTGCGGGCGAAATTGAGCGTCAGGTCCTCGTGCAAGGTCTTCTCGAGGACTTTCATGGCGTCGTCGACGATCGGCTTGAGGCTGAGGACGCGCCGCATCAGCTCATTGCGCAGGCTTGACGGCAGCTGGCTCATCACCTTGGCGGCGCAGGACGGTTTGACCTTGGATAGGATCAGCGCCGCGGTTTGCGGATGCTCCTTGGAGAGATACGTCGCCAGCGAGTTTTCCGACACCGACGAGACGCGGTCCCACACCGACCGGCTCGAATTGCCGAGCAGGTCCGACATGATTGCCGAGACCTGGTCGGCCGGCAGCACGTCGCCGAGCACGGCTTCAAGACCGCCGATGGTGCCGAGAATGTTGGCGCCCATCGAGAATTGCTGGGCGAACTCCTCGACGATCGACTCGAGCTCCTGCGCGGTGATCGGCCGCAGCTCGGCCGCGGCCTTGGTGACGATGCGGATATCCTGCGGCTCGAACTGCGAGAGCACGCTCGCGGCCGCCTGCCGGCCCATGGCCAGCAGGAGTGCCGCGACCTTTTCCGTTCCGCCCAGCGTGGCAACGCCTCGCTGCTTGATAGGAGCGACGCCGACCTGTGCCGCCATGATCAGGTATCACCCTGCCCCAGCGGTCCGACGATCTCTGTGAGCGAGACGCCGAAGCGGGAATTGTCCTCTTCGACGACGACCACTTCGCCGCGGGCAACGACGCGGCCATTGACCACGACGTCGACGGGCTCGCCGACGCGGTGATCGAGTGGAACCACCGCGCCGCGGCCGAGCTTCATCAGGTTCGCGACCGGAATGGTCGCCGAACCGAGCACGACCTGCATCGTGACGGGAATGCGCAGGATGGCATCGACATTGGCGAATTTGCCGGTTTCCTCCGCCGTGCGCGCGGCGATCTCCGCCAGCCGCTCCAGCGGAGACGCATCGGTCTCTCCCGATGCCGATGCAGACTCATAGTCGAAAGATTGCGCCATTTGGTATCGCCTCTTGGTATTTCCGCTCCCGGAGCGCCGCGACGGTCCGATCGTACGTGTTCTGCAAGTCCCGAATTCAATGCTTGTTCGCCTCGGCGCCGCTCACGGTTGAGGCCGGTTGGAGCCCGCTCCGCGCGTCGAGCGCCGCAATCGCCTCGTGGGCCTGATCTATCTTCGTGCTCAGCACGTTGGCGAGCCGGCCGAGATTTGCGGTGGAATCATGCGCGGCGGTGATGACCGTGTCGAAGGCGCCCGCCGTCTCGTGGACGATGGTCGAGAACTCGCCCTGGTAGCTGCGCAGCCGCGCCAGTTCGCGGTGCATCCGGGTCACCCTCATGCTGGTGAAGGCCAGCGCGATCAGCAGCACGGCATCAACGAGATAGGATATCATCGACGAACTCCCGCTTCTGATCGACGGGATCGGCCACCTGCATGGCGTAATAGCCATCGAGCTGGCCGATCTGACACCAGAACAGCACCTGGTTGTTGCTCTCGAGCCGGGCCAGCGTGCGCGGCGTGGCTTCGAGCTCCAGAACCTGCCCCACCTTGAATTGCACGACGTCCTCGAGGGAAATCATCTTCTCGTCGAGCACCGCGCTCAGCGTCACTTCGGTACGGTGAACCTCGCTCTCCATCTGCTCGCGCCAGCGCGGATCGGCCGCGCGGCCGTCGCTGACGACGACGTGGGCGAGCTTCTGCCTGAGCGGATTGAGCGCGGAGTGCGGAATGATCAGGAACATCTGGCCGCCGCGATAGAGCGCCTGCACCATCATGTTCGCGCAGATCGACATATTGCTGGCGCGCCCAATCGCGAGCGACGCCATCGCCGTCTCGACTCGCTCGACACGGAAGGTGACATTGGAGGTGCCGGCGAAGGCGCCCTGCAGCGCCTTGGCGAACCGCTCAAACAGTGCCTGGACCAGCCGGATCTCGATGTTCGAGAAGGTGCGTTCGACGTCGAGCGGCGGTTCGGCGCCGTCGGAGCCGAACATCGCCTCGACCATCGTGAACACGAAGTCGCGATCCAGCATGATGATGACGCGCGAGTCCCACTGCTCGGCATAGAGCACGGCGGCAACCGCGTTGCCCTCGTAATCCTTGATGATGTCGCCGAGCGGGTCGTTGGTGATGCCGTTGACGGAGAAGTAGCACGGCGTTCCCGCCATCGGCTGCAGGCTGTCGGTGCACGATGCCGCCATGCGATCGAAGATCACATTGAGCATCGGCATGCGCTCGATCGATATGCCGGCGGCGTCCAGCAGGTAGTTCGGCAGCTGCTTCCGCTGATCGACGTCGAGGTCTTCCGTCATCATGCGCGGGCAGCCTTCGGTTCAGCCTCGGTCGCGACGGCCTTGGGACCCGCGATCGTCTCGTTCTCGACCACGTCGATCGACGGCCGTTCGCCGCTCGCGATCATCTTGCGACCGTGCTCGACGGCGATCTGCGGCATGGCGCCGTTCATGAACGCCAGCAGCGTCTGCTTGACGATGATGTAGGGCCGGCAGCGCTTCTCTCGCGTCATCTTGATCTTGATCGCGAAGGGCGAGAGGACGCCGTAGGACAGGAAGATGCCGGCGAAGGTGCCGACGAGCGCCGCGCCGATGAAGCCGCCAAGGAGCTTCGGCGACTGGTCGAGCGCGCCCATGGCCTTGATGACGCCGAGCACGGCGGCGACGATGCCGAGCGCCGGCAGCGCCTCGGACACGACCACCATCGAATTGTAGGGCGCCAGCTTGGCCTTCACGATGGTGTGGATCTCTTCGTCCATCAGCGCTTCGATCTCGTGCGTGCGCGCATTGCCCATGATGATGAGGCGGACATAGTCGCAGATGAACTGCAGCAACGGCGGGTCCCCGAGGACGCTCGGGAACGCCTTGAAGATCTCGGAGGACGCGGGATCGTCGATATGCGCCTCGACCTCGTTGCGGCCTTTGCCCCGCAGCTCCCGCATCAGGGCATGGAGCGCTCCGAGCAGATCGAGGTAATAGCGCTCACTCGGCACCGCGCCGGTGATGGCTTGCATGCAGGCCACGCCGGTATCAACGACCGTTTTCCACGGATTGGCGACGATGAAGGTGCCGATCGCGGTGCCCAGGATGATCACGAATTCCCACGGCTGCATGAGCACGGCCAGATGCCCGCCCATGGCGGCAAATCCGCCGAGCAGTGCCGCTACCGTGATGAAAATCCCCACGAAACTGAGCAACGCGCCACTCCATCGCCGATCCCATCGGGAATATCTAGTCGGCGACGCTTGCGCGAGGCTGGCTTCGTGGTCGCCAGCCCCGCGCAAGCAATTCGCGGCAGCTTGAGACGATGTCGCAACGGCGGCCAGAGGGGCGCGTGCCATGCTATCCACGATCGCGGACTACACCAGACTGACCAAGGACATGGGCAAATCGCTGACGCAGGTCGCGGCCCAGCCGGACGTCAGCCGCGACACCGATTATTTTCTCAGCCATATCGGCAATGTGAAGACGATCGACGACTTCCTGAAGGACTATCGCCTCTACTCCTACGCGATGAAGGCCTTTGGTCTCAGCGACATGACCTATGCCAAGGCGTTCATGCGCAAGGTGCTGACCGAGGGTGTCTCCGACTCCAAGAGCTTCGCCAACAAGCTGACCGACACCCGCTACCGGCAGTTCGCCGCCGCCTTCAATTTCGCCGCCCTCGGCGACAAAGCGACCCAGACCGCCGCCGCCACGACCGGTACGGCGACCCAATACGTCACGCAGACGATGGAGGAGAAGGCCGGCGACCAGAACGAGGGTCTGCGGCTGGCGCTCTATTTCACCCGCAAGGCCTCCACCATCAGCACCTCCTACCAGATCCTCGCCGACAAGGCGATGACGCAGGTGGTCCAGACCGCGCTCGGGCTGCCGTCGACCATCAGCGCGGCAGACATCGACGCCCAGGCCAAGTTGATCACGAGCAAGATCGACCTCACCGATTTCCAGGACCCGGTCAAGGTCACCAAGTTCGTGCAGCGCTTCGCCGCGATGTGGGATGCGACCCAGGCCCAGAACGACATCAACAATGGCAACTCGACCAACTCCGCGCTGGTCCTGATCGGCGGCGCGTCGTCGATGGCCGGCCTGGATACCGACATGCTCACGAAGCTTCAGTCCATCCGGTTCGGAAAGTAAGTCATGCAATCGGCCCTCTATGTGGGATTGTCGGCGCAGGTCGCCCTCGAAAAGCGCCTCCAGACGATCGCCAACAACGTCGCCAACGTCAACACGGCGGCATTCCGCACCGACGTCGTGAAGTTCGAGACCGTGCTGTCGAAGGCCGGCGCGAACCCGGTCGCCTTCTCCTCGCCCGGCGACAACATCATCTCGCGCGAGATGGGCAGCATCACCGAGAGCGGCAACCCGCTCGACGTCGCCGTGGTCGGACAGGGCTGGATCGCCTTCGCCGGCCCGAACGGCACGGTCTATACGCGCGACGGCCGCCTCCAGATCGCCCCCAACGGCGACCTTCAGACCGTGTCCGGCTTCCCCGTGATCGATGCCGGCGGCGCGCAGATCACGCTCGACCCGAACGGCGGACCGATCGCGATCGCCCGCAGCGGCGCGATCACCCAGGACAACAACGAGATCGGCTCCATCGGCCTGTTCAACATTCCCGCCGATGCCAGTCTCGAGCGCTACGGCAATTCCGGCGTCACGCCGGACCGGCCCGCGACCGCCATCGCCGATTTCTCCCGCGACGGCTTCAAGCAGGGCTATGTCGAGGGCTCCAGCGCCAATCCGATGATGGAATTGACCAAGCTGATCGCGGCTTCGCGCGCCTTCGACGGCACCAATTCGATGATCGAGGGCACCGAGAGCTCGCTCCAGAACGCAATCCGGACGCTGGGCGAGCCGGGTAAATAGACTGCGCTGCATGCGCATTGAGGGTGGACGGTTTCCTTGAACGCTCTTCGGCAACTCGAGTGGGCGCTGCTGGAGCTTCAGCAGAGCACTCCCCTGGCCAGCGTCAGCGGCGCGATCTCCGAGATCGCTCCGACGCATTTCCGCGTCTCCGGCCTGTCGCGCTTCGTCAGGCTTGGTGAATTGATCGGCGTCAACTCCGGCGGCAAGCCCCAGATCGGCGAGGTGGTGCGGATCGACAGCGAGGGCATCATCGCCAAGCCGTTCGACCGGCAGTTCGCCGGCGGCCTCGGCTCGGTCGCCTACCGGATGCCGCCACTGTCCTTCGCACCCGATCCGAGCTGGAAGGGCCGCGTCATCAACGCGCTCGGCGCGCCGCTCGACGGACAAGGTCCCCTCACCCCGGGATCGCGCACCGTCTCGGCGGAAGCCGAGGCGCCGGCGGCCATGAAGCGGGCGCGCGTCCACAAGCCGCTGCACACCGGCGTGCGCGTCATCGACCTGTTCGCCCCGATCTGCGCCGGCCAGCGCGTCGGCATCTTTGCCGGCTCCGGCGTCGGCAAGTCGACGCTGCTGGCGATGCTGGCCCGCAGCCAGGGCTTTGACACCGTCGTGCTGGCGCTCGTCGGCGAACGCGGCCGCGAGGTGCGCGAATTCATCGAGGACGTGCTCGGCGCCAACCGCAGCCGCGCCATTACCATCGTATCGACGGGAGATGAAAGCCCGATGATGCGGCGGCTGGCGCCGAAGACCGCCATGGCGGTCGCCGAATATTTCCGCGACCGGGGCGAATCGGTCCTGCTGGTGGTCGATTCGATCACCCGTTTCGCCCATGCCGCCCGCGAGGTCGCCCTCGCCGCCGGCGAGCCTGCGGTCGCACGCGGTTACGCACCGACGGTCTTCACCGACCTGCCCCGCCTGCTGGAGCGCGCCGGCCCCGGCGAGGAGGGATCCGGGACGATTACAGGCATTTTCTCCGTGCTGGTCGACGGTGACGATCACAACGAGCCGATCGCCGACACCATCCGCAGCACCCTCGACGGCCACATCGTGCTCTCCAGGCACATCGCCGACCAGGCGCGCTATCCCGCCGTCGACGTTCTGGCCTCGGTCTCCCGCCTCGCCCACAACGTCTGGGACCCCGAGGAGCGCGAATTGGTGAGCAAGCTGCGCACCATGATCGCCAAATACGAGGACACGCGCGATCTTCGCCTGATGGGCGGATATCAGACGGGGCGTGATTCGGGTCTCGACCAGGCCGTCGACATGGTTCCGAAGATCTACAGCGCCATGCGGCAGGACGCCTCGGCAGGGCCGAGCGCCGATCCATTCCGCGAGCTGCGAGACATGCTCAAGGGCGACTAGCCGGGCGCGGCCGGCGCGCCCGTCGTCGTCGACCTGCTCATTATCGCGACAGTCGATCACGCATACCGCTGCGCCTCCGGCGCATGCGCACCCGTCGCCGACTGCCGCTTTCCGTCGCGCGCTAGCATCGGCCGTTCGGTGGAGATCGCGCCGCCGAGGCGAAAGCGATCCGGCGAACCCGTCTCCCTGTCATTATCACAACAACCGCTGCGTGCAATCCCTACGAGTTCCATTGCCGATTCTGTGACGGATCGCACAAGTTGTGGATGACGCGCCGCTGCGCGTCACCGTCATGCACAAGCTTCCATCAATTTGCATCAACGGCGAACAGCAGCAGGCGTGCAATCAAACCGTCGCACATTTGCGTGCAAGTAGCTTGTTACACTGCGTATTGCGATCACCATGATGTGTCCTGACAAACGAGATTGTCTTGAACGTTACAATCGCTTCGAGCGACAGCCAGTCTTCGGGAGCGTCTCTACTTGATTTTGTTGAGAAGCTCATTCATCGTTTCGATGGAATACAAGAAACGTCTGCGTGTGACTTGAACTTCAGGGGCTACGGTTGAACAATACCGATCCATCGTCCGGCTGTGACGGCAACTCGGGCTTTCGTTCGACGACGCCACGATTGGCACACCATCATCGACACAGCTTCTCGCGCCGTATCTCGCAGGGTCCATCTGTCGAGTTCGGCGGCAGAACAGTCCGTGCTTTCGCGCGAGAGCCTGGCTCGGCGCATGTGTCGGATGTTGTGGTTGGTACGGCTTCTCGCGAAGGGCTGGTGCGCAACGACGGAAGGCGGCTCCGGGGCGCCGCAGACGTGATATCCGGGGCAAGGTAGGAATTTATGCCGTTGGCACGCGAGGCCGTCGAGCTGCTGGTTCAGGCGGCCAGAGCCTGGTATTTCGAAGGCAATCAGCACGGGTTGCGCGACCGGGAATGGATGGCGCTGCGCTTTCTTCACCGCGCCAACAGGTTCTCGCGCACGCCGTCCGCGCTGGCCGGCTTCATCGGCGCGACCCGCGCCACCGCATCGCAGATCGTGAAGACGCTGGAAGCCAAGTCCTTCCTGGTGCGAAAGCCGTCGCACGAGGACAAGCGGTCCGTCGTGCTGCACGTCACCGCGCAAGGCGAGAAATGCCTGAGCCAGCACGACCCGATCAATCACGTGGTGAACGCGGTCACGTCTCTCGGCACCGACGAATGCGTCAGGCTGCGCGACTCGCTGCGCGAGATCCTCAATCATCTCGACGCGGCCCATCAGCGGCTCGATGCCAGCATCTGCCGCGACTGCATGTTTCTCGCCGAACGCAGTCCCGGCACGGGCAAGGGACGCGCGAGCGCCGAATTCATGTGCCGGCTGTACCGCGCCCCGGTTTCTCTCGAGGAGACCGAGCTCCTCTGCACCAGCTTCGAGCGCACCCGCGACCGCCCCAAGATCGAGGGGCATCTCGACCGCGCGCGCATGGCGAGCCAGGGATGAGGCGGGAGTTCGCGACGTGATGGAACGCGCAAGTTTCGGGCGGATGCGATCGCCGGCGCTTGCGTAAAGTTTCTCAGCGGTATCGTTCTTTGAAACACGCTCGTTTCCTCCGGTCTCCCGGATGCGCTGACCAAGCACGGGGGCATAGTGGCGCACGCTCCCTCCACGTCGTTGCGAGCGCAGCAAAGCAATGACGAAGTATGAGACATCGCCATCGTCCTCCAAGTCCCCCTGTCATTCCCCGCGACCCGGCTACGCCAAGGCTTCGCCGGGGCTTCAGTCTAGGGACGCCGAAGCTTGAGCGTAGGCGGCAAGCGGGGAATCCAGTACGCCGCGGCCTCTCGGCTCAATCACAGCCGTCTCTGGAATACTGGATCGCCCGGTCAAGCCGGGCGACGACAGCGAGTGCCTGGTCGCAGACACGCCTTCGCATCCTCGCGGCATGTTTCGCCCGAGTTTTGCCTGGTCACTCCACCCTCGAAGCCAAGAGGGCGCAGGGAAAGCCGGGTGCTGACCTCGCACCCGCGGTCCGCTGCGCGAAAGGTAGCGCAAGGAAACCGCACAGCAGCATACAGGTGGCGCCAATCACTCGGCCTTCCCTGCGCAGTGGTTGGACGGCTTATGCCGTGCTCTCCCGGGAGCCGAGTTCCTTCTGGCCTCCCTCACGCTTGCGAAAGTCACCGACACCGCGCCGGTTGACGCGACTGCCGCATTCGCAAAGCACTTGACCGTAGCAACGACGGCCAGGACCACACGGTTTTGCCGTACGCACGGCCCGCCATTTCGCCGCAGTTTTTCCAGCCCTGTCGACGGAGCCGGAAACTTACAGACGAGACGAACCTGACAGCGCCGCTCATCCGGCACGAAGTCTTGGGCTCACGGAGAGCAATCCGCCCTGCCCTCGACCTCTCGCGCCCGACGCTGCCGCGTCCACCGCAAGCCCGGCTCGCGACAGTGACGACACAAGATCGCCCCTCTTGGTGAGCCGGGATGGGCAGCACATACGCCAATTCCGAATTTCGGTAAAGTGGAATATTTTCGCCCGCGCGGCTTGACGCCCTCTCGGGTGTTTTGCCCGTCGGGCAACGAGAGCCCCGTCGCCCGGATGGAGCCAACGGGTCGACGCGAAGCGCCGCCCGATGACAGGCTCCGCGCAATGCGGGAAAGGCGTGGGCGCCGGACGAGCGGTCCCGGATCGGGCTGCGCTCCATCCGGGCGACCGATCACCCGCGCCAGCCCGGCAGTCCGCCTTCCGCCTTGTATGCATTATCCCAGTTGCCATCCCCGCGGACTTCGCTTTACATGCCGGCAACTCGCCCGCGGATGACGGCCGGGGCTCAAAAATCACACACATTTTCAAAGGGACGGAATATGGCGCGTAACATCCTGATTCTCGGGGCTTCCTACGGTTCCCTGCTGGGCACGAAGCTGCTGATGGCGGGCCATAACGTGTCCCTGGTCTGCCGCGCCAAGACCGCTGAGCTGATCAACCGTGACGGTACCGAGGTGCGCATCAAGCTGCGCGACGAGGCGGTGCACCGGGCGATCTTCTCGCGCGACCTGCCCGGCAAGCTCGACGCGGTGACGCCGGGCAATGTCGACCTCTCGCGCTACGACATGGTCGGCCTGGCAATGCAGGAGCCGCAATACACCAACCACACGGTCCGCGTTCTCATGGTCAAGATCGCCGCGGCGAAGCTGCCGTGCCTGTCGATCATGAACATGCCGCCGCTGCCCTACCTGAAGCGGATCCCGTCGCTCGCCGACATGGATCTCGAGGAGGCCTACACCAATGCGCAGGTGTGGGAGCGCTTCGAGCCCGGCCTGGTGACGCTGTGCTCGCCCGACCCGCAGGCCTTCCGTCCGCCGGAAGAAGCCGCCAACGTGCTTCATGTCGGCCTGCCCACGAATTTCAAGGCATCGGCCTTCGCCGACGAGAAGCACAACAAGGTGCTGCGCGAGCTCGAAGCCGACATCGACGCGGTGACGCTCGACGGTCACGACGTGCCGGTGAAGCTGAAAGTGTTCGACTCGCTGTTCGTGCCGCTGGCGAAATGGTCGATGCTGCTGACCGGCAACTATCGCTGCATCACGCCGCACGAGCCGCAGTCGATCCGCGACGCCGTGCACGGCGATCTCAAGCGCTCGCAGACGATCTACGATCATGTCGACGCGATCGCCCGCCGTCTCGGCGCCGATCCGCAGGACCAGGTGCCGTTCGCGAAATACGCCAAGGCCGCCGAGAGCCTGCTCAAGCCGTCATCGGCCGCGCGCGCGGTCGCGAGCGGCGCGCCCTTCATCGAGCGCGTCGACCTGCTGGTGAAGCTGATCTCGCATCAGCTCGGCACCCCCAATGCCGAGATCGACCGCACGGTCGAGACCGTGGACCTGAAGCTGAACGAGAAGATCGTGCAGGGCGGATCTGGCGCGCAGTAGCAGCGTGCCGGCGCTGCCGTCATAGGTCGCGCCGGCCTGCACTGATCGAATTGTCGATGCAGATCGGATCGCCCCTCAGCATGGGCTTACAATTTGGCCCAATACGGGCGATCCTGCTCAGCAGTCCGTTTGCGTAAATCCCGCATACATGCGACTGCTAGCCGTCACGCGGGCGCCGATTTCCGCAGGTTCCGGGGCAGCGCGATGGCCGGATCGAAGGGCTGAAGAACAAGTAGAAGACGATGGATCAGACGGCGTTGCAGGTCGCTCGCGCGGTGGAGGCCGGCGCGACGACGATGAAGGGGATCGTTGACGCGACCGGATTGTCCCGCCTCAAGGTCGAGCGCGCGCTGAGCACGCTGGAGAAGCAAAAGCTCCTGGTCCGCGACGGCCAGGGTTTTCGCGCGACCGGCCTGCCGAAAACGGCGCCGCTGACCCGGCAGTGCGGATCGTGCAACGCCTGCTGCGATATCCTTGAAGTGGCCGCCGTCGACAAGCCGGTGAACCAGCTGTGCAGACACTGGCAGACGGGAACCGGGTGCACCATCTACGACCGCCGTCCGCAAATGTGCCGGTCCTTCGTCTGCGCCTGGCTGCAAGGCCATCTCGATGACACCTGGTTTCCGGCGACATCAGGCATCATCGTGCATTTCAGCCAGGACGCGGTCAACGTGACGGTCGACGACCACTGCCCCGATCGCTGGCGCGAGGAGCCTTATTTCAGCAAGCTCGTCGAATGGTCGCTGAACGGGATCAGGCGGATCGGTAACCGCGGCTACGCGACCCTCGTGGTCTCCGGCGAGAACCGGTTCCTGCTGCTCGGACGCACCATCGTTCCCGAGCCGACGCTGTTCGGAACGGCGTTCCTGCCGCTCACCACCGACACCTTCCGGTTCTGGCGCGCGACATCGCCCGAGCATCTGCAGCGGCTGCACGAGCGCATCGCCGAGATCGAGCGTATCCGGCAGGAATTCGGCTCCTGTGCGATCCCCGAGAACGAGGACGACGATCCGCAGGCGCCCTATCGGCCCGCACTTTTACGGCAATCGAATCATGCCTG
Source organism: Bradyrhizobium sp. 61 (assembly GCF_023073075.1). Taxonomy (NCBI): domain Bacteria; kingdom Pseudomonadati; phylum Pseudomonadota; class Alphaproteobacteria; order Hyphomicrobiales; family Nitrobacteraceae; genus Bradyrhizobium; species Bradyrhizobium sp. 61. The sequence goes on along the minus strand of NZ_JADPIU010000052.1, from coordinate 443,878 downwards.
AACTCCGCCGTGGGCAACACCGCATGATTCGCACGGTGCCGCTCGACGCGCCCCGGCCGGGTTGATAAGCCCCACTCCGCGAATGATGGGGACTTGAGTCGGGGACATGACAGTTGCGATCGAGATGGGGCAGACCACGGCAGGCGCCGCGGCCGCCATGGACCTCGAGGAACTGCTGGCGACCCGGCTCCTGGTGCAGGGCAATTCGGGCTCCGGCAAGTCGCATCTGTTGCGGCGGCTGCTCGAACAGAGCGCGCCCTGGGTGCAGCAGGCCATCATCGACCCCGAAGGCGACTTCGTCACGCTGGCCGAGCAATTCGGCCATCTGGTGATCGAGGCCGAGGATCACACCGAGCGCGGCCTTCAGGTCGCGGGCGAGCGGGCGCGGCTGCATCGCGTCTCCACCGTGCTCAATCTCGAAGGGCTGGACGCCGAGAACCAGATGCGGCGTGCCGCGGCGTTCCTCGGCGGCCTGTTCGACGTCGACCGCGATCATTGGTACCCGATGCTGGTGGTGGTCGACGAGGCGCAGCTGTTCGCGCCGGCGGTCGCCGGCGAGGTCTCGGACGAGGCGCGCAAGCTCTCTCTCGGCGCGATGACCAATCTGATGTGCCGCGGCCGCAAACGTGGCCTCGCCGGCATCATCGCGACCCAGCGCCTGGCAAAACTCGCCAAGAACGTCGCGGCGGAAGCCTCCAATTTCCTGATGGGCCGGACCTTCCTCGACATCGACATGGCGCGCGCCGCCGACCTGCTCGGCATGGAGCGGCGGCAGGCCGAATCCTTTCGCGATCTCGAGCGCGGACAGTTCATGGCGCTCGGCCCGGCGCTGTCGCGACGCCCCCTGCGTTTGCATATCGGCCCGACCGACACCCACGCGCGCAATTCCACGCCGCGGCTGATGCCGATGCCGGAAGCCGCACTCGAGGATATGCGCGCCGTGATCCTGGCCGCACCGCCGCCCGATGCCAGCCGCCCGCAGCGCCGGCCCGCGCCCGATCTGCTCGAGCAGCTCCGCGCCGCGAAGGCGGCCGCGCCGGAGATCCGGCCTGAGGTGACCGAGGTGCCGATCAGCGCCGAGGAGCTCGCCGAGCGGCGCGAGCGCGTCGATCGTACGCTTCGCGCCGTGCTCGCCGAGCCCGATGCCGGCTTCCGCGCCGTCGGCGTGCTCTATCAGGAGTTCGTGGTTCGCTGCCGAATCGAGGGCCTCGGCTCCGCGGTGCCCGATCTGAACGAATTCCGCCGCATGCTGACACGCGCACGCGCCGGGCTCGGCGCCGAGCATGCCGAGGACGACGTCTGGCAGGACGTGTCGCTGCGCGCCTCGATCCTGCCCGACGACATGCAGGGCGTGTTCATGATGATCGCACGCGCGGCGAAGGAAGGCTGGCCCTGTCCCGGCGACGCCGCGATCGCGCGCGCCTACGGCTCGCATTCGCTGCGCCGCGCCCAGCGCCTGCTCGGCTATATGGAGGAGCAGGGCCTGATCGTCTGCCAGCTCGACGGCGCCGGCCGCCGGATCGTGACGCTGGTGGAGCTGGCCTGGGCTACCGCGCCGGGTGATCCCAACGGCGACGATCTGCCGGCCGAGCCGGTTCCGAGCGCGGCCTCGGCTTGAGATCGCCTAGAACGTCCCGGCGACAGTCAGGCGAAAGGTCAGCGGCTCGACCGGGTGCAGCACGTAATCCATCACGCCATTCTGGCAGACCGCCGTCGGCGCGACGCCGCCGGTGCAGAGATTGTACAGCGTGTCGGTCTTGAGCAGCAAGCCATAGGCATAAGTGATCTGGTTCGCCTGCGTGTTGAAGAGATTGAGCACGTCGAGCTGGATGCGCCAGCCATTGTCGATGCGATAGCCGAGGCGGCTGTTGAAGATGCTGGTCGCGGACGAGCGGAACGCATTGTCTTCCGTCAGCGGGCTCGACGCCAGATATCGCCAGCGCAAAGACCCGAACCAGCCGGTCTTCTCGCCGAGCGTGATGCCCGCTGAGGCCACCATCGCCGGCGCGTTCGGAATGTAGTTGCCGGGCGCGTTGCCGATCTGCGCTTCGGGATAGCCCGCGAGCGAGGCATAGACCTCCGCCTGCTCGCTGTCAGTGCCGCGGAAGCGCGCATGCGTCATGGCGAGATCAGCATCGATGTCGATCCACGAGCGCGGACGGTAATGATTGGTCCACTCGAAGCCGTAGCGGCGGCTGGCGCGGGTCGCCGAGGTATCGCCGGCATCGCCGGAGAACAGGATCTCGGAATCCTGATCGAGGATGAAGAGGCTGAACGAGGTGTCGAGGCCGGGCACGATCTTGCTGCGGACGCCAACCTCCGCGCCCCTGGTACGCACCAGCAGCGGCGACGGCGTCAGTCGCGTGGCGGGATCGCTCGGATCTTCCGTCGTGGTCGCGCCGCGCGCGTCGTTCGAGTGCATGCCGGTGCCGGCGCCGAGGAAGAATTCGGTCTGGTTGAACGGGCCGAGCGCCACGCGGAATTTCGGGCTGCCGAGCGCGGCGTCAGTGCGGCCGGAATTGTTGGCATTGAACAGCGAGGTGACGTCGGCCGCATAGTAGTCGCCGCGCAGGCCGACAGTGGTCCTCAGCCAATCAGTCCAGCGCACGGTGTTCTCGGCGAAGACACCGACGCTGCCCTCGCCGACCTTGTCGCTGCGAATGCTTGAGAGGAAGCCGCGCTGGAACGTGTTGCTCAGCGCCAGATCGATCGAATCATAGCGCGATTGCAGGCCGATCGTGGTCTGCATCGGCAGGCCGGCGAACGAGCCGTTCAGCGTGCGCGAGATGTTGGCGCCCGCCATCAGGCGGTCGTCGTGCTGGTGGAACTGGTCGCCGAGCACGGGATCGCTGAGGAAATAGGTGAAGTTGTTGAAGAGGTCGAGCTGGCTCTTCACGACATAGGCGTTGGCCTGCCACGACCCCACATCATCGCTCTGCGCGGTGCGGCCCGAGAGCGCAAAGCGGTTGGTGTTGCCGCCGTCGCTCGGATCTTCCGAGCCGAACCGATCGAGAAAACCGCCGGTGATCGCGCGCTGCGGCACCTGGTCGGTCGAATTCCATTTGTTGGCATAGGCCATGCCGGTGATGGTCAGGCCATCCGTCGCGGTGCCCCGGCTGTAGCGCACGAGACCGTTCAGCTTGCGCACGTTGTCCGGATTTTCCCAGGGGCCGTTGTAGGTGCCGAGCTCGCCGGCGACGAGCAGCGAACCGTCACCGACTTTCGCTGAGTCCATGCCGAGAAGACGACGATAGCCAAAGCTGCCGGCGGTCACCTGCGCGAGACCCTTTTCGGTACGGTCGATCAGGCCGATGCGCACGCTGCCGACAGAGGCGAAATCGCTCTCGTCGGCGAAGTACGGCCCCTTGCGCACATCCATCGCGCTGATGGTTTCCGGGATCAGCCAGTTGAGATCGGCATAGCCCTGGCCATGCGCGTGGGTGCGCATGTTGACGGGGACGTCATCGACATAGATGGCGAGATCGGTGCCGTGGTCGAGATTGTAGCCGCGCAGAAAATACTGGTTGGCTTTGCCTTCACCGGAATGCTGGGTCACGATCAACCCCGGCACGACTTCGAGCGCCTCACCCGGCCGCATGAAAGGGCGCGCGTTGATCTCATCGCCGGAAACGGTGATCTCGCTCGCCATGCCTGGCGGGCCCTTTGCGCCGGAGGCGACGCTGCGGGCGTCCGAGGCCGGGGCTTGCGTCGACTGAGCTACGTGACGGCGATTGGCCGGGACCGGCTTGCTGGCTCGCCGCGATGCGGGCAGTCGCTTGTGAGGCTTCGTCTCGCCGCCGGAGACCTGGATCGGCGGCAGTTCGCGCGAGGCGCCACTGCTCTGCGCGAAGGCGCTGCCGTCATCCGCGAGAAGCATGATGGCCGAAAATGCCGTCAACGCTCCGCGACGACGGCCAGACTCAGGCCGCCTCGGTCGCATCGGCGCCCCGAAGTACATTCGCGCGGGACGCGGCGCCCGCAAACATGCGGCGATAGAGCACGATCGAAACGAGCCAGGCGATCGCAAACAGCGCGATCACGGCGAAGCCGACATTGGCGAGCGACTCGTTGAGGCCGTCGACCAGCGCCCACACGCCGCCGGTTCGACCAAGCCGATCGGCGATCAGGCCGAGCGCCTCGATGCCGCCGATCAACAGCGCCACCGCGACGGACGCGCCGGTGATGGTGAGGTTGTACCAGAGCTTTCGCAGGGGATCGACGAAGGCCCAGCGATAGGCGCTGACCATCAGCGCCGAGTCGGCGGTGTCGACCAGCGCCATGCCCGACGCGAACAGCGCGGGAAAGACCATGACGTCGACGAGCGAAGCGCCGCGCGCGGCTTCCGTCGCGGAGATGCTGAGCAGGCCGATCTCGGTCGCGGTGTCGAAGCCGAGCCCGAACAGGAACCCGAGCGGGAGCATGTGCCAGGGCTTTGTCACCAGGCGGAACATCGGGCCGAGCAGGCGCGCCAGGAATCCGCGGCTCGCCAGCAGCGCGTCGAGCTGCGCGGCGTCGTGGATGCCCTGCGCGCGCGCGATGCGAAACGTCCGCCACAGGCCGACGAAGATGGCGAGATTGATGGCCGCGATCACGAGCAGGAACAGCGCCGACACCGATGTGCCGATGAGGCCGCCGATATCCCTGAGCAGGCTGTCGCCGCCGAGGCTTACCACCCCGAGTGCCAGCAGCATGGTCGCGACCACGACCACGGTGGAATGGCCGAGGGCGAAATAGAGGCCGACGCTGCGCGGCGCACCGCCCGCATGCATCAGCTTGCGCACGACATTGTCGATGGCGGCGATGTGGTCGGCATCGACGGCATGGCGGAGGCCAAACACCCAGGCCAGCAGCGCGGTCGCCATCACCGTCGGCCGGTCACCGAACGCCGCGAAGGCCCAGGCCCATGCGGCGACGTTGGCGGCGATGAGCCCGCCGAACAGCAACACGGTGGCGGGCTCCACCGCCCGTAGGGACCATTTCGTCACGACAATCATTCCGTTCGCACGCCCCTTCGCGGCAACGGTATGATCTTTTCATAGAATGATCACACTAACCAATGCAATTCCAGGGGGCCGCTTTGCAGGAATGCTTGTAACCATCCTTCGAGACGCCCACTGCGCGGGGTCCTCAGGATGAGGCCTGGATTCGCGGCCACGTTGCGAGCAGACCCTCATGGTGAGGAGCCCGCGCAGCGGGCGTCCGGACGATGCTCTGCATCGCCGGGCGAACCATGCAGGCCGAGATGGTGCTACGCGGCCTCGGAACCACCAAGATAGGCATCGCGGATGCGGGGGTCGTCCTTCAGCGCCCGCGCCGGGCCTGAGAGCACGATCTTGCCGGTCTGGAGCACATAGGCCTCGTGCGCGATCTCGAGCGCGAGGCTGGCGTTCTGTTCGACCATGAAGACCGACACGCCTTCCTGGTTGATGGTGCGGATCAACTCCAGCACGCGGTCGACATAGAGCGGCGACAGGCCCATGGTCGGCTCGTCCATCACGATCATCCTCGGACGGCTCATCAGCGCGCGCGCCATCGCGACCATCTGCTGCTCGCCGCCGGAGAGCGAACCGGCACGCTGCGACAGCCGCTGACCAAGCTTCGGGAACAGCGTCAGCATCTTGTCGAGATCCTGCGCCACCGCATCGCGGTCGTTGCGCACGAAGGCCCCCATCAGGATGTTTTCGCGCACGCTCATGTCCGCGAACAACCGCCGCGCCTCGGGAACAGATGCGATACCACGGCGGACGATCTGCGGCGTGGTGAGCCCGAGCAGCGAGGCACCGTCGAAGGTCACGTCACCCGAGCGCGGTTTCACCAGGCCCAAGATGATCTTCATCGTGGTCGACTTGCCGCTGGCATTGCCGCCGAGCAGGCAGACGATATGGCCGCGGCCGACCGTGATCGACAGGTCGAAATGCACCTGCGCCTGGCCGTAGAAAGTGTTGACGTTCGAGAGCGCCAGCAGCGGCTCGGATGCGCCAGTCGTCATACCACGCTCTCCCGCTCCGGCGTCTCCGACAGGCCATGGCCGAGATAGGCCTCGATCACCTTGGGATCGCCACGCACCACTTCACCCGGCCCTTCCGCAATCTTCTTGCCCTCGTCCATGACGATGACGCGGTCGGAGAGGCGCATCACCATTTCAAGCTTGTGCTCGATCAGGAGGATGGTCAGCCCCTCGGCCTTCAGCTCGGCGACGAGGCCCTGCATCTCCGCGGTCTCGGTCGGGTTCATGCCGGCGGTCGGCTCGTCGAGCAGCAACAGGCGCGGCTTCAGCGCAAGCGCGCGCGCGATCTCGACGCGGCGGCGGTTGGCATAGGACAGGCTGTAGGCCGGCTGGTCGATCCGCGGCAGCAACCGCTCGCCGAAGCGTGCGAGAATAGTCTTCATCTCCTCGCGCAGCCGTTCCTCTTCGTCCCTGACGCTGGCCGGACGCAACAGCGCCAGCCCCAACTCCAGCAGCGGGCCGATCACAGGCACTGCGGGCTTCACCGCGCGCAGCCGCGTATGCGCGCCGATCAGGACGTTGTCCATGACGCTGAGATTGCCGAAGACGCGACCGAGCTGGAACGTGCGCGCGATACCTCCAGCAGCGAGCCGTTCGGGCGACAGACCCGTGATGTCCTGACCTTCAAAGCCGACATTGCCGGCATCGGGCCGATCGAGCCCGGTCACGAGGTTGAACAGCGTCGTCTTGCCGGCACCGTTCGGGCCGATGATGCTGATGAGCTCACCCCTGGCGAGATCGAGGTCGATGGCGTCCACGGCCGTGAGGCCGCCGAAACGGCGCGTCAATCCGCGCAGGGACAGCATGGGCGCGTGCTCCGCCATCATATCGTGCCCAACAGGCCCTGCGGCCTGAACCGCACGAGCAGCAGCAGCACGATGCCGTAGATCAGGATGCGATACTCCGCCGCGATCCGGAACACCTCCGGCAAGCCGACCAGCGCGACCGCTCCGACGATGGCGCCGACGACGTTGCCGAGGCCGCCGAGGATCACGACGGTCAGCGCCAGGATGGATTGCTGCGTGTTGAAGGTCTCGTGGTTGATGTAGGAATAGAGATGCGCGGCGATGCCGCCGCTGACGCCGGCGGCGAAGCCGCCGAAGATGAAGGCCAGCGACTTGTAGCGGTTCAGGCTGAGGCCATAGGCGCGCGCGGCGATGTCGTCGTCGCGGATGGCGCGGAAGCTGCGGCCGAGATGCGAGCCGAGCAGCCGCCCCTGCAGCAGCGCCAGCACGACCATCACGACAAAGCTGAACCAGTAGATCGACGTCGGGCTGACCAGATCGTAGCCAAACAGCGACAGCGGCGGAATGCCGGAGATGCCGATCGGACCGCGCGTGACGCTCTCCCAGTTCAAAATCACCAGCGACACGATCTCGCCGATGGCGAGCGTCGCGATCGACACGTAATGCCCGCGCAGGCGGAACGACGGCGAGATCAATGCGGTGCCGAGCGCGGCGCTCATCAGGCCGCCGGCGATGATGGCGAGGCCGACGGGGACGGAGAAATTCAGCGACAGCAGCGCCGAGGTGTAGGCGCCGATCGCGAGCAGCGCGGCATGTCCGAGCGAGACCTGTCCCACCGTGCCCGCAACCAGCGTCAGGCTGAGCGCGAGCATGCCGAGCAGCCAGGCGTTGATCAGGGTCTGGAGCACGTAGAAGGACACCGGGAAGAACGGCAAGGTCGCGAACACGCCGGCGGCGACCAGCACCGCCCAACGCGGAATCCGCACCGGACGGCTCGGCGCGATGAAAGTGCCGGTAAGCGGCTCGGGTGGCGCCTGCCGCGCGCTGGCGAACAGGCCGTTCGGACGCAGCACGAGCACGATGACCAGCAGCAGGAACGCGAACAGATTGCGGTAGCTGGTGCCGAACACGGCGACGCCGTAGCTCTCGACCAGCCCGAGCAACAAGCTGCCGATCACGGCGCCCGGCACGTTGCCGGCACCCCCGACCACTTCCGCAACGACGCCCTTGAGCGTTGCCTGCAGGCTCATCGCGGTGTCGATCTGGTTGTAGTACATGCCGACCAGCAGGCCGGAGACGCCACCGAGCGCCGCCGCAATGCCAAACACGGCCTGATTGACCCGGTTGACGTCGACGCCCATCTGCATCGCGGCGTCGCGGTCCTGCGCGGTCGCGCGCACCGCCCAGCCGAGCTTGCTGTAGCGCAGGAACACGAACAGCAGCAGCGCGCTGGTGAGGCCGACGCCGGCGATCAGCAGATCAAGCGGTCCGATCGTGCCGCCACCGACCTGGAATCGCACGTCAGGCAGCTGGCTCGGCAGCGCGCGCGGATTGGGCGAGAAGGTCAGCATCACCAGCTGATCGAGCACGAAGCTGATGCCGATGGTCGCGAGCAATGGTGCGATGCGCACGGAGTTCTGGAGCGGACGCAGGCCGAACCGTTCGATGATCAGTCCGACGATCGCGGCCGCCACCGCCACCACGATGATGGTGAGCGGCAGCGGCGTATGCAGCTGCACCACCGCGACCCAGCCGATATAGGCGCCGACGAGATAGATCGAGCCCTGGGCAAAGTTGATCAGCCGGCTGACGCCGAAGATCAGCGCGAGCCCGACCGCAACGAGGGCGTAGACATTGCCGACGATCAGCCCGTTGATCGTGTAGTCGAGCCAGGAAGACACGCTGATATCACCGCGTAGAGAGGAAAGTGGCCGGAGCCCCCGCTCCGGCCATCAGGTCAGGTCGGCTTGCCGTCCCAGAGCGCGAACTGACCCTTGCGCACGACCAGCTCGGCGTTCATGGCGCCCTTGACGCGGCGGGTCGCAACGTCGAACGTCGCGGCGCCGAAGATGACGCTCGGGACGTCCTTGACCTTGGTGAAGGCGTCGCGGACCGCCTTGCGGTCGGTGCCGCCGATCTTCACCACGGCGGCCGCCATGTTCATCGCATCATAGGCGTAGGCGTTGAAGGCGTCTGGCTCCAGACCGTTGTACTTCTTCTTGAAGCCCGCGATGAACTTCTGCACCTCGGGCCGCGGGTCTTCCGGGAAGTAGCGCGTGCCGACATGGACCTCCTCGACCGCCTCGCCGCCGAGTTCCAGGAACTTCGGCGAGTAGACCGAGCTTGCTGCACAGATCACCTGCTTCAGCCCGACCTGTCGCGCCTGACGCGCGATCAGTGCACCGTCGGAGTAGTAGGAGATCAGGATCAACCCGTCTGGATTGGCATCACGCACGCGCACCAGCGTGGAGCGGAAGTCGCGCTCCTCCGCGATATAACCCTCGGTGACCGCGATTTCCGCGCCATATTCCTTGGCAGCATTGACGAAATAGTCGCGGCTGGTGCGGCCCCAATCGGTGTTGAGGTGCAGCACCGCGAGTTTCTTGAGGCCGAGACGCTTCACGGCATAGGACGCCAGCAGAGGCTGCTCGTCGGCCTGGCTGACCGAGGTGCTCCACATGAAGTCGCCGCCCTTGGTGAAGTCAGGATGCGAGTTGGTGAAGCCGAACTGCACTAGGCCCGCGCGCTGATAGATCGGCGAGGCCGCCATCGAGGCCGGGCTGGAGAAGTCGCCGAGCTCAAGGACGATGCGGGGATCGGAGACGAACTTCTGCGCAATCGCCACCGACTGGCGCGGATCGCTCTGGCTGTCCTCGAAATTGTAGGTGAGCTTGCGGCCGTTGATGCCGCCGGCCGCCTGGATCTCGTCGAGCGCGAGATCAAAGCCCTGCTTCCACTGCGTGCCATATTGCGCGTTCGGCCCGGTCAGGGGACCGCTGACACCGAGCAGGATCGGCTCGGATGATTGCGCGAGGGCGGTGCGCGAGAAGGCTGCTCCCGCCATCATGGCGGCGAGCGAGCCCTTGACCAGGGTACGACGATCGATGTTGCTCATGCACGGCTCCATCCAGTGTTGAAACAAGCAGCAATTCTTAAGCCGCTGAGATTGCCTATTTCGAGGGCTCACCGAGCGACAGCATCAGCCGGTTCGCCCAGTTGAAGAACGAGGCCCCGTTGATCACGTCGACGATCTCGGCGTCGTCGAGGCCGGCGCGGCGCAGCTCCGCGATATTCTCAGGCCCGAAGGCAATCGGCGTCGCGGCCAGCGCGACCGAGGCCCTGACCACCGCATTCCAGCGCTCGCCGAGGTCGGCCTTGACACCTTCGTCGAGCAGCCGCTGCACGTCGTCACGACGCTTGGAATAGGTGCTGGCGAAACGCGCATGCACCGAAGCGCAATAGATGCAGCCGTTGTAGCGCGAGGTCGCGGCCGCCGCGAGCTCACGCTCGGCGCGCGGCAGCCCATCGGCGACGTTGTAGAAGATATCCTTGTCGGTCTTGGTGCGGGCTTCGAGCACCTCGGGATCACGCACGAGAAGGCGGAAGTATTCGGACTTGGCACGGGAGCGATCGACCAGACCCGCGAAATGCCGCTCGGTCAATTCGGCCTCGGGCAGCGGATCGATCCACGACACCCAGCCGAGTTCGTCCTGGGTGAAGACGACGGGCGGATTGACATTATTTGCTGCGCTCATGATGCAGTCTCCTTACGCGCCGGCCGCAGCGCTTGCGGTGCCCAGCGAGGCGCCGAGCACGCGGAGGCCCGTGACGACGCGCACCTGGAACGACAGGAACGCGACGAGCTGAGAGAAGGTGACGATGCCGGTGTCGGACCAGCCGGCGGCCAGCAGCGCCTTCATGTCAGCGGACGCGGCATCGCGCGGGCGGAACACCAGCAGATGCGCATGCTCCAGCGCCGCGGCGAGCCTGGCGCCAAGGACGGACTTGCCCTCCGCACTCACGCGATAGATCAGGCCGGCGGTGTTCTCGACTGACAGCGGTCCGGCCGGATACGCACCGTACGGGCCTGACGTCTCGCCGCGCCTGATTTCGACTTCGATCGCCTCGGCCAGGCGCGCACCATCGGCGGTCGCCGCGAGCTTCGCCCGGTAGAAGGCGGCCACATTGGGCTCGCGGTGAAGGCCGATCACGAAGAGCGCGACTGCGGCGCGCTCGACAAGCGAAAAATCGCCGGCGTCGATCGGCTCGAACAGCGAGAGATAGCTCTTCTGCGCGTTCTCGCGCGCCTGCAGGCGGCGTCCGCGAATGCCATCCAGAGCCGTGCCCAGTTCGATCCCGGCAAGCGTGTCGATGATATCTTTCGTAGCCATCATTCAGCCTCGTGCAACGCGATCATGTTCTTTTCGATCAGCCCGCCAGAGCCACGTCAGCCGCCGTCCGGGCCCAGCCCAGTGCCGGCGCGACCTTCTCCGCGACAAGCTCGATCGAGCGCAGGATATGAGGATGCGGCGCGTCCACTGAATGCGCCTGGAAGACGAGGTCGGTCACCCGCTCCAGCGTGGCGTCGGCGCGGAGCGAGGCGATGACGTCGTCGGCCGCGCCGACATGCGTGTCGAATGCGGTGATCATCTCCTCCAGCGTCTCGCCCGGCCTGGCGTGACCGCCCTTGAGGAACTGCGGCAGCGCGCGCCGCAGCCCGATATCGGCAAGGCGCATCGCTTCAGTCCGGTCGTCGGCGACGAAGACGCTGCGCGAGGCCATGATCCGGGGCTCGCATCCCGGCGGCAGCGCTTCGAGATAGGCATCGATGACCGGATTCTGGATCTCGGCAAGCGTGGCCTTCGGCGCCTCCTTGGTCCGGGGCTGGGTGCGCGACAGCAGCAAGCCATCGCCGGCTTTGCCGGCACGGGCGCCACCCGCGACCGAGAATGTCGCCTGCCAGATCCGCTTGTCCAGCTGGGGCCGCTGCGGATACAGCGTATCGCCGCCAGTGAGCGGCTTGCCGACCAGGGCGGTGCGGACCACGTCAAGATTGCGGGCAAAGATCTCGTTGCGCTGGGCACTGTCGAGGCCGAAGGCGGCAAAGGCCGACGGATTGCCGCCAGTGCCGACGCCGAGCTCGAAGCGGCCGTTGCAGAGCAGATCGAGGACGGCGGCATCTTCCGCCACCCGCACCGCATTCTCCAGCGGCAGCGTGACGATGCCGGTGCCGAGACGGATGCGCGAGGTTTGCGCCGCGACGTAGCCGAGGAAAGTGAAGGGCGACGGCAGGCCGCCCTCGCGTTCGTGAAAATGATGCTGCGCGATCCACGCGGAATCGAGGCCCGCTTTCTCAGCGCGCACGATCTGCTCGGCGGCGAAGCGGTAGCGCTCCGCTGGCGGGGCTTCATCGAGGAGGCGCGTGAAGAACCCCAGTCGTTTCAGGTTTGCAAAGCGTTTCATACGACCCCTGTCGGGCGAGGATGGGCCCCGATGATGTCGGTTGCCGGAGTTCCAGACAAGCGGGCATTGCGCAAGGCTGCCCGCCGGATCGCCCCCGCGCTGGACCTTGGTTAGGCAGATTGCCTACCAGCTCGGCAGCACCGCGCCCTTGAACTTGGTCAGGACGAACTCCTTCACCTCGGGCGTGTGGTAGCTGTCGACGAGGATCTTGACCCAGGGCTTGTCCTTGTCGGCGGCACGTACCGCGATCAGGTTGACGTAGGGTCCCTTCGGGTCCTCGCGCAGGATCGGATCCTTGACGGGATCGAGGCCCGCCTGGGTTGCATAATTAGTGTTGATCGCGGCGGCATCGACGTCGTCGAGCGCGCGCGGCGCCTGCGCCGCATCGACCTCGATGAATTTCAGCTTCTTGGGATTCTCGGTGACGTCGAGCACCGTCGGCTTGAAGCCCGTGCCGTCCTTCAGCTTGATCACGCCCTTGTCGCGCAGCAGCAGCAGCACGCGGCCGCCATTGGTCGGATCGTTCGGGATCGAGACCTTGCCGCCTTCAGGGATGTCGGCGAAGGCCTTGTGCTTCTTCGAATAGACACCGATCGGGAAGTTCACGGTCAGCCCGACGGACTCGATCTTGTAGCCGCGGTCGGCCTTCTGGTTGTCGAGATAAGGCTGGTTCTGGAACGAATTGGCCTGGATCTCACCGGCATCGAGCGCGGCATTCGGCACGACGTAGTCGGAGAACTCGATCAGCTGGATGTCGAGGCCCTGCTTGGCGGCGATCGGCTTCACCGCCTCGAAGATCTGCGCATGAGGGCCCGGCGTCACACCGATCTTGATGGTCTCGGCGGTTGCTGCTGCCGACCAGGCGGCAAGCGCGGTTGCGAGGATCAGGGGGAGGCGAAACGACATCTTGGTCTCCATCACGCGGGCGGCATTCAGTGGAACCGTATTCGCTTCTCCGTGAGGCGAAATCAATGAAATGAAAATCCATAATGACTACCGGCGGCGGACTCTCGTTCTCCATTTGGCGCAAAATAGGAAACGAATTCGCAGGTCATGGGGCGCGTTGCGCAAGCGTGATGGGCATCACGGCAAAGTGTCACTCCGGATGCGAGATTGGCAGCAAGATCAGCAAGGAGTTCAGTCATGACCGGCCTCGCCGCCCCGAAGTTCGCCAGCCGGAACCGCCTCGAAGGCTCTATCCCTTGCTCCAGGGCGTGCCGTTCAATTCCGGCGTCGCCCTGACGATGAAGCTGATCAACGCGTCGCCGCTCAAGTGGCTGAGCAATCTGCTGCTGCTGTCGGCGCTACCGGCATCCAGTGATGCCTGTTTACTCGGAGCGCCACGTCCACGGTGACAGCATGATCAGAACGCAGATCGCGGCATAGGCGGCGAGCGAGGCCGTGACCATGGTGGCGAGACCCGCCATGCCCGCGCCAAAACTCGCCACCGCGATCCAGCCGCCGCCGGCCGCGATCAAGATGCGCGCGACTGACGAAGCCAGCGGCCCCATCGCTCGGCCGGTGCCTTGCACCGCGAACGAACTGACAAAACCGAAGCCGAGCGCGGCATAGGCGGGCGCGACGATGCGCAAATAGGTCATGCCCTCGCTGACGACGTCCGCGTCATGGCTGAAGAGGTGCAGCCAGGCCGTCGGGAAGATCGCAACCAGCAAGCCGATCGTGCCGGTCATGATCATGCCGACCACGCCGCTGATCCAGCCAATCGTTCGTGCCCGCGCGGTCTGGCCCGCGCCCATGTTGACGCCGACCATGGTCAGCGTCGCCGTGCTGATCCCGAACAGCAGCGGAATCATGATGTAGTCCAGCCGCGAGGCGATGCCGTAGCCGGCGAGCGCGGACGTGCCGAACAGGCCGACCGCGCCGGTGACGAGAATGACGGTGAGGTTGGTCAGCACCGCGTTGAACGCGGTGGGGATGCCGACCTTCAGCATGTCGCCGAAGATTTTTGCGCGCAACGGCACGATGTGCAGCTTCAGGCCAGTCGCGCCCGTCGACATGTAGCGCAGCAGGAACAGCATCGCCGCGCCGTAATAGAGGCCGAAGGCTATGCCGGCGCCGCCGATGCCGAGCCGCGGGATCGGCCCGAACCCGAAGATCAGTGCCGGCGAGACCGGAATGGTCACGATGGCGCCGACCAGCGTCACCAGGGCCGGCACTTTGACGTTGCCGGCGCCGCGCAGCGCGGCAGCCTGGAGGTTGACGATCCACACCGGAATGGCGCCGGCGAACAGATAGTTGGAATAAGTGGTGGCAGCGGCAAGCGCACCGTCGGTGCCGCCGAGGGCGCGATAGAGATGCGGACCACCGAGGACGACGCCGAGCGTGAACACGCCGCCGGCAATGATCGCAAGCACCACGGCATGAAACAGCGCCGCCTCGGCGTCAGCGCGGCGGCCGGCTCCAACCGCGCGCGCCACCGAGGACGCAACGCCGGAGCCGAACCCGCCGTTCGACATCATGGTCATCAGCATGAAGATCGGGAACACCAGCGCGGCGCCGGCGAGCGCATCGGTGCCGAGATAGCCGACATAATAGGCCTCCGCGATGTTGACCGCGGTCTGTGCCACCAGGACGGTGACGGTCGGTAGCGCGAGCTTGAGCAGCGTGGGCAAGATCGGCGCGGTCAGGAGCGCGGCGCGCCTTTGCTCAGCGGCGCTTGGGGCCGGCGCAGCCGCCTGGCGAAGCGGCGCCGCGGTGTGGGCCACAAATGGCGCGGACAAGGCCGGCGCGGCGGCATCTTCGACGGACATGGTTCGATCCTGTGGTTCCCTCGGACCGCCCGGTCGGCCGCCCATTGCATTATGATCATAATGTATTAGTATGACCGTAATGCAATAGGACAGACCTCACGATTTTGTGGCATAGGGGGCGGCGGGTTCGCAGGAGGCGGAATTGGCGCGCTATGACAAGGGACACAGGGACACGACGCGGCGGCACATTCTCGATGTCGCATCCTCGCAGTTCCGCGAGAGCGGCATCGCCGCGGTCGGCCTCGCCGGCATCATGGCGGAAGCGGGCCTGACCAACGGCGCCTTCTACACGCACTTCGCCTCCAAGGAGGATCTGGTGCGCGCGGTACTGCTCGACGCGCTGGAGCGGCGCGAGCAGCGGCACAGGGACAATCTCGAAAACGGCGTCGCGCTCGAGACCGTGATCCGCGATTATCTCTCGCCCAGGCATCGCGATCGCGCGGCGACCGGTTGCCCGACCGCGGCCCTCGTCTCCGAGATCGCGCGGCATCCGAAGGCGACGCGCGAGGCGTTCACCGGCAAGATGTCCGACATCCTCGCGCTGATGGCAGCGCAAATGCCTGAGGGCACGCCGGCGGAGCGGCGCCGCCGCGCCATCGCGGCCTACGCCACCATGGTCGGCGCGCTGCAATTGTCGCGCGCGGTGACCGACAGGCAATTGTCGGAGGAGATTCTCGAAAACGCGGTGGATGCTGCACTGGCGCTTGCGAAGGGGCGCTAGCCCCAGGGCGGCCTGCGTGTTGCTCAGCTCCTCGCGTCGAGCTGGCTGCTGCGACCGGACGAACTTACTTGCGAGGCATAAGCGGAAGCTGCGGCCGATGCCGGTGAATAGTGCGACAGCGATTCGGCGAGTTCTTCGGCAGCCTCGGTGAGCTCCTTCAGGACGGCGTCGCTGTCCGTGGCATGGCCGCCGGAGGAATGCAGCACCTCGAACGAGATTCCGTTCGGAAGATCGACATGAACCTTGTCGATCCCGACGGCGTCGGGCGTGTCGCCGTTCTGCGACTGGTCGGCGCCGGACGCCGGATCACCAGATATCTGCTGGCTCGCGAGCTTCTGCACGAAATCCTCGATGGACTTGAGCGCGCTGCTGTCGAAGCCGCCGCCACCGAAATGGACGATGCCGATCGACATGCCGTTCGGCAGGCTCACCTTGACCTCGTCGTAGGGCGTGCCGCTCTCCAGCAGAGACGAGAACATCGAGGCGCCGTCTTGTGAACCGGCCGATTTCGACTGACTGGTGGATGAAGGCGACCCCGCCGCGCTTCCACCACCGATGCTGCTCATGCTGCTGACGCTCATACACGTACTCCACTGTCATTGCGAACGCACGCTTTGCGTGCAATGCGCATGCCAGATGGGAGCCTCATTGCCATCAAGGGCTTATCGCGAAATCCAGCCGGCATCCCCTTCACGCCGGCAATTATGTCCCGGCAGAAGCTGCCCATCTCCACGTTCGCCATTTCGTCGCAGGGCCTTGCGGCCTCGCCGGCATTGCCGCCTCGTGCATGATGCAACATGATGGGGTGCCGAAGACGATTTTTCTTCGAGGTGGGGGTCATTCGATGAATGAAGACGAGATTCGCAAATCCATCGCGGAGGTGAAGCAAGGCACGCTGTCGCGACGCTCGTTCATCCGGACCATGGCTGCGGCCGGGATCGCCGCGCCGGTCGCGAGCCAGATCCTGCTCTGGAACGACGTCGCGATGGCGGATGCCACGCTGCCATACAAGCCGACCAAGGCCGGCGGCGGCGGCCCGCTCAAGATCCTGCTGTGGCAGGCCCCCACCCTGCTCAATCCGCATTTCGCGATTGGCACCAAGGATCAGATCGCCTCGCGCATCTTCTTCGAGCCGCTGGCCGGCTGGGACAAGGACGGCAACCTCATCCCCTGCCTCGCCGCCGAGATTCCGACCAAGGCGAACGGCAGCCTCGCGGCCGACGGCATGAGCGTCATCTGGAAGCTGAAGCAGGGCGTGAAGTGGCATGATGGCAAGCCCTTCACCGCCGACGACGTCGTCTTCACCTGGGCCTACGCAGCGGACCTCGCGACCGCCGCCTACAGCACGGGATCCTACAAGGACATCACCGTCGAGAAGATCGACGACCACACCGTCAAGGTGCTGTTCAAGGCCCCGACCCCGTTCTGGGCCGACCCCTTCGTCGGCTCGGTCGGCCAGATCCTGCCGAAGCATCATTTCGGCGACTATGCCGGCGCGAAGTCGCGCGAGGCGCCGGGCAATCTGAAGCCGGTCGGCACCGGCCCGTACAAATTCGTCGAGTTCAAGCCGGGCGACCTGATCCGGGCCGAGCGCAACCCCGACTATCACGTCAAGAACCAGCCGCATTTCGACACGCTCGAGGTCAAGGGCGGCGGCGACGCGGTCTCCGCGGCGCGCACCGTGCTCCAGACCGGCGAATACGACTATGCCTGGAACCTGCTGGTGGAGGAGGAGGTCCTCAAGCGCATGGAGGCCAGCGGCAAAGGCAGGGTCGACATCACGCCGTCCGGCAACGTCGAGTTCATCATCCTCAACACGACGGACCCGTGGACCGAGGTCGACGGCGAGCGCTCCAGCGTCAAGACCAAGCACCCGACGCTGTCCGATCCGGTCGTCCGCCAGGCGTTCAACCTCCTGATCGATCGCGAGGCGATCCAGAAATTCATCTACGGCCGCGGCGGCATCGCCACGGCAAGCTTCGTCAACCAGCCCCAGCAGTTCAAGTCGGGCAAGCTGACCTACGCCTTCGACGTCGACAAGGCGAACAAAATCCTCGACGAGGCCGGCTGGAAGCGGGGCGCGGACGGCATCCGTGAGAAGGACGGCAAGAAGCTCAAATACGTCTTCCAGACCTCGATCAACGCCCCGCGCCAGAAGACGCAGGCCATCATCAAGCAGGCCTGCCAGAAGGCCGGTATCGACATCGAGCTGAAGTCGGTGACCGCATCGGTGTTCTTCTCGTCTGATGTCGGCAATCCCGACACCTACTCGAAACTCTATTGCGACATGGAGATGTACAACACGACGCAGCCGCAGCCCGATCCGGAGCGGTTCTTGAACCAGTGCGTCTCCTGGGAGATCGCCAACAAGGAGAACAAGTGGCTCGGCCGAAACATCTCGCGCTGGTCCGATCCCGAGGCCGACAACGCCTACAAGACCGCGCAGCAGGAGCTCGATCCGGTCAAGCGGGCCGCGCTCCTGATCAAGGTCAACGAGATCTTCTGCGAAGCCAATATTCTGGTGCCGCTGCTCTCCCGCAACATCGTCGGCGCCGGCGTCAATAACCTCATGGCCGACATCTCGGGCTGGGACGTCACGACCTGGAATCTGGGGAGCTGGTATCGGGTCTGACAACCGGCGCGCGAGGACCCGGCTCCCTCAAGGCGCCGGGTCGCATGCCGTATCTGCGCATGATGGCCTTGCTCAGCGCGCCCTCGGACGCATACCCGACTTCGCCGGCGATCTTGGCGATCGGATCGGAGGTGCCGGCCAGCCGCTTGCGCGCGACCGTCAATCGCAAATCGGACAGGAACGTCATGGGCGCGACCCCCGCGCGCTTTTGAAAAGCCCGCACCAGCGTCGCGCGCGAGGCGATCGCCACCGCCGCCATGTCGTCGAGCGTCCAGTCCCGGGCGAGATCGTTGAGGATCGCCGACACCACACGCGCCGTCACGCGGTCGCGCAACAGCGACACCGTCCCATTCCCGGAGGCATCGTCCGCAAGATGGTCGCGGAGCATCATCACGAACAACGCTCTCGCGAGGTCGGCCGCGACCACCTCCGATCCAACCCGTCCAGCGTCGAGCTCCTCGCGGATGTCGATCAGCAGGCGCCGAAACCGTTCCAGCAGCGGCTCCTCCGCCGTGCGCAGGATGATCTCGTCGGGAAGGGCGGCGATCAGCGGGTTCTCATCCGACGTCTCGAACAGGAAACGGCCGCACAGCAGTTCGGTATCGACCTCGGCCTCGACCGTCGCGCGCTGGCGGACGCCATTTCGGACCTCGGTCGTAACACGCCCGACGGCGCCGCCCGTCCGGCTGCGAACCGCGTGACTGTCGCCGTGCGGCAGCAAGAGGATATCTCCGGCTTCCAGCCGCTGCGGGCCCAGGCCCGGCCGCTCGACCACACAAGCGCCGCGCGTAACCATGTGGAATTGCGCCCATCCCTTGCCGTTCGGCGCGTGTAGCGACTCCCAGCTGCCGCCGAATTTGCAGGAATCCTCGAATATTGGACGGATCCTGAACAGCGGCACCATTGCCTTCAACAATTCCGCCGCGTCCGCCTCCGACATCCCTCTCCCCTTGATCCGCCCGGACATATCTCCGAGCCGCCCGGCCATTCCATGGAACAGCCAAGCGCATCTACCGTATGAGCGGGCCGTCCCGCGCATGAGTGGACCAGTACTCATGGCTTTTAACACATCCTAACGAGCAATCCTCACGGTGTTCGGTAATGTCACGGCATGAAGGCGGCAGGGATTTCCAAAAAACAGGTTCATCGAGGGGAGATCATATGACGTCCAAGACGCCAATCGAGTTGTTGCCACGGCCTGCGAATGTGTCGCGCCGCGGCTTCGTGGGAGGCCTGTCGGCGGGCGTCCTTGGCGCGGTGGCGAGCGAGGCGGCGGGCGCCGAGACGCTCGCCGACGTCCCCGATCGCGGGCCCGGCGCCGATCTCAGCGCGCACAGCGAACGCTCCCGGTTTGCAAAACTCGATCGCATTCCCGAGGCGACACCGGGCAAGCGCAACGTCGACCCCGGCGATGCCATCAATTCCAAGACGCCGCACCAGAAGCTCGTCGGCAACATCACGCCGACAGATTTGCACTATGAGCGCAGCCATTCCGGCGTGCCCGATATCGATCCTGCCCAGCACAGGCTGCTGATCCACGGCATGGTCGGCAAGCCGCTGGTGTTCAGCGTCGACGATCTGAAGCGGATGCCGTCGGTCACGCGCGTCGTGTTCATCGAATGCACCGGCAACGGCTGGGAGAATTGGAAAAAGGCCGATCCTGACGTGACGGTGCAGAACACGCATGGCCTCGTCAGCACCAATGAATGGACCGGCGTTCCGCTCAAATTCCTGATCGACCTCGTCGCCAAGGACAAGGGCTCGAACTGGATGCTGGCGGAGGGCGGCGACGGCGCGGGCGTCGATCGCAGCATTCCCCTCACCGACGAGATCGTGAACGAGGCTTTCGTCGCCTACGGCCAGAACGGCGAACCGCTGCGGCCCGCGCACGGCTTTCCGATGCGGCTGGTGATGCCGGGCTTCGAAGGCAACCTCAACATCAAATGGCTGCGCCGCCTCAAGTTCGGCAGCGAGCCCTGGATGACGCGCTGGGAGACGGCGCGCTACACCCAGCTGCTGGCCAACGGCAAGGCGCGGCAGTTCCAGCTGCGGATGGAAACCAACTCCGTCATCACCCAGCCCTCCGGCATGATGCAGATCCAGCCGGGCTACAACCGCATCTCGGGTCTTGCCTGGAGCGGCCATGGCAAGATCGCCAAGGTCGAGATCTCCACTGACGGCGCCAAGACCTGGAAGCCCGCGCAATTGAGCGAGCCGGTGCTGTCCAAGGCGCAGGTGCGCTTCCAGATGGATTGGGCGTGGGACGGCAAGCCGACAAAAATCGTGAGCCGCTCGACCGACGACCACGGCAACGTTCAGCCGGACCGGCAGTCCTTCATCGCCGCGATGGGGACCAACGCGCTGTTTCACTACAACGCCCAGCAGACCTGGAGCATCGACGAAGCCGGGAGGGTCCGCAATGTCCTCGCATGACAAGCTGCTTCTCGCCGGCATCCTCGCCGCCGGCCTGCTCGCCGCGCCCGCGCTGGCGTTCGATTTCGGCCGTCCGGCAACACCGCAGGAAATCAAGCTATGGGACATCGACGTCGGCCCCGACGGCAAGGGCCTGCCCGACGGCAGCGGCACGGCGACGCAGGGCAAGCAGATTTTTGCCGACAATTGCGCGGCCTGTCATGGCGACAACGGCCAGGGCGGAGTCAAGGATCGTCTCGCCGGCGGACAGGGCACGCTCGCGTCCAACATGCCGGTCAAGACCGTCGGCAGCTTCTGGCCCTATGCGACGACGCTGTTCGACTACATCCATCGCGCGATGCCATATCCGACGCCGGGCTCGCTCAGCACCGACGAGACCTATGCCGTCACCGCCTACATATTGAGCCTCAACGGCATCGTTCCCGCCGACGGCAAGGTCGACAAGGAGTCCTTGCCGAAGATCAGGATGCCCAACCGCGACGGCTTCATTCCGGAGCCGGAATTCGACCCGGCGCGATTATTCCGCAAGAAGTGAGCGGGTAATCATGAGGCTTTTCACACTGATCCGGATCTTCGCACTGATCGCGACATGTTTCTGGGAGACGCAGGCAATGGCTACAGACGGACTCATCACCATCAAGAGCAGTTTTGGCCCGCAGGACACGATGACGCGGCTCGAGACCGAGGTGAAGGCCAAGGGCCTCACCGTGTTTGCTCATGTCGATCACGCCGCGGGCGCTGCCGCCGTCGGCATGAATTTGCGGCCGACCGATCTCCTCATCTTCGGCAACGCCAAGGGCGGCACGCCGTTGATGCAGCAGGCGCAGACCATCGGCATCGACCTGCCGCTGAAGGCGCTGGTCTGGCAGGACGAGCAAGGCGCGACCTGGCTGTCGTACAACGATCCGACCTATCTCGCCGGCCGTCACGGCGTCGGCGAGCCGGCCAAGGCTGCCGTCACCGCCATGACCGCCGCACTGCATGCGATCGCGACCAAGGCCACCGCACCGTAAGCGCGCCGCGACGGCCGCACGAGGAGAGGTTCATGAACGTGACCAGCGGGCAACCGGCGCCGCTCAAGGCGCAAGACAGCAAGCTCGCCCGATGGCTGGTCATCGCGGTGTTGTGCGCCATGCTCGTCGCCGCGAGCGTTCTCGGCTATCTCGGCTGGACCAGCACGGATACCAGCGTGCCGGCGTCCGGCTATGTCGCGCTCGTGCTCGGCGTGGTGTTCTCGCTGGTCGTCGGCGTCGGCCTGATGGCGCTGGTGTTTTACAGCAGCCGCAAAGGCTATGACGAGCCGGTGGTGCTGATTCGGGAGCCGGAGAGCGATGCGGACGATGGACAGAGCGGCCCGCGCTGAGCCGCAACAAGGGGTTGACGGGGTGACGGGTGTTTTGCCCGACGAGCAATCCGAATAAGATGGCCGCCGGCACGTCGCGGAGTATTGAAAGTACCGCACCGCTTCGCGATTGCGACTGGGCCTGGCAACCGAATAGAGTGGGCCATCCCGTCACGAGAAAGGGAGTCAGGCATGGACGCGCCGAGCTCTGACAAGGACATTCAAAACACACCCGACGAGCCGGCTAACGAACAGGCGAAAACCACGCGCAACCCAACACGTACTCCTTCCATCATCGTCGGTGTCGTTGCGGCTGCCGTCGTCGCGCTTTCCGCCTTCTATCTCTTACGACCCGAACCATTGCTCGTTCAAGGCGAGGTCGATGCAACGCGGCTCGATATCGCGGCGCGCGTGGACGGACGGGTCGGCAAGATTCCCGTCGAGCGCGGCCAGAACGTCGCTGCGGGCGCGGTGCTGGTCCAGATCGACAATCCGGAAACGCTGGCCAAACACGACCAGATGAAGGCGGCCAAGGCCGTTGCGGACGCCCAGCTTGCCAACATACTCGTCGGAACGCGGGTGGAAGTGATCGCGGCACGGAAGGCGGAGATGGAGCGCGCCCAAGCGGCGCTGGTGCTGGCACAGAAGACGTTTGACCGCACGCACACATTGACCGAGCAAGGCAACGCGCCGCAAGCGCGCCTCGATCAGGCAACCGATGCGCTGCATGAAAGCGAACGCGCGGTCGATCAGGCCAAATCGGCCTATGAGCAGGCGGTCAATGGCTACACCAAGGAGGAGCGGGCCATTGCCAATACCAATGTCGAAAAGGCCAGTGCCGATATCCAGAGTGTCCAGTCGATCATCGACCAGCTCGTGGTTTATGCGCCCGTAGCCTCGCAGATCTATCAGCGTAATGTGGAACCCGGCGAATACGTGTCGCCGGGCGTCCCGCTCGTCACCTTGATCAATCTGGCGGACCTCTGGGTGCATTTCGATCTTCGCGAGGATCTCGTCAAAGGCCTGAAGGTCGGCGATCGCTTCGATGTCCGCATCCCCGCCCTCGGCGACCGCCCCGTCACGGTCGAGGTCAAGCTCATCGCGACCAAGGGCGAATATGCAAGCTGGCGAGCCACGCGTGCTTCGGGCGATTTCGACCTGCGAACGTTTTCGATCCGTGCCTATCCCGTTCAGCCCGTGCCCGAGCTGCGACCTGGAATGAGCGCCTATCTCGACTGGCGGTCGCGGCCATGAGGCCCGCGCCCAAGCCCGGATTTCTGCTGGTCGCGCGGCGCGAGTGCCGCTGGCTGTTTCACGATCGTGTGGCGCTGCTGCTGATCTTCGGCGTGCCGCTGTTTGCGTTCGTGGTTCTCACCACGGTCTTTAGCCGTCCGGTCATCCGCGGGCTCGGCGTGACTGTCGTCGACGAGGACAAGTCGGACGCGTCGCGCGCCCTGGTGGAATACATTGCGGCGTCGCCAAGCCTGAAGATCGTCGACCGCTCCGGCACGCTGTCCACGGCCGTGCAGGACATACGCTCCGGCAAGTCGATTTCGGCCGTCTACATCCCGCCGGATTTCGAGCGTGACCTGAAGGCCGCGCGCCGCCCGCAGATCGTCGGATTTTATAACCAGCAGTTTTTGACTCCCTCCGGCATCGCATCCTCGGGTCTGAGCGATTCACTTTCCGCAGCGGCAGCGGTGGCCGCTCCCGCCAGTCGCGCGGCACCTGCGCCAGCGTCCCTGGGTGCGCTCAAGGCGGAGACCATGGCGCTCGTCAATCCGCAGAAGAACTACGCGCAGTTCCTGCTGCGCGCGCTGCTGCCGACCATCATCCATGTGGTGATGACCCTTGCCGCCGGCTATTCCGTCGGCTCCGAATTCCGCCGCCGCGACGCGCGGGCCTGGCTCGAAAGCGCCGGCGGCGATCCGCTTGTCGCGCTGGCCGGCAAGCTCGCACCGCTGTTCTGCATCTTCTTCCTGATCATGCTGGCCGAGCCACTGTTCCTGGAAGGCGTGCTGGAAATCCCCTTCAAGGGCAATCTGCCGTTGATGATCGCCGCGGCCTCGCTGCTGATCATCGCCTATCTGTCGCTCGGCGCCCTGCTCCAGCTTCTGGTCGGCGATCTCGCCACCGGACTCGGGCTTGCGGGCCTCATTGCCTCGCCAGCGTTCGGCTATGCCGGCGTCGGCTTTCCCACCATCGGCATGAATGCCTTTGCGCAGACATGGAGCGCGATCCTGCCGCTTCGCTGGTACATGGCAGTCCTGCTGGGACAAGCCGCGCGGGGATTGCCGGTCGCGGATTCCGCTATTCCCTTCGCGGCGCTTGCGGGCCTGGCGTTGCTCTTTGCCGGCCTGGCGTGGATGCGCATGGCGAACGTCACCCGCAAGGGATGGTTTGCAACAGCGCGGCCTGCCGAGCCACACGAGGTCATCTCCACACCGCGCGGCGTCGGCGGCGCCTTCGTGGCGGAGTGGCGGCGCGTGCTGGGAACGCGGGGCGCCTTCGCTCTGCTGTTTCTCGCTCCCCTGGTCTACGGCATCTACTATCCGCAGCCCTATCTGAACCAGATCCTTCGCAAGCTTCCGATTGCGGTCGTCGATAACGATCTCAGCGATCTCAGCCGGCAGATCGTCGAGACGCTGGATGCGAGCGGCGCATTGAGCGTGACGGTTCGCGCCCGAACGCTCGCCGAGGCGCGCAGCGCGATCGATCGCGGGCAGGCCTTTGCCGCCGTCGAGATTCCCCCCGACACCGAACGCGACGTGCTCAAGGGCATCACCGCCCACATACCCATCTATGCGGACGCAACCTATCTGTTCATCTTCAGATCGAGCGCCAGCGGGGTCGCCACCGCCATCGGAACCTTGACGTCCGAGCTGGTTTCGCGCGGCGCGCGCTCGGATGGCAGCCTCGTCAAGGCGAAGCTCGCGACGTCGAGCCCGGCCGACGTGTTGCTGCAGCCGATCTTCAACCCGGTGGGCGGCTATGCGAGCTACGTGGTTCCGGCGGCGTTCATCCTGATCCTGCAGCAGACCCTGCTGATCGGCGCAGCTATGCTGACCGGCACCGCGCTGGCGAGCGGAGGCGCAGCCTTTGCCGGCGTGCTCGGCCGCGGCATCGCGCATCTGACGATCTACCTTCCTGCGCTCGCGCTCTACGTCATCGTGCTGCCCCGGATCTACGGTTTTTCGACGCTCGGCCATCTTCCGCAGATCCTCGCACTCGCGACTGTCTTTCTGCTGGCAACGAGCTTCATGGGGCAGGCTATCGGGGCCTGGTTCACGCGACCGGAGAACGCAACCATCCTGTTGCTGGCGACGAGCCTGCCGCAGTTCTTCATGGCCGGCTTCGCGTGGCCGCGCGAAGCTATTCCGGACGTGGCCCTTGCGTTCGGCCGGTTATTCCCGGCCGACTCCGCGATCGACGGCCTCGTGCGCGTCAACCAGCTCGGCGCCGGCATCTGGGAGGTTGCGCATGACTGGCTCGCGTTGTGGTGCCTGGCGCTCGGCTACTTCGCGCTCGCGGTGATCTCAGCATTTGCCGTCAGGAGGAGACAGGGACATGCCCAACCTTAGACCTGCCGCCTTCGTCGCGATTCCGTTCGCGCTGGTTGCGGCGGGCGCGCTGCTCTATGTCATGCGCCACTCGGCACCGCCGGCAGCCATCGTCGGCGTCGTGCGCGCGACCGAGATCAGGGTCGAGCCGGAGGTCAACGGCCAGTTGGTCTCGATCGCGGTTGAGAAGGGTGCCTCTGTGAAGGCCGGCGACGTCGTGGCGCGGCTCTCGGCGGTGGAGTTGACGGCGCAGGCGGACCAGGCGCGTGCCGCGCTCGCGTCCGCCGTCGCAAGCCGCAACAATGTCTATGCCGGCGTGCGCCGCGAGCAGGTCGACTCGCTGAAAGCCGCCATCGCCAAGGCCGGCGCCCGCCTCGACTACGTGCAGGCTCAGCTCACCCGGACCAGCACGCTGGCGCGCCAGAGCTTTGAATCCCAGCAGTCGCTCGACCAGGCCGAGAACGACGTCGCCAGCGCACGCGCCGGCGTGGCCGAGGCCCAGGCCAATTACGATGCGGCCGTGGCGGGCCCGACCCGAGAAGAGCGCGCTATCGCCGACACGCAGGTGCAGGCCGCGGCCGCCGCGGTCACCGTGCTCGAGCACCGCCTCGACAAGATGGTGTTGCGCGCGCCGGCCGACGGCGTGGTCAGCGTCATCGCCGCCGAGGTCGGCGAAAATGTTCGCGCGGGCCAACCGATCCTGATGGTCGAGGCGGCGGGCAGGCAATGGCTCTCGTTCAACGTGCGCGAGGATCATCTCGATCGTCTCTCGATGGGAGAAACAGCGAATGTGATGCGGAACGGCGCCGATGTCGCGACGAAGGCGGTCATCACCGAGCTGCGGCCGCTCGGAACGTTTGCCACCTGGCAAGCTGAGCGGGTCATCGGCGATCACGACCGCAACACGCTTCGCCTGCGCCTCGACCCGAAGGGAGAGTTAGCAGGCCTTGAGCCGGGCATGACCGTCTGGATCGGCCCCTAAACCCCGGTGATTTGAGCTCGCGGAACCAAGCTGTTCCGACCGTCTGCAAAATGAAGCCCCAGCAGTCATTGAGACCACTGGGGTTTTTCAACAGCCTTGCGGAATTCGAATTCAGCCTAGCTGGTGACGGCGGCTTCGGTGTAGGGCGCCGTATTCTTCGCGCGGTTGTCGATGCTGAGAGCGCCCGCACCGAAAGCCGCGATCTGGAGCAGTCCGCCCGCCATCATCACGTTCTTCAGGAAGTGAATCACCCCGATGTCCATAGCTGCGGCCCGTGTGGATGGCCGAAGATACTAGCGCGCGCCGCCCAATTCCCTGATGCTGCGCCGCACTACAGCGCGCCTAGCCCGGACTTTCGAACTGATCGAGCCGCGGCCCAGCGGAACTTCGATCGCTACCTTTGCTAGAACCATTCAAAATGTATAGGCTGATCTGGTCAACGGGCTTGAGAGAAAGGCCTGGGACGTTCGGGACGTGGAACGCTGAAGGGGTTGCTTGATCGGAAGGCGCGGTCGTCTTCACGGCGGGTGCGGCGGATATGGAATCCGATTCAGACGGCCGTCACGGCGGCCTCGAAGGGTCTTGCCGTCGGGCCTTGCATGAGCGAACCGGCAGTTGCGGCAGGCAGTCCCGCATTCAGGTGAATGATCGCAGGGCCCGTCATGAGCGGGTCCAGCACCTTTCACGTCGGAGGAGCCGGGATGGACCAACGAGAAGTGCTGGCGGCGTGGGAGAAGTTCGTCGAGCGCGGAGCGTTGTCATCCGACTTGAGATCATCGGTCGCAGCGTCGTGGCAGCGATCCAGGAACCATCACGTCACCGTCGACCGTGCGCGAGCGCCGCTCGTCGCGGACGCCGAGTTGTTTCGTCATCGCTCCAAATACGCGTCGCTCCGTCATGCCGCCCGCTGCGCTCTCGAGAACTCAAAAACATTTCTGCGCGATGCAAACTCAATCATGATCCTCACCGATCCGAGTGGGCTGATCATCGATACGCAGGGCGACGACAGGGTCATCGACGCCGGCCGCGCAGTCCATCTCGAACACGGAGGACGCTGGAGCGAGGCCGACATCGGCACCAACGCGATTGGCGCCGCGATAGCGGAATCGAAGCCTGTCCAAATTCACGGTACAGAGCATTTCTGCTCGGAGGTGCAGCGGTGGACTTGCGCTGCCGTCCCGGTTCATGACCCGACCGATGGCGAACTGCTTGGCGTAGTCGACATCTCGGGTCCTGCAAGCACCTTCAATCCGCAGAGCCTGGCTTTGGCCGTCGCGGTCGGCCATCACGTGGAAAGCGTTCTGGCCCAATCGGTCCGACAGGAACATGAGGAGTTGCTGTGCCGCTTTCTCGGCAGGAGATCGCAATGGGCGAACGATGAATGCATCGTGCTCGATCGTCGTGGCGCGATCCTCCACGCCACCGAGCGTGCTCTGAACGCACTCCAGCATGATCGCCACGGCATTCACAACGACGCGCCAACCCGCTTTTTGAAGACGGTTCCCTTCGATGAGTGGCCGAGCAGGTTGAAGGAGCTGCTTCCCAACGCGAGCTTCAACTTCGTCGAGAACGAACGCTCCGGCATCGGCGCCATCGTGGTGCTGCATGCGCGACGACGCCAGTTGATCACGCATCGCGACGTCCAGAAATCGAGATCCGAATCTGAAGGCCGCGAGACCGCGAGCTCATCATCCGCCCGAAAGGATTCAAAGCCGGAACCACGGTCTCTTCAGAGCATGGCCGCCGGCTTCGTTGCGCACGACCCCGCGGTCCGAGCGATCGTCCGTCAAGTCGAGACCGCGGCAGCACGCAAGATGCCCATCCTCATCCGAGGCGAGACCGGAACCGGCAAGGAACAGCTTGCCCGCCACGCCCATATGGCGAGTGGGCGGACCGGCGCGTTCGTTCCAGTGAATTGCGCCGCCCTGCCGGAAAGTCTGATCGAGAGCGAGCTGTTTGGCTATGCCGCGGGAGCATTCACCGGGGCGCGGCGCGGCGGCGCGATTGGACTGGTCAAGGAGGCCGACGGCGGCACGCTGTTCCTTGACGAGATCGGCGACATGCCCGTCGCGCTGCAGGCGGTGCTTCTGCGCCTGCTCGACGACTGGACCGTGCGCCCCGTCGGCGGCGTCAGATCGAAGGTCGATGTCTTTCTCATCTCCGCCACCAACGCCAGGTTGGACAAGGCCATCGCCGAAGCCCGGTTCCGATCCGACCTGCTCTATCGTCTCAATACGCTCGAGGTCAACCTGCCACCGCTCCGGGATCGCAACGACTTTGATGCCATCGTTCGCCATCTGCTCAATGCGATCGACCCGAATTGCGAGATCACGCGGACGGACATTGCGCATCTCGCCGCACGTCCCTGGCCTGGCAACGTCCGCGAGCTCCGCAACGTTCTGGCGCGATTCACCCTTGCCGCTGCGGACGGCTCTATCAACGAAGCCAGCGCGGAGAGCATCGTTCAACACCCCGGAGCGGAGTCCGGATCGCTCCACGACATCCACCGCGCGCGAATCCTTGTGGTGTATGCCGAGACCGCCGGAAACGTCAGCGAAACCGCGCGACGCCTCGGCGTCTCCAGAAACACCATCTATCGCGCACTGGGGCAGAGGAAGCCCGAGTGATGCCATAGTGTCTCGAAGCGCCGATGCTGCGAGTATCGCAGCATGCCCAGCTATGGACGGAGCGCCGGTCGCTTCGAACCGATGATTGTTCCGTTCAAAGCAGCTCAGCACCACCACCTCGGGCCGGGCCGGCGGTCGGATCGTAGTCATCCGGCTTCTTGGCGATCAAGGTCTGAGTCGTCAGGATCAGTCCGGCCACCGATGCCGCATTGCGAACCGCGCTGTAGCAAACCTTGACCGGGTCGATGATGCCAGCTTCGACAAGATCGACCGCCGAACCATTGCGCACGTCGAGCCCGTGGCCATTCGTGGCCTTGGCAATTCTCGCAACTTCCGCCTCTCCATTCAGACCGGCATTGGCGGCAATGTAGAAAAGCGGCCGACTGAGCGCGCGTTGCAGCAGCTCGGCGCCTTGCCTGGCGCCTCCGTCCAGACGGTTGATCAATTCGTCGAGCCTCGCAGCGATCCTGAGCAAGGCCACTCCGCCGCCCGGCACAATGCCTTCTTCGATCGCGGCGCGGGTCGCGTTGATCGCATCCTCGATCAACTGGGTCCGGCGCTTTTGCTCGACCGGCGTCGCGCCGCCGGCAAGAATCATCGCTGTGCCGCCGGACAGTTTTGCGATGCGCTCCTGGAACTTGTCCCGCTCAATATTTTCGGGAGCGGCATCGTATTGGCGCAACACCTGCTCGCGTCGCGCCGCGATGGCCTTCTGATCGCCACCTCCCGCCGTGATCAGGGTCTTCGAGGCGGAAATGCGCACTTGGCGCGCGGACCCGAGGTCGTGCAGCTCCACCTTCTCGAGCCTTCCGCCCAGATCGGCCGAGATAACGCGCCCTCCGGTCGCGATCGCGATATCCTCGAGCATCGCCTTGCGCCAATGGCCGAACTCCGGCGGGTGAATCGCGGCAACCTTGAAATTGGATTTCTCCCGACGCGCCAGCAATTGCATGATGACGGATGGCGCCACTTCCTCGGCGATGATCAGCAAAGGTCGCCCGCTCTTTTCGATGAGCGAGATCACACCAGCCAGTTGCTCCCCGGTCTGGATCTTGAGATCGGTCATGACGATGAACGGACTGTCGAGAACCACCTGCATTTTCTCGACATCGGTGACCATATGATGTGAAAGATAGCCGCGATCGAAGGCCATGCCTTCAACGATTTCCAGCGTCGTCTCGACCGTGTTGCCAAATTCCACCGCGACGATTCCGTGATTGCCGGCGCGCTCGAAGGCTTCGCCGACCATGTCGCCAAGCGCTGTGTCGTTGGCGGCAATGCTCGCAACAGCCCGCAGGCCAGCAGACCCCTGCAGCGGTCTCGCCGACCGTCGTAACGCCGTGATGGTCTCACTAACCGCCAGTTCCAGCCCTTGAACCAGCTCGACCGGATTGGCGCCGGCCGCTAAACATTTCAGGCCTTCCTGCACAAGAACATCGGCCAGCACGGTGGCCGTGGTGGTGCCGTCCCCGGCTACCTCATTGGTTCGCGCTGAAACCTCACGCAACACCTGCGCGCCCATATTCTCAAACGGGCATTCAAGTTCGATTTCGCTGGCAATGCTGACGCCATCGCGCGACACGATCGGTGTTCCGATCGGTCGGTCCATGATCGCGTTCATGCCCCTCGGACCCAGCGTTCCGCGTACCGCCTTGGCGAGCTTGGCGACGCCCCGGCCCAGCGCGGCCCGCGCAGCTTCATCGTGCAACATGATCTTCGGCATTCTATATCCCCGACTTTGCCTTGAGGTCGTCTGGTCTGGACTTGTTATCGATGCTGCGCACCCGCATCACCGCACCTGTTACGTGTCCGGCGACGCCGGCATCGTCCTCGATTTCGGTACGAACGGTGTATCGAGGTCGAACCGCGCGGCAAGCAGGCCGCGGCACAGTGCGCCGTTGAATTCAGCATTGATGCCCACGCGCCGTAGATTCGACAGGTATGCGGCAAGGCCGTCGGCTTTCAGCCGCGCTCCGTTCGCATCGACAAAGGCGGGTTCACCACCGCTTGCCGGGCCTACGACGGCACGTCGCTCGAGATAGCGCTGAATCAGCGTCTCACCTGCATCGTCGAGCGGCAGGCAACCGAGCTCCGTCACCGTCAGGCTCACGATCTCTGCCGGCGATTGCCCCAGCGCGATGAGGTGACTGAGTAGCGCAACCTGCCGGCGCTGGAACGCCTTGACGAGGAATGTCTGACGCAGATCATCGAGGCTGCCATCGGCCTCGGCGCCGAACGTTTCCTGGAACGAGCGCCCCTGCGCGAGGCCCGCATTGATCTTGTCGGCATACATGTGCTCACCCAAGACCACGCTGACGCCCTTGACCCAGTCCAACGCGCTGATGGACCGGCGCATGTCGTCCGCCATCAGGAACGAAAAGTTGGCAGCGCACCAATAGGTCGGCAAGCGGAACTCGATGTGGACCCGATCCTTCGCGTCGACATCGGCCCTGGTCACGAAATTCAGGTCGATGACGGACTCGTCGAGTTCCGGGTCCATCACGTCTCGCAGGCAGGCCCATATCTGCGCCTGCCTGTCAACTGACGAGCGGCTTCTCGGCCGCTCCCTCCCCTCAACGCCACGCTTCATGGCCATCACCTCGGCGCGTGAACGGCTTCGGGCAAGTGGGCATAACCGCCGCCCGCCTGGATCTTCTTCTTTTGCGCTTCGACATCGATGCCGTAGATGCGCGCGGCATTGAGACCGAGGATCTTGATTTTCGTTTCCATCGACAGCACCGAACCGGTCTCCTTGGTGACGTCGGCCGGAATTTCAAATGCCATGAACTTGTCGATCAGCCATTTCGGCGTCCAGATGCCATAATCGCTGCCGTAAAGGATCTTGTCCGGTCCGACCCAGAATAGCAGTTCGGAAATGACGTGGGCGAAGTACCCCGGCCGCGAATGGATGAAGGGCAACGCCACCGCGAGGCCGGCATAGACATTGGTTTCCTGGGTCGCGATCCAGCAGAAGTCGTCAAGGCGCGGCAAGCCACAATGCTCGACGATGAAGTTCAAATCCTGGAACGAGGTGGCGACGTCATCGATATCGGCGACATCGAACGCATCCCGGTTCAACGGGATGATCG
Source organism: Bradyrhizobium sp. 61 (assembly GCF_023073075.1). Classification (NCBI taxonomy): domain Bacteria; kingdom Pseudomonadati; phylum Pseudomonadota; class Alphaproteobacteria; order Hyphomicrobiales; family Nitrobacteraceae; genus Bradyrhizobium; species Bradyrhizobium sp. 61. The sequence continues at coordinate 411,505 of NZ_JADPIU010000052.1, read as the reverse complement.
TTGGCCCCTTGTGGACGTGGATGTTCTTGATCCCGAGCTTCTGCGCCGCCTCGAGATACTGGTAGGACGCCTTGTCGGTGAGCTTGTAGCCCTTCGACTCGCCACGCCATTCGGCGGTGTAAAGCTTGACACCCTTCAGCTTGTGCTTCTCGGCGAGCGCATGAAGGTCTTCGATGCCCTTGGTACCGTCACGCGGATCAAAGGCGCCGTTCAGGATGAAGCGGTCCGGATGGTTTTTCTTCATCGCCGAGTTTCGTTCGGTGGTATTGAAGCCGTTCTTGTAGAAGTCGGTGAGATAGGTCGGCTGCAGGATCGCCATGTCGTCGTAACCGGTGACGAACAGGTCGTCGAACATCGTCTTGGCGTCGTACTTCTCGAACTTCTCTTTCTCCCATTTCTCCGACGGCGGGCTCAGATTCGAGTGATAGGCGTAGAAGCACTCGATGAACTGCTTGCCGTGGATGTTCTTCTGGTTGGCTGGGCTGCCATCCCAGAAATGCGTATGCCCATCGATGACAAAAATCTCTTCACCCTTGGCCGTCCTGTACATGGCGTTACTCCCGCTGCGCTGGATATTGCGTATTGTTGTGAGGCGCGATTGATGTCGTCGAAATGAGCCCGCCCGGCTCTGTGCCGGCCAGGCTGGTTCGCTGGCGATCATTAAACGATGTATTTCATCATCTCGTTCATGTCGCCGAACAGCATGACGGTGTTATCATCCGTCATGACCATGCGGCCGTAATGCGTCGAGGTTGAAATCTCGAAGAGATGTGGGGTCATGACGCGGCCCAACTCTTCGGAAATCTCATCCATCTTGAATTCCATCTTGCCGTCGCCATCGATACGGATCATCGCCGGCATGTAGGTCACCTTGATGTGTTCATGACGGCTCATGACTTCGGCGATAGCGCGCGCCTCGACGCTATCGTTCATTGTCACTCCGCATTGATGCGACACCGTGTCCTCGAACGTGATGTCTTTCATCGATTTGAAGATGTTGTCATTCTCGTGCAGCATGTCGGTCTCCAGAAGGATTGAGTGTGAGGGCGTGAAGCGATGCCGATTACGACGCCAGTCCGGCCGGAACCGTCAGGCCAAGCTCGGAGGCGATACCCCTGATACGATTCTTCGCGTGTGCCATGGCATCGGCGAAAGCCGCGACCTTGACTCGAGGCTGCGACCAGATGGGCTGCAAATGATTGGCGGCATCGAGCGCGAGATCGGCATGATTGGCCAACCATTTGTTGAACAACGCAAGGTTCTGCGCCCCGAAGGTCGGATCAGTGCCGAGGATGTGGAACAGCTCGACGGTGTTGGCGAGATTGCGCTCATAGTCGGCCTCCGCAGCGGAGACGACAGCCGGAGTGATGAAGTCGTTCTGCGCAGATGCCGCCTGCATCAGGAAGCCTGAGCGGAAGAGTTCGCCGACCAGCGGCTCGAACACCGCATTGGTCGCAAAATATTGCTCGAGATAGTCGTTTGAACCCATCACTGATTCAACCGACTTGCGCACGCCTTGCCAGATCGGATCTTCCAGCCAGTGCTTCTTGCCGGCGGCAATGTCGAAGCCTGGAAGGTCGAGGCCGATTTCGCTCAGATAAAGAGTGATGTCCTGCGCGAAGCGAAGCTTGTAGGACGAGTTGGTCAAGATCGCATTGTTGACCATCTGCGTGTAGCCATAACGCTGCGCCTGCATCGTCGAGGTGCCGAGACCGAACTCGGCATGCTTGTAGGCTCCGAGATGGTTCTGCAATATCTTCACCCAGGCGGGATCGAAGCGGGTCGGCGCGCCCGATTTCCGGCCATTCTCGATGGTGTTCTGCACCATGCCGCAGATCGTCGACTGGCGCTGGTAATGGGTACGCTCCCACTCCTGGTCGACAGCGCGGAATTTGTGCCAGTTCGAGCTTTTTGCCGCCGTCCAGTCCTTAGAATAGGTCGGCGTTCCGTCAGGGAACGAGATGATCCAATCCTGCAGCAGATATCGCTCCGGATCGGGTTGAACATCGACCGTCATGTCTTCGTAATGGGTCGCCTTGCGCCCCTTCGGTTCGAAGTAGTTGTATTTGCGGCTGTCGGAGCCCGGGAAAACCGCTGCCCCCGCGGCTCCGGATTTGACGATTGCCGCAGGCTTGGTCGCTGCTGCTCTGCTCGTTTGCGCGCTCATTGCTTACTCCCTTTCTGCCATTCTGTTGCGACGAACCTTGAACGCCGTCATCGCACCGCCGGCGTAAACTTGTCGAAATAGATGTGGTCCGGCTCGACGCCGTTCATTTGCAGCACGGGCAATACGGCGTCGATCATCGGCGTCGGCCCGCACGCGTAGGCGTCGATGGCGCCGCTCAGCTTCTCCTCGCGCAGATGGCGCAGCACGACCTCGTGGATCAGTCCGGTCTCGCCGTCCCAGCCGTCACCCGTCTCCACATGCGACAGTGCCGGCACGAATTTGAAATCGTTCAGCCGCGCCGCGATGGCCGCGAGTTCGTCGAGGTAGAACAAGTCGGCGCGGGTACGCGCTCCGTAGAAAAACCGGACCGGTCTCTGCTCGCCGCTCCCGATGTGATCGGCCAGGATCGACCACAGCGGCGACATGCCCGAGCCGCCGCCGATCAGCAGCATCGGCCCCGGACGTTCTTCGCGCCGGAAGCAGGTGCCATACGGCCCCTTGGCGATCACGGCGTCGCCGACGGCCAATTTCCCATCGAGCTGGGACGAGAATGCCCCGTTCGGATATTTCTTGATGATGAAGCGAAGATTGGTGCCTTCTCCGGGCGGGTTCGCCATCGAAAAGGCGCGCGTGATGGTGCCGTCGTGAAGCGTCAGATCGACGTACTGGCCGGCCCAGAACTTCATCGGCCTCTCGATCTCGATCTCCAGCAATCTGATGTCTGACGTCAGCGCGCTAATCCGTGCCACGCGGCCGGAAAATGCCTTCACCGCGATCGAACGGCTGAGCAGGTCTTCGTCATAGTTGAGTAATTCAACACCGATGTCGCTGTAGACATGCGTCCGGCACAGCAGGATGTGGCCGGTCTCGCTCTCGTAATCCGGCAGAGCGAAGGTCGAGTATTTCAGAAGCTCGATGTCCCCCTCGACCAGCTTTGATTTGCAGCTGCCGCACTGACCTTCCTTGCAGCCATGCATCAGCGAGATGCCCTGACGAAACGCGGCATCGAGGACGGTCTCGCCCTCTTCCACTTCCATCTCGATACCCACTGGTTCGAAACGAACCTTGTGAACCCGCACGTCCGTCATTATCCCGGCCCTGTCGTCGTGGCAGTTGTACAGAACGATCGGCAAACCGTTGCCGGTCCCGGCAAGAGGGGCCGCCGAAAGCGGCCCCTCCCCCTCATCATCTCTTTAGTGGCAGGGATTGATCTTGAAGCCCTTTCGGTATTCGGCCGTCGCCACCTCGCGCTCGATCGGCGAAAGCGCTCTGAAGCCACGCAACGGACTGCCAAGCGTGTGTCCGCGCACGTGATCGAGCGTCCACATGTCCTTGGAGTCGAAGCGCAGATGGGGTTGCGCGATCATGGTCTTACCGTCGGGCCGGACAAAACCGAGATCCTTGATCGCGTCGGCGACGTCCCAGCCGTGATAGCAGTCCTCCCATTCACGGCGACCGCTGAAGCGGCCCATTGCCGGCGTCGCGCGGCCCTCGTATTCCGCGGCGAACGCCACCTTGTGGGTCCAACGGCAACCTTCGGAGCAGTAAGTGTAGATCTTGCCGTCGACCTCGTCGCAGACGAAGTCCTCGCGGATCAGGCAAGGGACCATGCAGCTCCAGCAACGATGCGGGTATGAATAGCCCACCTCGCTGTTGAAGAGGATGTTGGTCTCGCCGGGCACGCTGAGCTTGGCGTGCCATTTCCAGAAGTCGCCGAATTCGGCATACCAGCCCGGATATTTGTGCTCGAACCACTCGAAGTCCCGCTCGGTCTGGGCCTCGATACGCCAGAAGTTTACCGACCATCCGACCGTGAAGAACTGCGCGGTCTTGTGGACGTAGTTCTTCTTGACGATCCGATCCCAGGCGGCGGCGACGTCATCGTGATGGATCTTGATGCCGTACTTCTCGAGCGGCAGCATGTAGGTCCGGTAATAGTCTTCGTAGATCCAGCGATGCCAGAGCTCGGCGTAGGACTCCTTGTTCTTGTCGCGGTTGGTCGTGCCGTACTCGATGAACGTCCCGATCGCGGCATCGACAATCGCGTGATTCTGCCAGAAGGCGTATTTCAGATCGCGCTCCAGCAACTGGTGGTTCGACGGATCGTTGATCATCGCCATCAGCATCGAGTGACCGTTGCCGATATGACGGGATTCGTCCGACTGGACCGACAGGAACACGGTCGGCAATGCATAGTCGCCGTTGCGCGCCGCTTCCGACGGCATCGCCACGAACAGGGTATTGGTGAAGGCGGTTTCCGCGACGACCGTCAGATAGACGTTGGCCGCGGTGATTGCGTCACCGGTCAGGAAGCCCTCGGCGAACTGGCGGCCGATCGTGGTCGCATAGCATTTGCCGAACGCGGCTTCCGTGATATCGAACCCGGCTGGATCGATGTAATTCTCCATGTACCACTTCTTGAGGTTCATCTGGATCGTCGAGTGCCGGAACTCGTCGACCATCTGCATGGTGAATCCGGTGCGCAATTCCTCGCCGGGCGCCAACCGCCCGACCATCGCCATCGAACGCGCCGCCGAGATCTCCGGGAACGGGATGATCGCCAGGAACAGCTTCATCCACTCGACCCATCGCGGCTCGACATTGCGGAACATGTCGCCGCGCAACGCCGCATCCAGCGCGCCATAGACGCGGTTGTCTTTCTCTTCCTGCATCGGGAAATATGACCGCAGGACCTGCTTCATCGGGTCGCGCGGTGTCTTCGAGATCTTGTAGTCGGTCGGGAAAGTCATCGCCTCCTGCACGTAGCTTGGCGTCCAGCCAAGGTCCGCGACGCGGTTGGCCGCTTCAGCGATGCTGATCCCCTTCTGCGCGGTGATCTTGTTCAGTGTCAGACTTGCAGACATTTCCAGCTCCTTTGAACGTTGCGTTATCTTCGGCATTCTCGCTTCGGTTCCGGGTCAAACCCCTGGATCGCTTTGTTGAAATTCTCCGCCGCAAAACACACTTTAAGTCCGTTAAATGGATTGATTGATCTGCTGACTCGTCGCTTCACGTCAGCCCGGTTTCTCGGCGCTGACGGTCTCGTCACCTCCGTTGGCTCGTTTGATGAGAGGTTTGCCTTCGGCAACGAATTTCGCCGAGAGGACCAGCGCACCAGTAGCGAAATCCCTGCCGTGCGCGGCGATCATGGCCTCCGCGATCTCGGCCAGCTGAATAAAGAAGGCGTCTTTCGACCCGGCTTCCTCGCTCATGTCCGGTTGCGGAGACGGCATTTGTGCCTGTTGCTTTGATGCAATCATGGTTGCGTTGCTCCTGCTCATCATGCGTGCCCCGAACGTTGGTGGTCGCCGGACGAAGGACCGTTGTCGATCTCCAGCAGGGACGTGTCGAGCCATTCACGCTCGGCCACCAGGCGACGATGCTCCTCCCGGAGCATCTCCAGGCGCGCGACCGCTCGCTCCAGTTCAGCATGCGCGTCGCTTCCGGCGTCGGCGCGCGCCGCGCTACGCACGGCGCATGCGAGTTCGATTTCGGCTCCGCCGCGCGCGTACTCATTCTTGATTTGCATCTCGTTGTTATCGACCATCTCGTCGATCAGCCTGTCCCGGGCAATCATCCGATCACGGGCGCGCTGCAATTCAGCGGCTTCCTCGGCGGTGATCGGTGGCCGGCATCGGCTGTCCTTTGTCACTCGCGCCACTCTCGTTCGATGATCTGGACCGAGGCTTTGCATGTCGCGGCACATCCCTAAGGGATCAGGACCGCGCGGCCATGAATGCGTCCATGATGCAGATCGTGAAGCGCGTCATTGGCCTGGCTCAGCCTGTATTCCTTGGTGTGGAGTTCGACGAGGCCGCGATCCGCGAGCGCCATCAGCTCCACCAGCTCGGCGTATGTACCGACCAGGTTGCCGACGATGGTCTTTTCCGATGTGATCATGTCGATGGTCGGGATATCGATCTTCCCACCATACCCGACGATGTAGTAGTAGCCGGCGTTCGCTGTCATCGACAGGCCCTTGGCGATAGCGTCACCCTCGCCAACAAAATCGATCACGGCCTCCGCGCCGCGCCCGTCGGTCAGCGCCAGCACCGCCTCGACTTCGTTGCCGTCTGCCTTCACGACGTGATGTGCACCGCACTTCTTGGCGAGTTCGAGAGACTGTTCGGCGCGATCGACCACGATGATTTCTGCCGCGCAGAGCGCTGCGAGAACCTGGACGCCGATATGGCCCAGCCCACCGGCGCCGATCACCACGACATGTTCGCCGGGCAACAGATGACGGGATGCCTTCTTCGCGGCGCGATAAGCCGTCAGCCCGGCATCGGTGTAGGGAGCAACATCCTTCGGTGCGAGCGACTTCGGCAGCTTGATCAGGGAGCGCTGCCCGGTCAGCAGATACTGCGCATAGCCGCCATTGGCATTGATGCCGGGAAACGAGCTGTCCAGCGCATGCATGTCGTCGCCGCGCCGGCACGCGAGACAATGCCCGCTGGTCACCAGCGGATGACAAATTACGCTGTCGCCAACCTTGATCCCTTCGACACCCGGGCCGATCGCTTCGACCCAGCCGGCGTTCTCGTGGCCCATGATGTATGGAAGCTTGACGTCGACCTTGCTGCGCCAGATGCCCTCAACGATGTGCAGATCGGTGCGACAGACGCCGGCACCACCGATGCGCACGATCACGTCCATCGGGCGCGAGATCTTCGGGTCAGTTACGTCATCGAACTTGACGAACTCCTTCGCCGTCAGCTTCTCGTCGAACTCATGAAGCACCGCCGCTTTCATTAAACGCCTCCCCGGCAAAATTATTATTCTGTCGATCTGACGCGATCGCCATCTTGCTGAACAGTTGAGCAAGGGCTGTGCCAAGCGCACAACGGCCTGATTTTTCTATTGTTCTTGCGATCTCGGGAGTGCTCGCGCCGATCCGCCTCGGAGCAGACTTTGCGCGCGACTGTTCCGAGACGGAACAGTTCGACGGCTGCAACAGCGGGTGAGCCGAAATTTGGATTTTTGATTGTTTGATCTATGATCGTGAGAACCGCGCCACACGCGAGAACGACCCGAACCGGGCTACGACCAAGAGGAAATCGCCAAGCAGCGACTCCCGGAGGAGCTATGATGCTGACCGCCAGCCGACGCATGGACAATGCTTGGATGACGCTCGATCAGCGCGGCGCGCCGCCGGCAGAGCTGCTATCGGCCGATATCTACGACAGCTGGATGCGCTGCATTTCGCTTGGTCTCGATACATTGCGCCCTCCTTCGCCCGAGTTCGTGAGCACCGCCGTTTTGCGCCAGGAGCAGCAGCGCTGCTCACTGATTCGCGGCCTGGCGCTCGCGGAGATGCACACGCTGCATCAGCAGATTGCCGGCTCCAATTTCATGATCGCCTTTGCAAATGCCAACGGCCTGCTGCTCGACATCATCTCGGACTCGAGCTTCAGTGATGCCTCGAACGCAGCGAGCATTCGGCCCGGCACTATCTGGACTGAAGCCATTTGCGGCACCAACGGCCTCGGCACCGCCGCGTATCTCAAGCGGGCCATCGTCGTTCACGGGGGCGAGCACTTTTTCTCGCGCTACCACAATCTTACTTGCATCGCGGCGCCAATCTTCGCGCCCGATGGCGAACTGGCCGGAATACTGGATGCGTCATCGGATTGCATGTCGAGGCAGGCGCATACCCAGGCGCTCGTCGCGATGGCGGCAACCCAGATCGAGAATGGTCTGTTCCGCGAACATCACCGCGGAAACATCCTGATCGCTTTCCATAGCCGCGGCGAATATCTGCATACGTTGAGCGCGGGCCTGCTGGCCGTCGACAACGAGGGCAGGATCCTTGCAGCTAACAGGGCCGCAAGCGTCCTGCTGCATGGCCTGCCAGCCTTGCCGGGTCGTCGCTTCGCCGACGTCTTTCGTACGAAATTCAACGCCTTTGTCGATGAAGGCCGGCGCAAGGAACGCCAGCGCCTCGAGGACGAGGTCGGTAGCCAGTTCGTCGCAACAATCGAGAACGCGCGCCAGTCCTCGATGATGCAAGCCATCTCGCGGCCTCGGCTGTCGACGCCCAAGGACGTTCCCACCCAGTTCGTCTCCGCCGATCCGGCGATCGCTTCCGTTGTCCAACGGGTGGGAGTCGCGGCGGTCCGCAAGATGCCGATACTGATCCGAGGCGAAACCGGCACCGGCAAGGAGCAACTCGCCCGCCATGCTCATACCGCCAGTGGACGGGCCGGCGCTTTCGTCCCGGTGAATTGCGCAGCGCTCCCTGACAGTCTGATCGAGGCGGAGCTGTTCGGCTATGCCGAAGGCGCTTTCACGGGAGCAAAAAAGGGCGGCGCGGCGGGACTGTTCAAGGAAGCGGACGGCGGAACGCTCTTCCTCGACGAGATCGGCGACATGCCGGTGACGTTGCAGGCCGTGCTGCTGCGCTTTCTGGACGATTGGACTGTCCGGCCGGTCGGTGGCACCAAACGTCAGGTCGACGTTCTCCTGGTGTCTGCCACCAATGCCAATCTCGACGACTCGATTGCGAAGGGCCGATTCCGATCCGATTTGCTGTTTCGTCTCAACACGCTGGAGGTGACGTTACCGCCTTTGCGCGAGCGTTCCGATTTCGCCGAGATCGCACGCCATTTGATCCACAAGATCGATCCCTTGATGGATTTGACCGCAGGGGCGATCGATCGTTTGGCCGAACTCGATTGGGATGGAAACATCCGCGAACTGCGCAACGTGCTTTCCCGATTGTCGCTGGCCGAGCCGGGAGATCTGATCGACGAGACATCGGTCGAGTCCGTACTTGCACATTCAGGCGGCGAGCGCTTGACCGGCAAGGCGGTGGGTGGTGGGCTCAAGGCCAATCTGCATGAGATTCAGCGCTCGCATGTGCTGACCGCGTATGCGGAAACGGGCAACAACATCAGCAAGACCGCGCGCCGCCTGGGCGTGTCGCGCAATACGATCTATCGTGCCCTGCGCGGCAACAAGGATTAGCACAATCGTGGCGAAGGCTCTGCGGCGACGGCGCGATCCGGCTCTAACTGGAGGCGCTGAAGTCCAGCCCTCGTCGGGTTCAATTGGGAGTGTCGCCATGTTTGAACCGGAAAACAGTCTCGAAGCCCTGATGCAGGCTGCCGCAAGGGACGCCAGCGTCGTTCCCGCATTCTATCGCGCGTTGCTCGAGACGGAGATCTACATTCTGACGCCGGAAGCGCCGATGAAACCTGGACGCCGTCGCTCGCTCAAATTTCAGGAGGAGATCAACGTTGCAACGGTCGACTTCCAGAACATGAAATGGCACCCCACCTTCACCTCAAAGAAGCGCATCTACGACTATATAAAGCAGCCTGAGGTGTGCCTTGGCGCCGCCGCGCGCAATCTGTTCGAAATGTTGCCTGACTCTAATTTCTGGCTCAATCCGTTGTCCGAATGTCAGAAGCCACTGCCCGCCGCCGAGATCGCCCTCCTCATGAGTGGCGAGATCTTTGACATGCCGATTAAGTCCGCGCGATAGGCGCAGACTTCCTGCCAGATGCTGTCGGCCAAGCGGAATTATTTCGAAAACGGCGCAGCGACATCAGTTCACTAGACCATCTGCCTGATTTCCTGAAGTGTGCCCGCAAAGGCTCGTGGCGAGCCGGACGGATGGGAATTCGCCAGGCCGAGGTCGGAGCGGCGAGGACAATGATCGAATGAACAGAGGAGCGCTTTGGTCTCAAGCCGGAGCGGCTTGCCGGGGATACCGCTTACGGGGTTGCTCCGATGCTGGACTGGCTGGTCGAGGCGAAGAACATCGCACCACATATCCCCGTGTTCGACAAGTCGAAGCGAGATGACGGTACCTTCTCGCGCAGCGACTTTCGATATGATCCGACCAGCGACGTCTACCACTGCCCCGGCCGGAAAGCGGCTCGGGACGAGCGGCACCGTGCACGGGGGCAAAACGCTTTTGTATCGTGCGAGCAAGCTCGACTGCGACGCATGCCCGCTCAAACCGCAGTGCTGTCCAAAAGAACCATCGCGCAAGATCCCGCGCAACATACATGAGCACGCCCGGGACGTCGCCCGGTCGTTCGCTGGCACCGAGGGATTCGAGACGTCGCGACGTCAGCGCAAGAAGCAAGAAGATCGAGATGCGGTTTGCGCATTTGAAGCGCATCCTGAGGCTTGGTCGGCTTCGGCTTCGTGGCCCACGGGGCGCCCAGGACGAGTTTGTTCTTGCTGCAATCGCTCAAAATCTGAGGCGCCTCGCGCGTTAGGGTCGGCCGATCAAAGCCGGTCGGCCTTACCGAATGGCCGAAAGACATCCGTCGGTTACAGCCGACTTTTGCGACAAAATCGGCCATGCCCGGACATCGCCACAGGCGGGGCTAGCTGACATGTCGCTTGCTTGACACCTCTCGTAGCGTTGGTCTCTAATCCCCAGGCAAGTCCTGAGGCTGGAGGCGAAATTTTCGCCGCCAATCAAGAATAAGGCCAACTGCTCCGCCAGGCGAGTGCCGGGTAAAGGAGCAGAGGCTAAAAATAGCTTCCTGGGAGGGAACAATGGACAGACGCCAGACAATCAAAATGCTTGGTGGTGCGGCGGCGATCGCCGGTACCGGTTTTCCGGGGTTTGCTTTTGCGCAGGCTCAAAAGGAAATGGTCACGGTCGTGAAGATCGCCGGCATTCCGTGGTTCAACGCTCTTGAAAAGGGAATCCAGAAGGGCGCCAAGGACTTCAGCATCAATGCCACCATGGTTGGACCGGCGAACGTCGATCCGGCACAACAGGTAAAGCTGCTCGATGACCTGATCGCTAAAAAGGTCAACGTGATCGGCTTGGTGCCGCTGGACGTCAAAGTGTGCGAGCCGGTGCTCAAGCGCGCCCAGGCGGCCGGCATCAAAGTCATCACCCATGAGGGCCCCGAACAAGAAGGCCGTGACTGGAATGTCGAATTGATCGATTCCGTTCGCTTCGGTGAAGTGCAGATGGAGCGTCTAGCCAAGGACATGGGCGGCGAAGGCGATTACGTAGTTTATGTCGGGACGTTGACGACGCCGCTTCACAACAAATGGGCCGACGCCGCGATTGCCTATCAGCAGAAGAATTTCCCGAAAATGAAGCTCGTCGCCGACCGTTTCCCCGGCGCCGACGAGATCGATACCAGCCAGCGCACGACGCTTGACGTGATCAAGGCCTATCCGAACCTGCGCGGCATTCTCGGCTTCGGCTCGAATGGGCCGATCGGGGCCGGCAATGCGGTGCGTCAGCAACGCCTTGGCAAGAAGATCGCCGTGGTCGGCACGGTGCTGCCGAGCCAGGCGAAATCGCTCATCGCGGATGATACCATCCGCGAAGGTTTCCTGTGGAATCCCACCGATGCAGGTTACGCCATGGTTGCAGTTGCCAAGCTCGTGCTTGATGGCAAGCCAATCACGGATGGCGTCGATGTTCCCGGCCTCGGCAAGGCTGCGGTCGATGTGGCCGGCAAGCAGATCAAGGTCGACAAGATCATGCGGATCAACAAAGAAACCATCGACGGACTGATCGCCGGAGGACTCTAGAACTACACCAGTCCCAGCCGCCTCGTCGCGCTGCATTCCCGGCTTTCCGGCCGGGAATGCGATCCGCGTCGAGGCGATCGCTTGACAAGCGGTCCCATTACAGGACGAAGCCTTGACGACTTTCCTGGAGATGTCCGGCATATCAAAGCGTTTCGGCGGCGTGCATGCGCTTCGCGACGTCGATCTGACGCTGGAGGCCGGAGAGGTGCATTGCCTTGTCGGCGAAAACGGATCCGGCAAGTCCACGCTGATCAAGATCATTTCCGGCGTCGAGGCGCCGGAACCAGGAGGCCGGATCGTCATTTCCGGCAAGGAGTACCCAAAACTAAGCCCAGTCTACTCCACCCATTGCGGCATTCAGGTCATCTATCAGGATCTATCGCTATTCTCCAACCTCACCGTCGTCGAGAACATCGCCATGGCGCACCATCTTGGCGGCGTCCACACGGTGAACTGGTCCTCTATGCGGGCCATCGCCGTGGCCACAATGGCGAAGGTCGGCATTGAGGTCGATCCAGAAACAAAAGTCTCCGAACTCAGCATTGCCGGACGCCAGCTGGTCGCGATCTGCCGGGCCTTGGCGGCGGATGCCAAACTTCTCATCATGGATGAGCCGACGGCGTCGCTGACCCGCCACGAGGTCAACACCTTGATCAAGCTCGTCAGCGACCTGAAAAGAAGCGGTATCTGCGTCGTATTCGTGAGCCATCGCCTCGACGAGGTGCTTGAGATTGCCGAACGCGTGACGGTGTTGCGGGACGGCGCCAAGGTAGGCACCTTTGCCGCAGCGACCATCGACGGCAGCAAACTCAGTCACCTGATGACTGGGAAGGCTTTCGAGTATCAGAAACAGGTGCCCGACCTTGCCGTGGGTGCGGTTGTTCTCGAAGTCCAGGGCCTTGGTCGCGATGGTGACTACGACGATGTGAGCTTGCAATTGCGCGCCGGAGAAGTCGTGGGCCTTACCGGATTGCTTGGATCGGGCCGAACCGAGCTCGCACTGTCGCTGTTCGGCATGAACCCACCCGATCGAGGCACCATGGCGCTTGACGGCCACCGCATCGCGCTGAACACGAATGCAGACGCGATCCGTCGAGGCATCGCCTACGTATCTGAAGACAGGCTTACACTTGGCCTCATCCTTGACCAGTCGATCACGGCGAACGTCACGCTGACTGTGTTGGAACGTCTCGCCGGCGCGTTCGGCCTGATTGGTGCACGCGCGCGGCAAAGCCATGTTGCGCGATGGGTCGCCGAACTCGGAATCAAGGTCTCTGATCCCAACAACCCGGTCAAGACGCTCTCCGGCGGCAATCAGCAGCGGATCGTGCTCGCCAAATGGATGGCGACCAACCCGCGGGTGCTTATCCTCGATAGCCCAACGGTCGGTGTCGACATCCGCGCCAAGGATGGGATTTATGAGATCATCCGGCGGCTGGCCCGCGAGGGCGTCGCAGTGCTGATGATATCAGACGAAATCCCCGAGGTACTTTATCACAGCCATCGCGTGCTGGTGATGCGCGAAGGGCGTTTGACCGCTGACGTGATGGCCGCAGACACCTCCGAAGATGCGCTTCGGCAGGCAGTCAATGCCTGAATCGCGGTTTGCTTCATTTGGCAGGTTTCGGCGCAGCCATGAGTTCTGGCTGTTGATCGTGATCCTCGTGCTCTGCGCCAGCCTGGGCGCGGCGAACGGCCAGTTCCTGACCATGCAGAATCTGTTCGACCTGCTGACCTCCTACGCATTCGTAGGCATCCTCGCCCTCGGGCTGCTCGTGGTGCTGATCGCCGGCGGAATCGACATCTCCTTCACGGCGACGGCATCGGTGGCGCAATATGTCACGCTTACGGTGGCGAACGCATACGGCGCGAACTGGATCTGCGTTTTTGCGATCGCGATCGGCATTGGCGGTGCGCTCGGCGCCCTCAACGCGATCTTCATCCAGAAGCTTCGGATACCATCAATCATCGTGTCCGTGGCAACGTTGAACATTTTCTATGGGCTGCTGATTTTCTTCACGGGCGGTAAATACATCTATTCGTTACCCGACTGGTTCGCGACCGGGATATTCTGGTTCGAGTTCGATTGGGGCAAGGATACGTCCTACGGCGTCAACCTGCAGATCCTCGCGCTCGGGTTCTCATTTCTCTTCACCTGGCTCCTGCTCAATCGTAGCAATATCGGTCGTCAGATCTACGCCATGGGGGGCAATACCGATGCCGCGCAGCGACTCGGCTTCCATGTCTTCGGCCTCAACATGCTGGTCTATTGCTACATGGGGGTCATGGCCGGTATCGCCTCACTGGTCCAGGCGCAGCTTGCACAGTCCGTCGCTCCGACGGTGCTGGTGGGCAAGGAGCTCGATGTGGTTGCGGCCGTCGTGCTCGGCGGCGCCAGCCTGATGGGCGGCGTCGGCACCGTTCTCGGCACGTTTCTGGGGTTGGCACTGCTCGCCATCCTGCAGAATGGAATCATTTTGCTCGGCGTTTCGTCCTACTGGTCGCCATTTTTTGTCGGGTTGGTCATTCTGATCTCGGTCTCGGCAACAGCCTGGTCGCAGCGAGAACGGCGGACCCGGAGCGCACGGCCATGAGAAATGGGTCCACCCTCGCCCTTCGCGGACGCCTGATCCGTTTTGCCGGCAGCGGGACGATCGCAACCCTGATGCTGTTGTTGGTTGCGCTCTGGTTGGTGTTCGCCATTACCATCGGCGACCGGTTTTTCTCCGTCAACACGCTGCAATCGATGGCCTTCCAGATGCCGGAGCTCGGCATCCTTTCGCTTGCGATGATGCTGGCCTTGTTATCTGGCGGCCTCAACCTTTCCATCATCGCCACCGCTAATCTCTCCGGACTGACCATTGCCTTCCTGCTGACGCACTACATTCCGGGCACTCAGGGCATTGCCTGGGCCGGCGTACAGGTGCTGGCGATTGCGGCAGGGTTTGCCGTCGCGGCACTGGTCGGCCTTGTCAACGGATTTGGCATCGCCTATCTCGGCGTTTCGCCGATCCTCGCAACCCTCGGCACCATGACACTCTGCAAGGGACTCGCGATCGGCCTGACGCGCGGCAATGTCATCTCCGGATTTCCGGAGCCCATTGTTTTCATCGGCAATGGAACGGTTCTCGGGGTGCCTTTTGCCCTGATCGTGCTGGCGCTCTGTGCGTTGCCGGTCGCGCTCATGCTAAACGCAACGCCCTTCGGGGCAAGGGTTTACATGATCGGCTCGAACGAGAAGGCAACCCGCTACTCCGGCGTCGATACCCGCGCCGTCTTGCTCAAGCTATATGTCCTCTCGAGCCTGCTCGCCGGTGTCGCAGCGGTCGTCATGCTGGCACGTTTCAATTCAGCCAACGCGGCATATGGCGAGAGCTATCTGCTCGTCACCATTCTTGCAGCAGTGCTCGGTGGCGTCGATCCATTTGGCGGCTTTGGCAAAGTCGGCGGATTGCTGCTTGCGCTGATAATCCTTCAGGTGATCTCCTCGGCGTTCAACCTTCTCAATCTCAGCCAGTTCCTCACTCTGGCGATCTGGGGTGGCATCCTGATTGCCGTTGCCGCGGTTCCTCATCTGGGCGGCAAAGCGCCCCGGTAGACAACGATGACAAGATCGGAAGCCTCTCCCCGGATCGCGGTTCTCGACATTGGCAAGACGAATCTGAAACTGCTGGTCGCGAGTGAGGACGGCTGGCCGCTCGAAACACTTTCGATCCCGAATGTGCCGACCACTGCAGGACCATACCTCGCCTATGATCTTGCCGGGCTGGAAGAGTGGTTCCTCGACACTTTGGCCGTGGTGACGCAACGCCACACCATCGGCGCGGTGATCGCGACCGCGCATGGGTGTGGCGCCGTTCTTGTCGAAGGTGACGAGCCAGTGCTGCCGATGATGGACTATGATGCGGTCTCGCCGCCTGAGATCGACCAGGCCTACGCCCGGATTGCGCCTGCCTATGATGAAGTGTTTTGCGGTATCAGCGGCGCGATGCGGCTCGGCAAGCAATTGCTCTGGCAGGAAAGCGCATATCCCGCCGAATTCGCCCGCGCGAAAACCTATCTTACGACTGCGCAGTATTTCGCCTTGCGGCTCGGCGGGTGTGCTGCAAGTGAAATTTCACAGCTCGCGGCTCAGAGCCATATCTGGGACCTTTTCCACCATCGGCCTTCCTCCCTGATGCGCAAGCGCGGCTGGGACCGTCTTCTGCCGGAGCGGGCATCCGCCGGTGCGGTGCTAGGGAGGGTTTCGGAGGCCGTAGCCAAGCGTACCGGCCTGGCGCGCTCGACCGAAATCCTCTGCGGCGTGCATGATTCCAACGCCAACCTGTTCCGCTACAAGGCCGCCGGCATGGCCGATACCTCGATCCTATCAACAGGCACCTGGATGATCGGCTTTCAGCGCGGCCTCGCGCTAGACAAGCTCGACGCCACACGCGGCATGGTGCTCAATATCGATGTCGACGGTGAGAACGTACCCTCCACGCTGATCGCGACAGGCCGCGAATACGACTTGATCAGCAGAGACCACGACGCTTCTGATGCAGCCGTCCTCACCGCATTGCCGAGTCTACTGGCCCTTGGAACCCTGGCACTCCCCTCCTTCGTTGGGGATGATGGACTGTTCCCCGGTGCAGCTCACCGCGGACGCATTATCGGACCGCGGCCCGAGACGCCAGCCGAATGGCAGGGGTTGGCAGTCCTCTACGCCGCATTCAGCGCAAACCGCTGTCTAGATGCGCTTGGCAGCTCGAAACACATCGTCATCGACGGTGGCTTCGCCGCCAACCTGCCCTTCGCGCGCGCTCTGGCCGCGTTGCGGCCATCGCAGAGCGTCTCGGTGAGCCAATCTCGGGATGGAACGGCGCTCGGCGCGGCGCTACTGTGGCGGAGATTTTCGCGTACGATTCCGGTTTCGAGCGTGGTGCTTGAAGCTGTCACGCCGCTCGGCGAGGATGAGGGCAAACGCACCCTTTCCGCCGCCTATCAATCCTGGATTTCTTTTTCGGAGCACCCATCATGACAGACCGCAATCATGCCGATCTCCGCCAGGGCATCGTCGATACCTGCAAGGAGATGAACCGAAACGGTCTCAACCAAGGGACTTCCGGCAATCTTTCGCACCGGATTCCAAACGGCATGCTAATCACACCGACAAGCTTGCCCTACGAGCGCATGCGGTCAGAAGACATTGTCGCGATGGATTTTGTCGCGAATTACCAGGGCAACCATCGCCCTTCTTCAGAATGGCGTTTCCATCGCGATATTCTGCGAGCGCGGGCCGACATAAACGTCGTGCTTCATACGCATTCCACCTTCAGCACCATTCTCGCCGTGCACGAGCGTGGCATTCCCTGCTTCCACTACATGGTCGCGGTAGCCGGTGGCAACGATATCCGTTGTTCGCCTTATGCCTGCTTCGGCACACAAGCGCTGTCGGATTATGCCGTCAATGCGCTCGAAGGACGAAATGCCTGCTTGCTCGGCCATCATGGCTTGATCGTAACGGCGCAGACATTTGAAAAGGCGCTTTGGCTTGCCGTGGAGGTGGAGACCCTGGCGAAGATGTATGTCCACGCGCTGGCGATCGGCGAACCTCCGCGCCTCAGCGAGACCGAAATGGCACAGGTCCACGAACAGATGAAACGCATGGGCTACGGCCAGGCGCCCGATCTTGACGACGTCGGTGATGTTCCACGCGCCATGCCTCAGTCGAAACTGGCGCCACATTGACTCAGAGTGTCGTTGAACGCGGCTAGTCTTCTCTTCGCTAAGGAAACTTGCAAGCAACTCTACCAGCCGCTGGTGATCAAGCGAAAATTGTCAGACAGCGTGCCAATATCCCTTGTGAATATCGAACTTCACGGCGCCGTCGTCACGCATCTTCAACAAGAGCGATTGGCAATCGTCCTCATGCTTTATGTTCACGCGCTTCATGATTTCGAAAACCTTCAGAGGCTTTTCGCCAAGGGCAATCAGAATCTTGTCTCGATCAGTCATTGGGGCTCCTTGTATCGGCATCGGCGACGGTACGCGTTGTACAGATCGTCTGCAACGGCCGCGTTCGCTTGACGAGGTCCGTTCCGGGTCACCAGGCCCGAAGCTGCCGCGCCAATACAACAGCACGGAGCGAGCTTCGCTACCCCCAGCGCGACGACCACACCGGATACGTGCTCTTTTCGTTCGTGCACAGCCCGCGAGGGTGTCAGGCGGGCTCGCCTACTGATGAGTGGGAGGTGACAGCATCCACGATCCTTGCCTTTCCGGCCGACGGAAGCGGTTTCCGCATTTGATGATGAAGTCGGACATCTCCGGTAAAGCGGAAGTCAGCCATAACGCCAATTATGTCGGCTGAGGGCCATGAGCAGACGTACTACGCTCGTTCAACGCGGATCGAACTGTGCGCCTTCCAAAAGGTACCGAAGCGCTCACCACCGGCTTCGTTTCGCCCATATTGCCTCACCAATGAGGCAGGATATTCGTGGCTCCCTTTCGGTCACCGAAACGATCCGGTCCCTGGGCACGCCGCCGGCAACCTCGAGCACGAGCTTTGTTCGGATCGCCTCCTTGAACCCGTCACGGCTTCTGATCGTCACCATAAACGAGCCTGACCCGCCAATCACACAATCCTCGTAATAGAGATCGAGGTCGTCGATGTCCATTTGCGACGGAAGCCTTCCTTCGAGCATGATCGGCAATCCGTTGATGGTAATGCCCCTTGCCAGCGCCGCATCACGTGCGATGGTAACTGGGCTTCCGTCGTTGTTCACGCCATCGCCGGAAACGTCGATCACACGCCGCAGTCCACGATACGGATCCGCATCGAACAGCGGCAATGCGAAATTTATCGCGCCAGAGATCGAGGTGCGTGAGCCCATGCGAACCGGCGCTTTCGCGATTTCCGCCGCCACCGCAGCTGCAGATTCGCGGCTGTCGATCAATCTCCACGGCACGATGATTTTCTGATCGTTCGGTCCAGACCATTCCACATAGACCAGGGCCAACCTTCGGTTCGGCCCGGCCTTGAGCGCCTGGAGAAATTCGTTGGAAACGATGGCCTCCGCGTAACCCTCGCGCTGAAGCAAAAGCTCGCCAGGATCCATTGAATAGGAGACATCAACAGCAAGAACGAGTTCGACATCGACCGATGGCTGCTCGCTGCCGGCAACCACTCGGTACCCCGAATTGAGGCCGGCCGTGTTGGCGACTTCACCTCCGGCGATCGCTCCGGCGATCAATGCCGCTGCGATGGAGACACGATGAAGCATGGTGGCCTCGCTGCTGGTTCCTCTTCATGGTGGCAGAAACGCCGCTGCCTGATCGATCGGTCCAGTGCCGGGTGCGGATTGATGCGAGCGCGCAAAGACGAACCGAGATGTCACATGTATTTCGGAGGCGGCTTTGCCGTCCTGGCCGATGAGGATCAATCCGGCGCCGCCATTTGCTACATTCAGAACAATCGGCTCGCCACTCCACGTCTTGATTGGCTCCATTCCGATGATGAGAAATTCACCGATAGGCTGGTCAAGATATTGGATGCGCAATTGCGGGCCGACTTCGGCTGCCGCGAGTTCGAAGCCGAGCTGTCGAGCACGCGCGTAAACATCAGCCAAGGTCACAGTATCGGACGTGAATCCAAGCTGGGCTGGCGATACGAGGACAAGCTCCACGTCTGTCTTGCGAGAGCCAAGGATGAATGTCGGTCGAGCAAGTATTTCAGCGGCCTGCCCCCCGATACCGCAGCCCATGCCGTCCAGCTTATTGCGCAGTCCAAGCGGATCAGCGAAGGTACCAATGGTAATGGTCTTCCATGTCGCCACATCGCGGCCGGACTGAATGAGTTGCTGGGACACTTCGGCGGGGCGCGTCTTGAGCTTCAGCTGGTTTTGCAAGACATCGCGAGCCGTGCATTGAGCCCGCGGTGGATTGGTTGCGAACTGAACGATGCAGGCCGCGCACAGTATCGACACAATGAAGTAACGGCTGCCCCGGCGCGCGCGCGAATGACGGTCGACTCCGCCGCAATGCGCCCTTCCCGCTGTGATGGCTATCGAAAATCTCTTCCGCATTTGCAATCTCGCGAGAAGAAAGAGACCACCGTCTGGCACTGGACACACTCTGCGCCCTGTGAGCGCGGTGCAGCTTTCTCGGTATCGCGTTATTCGGTTACCGCGGGCTCAGGGCAGCGGCTCTCCGGTTGTCAACGTAGTGCAGGTCTGCGGGAAAACCGTACGAAAAGGCACGATAAAGGACGAAATCGGGCTCTGCCGCTGCCTTGAGACGCACTTTCCGGTCCGCTAAGATCAATGGCGGGAGGTGTGCGCATGACCTGCCTGCGGCTGAACGGATACACGCTCAATTTGGATCAGGCGCAGGTATTTGACCTGCACGGCCAGGCCGTTGAGCTGCGGCCTCAGGCTCTGGCAGTGTTGCTTGAATTGGGGCGCCGTCCCGGAGAGCTGGTTACAAAACTCGATCTCGGTGCGCGAGTGTGGCCGGGCGTTTCGGTCACCGACGACTCGCTCGTGCAATGCGTGGTCGAGATCCGGCGCGCGCTCGGTGACAGCCGGCAGCAAGTCGTGCGAACGATGCCACGACGTGGTTACCTTCTGATCGTTGACGCGGCCGACACGGCGCCGCGCGATGTGCGAAGATTCTATCGCCTGGCCGCCGCCCTTGCGATGGTGGCAGTCGCGATCGTGGTGGTCTGGCAACTTCTACTGCTCGGCGCCGGCTCCGGGCCCCCCAAGGTACACAACAGGATGGTGGCCGACGTTGCAGTTCTACCCCTGCGCGTACTTAACACCTCTCAGGAAGGCAGTCCGGACGGCAACGGATTAGCCTACATGATTGCCTCCGAACTTGCGCGCAACCCCGACCTGCACATCGTCTCAACCCTCGCCACAGCCGAACTTAGCGGCAAGAACCTGTCGCCGGCGCAGATCGCTGCGATGACCCGCGCTCGCTACCTTGTGGATGGCAGCGCAGAGAGACGCGGCGACCGGCTGCAGCTCCACGTGCAATTGATCGATTCCGGCAACAACCGCATCGTCTGGAGCGGCCGGTTCGAGCCCACTGCGCAGGACCTACCCGACGTTACTGAAACGTTGATTTCTCGGATCAGCGCCTCGCTTGGTGCAACCGTGCGCGAGTCGGACCGGGCGGCGTTACGGAGCCGCGCGCCGGCCTCGCTTGATGTGCATGCGCGCGTGCTGCGTACGCTTGCGCTGACCATGGCACCAAGTTCCGAGAGCCTCCGCCAAGCGCGGCAGGAACTCGAACTGGCGGTCCGCCTTGATCCGAACTACGCGCCCGCGTGGACGGGACTCGGACTGGTGAAGAAGATGCTGATTTTTGGCCATCACGATCCTGGGCTCAGTCGTCAGGACTTGCCGCAGGCGATCGCCGACGTCAGGCGCGCGATTGCGCTGGACCCGCTGCGTGCCAGTTCGTGGCGAGTGCTGTCCTTAGTAACCGACGCAGGTCAGGACCCTGAGTCAGCGGTGAGCGCGGCCGAGCGGGCGATCGAGCTCGGCCCTGGCGATCCGGACAACTGGGTCGTCCTTGCCGGTGCATTGCATTATGCCGGTCGAACCCAGGCAGCGATTGAAGCCTTCGAGAAGGCGATCTCCTGGAACCCGGTACGCCCAGCACACTACGCGCTCTACGGGGCAAGGCTGCGCTATTCCGTGCAGGATTACGAGGATGCGCTGCGTTTCGCCCGCGAATGTATGGATCGAACACCTGCGATAGGTGTCTGCAAGGCGGTCTGGCTATCGTCGCTTATTCGTACCGGCCATGCCGCCGACGCGGAGGCGGCGTGGCCCGCTTTGGTCGCGGCCGCACCCTCTTTGCAGACGTACCGGATGACGCCGCGGAATACGCCGATGGCTCTGGCGGTTGATGAGGACCTCGACAGACTTCGCAAGAGCAACACCTCGGCAATGGCCCAGTAAAGCTTCAGGCGCGTGAACCTAATGTGATCATTCCAAGTTGGCCTTTTTCGGCGCAGAAGCGGCTTCGAGGCCGTTCCGGATGGAGTGATCCGCGTCGCTTTGCCGTTTGAGGCCGGTGTCAGCTCGTTCTAAGGGCCAACAGGCGACGTCCAGAAGCTACCAACTGAAGTGGGCTTTATTCAACTGTCTCTCTTCAATTTCGACATGACATCATCTCCGCCCGTGAAAACGTATCGAAGCGCGTACCCGATCAGCCAAGACGCCGCCGCTAGGCCCAGGCCAACCATTGCGAGATAGATGTTGATTCGATCCCAGGCGAAGCCAGCGGCAATAAGCGTCATCCATGCTTGCGCTACCGACCTGCCGCAAGTGCATGCCGCGCCTGCGCGCGCCCAGGTGCTCTTGGCGGCCGAGGGGATGCGACGCACATCGCGCGCTGCTCGAACTGTGGCTGGACGATGCGGTAGCCTGATGAGGCATTCGCGAATTTGTGTGCGTGTCAGTCGCGGAGATCGCCATCAATATCTGGACTCTCCGGTTCCACGCGCCATAATGAGGCGATGGACGGGATATCCAAAACCTTAAATTGTGCGCGTTGCGGCAAGCCGCTGGTCCTGATAGCGCGACCGGATGGCAAGGGCCCACTCCGGCCGACATGCTTGCACTGCGAGGAAGCCGATCCGATCACGTCGCCCGAGATCGCCAGGTGGTTTGCTGGGGAATTGCAGCCGCCGAAGCGATAGGCCGTGAGGATCGCTGCCATGGCCGTGACTGCCGCATAGTGCCGAGCTTGAGATGCTCGGGGACGACCGTCGTTGGCCTCAATTGTGTCGACAAATTACGGTACTGATTCGCCAGTGAGCCAGCGTCTCGCAATCGGTTGGTCCTTTGGCCTCTGAACTCACAAGTCACCGACGCGAGTGGCGTGCAATGGGGCCCGGCCCAGCCGGGCCTTTTGTCCTTTGTGAATTATGTGCACTCACTGCACCCTGGGCCCACCGCGCCGCATCGCGACCGAGGACCCTCGTTGGCGCGAACTCACAAATATTCGGCCTGAACTGCCAAGATACAAACTGCCCTTTTTACTATGGCGACCCAGTTGGCCCAACGCACGGGGTGCACTTCGACCGGGGATCGATGACCAATGCGCGTCTTTTTTAGTTGCTTGTTTTGCGGGACGCTTCACAGCGCTATCCAAATAAGGCGGCCGGTCGTGGCAAGCGGGCGCTTCGATTGCAAAGCGTGCGGGCAGACACTGCATCGATGGTGGGCTGTATACGACTTTACAGATTGGAAGGGGCCGCTCGACCAGTAGCGGGCGCGGCCAATCCGGGTCGCCGCACCTTGCCGGCACCGCTCAAATGCGCCTATGCCCGTCCTCACCCGCCGGCGCGATCCGCACCGCAGCGATTGCTGGCACATCCACTTTGACGGCATCACGTCGGCAGCATAGCAAAAGCCGTCGGAAACCCCAGACTCGTCCGAGGTTTGGCAATGGCAGTGCGGCTTCTATCCCGGCTCGAAGCCCGGCGAGCACTGCAAAGGCTCGGCGCCGTCGTTCGAGGCGGCTCCCGCGCGGCGTTCGAGGTGGCATGGAGCGAATATCTGCCCAAAAGCACAGAGGCCAATTTCCGGGCCTCGCGCGTTCATGAGGCGTGGACTCGCGAGAAATACGCGCGCTTTGATTGCGGCGAACGGATACCGTCGGACTGGCGTCAGCATGGCTGAATCCGATGGTTGCTTATGCCGCTTTGACACTCGGATCGTGCTACCCAGCGGCACCGAGCTCATCACGTTGCCCGATGCGATCCGGCACTTCAGCGAGACGGTGCCGAAACGCGAGCACAAGCACCCGCGCGTACTTCTCGCCGCCACCGCGCTGACCGACGCCGCCGAGGGCCGAACCGCGCAGCGATTGCCTCGGATACCGCTGCGCACCTCCTATCGTCCGCATCTCAACATATCCTCGGATTGTCGCCATTGTCGCAAATGCGGCCGGGCACGCCCCGGACCGACGGACCGAACCATATTGGAATGCCCTCCCAGACAATCCAGCAGCCGCCGGGGCCGGTATTGAATATATGACAGGGCTTGCCGTACACCGTGATGCGCGTTGGCCCGGCTGCGAATTTCTCGCGAGCCACGGCAGTCGTTGTAAGGACGGTGATCGCGATCAATCCAGTCGCCAAGAACTTGATTGTGGTCATCGAGCTTGTCCTTTTGACCCTTGATGGGGGCTGCGACCTTAGCCTGTTTCCTGGGCCAGTGGAGGACCGGATGCGCTTGCTCGTTCGCATCCTGCCTGACGAAGCTCACTGTAGGTAACGGCAAGGACCTATTTGCCCAATCGTCGCAAAGAGTGGCGTTTGGCGCCGGAACGAGGACAAGAGCAAGACGCCCCGGCTCTGTGATTTATTGGGCCTCAAGCGCTTCACGCCGCACGATCTCCGCCGAACGGCGCGCGTCGGCGGTCAAGGCGTCAAGTAAAGCGCGAGCCACGCCAGTCGATTAGACTACTAGGCTCGTAAAGAAGGGCTTGGTTATCTCGACGACCGAGGGTTCTCTCTCATCAGGAGTGGCGGCGGTGACAAACTCGCTTTTGCAGTTAAAGCAGCGCCAAAGGTCATGGATTTCTTGGGCATTGACGCGCTCACGCCACTCTAGATGGACCAACCCAGAACCACATTGAGGGCATTTTTCTGGATGGGGCGTCGAGAAGATTGATGCCATGTGGAACCTCCCTCGTTTTCGGCAGCGTACGACTGTCTGGGCACATTGGAATTGATCCACAACAAACAATTTGCCCATTTGTCATCGCCGGGCGGCTTCCAGGCCCGGGACCGTCGAGTGCTGGCGCGCGCCCTCAGCAATCGGGCCTTGCCAGTTGGTACACAAAGAGCGGCGATGTGGCGCATGTCGAATACGGAAGCCATGATCTTCATGGGTTGGAACGCCCAGGGCCCGCATAAGGTTAGATAGATTGCGCACCATCGCGGCGGCCTGGCCGCACGCTGGATTGGAGGCAGCACATGAAAATCGTGGACGAAGACGGCGAGATCATCGCAACAGCATCCGATGACCATACTTTAATCGGCGGCCACCACCGCCTCGCAGTGGCGGCCAGCCTCGGTAAAAGACTGTTCTGGCGAGATACCGGCGAACCAGTGAAGCCTTCGACATACAGCCTGAGCCGCTCGCCGAGCGTACGTTGTTCGGTGCATCGCAACAACGCCAACGAGGATTTTTGCCATCGCGCATTCCTGGTTTAATTTTATGCGGTCCCGTACACAAAGGCGGCGCGCGATGTGGCGCAAGTGCGCACCAGCCTTTGTCTGCGAGATGGTACGAAAGGAAATTCGAAAATCAAAAAACTCCAAATATCCTCAAAGGGCGCGGTCGCGCGGTCCCACCGTTGGGCCCTGGTCTCCGAGGGACCCCGGAAAGCAAATAGGGGCATCGTTGGTTCGCGTCTGACCGCTCTTGCCATCAGCCCCGCTCCATTTAGCTCTCCCTCCCTTTCCCACGCGCCGCTGGCGTGATCGAGGCGGTCGAGGCGGTGTGGCCTGCGGCACTGGCGCAGAGGCGATGCCGCAACGAAGGTTCGAGCGAAAGAAATCAACTGCGACATCTGTCGCAGTTGGGAAGCGCACGGGCAAGAATGGTAACGCCCGCAAGGTGCCGGTCGAGCGGCGCGCCTTGGCCGCCTGCGTCGAGCCTGTGTCACGTCGCGAGATCTGGTCGCTTCAAATGACCAATTGCGCGGGCCCGCCGCCGATCTATCAGGTCTGCCTCTTCACGATTTCAAATCCCTTTGCGTGCAATTCCAGCAGTATGCCCTGTGCCAAGTGCGTGCACTCTTCAGACTTGATCCAGTGCGGACTTCTCCAATCCGGGTCGTCTTCCTTTGGGTAACTGGTGAAGGCGGAGCGAATGGCGGCTTCGATCACGTCGATGGGATTGTCCGACATCTGCATCCCTCACGCATTTGGCGAAATAGATCAAAATCCTGGGAATTAAAGAACAAGCCCAGCCGAACACTCACCCGGCGGCCCTCTCCGTTCAGAAGAACGTCACCGCCATCAATGGTTTGATCTAGGTCAACGCTGTGCCTCGGGCTCAGGCACGTGAACGGATCGCACTAAATTTAACGCGGTATGATGAATTTCAAATATATTCATACGGCGCGGTCGCGCGGTCCCGGCACTTGCCTCTGGCCCTCACAAAGGACCCGGAACTGCACCAATGACCGCACCCGGTGCGGCGTCACTGGGCCAGAGAGGGCTGCGGTAATGCCGAGAGCGGTCGTCGGCAGGCGGTCGCCATCGTTTCAAGCGCCCGGCAAATCAGGAGGCGAAGCCGCCGGTACCGCCGCTTTGACCTCTGCCAGCGCCGCTTGCAAGGCGGCTTCCTTAGTGTGGTCGAGAGAAGTCTTTAGCACCGTGCCGCCTTCGCCTTTTAGCCTCTCAAGAACCTTGTCTGCCGTGACTTTGCGCACCAGTACGAAGAGCGCTGCGGTTCCGGGTTGAACGGCGGCAGCGGTCTCTTTCATCCATTTGTCGTTGATGCCGACATCCGTTAAATATCCGCTGAGTGTGCCGGACGCGACGCCAAGGGCAGCACCAGCAAGCGGCATCAAAAAGATCAGGCCAATCAGCGTGCCCCAAAAGGCGCCAGTAGCCGCACCAGCAGCCGTGGTATTGATCAGTTGATTTAGTTTGATGTTTCCGTTGCTGTCTTTCACGGCGATCACGGCATCGCCGAGTTCGATCAAATACTCCTTCTGCATGGCCAGCAATTTTTGACGAACTTCCTCCGCCTTCGCCTCGGTTGGAAATGCAATTACGACAAGGTCGCTCATCTGTTCTGCTCCTCTACTCGAACGATTGCTGCCCATGCGAGAGAGGATGCGCCCGGTCGCGCGGGACAGGCAAGCCGCTACGGATAGCGGATGACGGCGCTCCGGGCACAACGGGAGGCGGCGGGCACACCCGGCACGGGCGGACCGGCTCGCGAGAACCGACAAGATGAGGCGTCAGGGTTCGAGTCAGGAGACCGCTAACGCCTCTCCCCACACGACGCAGATTTGCGATATCAGCAAAAAATGAGCCGCGCGGAAATCAGACGCCCCAACGCAGAGCTGCGGTCTGCACCGGGGCATCCCATAATGTCGTGGCTTTGCGATCGAGCACCGATACGGTGATCGAGACACCGGCCATGTCGAGGGATGTGACGTAGGAACCGGTCAGGAAGCGCATCACCGTGATCCCCGCGCGATCCAGAGTCCGCTTTGCGGCGTTGACCATCAGATAGAGTTCGATCAGAGGCGTCGCACCAAATCCGTTAATGAGAAGCAGCACTTCACTGCCCTTGCTCGGCGCAAGATCCTTCAGGATCGCGTCGAGCACCTCGGCGGCGATCGCATCGGCGGAAGCCAACGGTACCCTGCGCCGGCCAGGCTCGCCATGAATGCCGACGCCCATTTCCATTTCATCGTCGGCCAACGTGAAATTTGGCCGTCCGGCGGCCGGCACAGTGCATGGCAATAGAGCGACCCCCATCGAGCGTGTACGCCGGTTGACTTCATCGCCGAGCGCCTTGAGCGCGGCAAGCGGCATTCCGGTCTCGGCAGCGGCGCCGACCATTTTTTCTACGATCAACGTTCCAGCGACACCGCGACGACCGGTCGTGTAGGTCGACTTTTCGACCGCCACGTCGTCGTTCGTCACCACGCTTGCGACTTCTCGGCCGGCCATCTCGGCTGCCATGGTGAAATTCATCACATCGCCTTCGTAGTTTTTGACGATGAACAGCACACCTGCGCCGGTGTCGACGGCCTCCGCAGCCTCGATCATCTGATCTGGCGTCGGCGAGGTGAAGACCTGGCCAGGACAAGCCGCGTCGAGCATGCCCAGGCCGACAAAGCCCGCATGCAGCGGCTCATGTCCCGAGCCGCCTCCCGAAATCAGCGCGACCTTGCCCGGTTTCAACGTGCGACGGCGCACAAATTTGCGCTCGGCGCCGAGAAGCAGGATATCCGCGTGCGCTGCGGCGAGGCCGTCAAGACTTTCTTCGAGTACAGTATCGGCGCTGTTGATCAGCTTTTTCATGAGCGTTCTCCCAGTCCGGTCTAAAGTTCGATTCAATGGCTAACCGACGCTTTCCGCAAAGCGCGCGAGCTGCGCGGCTAAATCCACGATGAGCTGCTCGAGCGCACGATTCTTCTTGTCGTCACCAAGTTCAGGAACGGTCACGGTAATGACACGCGTGCGCGCTTCGCGGTGGGGTGCGCGCAGTCTTCCGGGGTGCGCGCGGCCATACGCATCGAGAAATGCCGCACGCTCGGCGCTGGACGGATGGCAGACGTCGAAGATGACCGCGACATGCTTCGCCGGGATCGGGACCAGATAAGCCGGATTCGTGATTTGACTCACGAACGAACGATTCTTGCCCAGCGCCGCCGCAAGCTTCAGGCGCGTCCCCGAGGGCCGATTGTCGAGTACCTTTCGCAGGATTATTTTGTATTCTGCTACATTCTTGTCACCGGGCGTGTCCTTGCCGACATCGTCCTTCATGAACTCACCTTTGCGATTGCGGCCTTGAGCCGTGCGACGGCAATCGGCGACACAGAGAGAGTTGTCAATCCGGTCGCGAGCAGCGCCGCCGTGAGGTGAGTGTTGGCCGCGGCGTCGCCACAGAGCGAAACCTCGACGCCCCGCTTTAGCCCGGCCTCGACGGTCGCGGCTATCAGTGCCAGCACAGCCGGATTGCTGGTATCATTGAGGTCAGCGACTGCGCCGATGTCGCGCGCCGCCGCCATGGTGTACTGGGTTAGATCGTTCGAACCGATGGAATAGAATGCAGCGCCAAAGTCCGCTGCACAGAGCGCCGCCGCTGGAACCTCGACCATAATGCCGAGCGGCGGTCGAGCGCAGGCAACTCCTTTCGCTTGGAGGGCTGTGAACTCCGCGTCAAGTATTTCGTTCGCGCGGTCCAATTCCGACGGGACCGCAACCATGGGCAACATCACTTTCAGCGTGCCATGGACAGCCGCACGGCAGAGCGCGCGGAGCTGCATGCGAAACACCTCCGGCCGCGCGAGCGAGAGGCGGATACCGCGGAGGCCGAGAAACGGATTGCTCTCACCTTCGACCGTCAAACCGGGAACCTGCTTGTCTCCGCCTGCATCCAAGGTCCGGATCGTCACCGGCTTATCTTGGGCCCAGACGAGAATGTCTCGATAGACCCTGTATTGCGTTTCCTCGTCCGGCAGGCCGTGGGCCGCCTCGAACAGGAATTCCGTGCGTACAAGGCCGATGCCGTCGCAAATTGCGGAATCAAGGTTTGCAAGGTCTTCAGGCCCGGCGACATTGAGCAGAACCGCTATCCGCCGACCATTGGCGACGAAGGCAGGCGCAAGGCTGGTCGCCTCGACGACAGCCAGTTCGGCCTTCGCAGCCGCCATACGCAGCTCAAAGAGACGGATGGTCTCCGGCTCCGGATCGAAGATGACCCTTCCGGCGTCGCCGTCTACCAGCGCCAAGACTGGTGGCTGTCCATGCCACGACAACGGACCTAATCCAACGACCATCGGCGCCCCGCGCGCACGCGCCAACATGGCGACATGCGAGGAAGGTGAGCCACTGGCCAGCGCGATCGCGCCGCCTTGCGACCAGTCAGTCGCAAGAAAGGTCGAAGGCGTGATATCTTCAGCCGCAACAATCGAACCGCCCGCGATTCCGGCGACAACGTCCACACCGCCCAGATGCGCAAGCACGCGATCGCGGATATCAACGATATCAACGGCCCGGGCACGGAAATATTCATCTTCAGCCGCGCGATAGCCGGCGATCTCTAGGTCGAGCGCCCGGCGCCAGGCATGGTCGGCAGCGATCCCGATCGCGATAAGTTCATATGCCGTATCTGTTAGTGCATCGTCTTCCAACATGGCGGCCTGGAACTCCAGAATGTCTGCCGCCTCACTCTGAATCGTCTTGATCTGCTCGGCGAGTTGCGCCCTCGCCCCCCCAATCGCCGCCCGCAGCGCTGCAGCCTCCTGCTCCGGATCCTCGCTCGCCATTCGCCCGGCCACGGCCGCAGTCAGCACGGCGACCGGCCCGAACGCGAGGCCAGGCGATGCGGCACGGCCGATAAGTTGGATCTCTGCCACTGCCGTTAAGCCTCACCAAAACCGTCATGCACAAGCGCAAGCATGGCAGCGAGCGCCACCTCTCCGTCCGGTCCGGCGACCCGGAAATGCAGCGTCGCCCCCTGCGGAGCTTTTACACGCATCACCTTCACCGGACTCTTGGCATCCGTCCAAGGCCCGTCCCCAGAGAGGGCGAGTTCGATCTTTGCGGCAAACCTCTTCGCACACTGCGTGAGCTTGACCGACGGCCGCGCATGAAGTCCGACCTTGTTGACGAGAACCGCCGAGGCGGTCAGCGGCACCGACGTCTCACCTGCCCGGCTGGCGTGGGCATCATGCATAGAATTCCTCCGCGCTACGCTTGACGGCTGCGAGCGATGAGCCACCCGAGGATTCCGTCGCTGCAATCACCGCTCCTTCGACCACCGGAGCATTGCAGACGACGACGCGCGCCCTTCGATCTTCAGCCAACATTTCCACCGCCATCTCGGAATTTGTCTCCGCTCCACCGAGATCAACGAGCACAGCCACACCTGCTGCGGACCACGCCGCCTCGATCGCCTCCAGGATTCCAGCAACATTCGTGCCGAGCCCTCCATCGACATCGCCGCCGGTCCAGGCGAGCGGCACCGCATTGCCCACCATCTGGCGCACCATATCTGCCGCGCCTTCCGCTATCTTGGGCGAATGTGAAACGATAACGATTCCGACATTGCCGCCATTTGGATTGTTCATGACCTTGCCTCGAATTCCAATACTTTGACTGCAGCCCCGATCAACAGGGACGTTGAGCGCGAACCGGGGTCCATGTGACCAATGGAGCGTTCGCCGAGAAAAGAAGCCCTGCCGCGAATAGCGAGCATCGGCGTCGTGCGATCGGCCGCCTGCACCGCTTCTAACGCAATCGCCCGCGCATCGCCGCCTGCAGCCAATACCGCTTGCACGGGCACCAGGACATCCAGCAAGGTTTTCTGTCCTGCCTCCGAGCGTCCGCGCGCCTTTACGGCATTGATTGCCATATCCGTAGCCGCGACAAACTCCGCGCGTGTTGGCTGCTCTGGAAGCCCCTTGCCCAACTCCATGAAGAAGGTGCCGACCAGCGGCCCAGAGGCTCCGCCAACCTTCATGACCAGCGTCATTCCGATCGACTTCAGCATTTCTGGCAGAGACTTGTCCGCAAGGCCGGGCAACGTCGCGAGCACGGCCTCGAAGCCGCGTTTCATGTTCAGCCCATGATCGCCGTCACCGATCGCCTGGTCGAGGCTGGTCAGTTCGTCGGCGTGCTGGATCACCGATTCCGCAAGCGCCCGCACCAGATTCTCCCTAGAGGTCCGATCGAGACTCATGCCGCGACCCTCCCGCCGGCCGCATCGAAGAACAGCGGCCTGTTAAGGCGTAGCGACACGACGTCGCCGACGTCTAACCTCGCCTCAGGGTCCGCCAACGTCACGACAGGTTGGCCGCCGAGATCGAGATGGACATGGCTCTGGTCGCCGAGATGTTCGACCCGCGTGACGGTGGCCGACACGTCCCCGCCGCTGCGTGCGATCGCCAGGTGCTCGGTACGAGCGCCAATCGTCTTAACGCCGGGCGGAACGTCGGCAAACAGAGTTGCCGGCAGCAGGTTGATCATCGGCTGGCCGAGCCGGGCAGCGACATAGGCGTTGACCGGGTTCTCGTAAATCTCGCGCGGCGTGCCGATCTGCATCAGCCGCCCGGCCTCCATCACGCCGATGCGCGATGCCATGGTCATAGCCTCGGTTTGATCGTGGGTGACGTAGAGGATCGTCGCGCCGAGATCGATCTGGATGCGCTTAAGCTCCAGGCGCATTTCACCGCGCAGCTTGGCATCGAGCGAAGAAAGCGGCTCGTCCATCAGGTAGATCGAGGGCGAGCGCACCAGAGCGCGGCCAATCGCAACGCGCTGCATCTGCCCGCCCGACAACTGGGTCGCCTTGCTGTGGAGCTTGGCCTCGATATGGAGAAGACGCGCAACCTGTTCGACCTTTGCGCGAATTTCGGCCTCCGGCAGGCGCCGAGTCGGCGCGCGCAGCGCAAAGGCCATGTTCTCGAACACGGTCAGA
Source organism: Bradyrhizobium sp. 61 (assembly GCF_023073075.1). Classification (NCBI taxonomy): domain Bacteria; kingdom Pseudomonadati; phylum Pseudomonadota; class Alphaproteobacteria; order Hyphomicrobiales; family Nitrobacteraceae; genus Bradyrhizobium; species Bradyrhizobium sp. 61. Next base: position 379,636 of record NZ_JADPIU010000052.1, on the reverse strand, counting down.
TGCGGGTACAACGAATATTGCTGGAATACGAAGGCGACGTCACGATCCGCCGGCGCATCACTGGTCACATCGCGTCCGTCGATGCGGACCGAGCCGCTGTCGGGCGCCTCTAATCCGGCAACGAGACGCAGCGTCGTTGTCTTGCCGGCGCCGGTCGGCCCCAGCAACGCAACAAATTCGCCATCCCCGATGGTGAGGGACAGACCGACGACGGCTTGCGTCTTGCCAAACGCCTTGGAGACCGCCCCGATCTCGACTTCAGCCATGCTTGCCTCCCTCGTGCAATGCGGTGCGTATTGCCCGTCCCGACCCCTGGTCGAAGAGCGACAACGTATCGGGCCGAAAATCGAGCCCGACATTCATCCCAATCCGAAAGGGCATGCTGGCGGGCGAGCGGGCCTTGAGAGCGCCGTAAGGCGTCGTCACCGTCACGATCTGCGTCGTGCCGAGATATTCCGACCCATAGATCTCGCCCCGCACCATGCCGCTATCGGAAAAACGCACATGCTCAGGTCTGACGCCCAGGACAAGGTCGCTCTCCACCAGAGCCTCGCGTGCGGTGGGTATCGCAACGTCGCGATCCCCGAGCCGGATCGCCTGCGCCCCGGCTTGCAGGCTGCCGCGAAACGGCAGGAAATTCATCGCTGGAGAACCGATAAAGTCCGCGACGAAGAGCGAAACAGGCCGGTCATAAATGTCGCGCGGACTCGCAATCTGCTCGACCACGCCGTTGTTCATCACCGCAATCAGGTCCGCCATTGCCATGGCCTCCAGTTGATCATGCGTGACGTAAACAGTGGTCGCGCCAAGCCGGTCATGCAGCGCGCGCAATTCCTGGATCATCGCCTCGCGCATCTCGGTATCGAGCGCTCCGAGCGGCTCGTCCATCAGGAAGCACTTCGGCTTGCGGACGATCGCCCGCCCAAGCGCGACGCGCTGACGGTCGCCGCCGGTGAGGGTCGAAACCGACCGATCAAGGAGGTGGGAGATACGCAGTATCCGAGCGGCCTCCACCACGCGCCGGTCGCACTCCGCGGCTCCGATCCCCTCGCATTTGAGCGGAAAGCCGATATTGCGCCGGACATTCATGTGCGGATAGAGCGCAAATAGCTGGAAGACAAAGGCGATATCTCGCGCGGAGGCACGGTTCATCGTCACGTCCTCACCGTCGAGCCTGATCGTGCCGGATGTCGGCAATTCAAGTCCTGCAATCATCCGCAGCGTTGTCGTTTTGCCGCAGCCGGACGGCCCAAGCAGACAAAGGAACTGTCCGTCATCCACTGTAAAGCTCGCGCCCTTGACTGCGTGAAACTCTCCGAAGGATTTGTTGAGCGCTTCGACCCTGATCTGTGCCATCGAGCGTTACTCCCGGACCTTCGAGACGATCATGAACATCACCGTCCCAAAGAGAGTGACCGCGAAAGACCAGGAATAAAGCGTCAGAAAAAACGGCTGCATCAGCATGACCACGCCTGCGGCAATGATCGCCGTCGCGATGGCCTCCAGCGGACTGCGCCGCAACATTCTGCTCGTCAGGCTGACGTGCGGCGTTGACGTGTTCACATCAAGGTTCATTTGCGAACGGCCCCAAAGGTAATCCCGCGCAGAAGATGCTTGCGAAGCAGCACCGTGAACACGACGATCGGCACAAGAAAGATCGTCGTGCCGGCGGCTACGGCCGGCCAATCCTGGCCGCCTTCGCCAATGATGATCGGAATGAATGGGGGCGCGGTCTGAGCGTTGCCAGAGGTCAGAAGCACAGCAAAGGCGTATTCGTTCCACGCAAAAATCAGGCAGAAAATCGCCGTCGCCGCGATCCCCGTCGTCGCCTGCGGTAGAACCACCTTCACGAACGCCTGAAAGCGCGTATAGCCATCGATCATTGCCGCTTCTTCGTATTCACGCGGGATTTCGTCGATGAAGCCCTTGAGTAGCCAGACAGCGAGCGAGACGTTCACCGAAGTGTAGAGCAGGATCATCCCGAGACGGGTATCCGATAGCCCGACGGTCCGGTACATCAGGTAGATCGGGATCGCGACCGCGATTGGCGGCATCATTCTGGTCGACAGAATGAAGAACAGGAGGTCGTCCTTGAGAGGCACGCGGAAGCGCGAAAAACCATAAGCCGAGAGCGTACCGAGCGCGACGGCAAGCACCGTCGAGCCAAAGGCGATGATCAGCGAGTTGATGAAGCGCGGCACGTAGTTCGACGGCCCGGCGACAACCATGTTGCGGCTGCGCGCGATGTTGTCACAAAGCCCCTGCGGCGGCCCCAGCGTCTGGATAAACTCCTGAGTCTGACGCGAGCGTGTTGTGAAGACATTGCAATAGCCTTCAAGGGAGGGCTTGAAGAGGACCTTCGGCGGATAGGAGATCGCATCGTCAGGCGACTTGAACGAGGTGAGCACGATCCATATCAGCGGAACCATCGTTATGATGGCATAGAGTATGACGAGCAGGCCGGCAAAGCGGCGAGTGCCGGTCGACGGTTCGACGACTGAGTGGGCTGCATTTGAGGCGCTCATCTGCTTTTCACCCGGTTCAGCGCCTTGACGTAGATGTTGGCAAGGCCAAACACTGTCACGAACAGAATGATCGCGAAGGCCGAGGAATAGCCGGTTCGCCAACTCTCAAAGGCTGCGCGCTTCAGTGTGATCGAAGCGACTTCCGTGGTCGAGCCCGGCCCTCCTCCGGTCAGGAGGTTGACCATGTCGAACATCTTGAAATTCTCGATCCCGCGAAAGAGCACCGCGAGCATGATGAACGGCAGAGCCATCGGCAGCGTGATCGACCAGAACTGCCGCCAATTCGACGCGCGGTCGACCTCCGCTGCCTCATAAATGTAATCCGGGATCGACCGAAGCCCCGCCAGGCAAATCAGCATCACGTAAGGCGTCCACATCCAGGCGTCGACGATGACGATGGCCCACGGGCTGAGGGTCACGTCTCCCAGCATCTGGAACGACGAAGCGCCGCGCCCCGTGAAGAAGGCGACCACGTAGTTGAACAGCCCGATCTGCGGCTGATAGAGGAAGGTCCAGAAATTGCCGACAACCGCTGGTGAGAGCATCATCGGCAACAGAATGATCGTGGTCCACAGGCCATGGCCACGGAATTTCTTGTCGATCAGGAACGCAAGGCCGAATCCGAGCACAGTCTCGATCAGCACGGTCCAAACCACGAAATGCGCCGTGACCTGCATTGCCGCCCAGATATCCGGATCGGTCAGGATCGACTGGTACCAATCGGTCCCCAGCCATAGCGTCGGCGCGTTCGGCCGATTGGCGCGGAAGTTGGTAAATGACAGGTAGATCGTCCATACCAGTGGGAAGATATTGATCGCCAGCAGCAACACGATCGTCGGTGTGATGAAGAGCCATGCGAGCGCCTGGTCCGAAAGGCCGCGGATACGACGTATCACGCCTGGTCGGATCGGGACGGCCCGGTAGGTGATCTGCGACGAAGTGCTCAAATCGTTCATGGCCCTGGTCAATCCTGGCGTCGCGATTGTCGACTATGCGACGCCTGCGGGTTCTACCGAAGAGAGCCTGGAGCGCGCTCGGCGTGCGCTCCAGGCGTTTGCCCTAGAACTTCTTGCCTTCTTCCTTGAAGATCGCCTTCCAGTCCTTTACCAGGCCATCGAGCGCTTCCTGCGCGGTGCCCTTGTCCGCCACCACGTAGTCATGCACGCGCTTCTGTTCGGCTTGCAGGAGTTGGGCATAGGAAGGCTCGGCCCAGAAGTCGACGACCATTCCCATCGACTTCAAAAACTCGCCGGCAAACGGCGCGCTGTTCGGGAAGCCCGGATCGTTCAACACTGACTTGGCGCAGGAATAGCCGCCCAGCGCCCACCACTTCTTCTGCACATCTCCACCGGAGAACCATTTGATATATTGCAGCGCCTCGGCCTGGTTCTTGGAATAAGAAACGACCGAGATGCCCTGCCCGCCGAGCTGCGTCGCCCGGGTCGCGGGGCCGGCGGGATTGCTGAAGAAGCCGATCTTGTCCCCACCGACGTTCGGATCTTTGTAGAGGCCCGGGAAGAAGGCGAAGAAGTTCATCTGCAGCGCGACTTGCCCCGACTTGAACGCATCAAGCCCTTCGGACATGTAGGAGTTGGATGCGCCGGGGGGCGTACAGCACTTGTAGAGCTCCTTGTAGGCCTCGAGCCCCTTCACGGCGCCGGGCGAGTTGACGAACCCGTCCATTGAATACGGCTTCTTCGGATCCTGATACTGGAAGCCGTAATCATAGAGGTAGTTCGACACGCCCATGGTGATGCCTTCCGAGCCCCGCTCGGTATAGATCGAAGCGCCATAGACCTTCTTGCCGTCGATCTCGCGGCCCTGGAAGAATTTTGCGATGTCGCGCAGTTCATCGAGCGTCTTCGGCACGGCGAGATCGCGGCCGTACTTGGCCTTGAAATCCGCCTGGATCTCAGGCCGCGCAAACCAGTCTTTGCGATAGGTCCAGCCCACCGCGTCACCCATGGCGGGCAGCGCCCAATAGTTCGGGCTGTTCTTCGGCCACTCGGAATAGCCGACCACTGTCGCCGGCATGTAGTCGTCCATGCTGATTCCTTCCTTTGTGAAGAAATCGTTGAGCTTGACGTACTGACCGTTCTCGGCGGCGCCCCCGATCCATTGCGAATCCCCGATGATGAGATCGCACAGCGAGCCATGCGAATTCAGCTCGTTCAGGAAGCGGTCGGCATAGTTGGTCCACGGCACGAACTCGAACTTCATGCCGACGCCGGTCTTGGCGGTGAAATCCTTCGACAGTTCGACCAGGGCGTTGGCAGGATCCCACGCGGCCCAGCACAGCGTGATGGTCTTGGCCTGCGCATGCGCAGGAGTAGTCCCCACTCCGACACCGAGCGCGGATGCGAGAACTCCGAACGTAGTAAGAAGCGCCTTTACTGTCTGTTTCATAACGCTTTCCCTCCCAGTGGGGCCGGCCATCGACATGGCGCGACTCTCCAACCCGCTCGAATGCTTCGAGCAGAGCGATACAGTCCTTCACGGGCTGAACGACTAAACGGACGTTTCCTCGCGCCTGCCTGGATTCTTAGGGATTCAGCCAAGCTCGATTTGTTTAGTGAAACACTATATACTAAACATTGCAAGCACGCTCTTACGTCTCTCGGTCATGGTGCTCCTCGCGAAATTGAGGCAGCAACCATGCGCTCAACCGGTACTGGCTATGCGATCTGCGCCACCTTAAGTTACGTCAGGGACTCTGCGTTCGCGCACGGCTGCCTCGACCTGATCCGCAAGAACCGTGAGATGGCTGGCTCTAGAGACGAATACGCATTGTCGCTATGGACGGCGATGCCGTCTGGCTTCGTGCCTGCCTAACTATCTTCTTTCTGAAGAAGAGAATGCAGACGTTGAGCGAGTTCGGACACGCCAAAGGGCTTGTGAATAATCGGGAACTCGTCTGTCGCCCCGTGACGCGCGAGCACGTCTCCCACGTAGCCCGACGTAAGTAATATCTTGATACTGCTGTTCCGCCGCTTTGCTTCGCGAGCAAGCTCGACGCCATTGGGACCATTCGGCATGACGACATCGCTGAACAGAAGATCGAACCCCTGATCGCTGTCGAGAATTCGGATGGCTTCGGTACCGTTGTGAGCAAGGCGAATCCGATAGCCAAAGCTCGTCAGCATTGCAGACACGACTTCCAACAGATCTTCATTGTCCTCGACCAAAAGAATTCGCTCGGAGCCTCCCGGCATAGCCCGGGTCTGTTCGGTTTCCACCTCGTCGCGAGCCTCCTGATTGGCTCTCGGCAGGTACAGTGAGATCGTGGTGCCGGCGTTAGGGGCACTTTCGACTGAAATATAGCCACCGGATTGCCGGACAAAGCCATACACCATGCTGAGACCGAGGCCAGTGCCCTTGCCAACTTCCTTGGTGGTGAAGAAGGGCTCGAAAATCCGGTCTCGCACCTCGGGAGACATCCCCTGCCCCGTATCCGAGACGGACAGCCTCACATATGATCCGGCCGGACATCCAGCGACGGCTTCCCCATCCAGAACGACGTTCCGCGCCTCGATCTCGAGCACTCCGCCGCCCGGCATCGCATCGCGGCCGTTCAGCGCTAGATTGAGAAGGGCAGTCTCCAGCAGGGATGGATCCACCTGACAGAGCCACAATCGCTCGTCGATCTTCAGCCTGACCTCGCATTCTGCGCCGACCGCCTGACGGACGAGCCCCTGGAAGTTGGAGATCAGCTCGTTGGCATTGATCAGTTTAGGGTTGAGCTTTTGCCGTCGAGAGAAAGCGAGGAGCTGTGCGGTGAGCTTCGCCCCCCGGTCGGCGGCACGCCGCGCAGTCGCGGCGAAGCGCCGGATCTTGCCGTCATTTGCCGCGCGCTCGATGAGATCAAGGTTTCCCGAAACGACGGCAAGCAGGTTGTTGAAGTCATGGGCAACACCGCCCGTGAGCTGTCCGACGGACTCCATCTTCTGGCTCTGATGAAGCTGCTCCTCGATGCGCTGGCGCGCCTCCACAGCATGCTTTTGCTCGGTGACGTCTCGAAAGAAGATCGCGATCCCTTCGCCAGAAGGAAACGCGTTGATCGCATACCATGCGGCACGACGAGGACAGTGCGCTTCGAACGAAACCGGACGGCGGTCCGACATGACTTCCCGAAGCTGCTCGACGATTCCCGTATCGGCGGCATCCAGAAGCGACGCCTGCAGGTGCATTCCAATCAGATCACGCCCCTGAGCGATCTGAGACCAGGCCCTCTGGTTGAAGAAGCTGATCCGCCAATCGTGGTCGACGATCACGACGCTGTCGGTTGTGCTTTCGAAGAGCATCGTAAGCCGGGCCGCGGCGTCCTCGGCCTTCTCTTTTGCATCGGACAATTCCTGCTCGCGGCGATCCAGCGCATCAGCCATGGTGTTGAAGGCGCCGGCTACGCCCGCGATTTCAGAACTGCCGCGGATGTTCACACGGCGAGCATAGTCGCCGAGGCGCCATCGATTCGCGGCGTCAACTAATAGTCCGAGCGGCCGATGGATAAATTGCCGGGCGCCGAGCAGCGTCAGGCCCAGCACCATCATGGCGCTGAGGGCGATGAGGAAGATGTCGTGTCGGGTCCGGCTCTGGATCTCGGCAAAGGCGTTCGCCTTGTCGAGGCCGAAGCTGACGCGAAGTCCCCCAGAATCGGGCCCGAGAGTCGAGAAACCCACGATCCTCTCGACGCCGTCGACATCAACCAGGTCGGCTGCGAGACCGTCGCCATACTGCCTCTCATCACCAACGCGAACCAATTTCTTACCGACAAATCGGTCATTGTCCGGATAGCGGGCAAGGTAGGTGCCGTTGCGATCGGTGATGGCCAGCGCGTCTCCCGCCGGAACACCCGCGCGCGCGATGTAGTCCGCTAACCAGTCCAGGCCGAGAGGCGCAATGATGACGCCCCCTGGCTGACCATCATCTCCGTAGAAAGGCAGCGCAAACTGAATGAGTTTCCGATCGACGGACAGACCGATCGAGAATTGTCCCACCGTAAACGCGCCCGTCTTCAACGCATCCGCAAAGTAGGGGCGCCCGGAGACATTCACCGGCTTGCGATCCGTGTTTGTATCGCAGAAGGGCTGGCCACTCAGATCGGTAGCGACGAAAGTGAGGAAAGCCGGAAACCGGGACCTCATCCCTGCCATCGCCGCATTGCACCCCTTGCTATCTTTCGCCTTTATCGCAGGGAGTTCGGACAGCGCAATCAGGACCTGCCGAATGCCCTGAACGATCTGTTGCTGCTGTTCGGCGGCGAGCTTAGCGAGACCGAGCGCCTGATTTTGTACGTCCACTTGGCGCGCGCGTCGAAGGTTAACTTCGTTGTACGCCTGAATCGAGATAGCGGGCAATAACGCGACTGCGACAAGCGCCAACAGGCGCGACAAGATGGTCATTCTCTGCCGTATTCAAATCGTCCCGGAGCTTGCTGTGCATTTCAATCCCAATGGGGATACGCTTATAGGCGTTCGTCATTCCAATCACGATCGTGAGAACCACGAGTGACCGCTCGTTGAACATGCGCGGCGGCGCGAGCTTCATCCGCGTCCGCTTTCAAATGACACATGTTGCATCTTCGCCCCTGCAATCCCGCCCTACTCGCGAGCACCATGACATCGCGCGGTGGTACAGCCAAAATCGACAATCTTGGTACTGTTTTTTTGAGCGGGCATCGCGCATCTATCTGCCAAGACCAACGGCAACTCGGATGCAACTTCGACCTGTGGCACGACGATTCGAATGCGTCGGGCGCGATCGCGCCACGGCGTCGGAATATTGCGTCGGTAATTTAGATCAAACCTACTTTGCTTAAAGCACCGCCTTGCTCATGATCGCTCATGAAATGCCAGGCGATCACAGATCCGATCTGGACCGCGCCAGCGATACCGGCAAGCGCCGGTACTTCATGGCCCAACCATCCTGGAAAAGCTGGCGGTGATGGAGTTATGGTCTAACGAATCGGCGGATGTGTTTCGGTAACGGAAGGAGCCGCCTGGATCGGTTCCGTTACAAGCGCCTTTATCTTGTCGAAGTCTGTCTTTGACCCTCCAGGCACGATTAACCTTGGCGGTTAGGCTTACCGAGCAAGCATCTCCGCGAGAAGCTTGACGGCCGATCTATGAGCCGTTGGCCAGAACCGATAGATTGTAAGGATTGAGTCGTTGCGTTCGAGTGGCGCGCGTGAGTTTTCAGCTTTCCATATTGAAGATTTTGGCAGGGCAGCCAGACGGCCGGGGAAACCTTGAGCTTATCAAGCTGCATCTCGCGGTTTTCTATACGAGCGGCCCTGAATGGACGTTGCGTATGAAGCGTCTCGCTGAACTTGCGCCGGATCTTGATGCGTTCAGCCAAGGACTCATCTCTCGCGAACGCGGCGCTTGGACTATCACGAACCAAGGACGCGACTTCCTTGCCAAACTCGAGGAGGCTGCCTTGGGTGCAACGCCGGCCACACGGCCCCCCGACCCAGCCGAGCCGGTAGAGGTCGAGCAAGCCTCGCCAATAGCTCCGCCAGCGGCGGCTTCTCCGCCGAAAGTACTGGAGCGATCGCACGGGCGCCCCCAAGGCAAACACCGCAAGAACCATCGCAAACGGTCGGCTTAAGTCGGCGGAATCTTAGATCGGTTCGGTCTAAGACGGATCGACCTCCTCAGCCCTACGGTTGGTCAGTGGGGCGAGAAGGCGCGCGATGGCCTCGTAACGGCGATGTACTCCCTCGAATATTCCCCACTCTCCGAAGATGACCGTCTGCGGGCGCGTCAGCCGTCGTAACGACAAGGGCAGCGGTCGAAAGACGCAGCGAGCGACGGGTCGTGATTGTTGGATGCGGTACGTTTCTCATCGCTGAACTCCAAATCGGTGCAACACTGTTGCGCGGTCGACCCACAAAACCGCTTCCGACTTTCGATCAATCGTTATCGTTGTGCCTCGCTATCCGACCAACATTTAATTGCGCGAGTGTTGTTCGGATACCTTTGTGGGCGAACCTAAGAACCAAATCACCAGATCGGCGTTATCCCGGCACTATGGAGCCGTTTCGCGGAGGTCTAATGATGGACCCGAATCGAGCAGCTTTGGTCCTATCTGCTATCGCTCTGGCCATCGCCATTGGATCGGCAATCATGTCAGAGCGCCTCGATACTCGTACGGCCAGCAACGACGCACCTCCCGGAACGGTAGGCCTCGCTAGGCCACACCCGCCGCTGGACCGTGCGGCAGGTGAACCGATACAAACGGTAGGCGGGCCGCCTGGCGCGAACATTCGGCAGCGTCCCTGACCGAACACTGGCCCCCCCCCCAGCGAGAGCGCTACCGAAGCTCCTTGATGTGGCCGGTGCTGTCGACGATGAGCGACCGCTCCGTACCCTCCTTGATTGCTCGGTCGGTCTTGATCTTGCCGCTCGGGACCTCCTGAATCTGCGAATAGCCCGCGGCACGTAGCTTGGCCTCAATCTCCCCCAGCGTCAGGGCGAGCACAGGCGAGGACGCCCCCACCGTTACAACAATGGCAATGACTGATCGCATCGTTCGCCTCCTGGCTCCGCCAGAGGATGCGAGGCTCCGACCGTTTTTGGCGGCGCGCACTGTCTCACTGAAGTTCGCCAATTTTCGCTAGTGATTAGTCGAGCTACGAAGCGCGGATCGCTAACTCTTGTTAATCATTGGGGCACACGCTCTACGTCAGATATTTCATACTTCTATTTTTTTGCCGCGCATGGCCTTTGGTCGAAGAAAATCGGACCGTGTTCAATTTGCCCATCAGCACGCCGTCAACTTGATGGCTGTGGATGGCACTTGGAGCCGAGTCTGCGTTCTCAACGACATTTCGGCAACGGGGGCAAAGCTAGAGGTTGAGGGCTCGACTGACGTCCTAACCTCGCGAGAGTTCTTCCTAGTTCTATCGTCAACGGGCCTCGCATTTCGTGGCTGTCAGTTGGTCTGGTTGGATGGACCAGCCGCTGGCGTGCATTTCATCCACGATAAGAGGAAGTCTGCGTCGTGAGCGCCATGCTGCAAAACATGGAGCTGATCGTCCAGCGCAGCTTGCCTACTCTTGACGTAGAGTCCCTTGAATGTTGTGAGGCCAAAGAAGCACTTTTCCGAAGCAAAGATGGCTTTATGCTCTATCTAACAGATGGAACCCCACCGCCTCTTGGTAGGGAGCGACTGGTCCCATTGAGTCTTCGTCAGGCACTCCTCTGGCTAAACGAAAACCAACTCTCCGAGGCTGGGTCTTTCTGGGCATAGCGGAGAGCAGCTTAGCTGCAATACCGGCAAAACCAAGTTTGCGTCTGGGCCCAACCCGCTTAGGCAGCTCGCGGAGTTGCGGATGGAGCATCCCCGCGCGAGACCGCAATCGCATTCGGATCCTGCCTTCAAATCACTTCCGCCGATGCTGTTGGCTGACGTTCTCAACCAGGCCCTGATCACGATCCGCCACCGGGTGCTGTTCTGGGAGCGTCTCGGACGGGTTGAGGCACGCTTATTGCTCCCTGCCCTCACGCGACGCGCATCAACTCGGCGTCACGCCAATGCTCGACCCGCCTACTTGATCGTCGCGTGCACTGTGATGACCGACGTGCCAGAAGCCTTCGGCCCCTTGCCGGTTGCTTTGATGGCAAAGGTGTCACTTCCTTTGTATCTCGCCTTCGTCCTGTACTCGTAAGTCGCAACGTCGAGCTTCTTCAGTTTGCCGTGTGCTGGCTTTTGCGAGATTTCCGAGCTACTCGCCGCGCCGCGCAACGTGATCGGGAAGATGCAACTGTCCCCAGACGCGACGCTGATGTCGCCGGTCGAGTTCTCGCCCCAATCCGCCAATTCCATTGATCTGGAACATTCCGAAGCCGCCAGGACGATAGAAACATAAGTTGGGCTGGAAGCTCCCGCGACAAGCGCCAGAGTGGCAAGGCTAGACAATCGCATCGTTGATCTCCCGGATCATGCCGCAGCTTAGCGCGAATCGGTGAGCAGTAGTTTCGTTGATTTCAGTGGGGGACTGGCATCGGGTTGCAGTCCGCCGAATCATGGCGATCGTGAGCTGTCCGGGGTAGAGCGGACATGCTCCGCCCCTCCGTTACAGGAGCCTGCGGGCCAAATTCCGGACGCATGCACCGCAGCAAATAGAGCTCTTAGTCTACTCCATCGTCGGTGGGCAAAGCGGCGTTGTTGCAGGCGAGCGCTGAGAGGCGCTGAAGCCGACCAGGAACCCTGCCGCGCGAGTCTGGATTCCCGCGATGGTTGGAGTAAGGTTACGCTGCCTGCGTAGAAAAATTGCAAACAACATCCGGGAGGAAGTGATGCTCGACACCACGCTTAGCGCGCGCGTCCAGGTTTTCCTCGACAAGTTTGAAGCCGCGCTTGCGGCGGGCGATCTCGACGCCGCCGTAGGAATGTTCGCTCCGGAATGCTACTGGCGCGACCTCGTTACCTTCACCTGGAACATCAAGACCATGGAAGGCCGCGATCAGGTCCGCGACATGCTCGCGCATTGCCTCGCGCATGTGAAGCCGCGCAACTGGAAAATCGCCGAGGGTGAAACGCCAACAGAGGCCGGCGGCGTGACCGAATCTTGGATCACGTTCGAGACCGAGGTCGCGCGCGGATATGGACTCATCCGCCTGCAGAACGGTCAGATCTGGACGCTCTTGACAACCATGGCCGAACTGAAGGCCCATGAGGAAAAGGCTGGCTTCAGCCGACCGCTCGGCGCCAGGCATGGCGTCAATCCCGGCGCCAAGACCTGGAAGGAACTGCGTGACGAGGAAGTCGAGCAACTTGGCTTCAAGAGCCAGCCCTACGTGCTTGTCATCGGCGGCGGACAGGGAGGCATTGCGCTCGGGGCCCGGCTGCGCCAACTCGGTGTGCCGACGATCATCGTCGAGAAGAACGCACGCGCCGGCGATTCCTGGCGCAACCGCTACAAGTCGCTCTGCCTGCACGACCCCGTCTGGTACGATCACTTGCCCTACATCGATTTCCCCAAGAACTGGCCTGTGTTCTCGCCCAAGGACAAGATCGGCGATTGGCTGGAAATGTACACCAAGGTCATGGAGCTGAACTATTGGACGAACACCACGGCCAAACACGCCAGTTGGGACGACACCAAGAAGGAATGGACCGTCATCGTCGAACGCGATGGCAAGGAGATTACTCTGCGGCCCAGGCAGCTTGTGTTCGCGACCGGCATGTCGGCCAAGCCGAACATGCCGAAAATCAAAGGCATGGAAACGTTCAAGGGCGAGCAACACCATTCCTCACGCCATCCCGGCTCCGGCGGCTACAAAGGCAAGAACAAGAAGGTGGCGGTGATCGGCTCGAACAATTCGGCCCACGACATCTGCGCTGCGCTGTACGAGGCCGGCGTCGACGTAACGATGGTGCAGCGTTCAACGACGCACATTGTGCGCTCGGATTCGCTGATGGAGAGTATCGGCGATCTTTATTCCGAACGCGCCGTCCGCGGCGGAATGACGACGGCAAAGGCCGATCTGATCTTCGCTTCACTGCCCTACCGGATCTTGAATCAGTTTCAAAAGCCGGTCTACGACAAGATCCGTCAGGACGACGCCGCTTTCTATGCCGGGCTGGAGAAGGCCGGCTTCAGGCTCGACTTCGGTGACGACGATTCCGGGCTATTCATGAAATATCTGCGCCGCGGCTCGGGCTATTACATCGACGTCGGCGCCTCACAGCTTATCATTGACGGAAAAATCAAGCTGTTCGCTGGACAGGTCGAGGAAATCACGCCCAACGGCGTCAGGCTCGACAACGGCAAGGAATTGCCAGCGGACGTGATCGTCTATGCCACCGGCTATAGCTCGATGAACGGCTTTGTCGCCGATCTCGTGAGTCCGGAAATGGCCGACAAAGTCGGCAAGGTCTGGGGCCTCGGCTCGAATACGACAAAGGACCCCGGCCCATGGGAAGGTGAGCAGCGCAACATGTGGAAGCCGACGCAGCAGGAAGGCCTATGGTTCCACGGCGGCAATCTGCATCAATCGCGACATTACTCGCAATTCCTTTCCCTGCAGTTGAAGGCGCGCTACGAGAACATCCCGACGCCGGTCTACGGCCTGCAGACTGTCCATCACAAGGCCTGAAATTGCCGAGCGCACAGCGGGGCTCGCGGATTGCGAGCCCCATGCCATTTCCGGGTCTCCGCACTCGCCAGCGCAATGGCCGCCTTGTCAGCGCGCAGCAGAAAGGGCTCGGGAATGGTTAGGCGAAGTGCCTTCGCACTCTCCGGGTGTCATCGAAGCTGGTGACAGGGAGGTCACCGGTTCTGAGAGAATTCCCCTCGCCAGTGGAATTGGACCTTCTATTTAGACACGGTTGAGAGCGCAGTTCTCAGTGGTTTGCGGGCTGAATTGAGCGCGCCGAAAGTTATTGCGGAGTACGTGCGTACTTATCTCGAAGAGCGAAAGCGCCTCGCAATCACATCGAATGGAAAAAGGCAGCGCCTCGAACAACAGCTTAGACAGTTGAATCGAGAAATCGAACGACTGGTGGATGCGATCGCAAAAGGGCACGGCGATCCATCCATTCTCGGTCCGCGATCGACCGCCCTCGGCGCCGAACGCGAGCGAATATCTGAAGAGTTGCGGAATGAACCGCCGGCCGCAAAAGAGGTCGCGCTGCATCCAACTATTCTCAAGCGCTATGAAGAACAGCTAGGTCGGCTCGAGGAGGCGCTAACGAAGGGTATCAGTTCGGGCGACGGAGAGGCCGCCGAAGCCATCAAAGACCTGATCGACACGGTCATCGTCTTCCGAGATCCATCACGCCTCGGTGGCGTAACGGTGGAGATATCAGGCCGGTTAAACGCCCTGTTGGGGGAAAAAGCTTTCCCAAACCAAGTCAAAGGGGTGTGGGGAAAGATGGTAGCGGGAGAGGGACTCGAACCCCCGACCCCAGGATTATGATTCCCGTGCTCTAACCAGCTGAGCTACCCCGCCACAGGGTCGCGAGCGGCGGAACGGCCGATCTCGCGAACGCGCGGCATATAAGGAAGGGGGCGGCGGGCTGTCAATCCGCCTTCGCTAAAGCTTCGGCGCGACAAGTCCGCTTTGGCCCGATTTCGCACCAGATTTTGCGATTTTTTTCTGGCACCAGACTCGTGGAGAGTCCCCCTCACCCGGAATCGGCGCTTTGCGCCGATTCCGGCCTCTCCCCACGGGCGGGGAGAGCGAAGGAAGAGACCACCTATTTCGGCCTGACCGTCGGATCGCCGCCGGGGCTGCCGGGGGGCGGAATGACGGGGGTGTTGCCGCCGGTGTCCGGGGCCGGAGCATGCATCTCAGGGTCGACGCCGGAGGGCGGGCAGAGCACACCGTCGGATTTTGCCAGTTTGTCGCCGAGCGGTTCCCGGGACTGTCCGGTGGTGGTGCCGTCGGGCGTGGTGGCGCGGTTCGGGCGGTCCTGCGGCATGCAATTGGCGGCGTGCTGCGCCGATGGCGGCGCGGTCGCTTGCGGCGGCGTTGCGGGTCGCGGCGGGGCCTGCGCGATCGCGGCGCCTGAGGCGGCGATCAGGAGGCTGGTCAGAATGATGTTTGATGTCGTGCGCATGGGAGGGAAACGTCTCCGGCCATGCGGAGGTTCCGGCCGACGCACGGCGAATTGAAGCGCTGGAAATTGGCTGGCGGTTCCCTGCGGCCGATGCTTCGAGGCGCCCGCCGCTGGCGGGCTCGTCGGGATGAGGCCGCGTTTTGTGGAGACAGTGCCCCGACGGCGCGATCTCCGCAAATCGCGTTACGATTTGACGTAGCGGATCAGCGAAAAGTGCCCCATCGGCGGCATGGGGCGGCGCTCGGCGAGCGTGACGCCGCGGTGCCTGGCGGCCCAATTGACGAGGCGGTCCCACGGGAATTCCGGGCGCCAGCCGAGGCGGCGGGCGATGGGGGCGAAGGCGAGCTCGAACAATTTGCGCGGGCCGCTCTCGGCGCCGATGTGGTTGACGAGGATCAGCTCGCCGCCAGGCTTGAGCACGCGCACGAACTCGTCGAGCGTGCCTTCGGGATCGGGCACGGCGGTGATGACATATTGCGCCACCACCGCGTCGAAGAAGTTTTCGGGGAAGGCGAGGTTTTTCGCATCCATCACCGAGAGCACTTCGACATTGCTGAGCCGCAGCGCGCGCACGCGCGCCTGCGCCTTGCGCAGCATCGGCTCGGAGATGTCGACGCCGCAGATTTTTGTCGTGCGCGAATAATCGGAGAGCGAAAGCCCTGTGCCGACGCCGACGTCGAGGATGCGGCCGCCGATGCGGTCGGCCTCCGCGATGGTCGACTGCCGTCCGGCGTCAAAGACCTTGCCGAACACGAGATCGTAGACCGGCGCCCAGCGGCCATAGGCCTTCTCGACCCCGGCCCGCGAGATGTCTGCTGCCATGCCCCCTGCCCCGGAAATTTTCTAGCCGCGTACCGCTTCCACCAGCGGCCTCGCAGTGCTCGTTGCGACTTTCGCGGCGGCGCTCTGGATGAAGCCGCCACCGAGCACGCGCGCCTGGCCCGAAGGCGCGTCGTAGAACACGCAGGCCTGGCCGGGCGAGACGCCCTCCTCGCCGGCGACGAGCTCAACTTCGTAATGGCCGTTGCCGCCGCGCAGCCAGGCCGGCTGCGGGCTGCGGGTCGAGCGGACGCGCACGAACATCTCGAGGCCGGCGCCGATGGCGCGGTCGATGTCGCCGTCGCCGATCCAGTTGACGTCGCGCAGCACGATGCGGTGCATCTTCAGCGCATCGCGCGGGCCGACGACGACGCGGCGGCCCGGAGCATCCAGCCGCACCACGAACAGCGGCGCGTGAGCGGCGATGCCGAGGCCGCGGCGCTGGCCGACGGTGAAATTGGCGATGCCGTTGTGCCGGCCGAGCACGCGGCCGTCGAGATCGACGATGTCGCCGGGGTCCATCGCGTTCGGACGCAGGCGGGTGATGATGTCGGTGTAGCGGCCGGTCGGCACGAAGCAGATGTCCTGGCTGTCGTGCTTGTCGGCAACCGCAAGACCGAAGCGGCGCGCGAGCTCGCGCGTCTCGGGCTTGGTCATGTCACCGAGCGGGAAGCGCAGGAAGTCGAGCTGCTCCTGCGTGGTCGCGAACAGGAAGTAGCTCTGGTCGCGGTCGCTGTCGGCGGCGCAGACCAGCGCGCGCGAGCCGTCGTCGCGGCGGCGCGAGGCGACGTAATGGCCGGTGGCGAGCGCCTGCGCACCGAGCTCGCGCGCGGTCTTCAGGAGGTCGCGGAACTTGACGGAGCGGTTGCACTCGATGCACGGCACCGGCGTCTCGCCGAGCGCGTAAGAGTCGGCGAAATTGTCGATGACGGACTCGCGAAAGCGATCCTCGTAGTCGAGCACGTAATGGGGAATGCCGAGCTTGGCGGCGACGTCGCGTGCGTCGTGGATGTCCTGGCCGGCGCAGCAGGCGCCCTTGCGGTGGGTCGCCGCGCCATGATCGTAGAGCTGCAGCGTGATGCCGACGACGTCATAGCCTTCGGCCTTGAGCAGCGCAGCCGTCGTCGAGGAATCGACGCCGCCCGACATGGCAACGACGACCCTGGTGTCCTCAGGACGGCCTTCGAGATCCAGACTGTTCAGCATGGGCCTTAAAGCGTTGTGACGGCGGCGTTCGCGATCCGCGATGACTTGGACATTCTTCGGCTTCCGGCGGGACATCGACGCTCCCCGGGAACTTTGGTTCCCCCGGGGGCACGACTGCCCGGTCGAAAGCGGCTGAGAGCAGCTCTTTAATATAGGCCGCATTCCGGTGAAGCAATCACGCGGGCGGCCGCTTAGGGCAATTCTTGCCGGGGAGGCAGAAATGGCGGGGCTCTTGCGTTCCTCGCGGCGGTGGCGAGAATCACCCAATTAATTGATTTTGCTAGATAAAATAGATCTTCAGGAAGCTGGCCCGCTCCTTGCTACCTCTATGCCGAAGATGTTTCCAAGAGGTTTTCCGTGGTCGGTCGGGCGTCAGACGTAGCAGCCAGCGTGCAAGTCCAGAGCGCGCAGCAAAAGCCTGCCCGGTCGCAGAGCTCCAAGGACACGTCCAGCAACGACTCCTTCGGCTCGCTGGTCGACAGCAACACCCAGGCGATCAGCAACAACGCGCCGCCGCAGGACACCGCGCCGCGCCGGACCGAGTCGTCGTCCGCCCCAGACAAGGGCCCGCGCGATACCGCCGCGACCGACCAGCCCTCGCAGAGCAAGGCGAACGACGACACCGACACATCGGCCCCCACCGCGAACGACGCCACGGCCGATCCGGCCAAGCCGACCAAGGACAAGTCCGAGACCTCCGACGCGAAATCGTCGGAGAAATCCGACGACACCAAGGGCGACAAGACCGACGGCACCGTTGCCGCCACCGTCGATGCCGCCGTGCAGCCCGACGCGACGCAGGTCGCCGTGCCCGATCCGAACGCCATCCTGGTGGCCCCGCCCGTGGTGCCGGTCGATCCGAACGCGGCCGCGAGCCAGGCCGGCGATGCCGCCGCCTCGCCGCTGACGATTGCGGCAGCCGGCATCGCCGCCAGCGCCTCCACCGCGGCGCAGATCGCAGGCGGCAAGACCGACACTGCCACGGCGAGCGACAAGAGCGCCAAGACCGCGGGTGCCAAGGTCGATACCGACACGACGACAACGCTGGGCGATGCCGCCACCGGCACGACCGACGGCACCGCGACCGATGCCAAGACCAATGGCGGCCTGGTCGCCGCAGTGGACCAGGGCACGCCGAAGCCTTCGTTCAAGGCCGTCGCGACCGCGCAACGCGAGAGCGACGTCTCCAATATCGGCCAGGACGCGGGCAAGGCGAACGCCACGCAAACCGCGGCGACGACCGCGCATGCGCAAGCCGCCAAGCCGCAGGCCGAGGCGAACCCGGCCGACGCGAAGACCGGCGCCTCCGACCGCTCCGACGCGACGCCGGCGACGGCAACCACGCACGCGCATGCGGGCACGCAGGCCGCAGTGCCCACGACCGACACCGGCGCGCAGGCCGCCTCCGCCATCCAGGCGCCGCTGACCAATACGACGTCGGCCGCCACCGCATCGACTGCGACGTTCACCGCGACCGCGGCAAATTCCACACCCGTGCCGATCAGCGGCGTGCCGGTCGAGATCGCCGCGGCGGCGCGCGCCGGCAAGACGCGCTTCGACATCAGCCTCGATCCGATCGACCTCGGCCGCATCGACGTCCGCATCAACGTCGACCGCAACGGCCAGGTCACCTCGCATCTCACCGTCGAGAAGCCCGAGACGCTGCAGATGCTGCGGCAGGACGCCCCGCAATTGCAGCGCGCGCTCGACGATGCCGGCCTCAAGACCGGCAGCAACGGGCTGTCCTTCAGCCTGCGCGACCAGAATTCATCGGGCCAGAACTCCGGCCAGAACAACGACAATGGCGGCAATGCCCGCCGGCTGATCATCAGCGAAGACGACACCGTTGCTGCGGCGCCCGTCGGGCGCGGCTACGGCCGCATGCTCGGATCGAGCAGCGGCGTCGACATCAGAGTGTGAGGAGTATTCGAACATGACCACCACGAATGCCGCCACCGCCCCGACGCCCGTCTCCGGGACCACCGACGTCCCGAAGTCGTCCTCGTCGAACTCGCTGAGCTCGAGCACGGGATCGACGCTGGCCGGCAACTTCCAGACCTTCCTGACGCTGCTGACGACGCAGCTGCAGAACCAGAACCCGCTCGATCCGCTCGACACCAACCAGTTCACTCAGCAGCTGGTGCAGTTCGCCGGCGTCGAGCAGCAGCTCAAGACGAATGACTCGCTGTCCCAGCTCGTCACCCTGCAACAGACCACGCAGGCGACCCAGGCGCTGGGCTTCGTCGGCAAGACCGCGCTGGTCGACGGCTCGACCGCGACCATGACGAACTCGTCGGCGACCTGGCATCTCAACGTGCCGACCGACTCGACCGTCGACATCACGGTTGCCAATTCCACCGGCCAGACCGTGTTCACCGGCAAATATACCGCCGCCGCCGGCACCGACATTCCCTTCACCTGGAGCGGAATGGGCAATGACGGCACGCAATGGCCGGACGGCAAGTACACGATCACGGCGACGGGTAAGGATGTCGCGAACAACAACGTCGGCATCGCCGCGCAGGTGCAGGGCGTGGTGTCGTCCGTCGACCTGACCCAGTCGCCGCCGCTGCTGACCATCGACGGCGCCAGCTACACCCTGAGCCAGGTGAAGAGCATCATCGCCACCAGCAGCAACTAAAGGCGCGCGCCTCGCCGCACACGAGATGTGATCCCCACCTGGTGCGCAATTGCGCACGGCGCGGGGATCCATAACCACAGGACGTCGTTTTCGCGTGAGACCGTAACCCCGAGTCGTCGTCAAATTACTCCCTGGGGTTATGGGTCCCGGGCTCGCGCTACGCGCGCCCCGGGACGACAGTTGGGGCTTCGCCGGCTCCATTCGTTAGTAAAGTATTTACGAAGACCCCGCTCGGACGGCTCGGATCATGGTGTCCAGCCCTCCGGGCCGGCTGTGTTCCAGCCATTTTCAACGAGAATTGTATTGAAGCCTTAGGCTTAGCGGATTTTTAAGCCCGCACGCGTAGGGTTACGGCGTGAGTTCAGTGGTTGAGAGTTTGTGAGTACGCCATGACAGAACCCCATCGCCCGAGGGTAAAATACGTCATCGGGCCGGACGGCAGTCCGCTGACGATCGCAGATCTGCCCGCACCCGGCACCAAACGCTGGGTCATCCGCCGCAAGGCCGAAGTCGTCGCCGCTGTGCGTGGCGGACTTCTCTCCCTCGAGGAGGCCTGCAGCCGTTATACCCTGACGGTCGACGAATTCCTCTCCTGGCAGTTTTCCATCGACCAGCACGGTCTGGCGGGTCTTCGCACCACCCGCATCCAGCAATATCGCCAGTAAGCGATCCGGAAATCTGCAGCTTTTGACGAAAATCGGCCTCGCACCGCGAGGCCGATTTTTTTCATGTTTCCTTTTGGCGCGACTTTTGTCCCAGCTCTTAACCTTCGTTAACCATATCGAAACCATCACCTAGGCAATAATTGCCCAGTCGACCGCTCGGTTGCGGGTCGAAGCTTCGGGGCGGTTGCTTGCAAGGTCTTGCGGACTTTTTGAAGGGTATCGGCGCCGCCCGGTTCGGGGCGATGATCGCGGTCACCGCCGCGCTCATCGGCTTTTTCGCGTTCGTCATCATGCGTGTGACCACGCCGCAGATGACGACGCTGTTCACGGACCTCTCGGTCGAGGATTCTTCCGGCATTATCAAGGATTTGGAGCGACAGGGCATCCAGTTCGAGCTGCGCAATGAAGGCAGCATCATCATGGTGCCCAAGGACAAGGTCACCCGCCTGCGGATGAAGCTCGCCGAGGGCGGCCTGCCCAAGGGCGGCGGCGTCGGCTACGAAGTGTTCGACAAGTCGGACGCGCTCGGCACCACCTCTTTCGTCCAGAACATCAATCATCTCCGCGCGCTCGAAGGCGAGCTCGCCCGCACCATCCGCGCCATCGACCGCATCCAGGCCGCCCGTGTCCACCTCGTGCTGCCCGAGCGCCCGCTGTTCTCGCGCGAGGCGCCGGAGCCGTCGGCCTCGATCGTGGTGCGGGTCCGCGGCTCGCTCGAGGCCCAGCAGATCCGCGCCATCCGTCACCTCGTCGCCTCCGCCGTCAACGGGCTGAAGCCGCAGCGGGTCTCGATCGTTGACGAGGCCGGCTCGTTGCTCGCCGACGGCGCCGCGACCGATCCGGAGCAGGCGGTCGGCGACGAGCGCCGCACCGCCTTCGAGAAGCGGATGCGCAAGCAGGTCGAGGACATCGTCTCCTCCGTGGTCGGCTCCGGCCGCGCCCGCGTCCAGCTCTCCGCCGATTTCGACTTCAACAAGATCACCCAGACCTCGGACAAGTTCGATCCCGAGGGCCGCGTGCTGCGCTCGAGCCAGACCCGGGAAGAGAGCAGCCTCACCGCCGACAACAACGGCCAGGTCACCGTCAACAACGAGCTGCCGGGCAACCAGCAGAACAGCGGTCCCACGGCGAAGGACCAGAGCAAGAAGACCGAAGAGACCAACAATTACGAGATCTCCCGCACCACCAAGACCGAGGTGACCGAGGCCGGCCGGGTCAACCGCATCTCGGTCGCGGTGCTGGTCGACGGCATCTATTCCAAGAACGACAAGGGCGAGCTCGCCTACACGGACCGCACCAAGGAACAGCTCGACCGCATCGCCACCCTGGTGCGCTCGGCGATCGGCTTCGACCAGAAGCGCGGCGACCAGGTCGAGGTCGTCAACCTGCGCTTTGCCGACGCCCCCTCCACCGCCCCGATCACCGAGCCCTCCGGCTTCCTTGGCATGCTCCAGTTCACCAAGGACGACGTCATGTACTTCGTCGAGCTCGGCGTGATGATGCTGCTCGGCCTGGTCGTGCTGTTCCTGGTGATCCGGCCGCTGGTCAAGCGCATCCTCGCCTCCGAGGAGGTCGCCGCCGCGATCTCCGGCGCCCTCGCCGGCCCCGCCGCTTCGGAGGAGGCCGCGCCTGCCGGGCAGGCGCTGCTGCCGGGCGGCGCCGCGAGCGCGATCGACGTCGCCACCATTCAGGGCCAGGTCCATGCCCAGTCCGTCCATCGCGTCGGCGAGCTCGCCGAGCGCAACCCCAACGAAACCGTCGCCATCATCCGCCAATGGCTGACTGAACCCGCGAAATAATCGAGAAGTGAACTGACATGGCCGGCAACCTGCAAAACGCCAACTCCAACGACATCACCAGCGTGATCTCGACGCTCGGTGCCCGCCAGGGCAGCCGCGCGGGCGGCAAGACCGAAGCGGTGACGGGACCCAAGCGCGCCGCGATCCTGATGCTGGCGCTGGGCGAGCAATATGGCGGCAAGATCTGGTCGATGCTCGACGACGACGAGGTGCGCCAGCTCTCGCTGGAAATGTCGACGCTCGGCACCGTCGAGGTCGACACGGTCGAGGACATGCTGCTCGAATTCGTCTCGCGCATGTCGGCTTCCGGCGCGCTGATGGGCAATTTCGACGCCACCGAGCGGCTGCTGCAGCAGTACCTGCCGCCGGAGCGCGTCAACGGCATCATGGACGAGATCCGCGGCCCCGCCGGCCGCAACATGTGGGAAAAGCTCTCCAACGTGCAGGAAGAGGTCCTCGCCAACTACCTCAAGAACGAATATCCGCAGACCATCGCAGTCGTGCTGTCGAAGCTGAAGCCGGAACACGCCGCGCGCGTGCTCGGCATCTTCCCCGAGGAGCTCGCGCTCGACGTCGTCAACCGCATGCTGAAGATGGAAGCGGTGCAGAAGGAGGTGATCGAGAGCGTGGAGAAGACGCTGCGCACCGAATTCATGTCCAACCTGTCACAGACCCGCCGCCGCGACGCCCACGAGGTGATGGCGGAAATCTTCAACAATTTCGACCGCCAGACCGAAACCCGCTTCATCACCTCGCTGGAAGAGGACAACCGCGAATCGGCAGAGCGCATCAAGGCGCTGATGTTCACCTTCGACGACCTCGTGAAGCTGGATTCCGGCTCGGCCCAGACCCTGATGCGCAATGTCGACAAGGACAAGCTCGGCGTCGCGCTCAAGAGCGCCAACGAGGACGTCCGCAACTTCTTCTTCGGCAACATGTCCTCGCGCGCGGCCAAGATGCTCCAAGACGACATGGCGGCGATGGGCCCGGTCCGCCTGCGCGACGTCGACGAGGCCCAGGCGCTGCTGGTCAACCTCGCGAAAGACCTCGCCGCCAAGGGTGAGATCATGCTGACCAAGAACCGCGCCGACGACGAGCTGGTGTACTGATGGGCGCCCCGGCAAAATTCCTGTTCGACACCGACTTCGCAGCGCCGGAGCGGTCGCCGCGCGAGAAGGCTGCGACCGCCGCCGAGATCGCCCAGAAGATCGCGGAGGCCGAGGCGCGCGCCTATCAGGACGGCTTTGCCGCCGGCCAGCGCGAAGCCAAGGCCGAGAGCGACCGCCGCGTCGCGCTCGCCATGGAAGAGATCAACATCGGTGTCCGCGGCGTCGCCGCCGGCATCGGTAACATCGAGACCAAGATGGAGACCGAGGCGGTCGACGTGGCGGTGGCGGTGGCGCGCAAGCTGTGCGCCGATCTGGTCGCTGCCGAACCGCTCGGCGAGATCATGGCGCTGGTCAAGGACTGCTTCTCGCACCTTGTCGCGACGCCGCATCTCGTCGTGCGCATCAACGACGCACTCTACGACAGCGCGCGCGAGAAGATGGAGCGGCTCGCCAAGCAGAGCGGCTTCGAGGGCCGGCTGGTGATCCTGGCCGAGCCCGATATCGCCACTGGCGACTGCCGGATCGAATGGGCCGACGGCGGCGTCGTGCTGGAGCGCGGCGCCATCGTGGCCAAGATCGACGAAATGGTCGGACGCTATATCGCGTCCCGCAGGGGGAGCTAAGCCATGAGCGACACCGACGGACAGGTCCCGCTGCCCGATCTCAACGGCCCGATGCCGCCGACCGGTACGGACGTCGGCTACAACGAGGACGAATATGCTGCGCGCGCCGCCGCCGACCTCGAAGCCGTGTTCGACGTGCCGGTGCAGGTCTCGGCCGTGCTCGGCCGCTCCAAGATGGACGTCAGCGAGCTGTTGAAGCTCGGGCCCGGCACCGTGCTCGAGCTCGACCGCCGCGTCGGCGAGGCCATCGACATCTACGTCAACAACAAGCTGGTCGCCCGCGGCGAAGTCGTCCTGGTCGAGGACAAGCTCGGCGTGACCATGACCGAAATCATCAAGACCGAACGCAGCTAGTAGCGCAAGGAATGACGCGCGGCAGCGCGACCAGACGGACAGGAGACTGACATGCGGCTTCTCATCGTTGGCACATTGAAGGGCCAGCTCACCACCGCCACCAAGATCGCGATGGAGAACGGCGCCACCGTGACCCACGCCGAGGATCACGAGCAGGCGATGCGCGTGCTGCGCGGCGGCAAGGGCGCCGACCTCCTGCTGGTCGACGTCGCCCTCGACATCCGCGACCTCGTGATGCGGCTCGAGGCCGAGCACATCCACGCGCCGATCGTCGCCTGCGGCATCACCAACGACGCCCGCGCCGCGGTCGCCGCGATCCACGCCGGCGCCAAGGAATACATCCCGCTGCCGCCGGATCCGGAACTGATCGCCGCGGTGCTGGCCGCGGTCGCCAACGATTCCCGCGAACTGGTCTATCGCGACGAGGCGATGGCCAAGGTGATCAAGCTCGCCCAGCAGATCGCGGGCTCCGACGCCTCGGTGATGGTCACCGGCGAATCCGGCACCGGCAAGGAAGTGCTGGCCCGTTACGTCCACACCCGCTCGGCGCGCGCCAAGCGGCCGTTCATCTCGATCAACTGCGCCGCGATCCCCGAGCATCTGCTGGAATCCGAACTGTTCGGCCACGAGAAGGGCGCCTTCACCGGCGCGATCGCGCGCCGCATCGGCAAGTTCGAGGAAGCGACCGGCGGCACGCTGCTGCTCGACGAAATCTCGGAGATGGACGTCCGCCTGCAATCGAAGCTGCTGCGCGCGATCCAGGAGCGCGTAATCGACCGCGTCGGCGGCACCAAGCCGGTGCCGGTGGACATCCGCATCATCGCGACCTCGAACCGCAACCTGGCGGAAGCCGTGCGCGAAGGCACGTTCCGCGAGGACCTGCTGTTCCGCCTCAACGTCGTCAACCTGAAGATCCCGCCGCTGCGCGAGCGCCCCCTCGACATCCTCGAGCTCGCCCAGCATTTCGTGAAGAAATATGCCGAAGCCAACGGCGTGCCGGTGCGCCCGATCTCCGCGGACGCGCGCCGCGTGCTCTCCACCAACCGCTGGCAGGGCAACGTCCGCGAGCTCGAGAACACCATGCACCGCTCGGTGCTGATGGCGCAGGGCGACGAGATCGGCCCCGACGCCATCCTCACCCCGGACGGCGACCGCCTCGACCTCGCCAAGACCGCTCCGGCCGTGGCACATGCGACCATGGCCGCCGAGCAGGTGACGCGGGCGCTGGTGGGGCGCACCGTCGCCGACGTCGAACGCGACCTGATCCTGGAGACGCTGAAGCACTGCCTCGGCAACCGGACCCATGCCGCGAATATCCTGGGCATCTCGATCCGCACGCTGCGCAACAAGCTCAACGAATATTCCGACGGCGGAATTCCGATCACGCCGGCGGGAACGCCGGGCGAATATCCGCGGATGCCGATGGTGGGGGCGTAGGTCTCTCCCCCTACTGAAAGAATGCAGATGCCCGGGCTGGTCCCGGGCATTTTTTTGGATGCAGGCTGCCAACCTCGTCATTGCGAGCGCAGCGAAGCAATCCAGAATTCCTCCGCGGTGATAGCTGGATTGCTTCGCTACGCTCGCAATGACGGCGTTGAGAGCGCTCCTCGCATAACGGGACCGCGCTAGCCGACTAGGCCATGGCGACGTCAGGCCCTATAACCCCGCGTGAGAACCACGCGAGGATACACATGTCGGAAGCTCAAATCACGGACTGGCTGGCGTCGCAGCGGCAGGCGATGATCGATCTGCTGCGCGATGTCGTGAACATCGATTCCGGATCCTACGACAAGGAAGGCGTCGATGCGGTCGGTGCGCGGTTCGAGCGGCATTTTGCCGAGCACGGCATTCCGTTCCGGCGCGAGAGCAACGCCACCTTCGGCGATGCGATCCATGCCGATGTCGCCAAACCCGGCAGCAACGAGAAGCCGGTGCTGTTGATGGGCCATCGCGACACCGTGTTCGGCAAGGGCGAGGCCGGGCGGCGTCCGTTCACGATTGAGGGCAAGCGTGCCTATGGACCCGGCGTTGCCGACATGAAGTCCGGCGTCGTGATGAACATCTTCGTGGCGACCGCCTTCCACAAGTTCGGCGGCAGCCCGCATCCGATCAAGGTGCTGATCACCTCGGACGAGGAGATCGGCTCGCCCTCCTCGCGCCCGGTGATCGAGCGCGAGGGACGCGCCGCACGCGCCGTGTTCAATTCCGAGCCGGGACGGCCGACCGGCAACATCGTCACCGGCCGCAAGGGCGGCATCTTCATGCACTTTGCCATCACCGGCAAAGCCGCGCATTCCGGCGCCAATTTCGCCGCGGGCATCAGTGCGATCGGCGAGCTCGCGCACAAGATCGTCCATATCCACGCGCTGACCGATCTCGACAAAGGCATCACGCTGAATGTCGGTCTCGTCTCGGGCGGGCAGTCCGTGAACACCACGGCGCCCTCAGCCGAGGGCCAGATCGACCTGCGTTACGTCGATCCGGCGGATCGTGCGAGGATCATGGCCGCGATCGAGAAGATCATCGCGACGTCCTACGTCCCGGGTACCAGCGCGACGCTCACGGTGAAGGGCGAGTTCGTGCCGGTGGTGCAGAGCACGGAGTCGAAGGCACTGTTCGAAGGCTATCAAGCGGCCGCAAAGCAGGTCGGCCTCGCCACGCTCCAGGGCGAGTTTTCAGGCGGCTGCGCCGATTCCGGCTTCACCGCGGCAGTCGGCACACCGACGATCTGCGGCCTCGGGCCGGTCGGCGGGCTCGCGCACACGCCGGAGGAATATCTCGAGCTCGACAGCATCGTTCCGCGCGCCCAGGCGCTGGCGCTGGCGATTTTGCGGGGGTGAGCGAAGCTGCCGTAGGGTGGGCAAAGCGAAGCGTGCCCACCAATTCGGTCGTCGCGGATAGATGGTGGGCACGGCGCAAGAGCGCCTTTGCCCATCCTACGAGACTCGTACGTGGATGGCCGGGTCGAGCCCGGCCATGACGAGGAGAGAGACTACGAATAACTCGGCGCGTCCGGCTTGCGGAAGATGTGGATGGGGTCGCCCGGCACGATCGGCTGGCCGCTGAACATCGCATAGGCGTAGAGCGCGAGGTAGCCGATCGCGAGCGCGCCGATGGCGTAGAAGGCCCAAGTGGCGACGCGCTTCATCGTTCCGCTCCATGGCCGTCCCGGACGGGGCGGCTCAGGGCGCTTCTAGAGCGATGACGGGGAAAAGGCCAGCCTGCGGGCCACCCTCGCGCAGCGATCAAACGCCGCGCAGGCCGCGGGCGGGAACGCTGACCTCGGCGAGCCTCGCCGCGTCTTCGTCCTGGTCGACCGCCACATACTGGCCGTGCCAATAGGCCAGTGCAGCATTGCGGGTCGAATTCTTGACGCTGCTGACGCGGCCGATGACGATGCCGTGCGAATGCCGCTCGACGATCTCCTCGACCTCGCAATCGACCGCGGACAATGCACCGACCAGCAGCGGGACGCCCGAGACCGCCGTGACCCACTGGCTGCCCGCAAAGCGATCGGCCCCCTTCAGCCCGCCCTTGCCGGCAAAACGCTCGGCGACGTCCAGCTGGTCAGCCGCGAGGATGTTGACGCCGAAGGCGCCGTAGCGGCGGATCAGCGGGAAGGACGAGGCATCGCGGTTGATGCTGACCAGCAGCGTCGGCGGATCGACCGACAGCGAGGTCACCGAGGTCACCGTCATGCCGGTAATGTCCTTGCCCCGCCCGGCGGTGATGACGCTGACGCCGCCGGTGAGGTGGCGCATGGCGCCGCGGAAATCGGCGGACGAGACGGCAGTTTCAGTCATGAGATCGCGAGGCACTACATTCATGGCATGGTCCCCGAAGCGGGGTTCCCCTGTATTTAGGTACGATCGTCCGCCGACAAAAGATGGCTCAGGATCGAGCCTTCGAGGCTTGCGAGCTCGGCGGAGCCGCGTTCGCGCGGCCGGGCGGTGTTAACCGTAACATCGTGGGCAATCCGGCCCTCGTCGATCACCAGGACCCGGTCGGCCAGCGCGACGGCCTCGGCGACGTCGTGGGTCACCAGGATCGCGGTAAAGCCCTGGTCGCGCCAGACTCGCTCCAGCAGCCGCTGCATCGAGATGCGGGTCAGCGCGTCCAGCGCGCCGAGCGGCTCGTCGAAGGCGAGCACACGCGGATGGGAGACCAGCGCACGGGCGAGCGCAACGCGCTGCTTCTGGCCGCCCGACAGCACCGACGGCCACTGATCACGCTTGTCGGTCAGCCCAACCTCGGTCAGCGCCTTCTCAGCGCGCGCATGCGCATCACTGGATGAGCGATTACGGCCGAGACCGACCTCGACATTGGAGAGCACCCGCGCCCAGGGCAGCAGCCGTGGCTCCTGGAACATCACGCGGATGTCCTCGGGCTGGACATCCTGGCCGAAGCTGATGCTGCCGGCGTCGATCTTTTCCAGGCCGGCGATCAGCCGCAAGAGCGTGCTCTTGCCGCAACCGCTCTTGCCGACGATGGCGACGAACTGGCCGGCGGGAATGTGCAGGTCGATGCCGCGCAGCACCTCGTTGTCGCCGTAGGATTTGCGCAAGCCACGGATGCTGAGCGGCAGGCCTGTCGTCTGCGTCGGGCGCTCCTCGCGCACGACGCGTGCCTGCGGTACGAAATTGGCGCGGCTGGCGAGCTCGGTTTCGGGAAGGGCCGTACGAAGAGCTGTCTGCATGTGATTCCCAGTATTTCTGCTCAGCGTTTCTGGAAGGCGGGGTGCCAGGAGAGCGTCAGGCGCTCCAGCACACGGGAGGCGCTGTCGGCGAGCTTGCCGAGCAGAGCGTAAATCAGGATCGAGAGCACGACGACGTCGATCAGCATGAACTCGCGCGCCTGCATCGCCATGTAACCGAGGCCCGAGGAGGCCGCGATGGTCTCGGCTACGATCAGGGTGAGCCACATGATGCCGAGCGCAAAGCGGATGCCGACGAAGATCGAGGGCAACGCGCCGGGGAAGATCACGCGGCGGAACAGCTCAGTGTCGGTCATGCCGTAGATGCGGCCCATCTCGATCAGCTGCGGGTCGACGGTTCGGATGCCGTGCAGCGTGTTGAGGTAGATCGGGAAGAACACGCCGAGCGCCACCAGGAACAGCTTTGCGCTCTCGTCGATGCCGAACCACAGAATGACCAGCGGGATCAGCGCCAGATGCGGCACGTTGCGCACCATCTGCAACGTGGTGTCGGTGAGCTTGGCCGAGAGCTGCGACAGGCCGTTGGCGAGACCGAACGCGAAACCGATGCCGCCGCCGATCAGGAAGCCGATCGAGGCGCGCCAGAACGACACCCAGATGTTGCGGACGAGCTCGCCGGAGAGCAGCAGCTTCCAGCCCGCGAGCACGACGTCGCTCGGCGCTGGCAGCACGCGAACCGGCACGAAGCCGGTGACGCTCGCGACCTGCCAGACCGCGATGATGGCGAGCGGCACGATCCACTGGATCAGGCCGTCGACCCGCGGCAGGCGGAAGCCGCGCGGAAGTGAAACGCTGTCGATCAGGCTCATGACTCGGACACTCGCTGCTGCGGACGGAAATCGCTGCCGACGGTCTCGCCGAAGGGACCGCCGTTGAAGTGCAGCTTGGTCACGTTGCTCGGCTGCTCCAGCGAGAGCAGCGGGAACACCAGCTCGGCGAAGCGATAGGCTTCCTCCAGATGCGGATAGCCCGACATGATGAAGGTATCGATGCCGATGTCCTGATACTCCTTGATGCGGGCCGCGACCGTCTGAGCGTCGCCAACCAGCGCCGTGCCGGCGCCACCGCGCACGAGACCGACACCGGCCCACAGGTTCGGGGCGATCTCGAGCTTGTCGCGCTTGCCGCCATGGAGCTGCGCCATGCGCTGCTGACCGACGGAGTCCATGCGGGCAAAGTTCTTCTGCGCCAGCGCGATGGTGTCGTCGCTGACATGCCTAATCAGCTCGTTCGCGGCGCGCCAGGCCTCTTCGTTGGTCTCGCGAACGATCACGTGAAGACGAATGCCGAAGGAGAGCTTGCGGCCGCGCGCAGCTGCGACCTCCCTTACCTTCGCGATCTTCTCGGCAACCAGAGCCGGCGGCTCACCCCAGGTGAGATATTTGTCGACGGCGTCGACGGCGACGTCGATGCCGGCATCGGACGAACCGCCGAAATAGAGCGGCGGCCGCGGCGACTGCACCGGCGGAAACAGCAGCTTGCCACCCTCGACATGGATGTGCTTGCCCTCGACATTGACGGTCCTGCCGGCGAGCAGGTCGCTATAGACGCTGAGGAACTCGCGGGTGACCTCGTAGCGCTCGTCATGGCCGAGGAAAATGCCGTCGCCCTTGTTCTCGACGGGATCGCCGCCGGTGACGACGTTGACGAGAAGCCGGCCATTGGTGACGCGGTCGAGCGTCGCGGTCATGCGCGCCGCCACGCTCGGCGATTGCAGGCCGGGGCGGACAGCCACGAGGTAGCGCAGCCGCTCGGTGAATGGCGCAACCGATGAGGCGACGATCCAGGAATCCTCGCAAGATCGTCCGGTCGGCAACAGCACGCCGTAATAACCGAGCTGGTCGGCGGCCTGCGCGATCTGGCGCAGATAGTTGAAGTTGACCTCACGGCCGCCGACGCCGGTGCCGAGATAGCGGCCGTCGCCGTGGGTCGGCAGGAACCAGAGGATGTTGGCGTTGGACTGCTTACTCATGTGCTTGCTCACGATCCTGGTTTCCGGGCCACGTCGGAAATCTTGATGGATTTGGGGATCAGGTTGAGCGCGAAGAACGCATCCGCAACCTGCTGCTGATCGGCGATGACGGCATCGGTGATCGGCTTGATGCCGTAGGCCTGCCGCTTCAGCGCCACCTCGACCACGGGGACCGACAGGCCGATCGCCGGCGCCAGCTGCTCGGCAACCGCGTGGATGTCGCCCTTGGCCCAATCGTCGACCGAGCTCAGCTCGGCCAGCACCGCGTCGACGATCTTCGGGTTGGCTTCGAGGAATTTTTTCGAGGCGAAATAGAACTGGTAGTTGGCGACGATGCCGGTGCCGTTGGCGAGCGTGCGCGCGCCGGTGGCGGCTTCCGCGGCGGCCTGGAACGGATCCCAGATCACCCAGGCATCGACCGCGCCGCGCTCGAAGGCGGCGCGCGCATCGGCCGGCGCCAGGAACACCGGCTCGATCTCGGAATATTTGACACCCGCCTTCTCCAGCGCCTTGACCAGGAGATAGTGGACGTTGGAGCCCTTGTTGAGCGCGACCTTCTTGCCCTTGAGGTCGGCGACCGATTTCAGCGGGCTGTCCTTCGGCACCAGGATCGCCTCGCCCTTCGGCGCCGGCGGCTCGTAGGCGACGTACTGGATCGGCGCGCCGGCGGCCTGCGCGAAGATCGGCGGGGCTTCACCGGTGTTGCCGAAATCGATCGCGCCGACATTGAGCGCCTCAAGCAGCGGCGGGCCGGACGGGAATTCGGTCCACACGACCTTGTAGCCGTCCGCTGCGAGCTTCGGCTCCAGCGTGCCCTTGCTCTTGAGCAGCACCAGCTTGCCGTATTTCTGGTAGCCGATGCGGACCACCTTGTCTTGGCCATAGGAGGTGCCGACCGCGGCGGCGACGATGCCGATCGACAGCACGATGGCGGCGATCAGACGTTGAACGATGCGCCTCATGTTCAGACCTTTTGATATGGGGAGATTGGTCGGCACGATCAGGTCGCCGCGCTGCGCCAGACGATGTCGCGAATGACGACCGGCTTCGGGATCAGGCCGAGCTTGTAGAAGCGGTCGGCGACGCCCTGCTGGGTCGCGACGATGTCGTCGGTGACAGGGCCGACCACGAAGTTCGCGCGCTCGGCCGCGACGGCCTGGATGTCGAGCGGGACGCCGGTGACGGCGGCGAGCCATTTGGCGACCTCGCCGCGATTCTGTTCGGCCCATTTGCCAGTTGCGGTCGTGACGTCGACGATCTGCTGCAGGATGGAGCCGTGGGTCTTCGCGAACTCACGGTTGGCGATGTAGAAGGAGTTGGTCTTGGTGACTTTGCGCGAATTGATCAGGATGCGGCCGCCCTGCTTGGTCTCGCCGATCGCGAAATAGGGATCCCAGATCGCCCAGGCCTCGATGCTGCCATTGGCAAAGGCGGGGCCGGCATCGGGCGGCGTCAGATAGACCGGGGTGATGTCGGCATAGGTGAGACCGGCCTTCTCAAGCGTCTGCACTACGACATTGTGGGCGCTGGACCCCTTGGTGAAGCCGATGCGCTTGCCCTTCAGATCGGCGATCGAGCGGATCGGCGAATCCTTCGGCACCAGGATGCCCTGGCCGTTGGTGATGGGCTGGCCGGCGGCATAGACGATCGCCGCTCCGGCGGCCTGGGCGAACACCGGCGGGGAATCGCCGACCGAACCGAAATCCACACTACCGACGTTCATCGCCTCCATCATCGGCGGGCCCGAGGAGAACTCGACCCATTTCACGTCGATGCCTTGCGGATTGAAATGCTTTTCCAAGGAAGCCTGCTGGCGCGTGATAACCAGCACGCCTGTCTTCTGGTAGCCGATACGAATTTCCTTCACTGCGCCCTGCGCGTTCGCGCGGGAGGCAAATGCAGCGGCGGCCGCAGTTCCAACGGAGAGCTTGAGAAAGTCACGACGCTGCATTCCACACTCCCGGCCGCCTGCAGCCGTCATTCCCTTGCGTTTCAGGAATGATGGTGCGGGTCAGCGGAGGTGTCGAGACGCCAAGGAAAATAGCGATGCGAGCACTGCGCACGTGGCGAAGCGCATGATTAATCTTTCAAGCGGCCGCGCTCATGCAGAGGGATTCTTTTCCGCACGCGAATGTGAGAGCCGCGGGAATCCGGCCGACGCTCCCGGCGCCGGAACATAAAATGTCGAAAACAACCCCATGCACAGTAGCCGACAATAGTCCGATCAATGACTTACGCATTATCCGAAGTTCGTTTGACACGTCGGGCAAAACAGGCGCATGATGGCATCATGGCGGCGTGTGGATCGGGGCCTCCGACAAGGCGCGATCAGCGCTCGCGCAACCAGGGATCGGACGAGAAATAGCAATTCTCGAGCACCATGCGATCCCTGGCGCGGAAACTGACGCGACATCGACGCCACACCTTTGTCTGATGCTTGCCGTCGTCTGACGTATCGACGTCGGAGATCCACACGATCGGCCGTCGCCAGCGGTAACGTCCGTCCCGATCCCAACCGTCGCAACCGCCGCGGCCGCATGCGATGTGGACACTGGTCATCGTCCCATCTGGCCTGAAGCACCAGGTCCGCGAACCCCACTCCTTACCGGGCGGCGTCTGGGCGTAAGGCACAAGCGAGGTCTGCGTCCAGCAGCCGGAAATGGAGGACGGTCCGGCGGCGCGCGCCGGTACGACGACCA
Organism: Bradyrhizobium sp. 61; assembly: GCF_023073075.1. Taxonomy (NCBI): domain Bacteria; kingdom Pseudomonadati; phylum Pseudomonadota; class Alphaproteobacteria; order Hyphomicrobiales; family Nitrobacteraceae; genus Bradyrhizobium; species Bradyrhizobium sp. 61. Next base: position 345,943 of record NZ_JADPIU010000052.1, on the reverse strand, counting down.
GCAACGCGATCAGCGCCGACGCGGCGGCCAGAGACGATTCAAGCCACGGCTTGGGCCAGAACTGGATGGACATGACGCCAATGAACATGACGTCATGTGTGTCGCCGGGGAGCGATGCGGTTCAATCGTCCGACGATACGAGTTCGCCGTCACGGCGACCGTCGTCTGGTCAGTGCACCCACCTCACCGGCAGGTTCAGCAGGCCGCGGAACGCCCAGCCGCCGATCCGCACTGGCTCATCGTCGGCAAGTTCGAGACGGCTCGCCCTCGCGAACACCGTCGGCAGCGCGACGTCCGCGATCATCGCGCGCGAGGCCCAGGCGCCGGCGCAGAAATGCGGGCCGGCGCCGAAGGCGACGCTCTTGGTGGTATCACGCCGCACGTCGAACGCGTCGGCGCGCTCAAAATGCTTCTCGTCGCGATTGGCGGAGCCGAACATCAGGAACACGCGCTCATCTGGCTCGAAAGACACGTCGCGGATCGTCCACGGCTTTGCGATGCGCCGCGGCGACATGCCGATCGGCGAGATCCAGCGGGCATATTCCTCGAACGCCTCGAGCCAGGTCACCTCGCCCTTGCGCACGAGATCGAGTTGCTCGGGATGGGAGAGCAGCGCCCACACCGTGCCGGCGATCGCCTTGCGCGGCTCGTTCTGGCCGCCTGATATCGCGAGTTTTACATTTGCGCGCACGCTCTCCATCGGCATGCCCGCAGCGAGGAGTACGCCGAGGATACTTTGATCGGGATGCTTGTGCATCACGGGCAGAATGTCGTCGATCGCAGCATCAATGCCCGACGTCGCCGCATGACAGCGCGCCTCGACCGCGGGGTCGCCGGTGTAGTTCGCGATGCCCTCGATCATGCCTTGCGACCACGCGTCCATGTCCTGGAAGCCGATATTGGTGAGGCCGGTGATCGACTTCAGGCATTCGCCGGAGAACGGCAACGCGAAGTCGCGCATGAAATCGATCCGCCCCGGCTCGACGCGAGCGATGATGCGGTCGGCATGGGCCTGGAACAGCGCGGTCCAGTGCGCCTTCACTGTCCTCGGCGACACCGTCGGAAACATCGCGCGCCGCTCGATTTGATGCGCCTCGCCGTCCTTGCGCATCATGTTGTGGCCCATCAGCCGGTTCATCAGGCCGGCCGGCTGGTGCGAGGAGAACACGTCGATCTGCTTCTCGGAGATCGAGATGTCGTCGCGGCTCGTCAGCAGCGTCGAGCCGAGCTGCGGCACGAAGGCGATCGGCGCTTCCTTGCGCATCTTCGCGAGCATCGGATAGGGATCGGCCCAGAACGAAGCAGGGTCGATGTCGATGCGCGGCGCGGTGCTCAAGCGTTGCTCCCTTGTAATTTCCTCGATCCCTCAAGTTACCGTTTTCGGAGGCGTCTGTCTGTCCCCAGCGATTGGGACAAGCCGGCAAAGATTCAGCCAAGCATCGGGAAAGAATCGGGCCGCGGTAAGGACGGTCTGTATGGCCTGCGCCTACAGCTTCTCACGGCCGGGGATCGAGCCGCCATCCGCGAAGCCCACGCAAAGCATCTACCGATCGCGTCTAAGGGCCAGGGACGGACGCGGCCTTATCAAGCGAAAATCCACGATTTCGCAGAATCGTTTGGATCGTCTTGTCGTGCTGATTCAGCTTTGCGGCGGCAAGCACCTCGGCTGCAAACGCCTTTGGCGCGCTGGTCTTGGACGGGTGGTCCAACAAAGACCACCATGCCTTCATAAGAATCGGATCGATCACATCCCCAGTTAGTCGATTGCGCATTTCCCAGAACGCACCGCCCCAAATCTCGCCGGTAGTCCAGGGATCATCTTTCAAAGCCTTTGCCGTCTTGAACTTCAGCCTGTTGTCGAGGCAACGGAGATATGGCTGACCCGGGCGGATGATCTCAGCGGAAATTTCACCTACCCGTGGGTTGTTCAAGAAGCTTGCTGGAAAGTAGTCGGCAAGACCCGACTCGATCCCGGCGAAGTTTCCCGTCCATGGATTGTTGGTTTTGGACGTTAGAGCGTGATGGCTATATTCTCGCAAGGCCACAAAAACATCGCGGGCGATCCTGGAGTCAATTTCGAGCGTGTTGTTTTGGTACCGGGCATACTGCCCGGGCACCGCACCAATCTTGATCTTCGCCTGAACCAAGTCGGGCGGCGAACCAATCTTGTCGAGGTAAGCAATGTATGTCTCGAGTTTTCCCTGTAGCTCGGTTTGAATGTCGGCCGTCAGATCAGTTGTAGCCTCAAAGGCAAATCGTCCCGGCGATGGTAGCGACGGACCTTTGCCCGGCTGCCGACGATCAAGATATTCTCGAAGAGAGATTGCCTGGTCCTTCTCAACGACCAAGCCTGCTCCGAGCAAGAATTCCAAGTTCTTGGCCGCGGCTTCCGTGTCGCCGGTCTTGATCATTTCAAGAATGCGCGTGGACTCCGCCTTGCTTGTCTCAAGTTTTAGCTGGGTCCTCCCGTTGAAAAAGGTGACCAAGAGGTTTCCCAATGCAGCCAGAGCGGCGGCGCAAATCGCGACAAAGAGAGGATTGAACCATTTAGAGCTGACTTGCTCGCCTTCCCGAAGCGAAAGCTCCCGCTCCTTTAGAGCAAGCTCGCGCACCCGCATCTCACGTTCGTCGCGCCATTTTTCCTTGTCGAGTTCAAGCCGAAGGGCCTCAGTACTCGGCTCGTTCTTGGCTGCCTGTGCAAGGCTTTTGGAATTCGCAAGGGCAAGGACAAGCGCCGCGATTGGCAAAGCCGCCACCGCACCGGCTAGTTGCGTGACAAACTCGCGACGTCTCATGTCGGGACTCGCTCCTCTCAAGAGTTGACAATGCGCGCGTAGATCTGTCTGCGAAATGCCTCACATTCCGAGGGCCGTAAGCGAGGCATTTGAAACCTAAGTCTTCCAATTCAAATGCCGGCCTTACCCGTCACCCCTCGATAGGGCGGGGATGATACGATGCTATCCCAAGTCATCGAAGCGATAAACCGCTCGCTTTAGTCGATTCGCGATTCCCCGACGGCGGACATCGGCAAGCACATGAGCGAACGTTCGTTAAGTGCCCGCAACTGACTTAAACGCGACGACTTGAATTGCCTCCTTGTCCTCGGTTGCAGACCGAGGACCGAGGACTGAGTTACCGGGCTTCGGCGATCTTCGGTCCGGATGACAACATCTGCGCGTTAGCCGCCAGGGGCCGCTTCGACGGCGATGCCGGGTCCGGCAACCGGAAAGCGGCGTCGGCCGGCGCTCCCTGGGAGGGCCTGCGGGCGGCGTTTGCCGGAAGCACGATCACTTTCGCTCCGATCTTCACCCGCTCGTAAAGGTCCGCGACGTCGTCATTGGTCAGCCGGATACAGCCGGACGAAACCTTCTTCCCGATCGTATCGGGGTTGTTGGTGCCGTGAATGCGATATTCGGTCTCGCCGAGATACATCGCCCGGGCGCCGAGCGGATTGCCGGGACCGCCCGCCATGAACCGCGGCAGATAAGGCTGACGCGAGACCATCTCCACAGGCGGATGCCAATCCGGCCATTCCGCCTTACGGGCCACAGTCTGCTCACCGGACCATGTGAAACCTTCGCGGCCAACACCGATGCCGTAGCGCATCGCTTGCCTGTCGTTCAGAACGAAATAGAGGAATGTGTTTCCGGTATCGATGATCACGGTGCCCGGCGCCTGACGGCTGGCGTAGTCAACCACCTGCCGGACAAGCGCTCCGGGAACGCCAGCGTCGGCTTTGGGTGGTTCGACCAGAGGCGCCGGGGCCGGGATCGGAGCCGGGACCGGAATCGCAGCCGGAGCTGGCCCTGATGCACGAACTGGAGTCGACACGTAAACCGGAGTTGACGACGCCTGGGCCTGTTGTGCGGACGGTTTCCGTATCGGTTGCACGTCCGCCGGGCTAGACAGCAAGCTATACCCCACGACGGCGACGGCCACGGCGCCAATCGCAACTCTCGCGGCCATGGGTATTGCGAGGGCCTCTGCCTTCTTACGTTTGGCCCGCTTACTCATGTCGTTCCCCAGGTCACCATGCCTGGAAGAGGTACCCGGCAAGATTTAAGAAACTTCGAAGCGATGTCGCTCAGAGTGGAACCGTTGGCGATGGTTAACGCCCAACTCTGGTTCGGCGACATCAAAATTGTGCGTCCCGCTCGATATTCAGATCGCGACGAGGACGACGCGCTTCTCATCGCGAAACGAGTCGAGGTCTGAATCGCCCGGCGGAGCGGACACGCTCCGCTCCTTCATTGACGGCGGCTTCGGGCCATAACCAGAAGTTCCAGCTGTCCACCTCGGACATTCTCCGGGCAAATTGCGATGGGAGGCTGCAAGGCTGTGACAAAACGGTAAGTCGTGACACATTCCAGTCGCCTACCGCCATCCGGCTCACCCTCAAATGGCGGGACGCAATTTGGCCCGATAGAGGATACCTAATATCGTCTAGCGGTAGCCATGCGCGTGATGAGGGATGCAATGCGCCAGTCCTGGACGCCCGACCGCCGCTTGTTCATCAAGGCCGCTAGCGCGACGGCCGCGGCCGGAGGTCTGCTGTCGCTTGGCCCATCGATGTCGGGGGCGCGTTCGCAGCCTAGAGCGCCAACGCCCGAGCCGCTCATCCAGCCGCCCGAGATGCACAGCGTCAACGGCGTGCTCGATATGACGATTGCGGCAGCGCCCGGACCGGTGCAACTCGGCGATCGCGCGTTTACCGGACTGCTCTACAATGGTGCTTATGTGCCGCCAACGCTACGCGCACGCCTGGGCGACACGCTGCGGATCTCTTTCCGTAACAACTTGAACTCCGGGCTCGATCGCCCTGGCTATCTGGGTCCTATTTGTGCCGGTGTCGGCACCGCGTCGAACCTGCACTTTCACGGCATGAGCGTCTCGCCGCAAGGCAACAGCGATAACGTATTCGTCCACGTTCAACCCGGCGAAACATTCCAATACCAGGTGCGCATTCCGGCGTCCGGCCGGCAAAGTCCGGGCTTGTTCTGGTACCACCCCCATGCGCACGGGTTCGTCAATAATCAAATCATTGGCGGCATGTCGGGTGCTCTGGTCGTCGATGGCATTGACGAACTTTTCCCGCTGCTACACGGATTGCCGGAGCGCTTCCTTCTGATCAAACACTTCAAGTGCGACGACGAAAGCGAAATAGTTTCGATCAATGGTCAGATCAATCCCGCCATCTCCATGCGCGCCGGCGAAATGCAGTTTTGGCGCATTGCGCACATCGGAGCGTCGGATTTCTACAAATTGCGTATTGAGGGCATGCCGCTTTACGTCGTGGCAACCGATGGGCACGCCTTGTCGCAGCCACGCAAGATGACCGAACTTTTCATTGGCCCCGGCGAGCGGATTGACGCCATTGTCATCGGTCCGCCCGCGGGGGAATACCCGATGCGAACCATTTCTTTTCAGAACGAAGCCTGGCGGCCGCCGGAACCGGTGCGGCAACTGGCAGTCGTCCATTCCAGCGGTTCGTTGCAGAGTGCGAAGATCGACGATGATATCTTGCGCCAGCGGGTCACTGGGCCGCAATGGATAAACGACGTTCGCATCGCGTCGATCGCGCGGCGCCGAACGCTATCTTATTCGCGAACCGCCGACCGTAAGGTATTCATGATTGACGGCCGCGTCGTCGACGAGGCGCGCACCGACCAAACCGTCAAATTCGGCGACACCGAAGAATGGACGGTGATCAACACGGATCAGCAGTATCACAGCTTCCACATTCACCAGACACCGTTCCTGGTGACGGAAGTAGGCGGCGTTTCCTGGCGCGATGATAGTCTGCGCGACACTTTTTCAGTACCGCCAGCAACGGACCAAGGGCCCGGCGCGCTCAAGGTCGTCATTCCGTTCACCGATCCAGTGATCGTCGGTCGATTTGTGTACCATTGTCATGCAGTCGATCACGAAGACAAGGGCATGATGGGCATCATCGAAGTCGTTGCTTGAACGCACCTGCACGCCGCGATTAGGTCGCCGCGCGTAAAACGCATCAGCGACTAGCCGGCCCGACCGACATCGTTTATCGAACTCCGATAAGCAAATACCCGGGATCGGACGTCCGTGAGCTTGAATTCGTCGAGTGACATCTCCGCCTTCCAGAAATCTCCGGCCGGCTCGCCGCTGGAGGTCCTGCGGATCTTCCTGAAGCTTGGTCTGACCTGTTTCGGCGGCCCGATCGCCCACATCGGCTACTTCCGCGACGAGTTCGTCGTGCGGCGGAAGTGGATCGACGAGCACGCCTACGCCGATCTGGTCGGGCTGTGCCAATTCCTGCCGGGCCCGGCAAGCAGCCAGGTCGGCTTCTCGATCGGACTGATGCGGGCCGGTTACCTGGGCGCGCTCGCCGCCTGGACCGGCTTCACCCTGCCGTCGGCCGTGATCCTCGTCCTTTTCGCCTACGGCGCCGGCGCGCTGAGCGGGCCGGTCGGCGCGGGCCTGCTGCACGGACTGAAGCTGACGGCGGTCGCCATCGTGGCGCAGGCGGTCTGGGGCATGGCGCGTAACCTCTGTCCCGACCGTGAGCGCGCCTCGATCGCTGTGGTGGCGGCGCTAATCATCCTCTTCAGCACCGCTTCGATCGCCCAGATCGGCGCAATCGTTCTCGGCGGCCTCGCCGGCCTGTGGCTGTGCCGCAGCGACGCGCCGGCGCCGTCTGGACACGTCGAGATTTCCGTGTTGCGAACCGTGGGCCTGATCACCCTTGCGATGTTCTTTATCCTGCTGGCGGGCCTCCCCGCGCTCCGGGGCCTGACGGGATCCACGGGCGTCGCTCTGTTCGACGCGTTCTACCGCTCCGGCGCGCTCGTCTTCGGCGGCGGCCATGTCGTGCTCCCCCTCCTCCGCGAAGCCTTCGTCACGCCGGGTTGGTTGAGCGACGACGCCTTCCTCGCCGGCTACGGCGCCGCCCAGGCGGTGCCGGGCCCGCTCTTCACTTTCGCGGCTTACCTCGGCACGGTGGTGTCTCCGGAGCCGCACGGGCTTGCCGGCGCGGCACTCGGCCTCGTCGGCATCTTTCTGCCCGGGATCTTGGTCCTTCTCGGCGCCCTGCCGTTCTGGGATTCGTTCCGCAAGCGCGCCGGCTCCCAGGCGATGATGCGGGGTGTCAACGCCGCCGTGGTCGGCGTGCTGGGTGCCGCGCTCTACGACCCGGTCTGGACCACGACCGTCCACACGGGGAAGGATTTCGGCATCGCGCTGGTAGGATTCGTCTTGCTGGTCGCCTGGCGCGCTCCTCCGCTCGTCGTTGTGGCGTTCAGTGCCGCGGCCGGCGCCGTGATGGCGCTGATCTGACCGCCGGGCGCGCGAGGTTCTCACAGCACTGGCGCCGATGAATCACTGGGTGGTTGCGACGACCGCAGTGATTGCCTGCGCCGTTGCCCTCGCTGCCGTCGTTTGGAGATTCTTTGAGCAGCCCGTTCATCGGACGGTTAAGCTCAAATTGGCTGAGTTTGCCAATAAGCTCGGAGTGTCCTCGCGGCGGGTAAGTGAGACCGCGGAGCAGCAAACCTCGCTTGGCTGATTCGTCCGCACGTCTGCTATGGGTCATAAGGCGACGACCCCGGAGGGCCGGCTGCGCGTCGGCTTTGCTCTCGGAAGCAGATATCGCGGATCTAGAGTCCCCTTTAGTTCAGGTGGCCCGGCCCCGAGAGCAGGCCCAGCACGATCGAAAATAATTCGTTCTGCGAGGAGATGCCGAGCCGCTCATAGGCGCGCTTGCGGTAGGTCAGGGTCGAATGCAGGCTGATGCCGAGCACTTGCGAGATCGCCTCGGAGCTGAAGCCGAGCAGGATGCGGCGGCAGACGTCCTGCTCGCGCGGCGTCAGCGCGGAGAGTGGCGCGCGCGTTGCGAACAACGCGGCGAGGTTCAGGTCGGGCGTCGCGGTGGCCGCCTGCTGGAAATGACGCGCAACGCTGGCGCTGATCGCAGGCGCAATGGTCTGAAGCCGCGCACGTTCGCCGTCGCCAAAGCGGCCCTGCGCCGTGATGCGGTAGAAGTTGACATAGAAGCAGGTGTCGCCGACCCAGATCGCTGTCGCATATTTGTCGACGATATCAGAGTCGTTGAAGAAGATTTTGCGGTAGCGCGCGCCATACATGCGCGGCGCGAACGACGGCAGCATGATCGGCGCGCTCCCCTCGCCTTCGAACAGCGCATCACGATTGGGATCGAATTCGTGGAACTGACCGGCATAGGCCGCGCCGAGATCGCTGCCGATCGGGATGTTGCCGGCATCGAGCAGGCAACTCGCCGCGCCGGTGCGCGTCAGCGCGAACACCATGCAATGGCCGACGCCGGCCTGCCGGCGCAGTGTGTCGATGAGGACATTCGGGAAATCAGGTCGGCCGATGGCGAGCACCGCCGGCGCGATGTCGTTCGCCGCTGGAGTTGAGGCCATGCCGTGGGGCCGCATTGTTTCCTCCGCAAAAGTTCTTTTGGCGGAAGATATCAGCAGCCGGGTTTGACCGAAAGTCGGAGACGGCGGCTTATGCCGCTTCTGGGTCCCGGCTCTGCGCAGCAACGCTACGCGTTGCAGCGCGTCCGGACACGAGAGTCTTGCTGGCCGATGCGGAAAAGGCCTCGTGCCCCGGACGCAGCGCAGCGTGACATAGGCGCGTTTACGCGCGTCTTCGACGCGCTATGGCGCTGCTGAGCCGGGGCCCATGCCGGATCCAGCGCCCCTAGCCCGCCGCGGCCTTCGCCGGCGCGACGTTGATCGCGAGCTTGCCGTAGCGATCCGTAAACGCCTCGGTGTCGATCTCCTCCAGCTTGATCTCACCACTCATGACGCCCTGCTTCCACGCCGCCTGGGCCGGATCGTTCTGGAACTCCGGCATCACCTCGCGGCCGAACAGCTCCAGCGATTCGCAGATGTGCTCGTGGCTGTTCTTGCCGGCCTGGTTGAGCAGGATGACCTGGTCGATATGCGAGCTCTGGAATCGCTTCAGTTTCCTGCGGATGGTCTCGGGCGAGCCGATCAGGCCGCCGCGCAGCGCCGCCTCCTGCGCTTCGGGATTGTCGCGCTTCCACTTGTTGTACTCGTCCCACATGTTGACGGTGTAGGGCGCGGGACGCTGGCGGTTCTGCGAGGCGCCGTAGAAGCGTAACGCGAACTGGAAGAAGGTGGCGCCGTCGGCGCGCGCACGCGCCTCCTCGTCGGTCTTGGCGCACATGAAGAACGAGACCAGCGCCATGTTCGGGTTGATCTCGTAGTCGGCGAGCTTGTGCAATCGCTTGGTCATCGCGTTGTAATAGGCGTGCACCCAGGCATGCGCGGCATCCGCGCTGACGAACTGGAAGCCCAGCGCGCCGAAGCCGTGACGGCCGGCGCGCTCGATGGTCGGCAGCTGCGAGCACGCCATCCACAGCGGCGGATGCGGCTTCTGCACCGGCTTCGGCACGACATTGCGCAAGGGAATGTCGAAGTACTTGCCGTGGTGCTCGGACCCTGCATCCTTGAACATCGGGAAGATCGCCTGCACGGCCTCCTCAAAGACCTCCTTCTTGGTCTCCATGTCGCGGCCGAACGGCGTGAGCTCGGTGATGGAGGCGCTCTCCCCCATGCCGAATTCGCAACGGCCGTTGGAGAGCAGGTCGAGCACCGCGACGCGCTCGGCGACGCGCGCCGGATGATTGGTGGTGAGCTGGAGGATGCCGTGGCCGAGCCTGATGTTCTTGGTGCGCTGGCTCGCGGCCGCGAGAAACGATTCCGGCGAGGGCGAGTGCGAGTACTCTTCGAGGAAGTGATGCTCGACGACCCAGGCGTGGTCGTAACCGAGCCCATCGGCAAGTTCCATCTGCGAGAGCGCGTTCTGGTAGAGCTTCAGCTCGTCGCCGGCCACCCAGGGCCGTGGCAGCTGCAGCTCATAGAAGATGCCGAACTTCATGACGCCTCTCCCGCTTATTCTTGTTGCGCTCATCTTAGTGAGCGGGGAGGCGCTGTCTACGCGGTCGCAATTCCGCCGCGCGGGAGAACGCGCTTTTCGGCGCGGCGGCCATTCAGCACCACGCCGATGAAGGTGAAGCGCACCAGCAGATGATAGCTCGCCAACATCGGGAGAATCGCCACGACGAGAATGATGGCGAACTTGATCGGCCCGGGCCAGTCGAGCTGCGACAGCACGACCTGTAGCGCCATCACGATCGGCATGTGGATCAGATAGAGCCAGTAGGACGCATCGGCGAGGTAGCGCCGGGTCGGGCTGAAGCCGGACATGAAGCGAAGTGCGAGGCCGAGGACCGCGAAGGTCGAGATCCATATCGCCGGTGCATACAGGATGGCGGAGACAAGCCTGAGCGTGGCGAAACTGACCGGCAGTTTCGGCGCACCCGGCACGGACATCATCACCCCGACAAGCACGAAACTGATCAGAATGAGGCCGAGCGCCGGCAAGAGATTCCACAGCCAGCGTCGCTCCAAAATCCGCAGTAGATCGGCCTGCCGATGCAGCAACCAACCGAAGCCGAAGGCAGTGCCGAAGCCGACCCACGCCTGGAGGTTCGTGACGAGCGATTGATCCGGCGTCCTCACGCCCATCACATTGATCCATCTTTGATCGAGGCAGAAAGCGATGCCGATCGGGATCGCCAGAACCAGGGGCGCCAGCGGATTTTGCATAATCTGCGCAAAGAGGCGGTCGACAACCGTTCGCAGCGTGCCTGATACATCGAGCCAGACAATTGCGCCGCGCAGCAGGAGCATGGCGACATATAGCTCCAGCAGCACATAGAGAAACCAGAGATGGGTCAGCGGGAAATTCGGCAGCACCGGCGGCCAGCGAGGTGCGCCGGGGATCGGGCCGCCGTTCGGAAAGCCCGCGGCCCATATGACCACCAGGGCCATCGGCGTAAACACGATCGGCCAGCCGACCACTAGCGGCAGTCCGATCCTCTGCAACCTGTCCGTGACGAAGCCCCAGATTCCCCGGCGATGAAAGCTCATGCGAGCGAAGAAACCCGCCATCAGGAAGAAGGTCGTCATCCGGAAGACGTGGATGACGAAGAACAGCAGGCCCAGGGCCAGGCTTTGATGGGTATCCTGGATGATCCAGATCCTGGTCGGGGCCGGCACGAACGACAGGGTTGCGTGCAGGACGATGCCGAGCAGCAGGGCAAAACCCCTGACCGCGTCGAGCGCGTGCAGCCGTTCCGATGCGGGGGCGATGGCGGTCGATCGGGACATGGACGGACTCGGCTTGCTGGTGAAAGGCTTGTTTCCGGCAATCTGCCCGATCATGTCAGGGCTCTCTTGCCCAATCCTATAATCGGCTAGCCGATTTCTCGGCGCAGCTGGCCGATTTCCAAATAGCGGTCGGCATCCGGCGCCGTTTGCGGCCGGCTCAGCGCCTCGCGCCGGAATTCGGTCGGAGTTACGCCGGTCTCGGCCTTGAATGCGCGGTTGAAAGGTCCGATCGACTGGAAGCCCGCATCCATGGCGATGGTCAGCACCGGAACCTCCCGCTGCGTCGCGTCGGACAGCGCCAGCCTGGCATCCTCGATGCGGTAGCGGTTCAGGAACGCATTGAAGTTCCGATAGCCCAGCCCTTCGTTGATGGCCTGGCGCAGCCGATGCTCGGGAACCTCTAACCGTGCGGCGAGCGCCCCGATCGCAAGACCTTCCTGCCGATAGGTTCGCTCCACGGTCATCAGATGGTCGAGACGCCTGAGCAGAATCGGATCGACGGCGATCCGGGGATCGACGATGACCCGGCCCACAGGACCACGATCGGCCTCGCGCGCGTCGCTGGATGCAATGGCTGCCGTGGCGTCATTGACGGGCTCGGCCGGCTGCGTGGCGAAGGCTCCCAATCCGGCGAGCATGGCCACCACGAACAGGCCGAGCGCGGTCGGGAGACTGCCGGCGCGCCGGGAACCGCGACGGGAATTGCGGCGAAGCCGGCGGCGCCGACGGCCGCGATGAGCACGATATTGATCGCAAGCATCGCCAGCCGCAATCGGCGGCGCCGCGCGACCAGATCGGCCCGCCAGGTCTTGACCGTCTGAACCGCGGCAGCGAGGGCCAGCACCAGGGTGCCCAATGCCAGGACTCGACCGGCTGCACCAGCCAGAGCGGGCCAGTGCGCCCAGCCCAGCGTGATCGCAAACCCATAGGCCACGATGCTCAGCCACAGGGCGCCGTGCCACCGCTTGAGCACGAAATCGTCGTCGAACGCCGCGCGCGCCCACAGCCAGAAGACGGCCGGCTGCGCGGACAGGATCGGCAGCGTCCACCACCAGGCCGTTTTGGGGAAGTTGGGCGCGGTCACGATCGCATAGAATATGCCGCCTGCGCACATCGCGATGCCCAGCAAGGCGTGCTGATTGGCGAGGCGGCGCTGGAGCGCCGCGAGCACGATCAGCAGGAACACGCCGCACGCGGCGCCGCGAAGTCCGAGATCGATGGCCGTGAGCCCCATCGCGTTCACAATCCGCGTTTCCCCGTTCGAGATCAGACTCTCGCACCGCCCTTGCGCGGGCACAATCCAAAATTGCGCCGGTGGTCCCGGCCCGCCAACTTCCCCCATTGATCTCCCAAAAGCGAAAGAGCGGAAAACTCGTCGTCGCCGTCGAGGCGCTGTCACTTTTCGCTGAGCTCCGGCATCCGAGGCCGGCTCCGTGTTATGGTTGCGATGGCAGTCGGAGACGATCAGATGGACCCGTTGTCGATTTTCATTTTCATCGTTTTCTTTGCGTCAATGCCTCTTGCCGCCGAGATGGCCCGGGAGCGTGGCAGATCGCGCAAGCTCTGGTTTTGGATAGCGTTCTGCGTCGGGCCGTTGGCGCCCATCGTGCTCCTCGTTCTCGGCGACCGACGAGATCGCGAAGCAAATCACGTTTAACAAATTCAGGACGTTACCCGGTTCAGAGCGGCAACAGCCAGGGCACGAGCAAGGTGCAGACGATCAAGACGACCCGGGAAAACGGTACGCCGATGCGCACAAAGTCACCGAACGTGTAATGTCCGGGGGCGACCACCAACGTGTTAACCGGCGACGACACAGGCGTCATGAAAGCAGTCGAAGCAGCCAGGCCCACCGCATTGCAAACGGATACGGCGAGGCATGCATTTCCTTCGCGACAGCGATAGCGACGGGGGCCATCAATACTGCCGTCGCGGTATTCGAGATAAACATCCCAAGCAGCGCCGTCATGGCAAAGAGCGTGGCGAGCATGACGTGATGGCCGGCACCGCTGGTGATGGCTCTTAGCCCATCAGCCGCAAGTTCAACCCCGCCGGTTCTCTCCAGGGCGACTGAAAACGGCAACATTCCAACAATGAGGACAATGGTCTTCCAGTCGACCGAACGGTAAGCGCTGGTAATGTCGATACAGCCCAGTGCGCCCATCAGCATGCATCCGATCAGGGCGGCCTGCACATTCGGGATCAGGCCGCTGACCATCAAACCAACGACGGGCGCCAGGCAAATCACCGCCTGCGGCGCCTTGCCCGGCACCTGGAGAACCTGCTTGGACTCGGCGGGGCAGGCTGATGGTGACCAAATCTGCGGCTGCGTTCCACGGCCACAATGCTTGCTCCGGCCGAGCCGCGAAGGTCCAGGGCTTCAATGGTCATGCCGGCGAGAGACGATTGTTCCGTCACGCGCAGCCGTTATTCGCGGTCCGCGAGTTTGTACTCATCGATCCAGACCGAGAGGTTCGGGTTGCCGGCGTTAGCACAATGTTCGGATCGCTGAAACCTGCCAATGCTTCGCTCATGGTGAGGACACCGGTGAAGGGGAGCGCAAGGAGCATGATCACTGCGACCACATCCAGGCGCGGCCTGTTGATCGCGAACATCAGGATCGCAGCCCCGAGAAGGACCAAGACAATCGTCGGATCAAACATGGATGCCTGCCATGGAAGTCGCCGACTTCAATTCAAATGATGATGACAAGACGGGCGAGGGATCAAGGACACACCGACTGGCCGCCAACCCGCGCTTGCCGTGATCGACCGTGGACTACGATCATGGCGATGCTGGTATTGATATGACTTGCACCGAGACGTTCATCCGGCTGAATGCATCCGCCGGACCATCCCACGTCCCGGAAAGAGGAGAGGCCCTTTCCTGTTCGCGCGTCACGGCGACGGGTATGTGTTCACTGCCGACGATCTTGTTGTTGGTGGGATCATAGCCGCGCCACCCGGCTCCGGGGATATAGATCTCGGTCCAGGCGTGCGTGGCGCCGTGTTGTCCCTCGGCCATCTGGATGTAGCCGGTGACAAAGCGCGCACCAAATCCCCAGTAGCGGGCAGCTTCCATCATGAACACCGCATAGTCGCGACAGGTCCCGCTGCCGAGTCGCAGCGTTTCGTTGGGTGATTGAACCCCGAGAGCCTCGCGGGAAACGTATTTGAACGATCGGTAGATGTGAGTATTCAAATTGTTCAGAAGGTCCAGCGTGCCGATCAACTGACCGGGTTTGTAGAGATCGCGCAACCATTCGAGCAGGGCGGTGGCGTCGTAGAGATAGCTCGGGAGACGATACACCGTCAGCTCAAGCTGCTCCTCCGGGGGATATTGGAAGGGAAATGAACTGGCGAATGGCGCAATCCGCCATTCAATGGGGTCGTCGTGGTAAAGGTCGACGTCGACCTCGCTTGCGATCCTGAGCGTGTCGGATAATTCCAAAAAGGTCACGACTGCGATGGCATTGTCGTAATTGTCGCGCAACCAGCGAACTTCGGCGTTCGGCTCGATATCGATCGACCCTCTCACGATGTGGACGTCATGTCCCTCGCGAGGCCGCATCATGGCTCGATGAGTGCCGAAGGTGACCGGCTGATTGTAAAAATATTCGGTCTTATGAATGATTCGGATTCGCCTCATATGTAGCTCCCGCCACGTAGCAGCGATGGATGTTGCGGCGCCCGCTACCACTGGTAGTAGGTCGCGGGCATTTCCGAGGCAAGAGAAGATGTATGCGGCCTGACCCCCGAGCCGCAAAGCATCTTCGCTTTTGGGTAACGATCGTTGCCGCTTGCTTCTCTCGCGCGCACGGAGCGCCGCGGCTCGGTCCGTTGGCCGCGCCGCGACATCCGGTCAAGTCGACGGGTTGATCCAGATCAACGCGGCAGCGGCCCTGCTGCATCTAAAGTGCAGCAAGGCAACGGCCCGGATGCCGTCCCGATTCCAGCACCATTTCAGAGAGACCGAATATGTCGGCCCCTGACGACACGACTTCGCGCGTGCGCCGTAAGCGCATGGAGATTTTCGCTTTCCTGTTCCTGACCGCGGTCGTGATGCCCGTCCTCGCGGTCGGAACGGTCGGCTCATACGGGCTCGGCGTCTGGATCTACCAGATGTTCGCCGGTCCTCCCGGCCCGCCACCCTCCCCGCATTGACCTCCGAACAGCGAAAGACAGGCATCATGGCCCAATCCACACTCAACCGCCGCGCATTGATCACCGGCCGGGTGCTCAGCGCCGACCGCGTCGTCGCGCCGCCAGGCTGCGAGATCGCCAGCATCATCGTGCAGGCCCGCCCCGAACGCCTCGACGCGCTGGAAGCCGAGATCGCAGCACTTCCCGGCTGCGAAATTCACGGACGAGACCCGCGCGGAAAACTCGTCGTCGTGACCGAAGCGCCGGATGCCGGCAGCCTCGGCACCCTGCTCAACACCATCCAGTCGCTGCCCAACGTCTATTCCGCGGCGCTGGTCTTCCACGCCATCGAAACCGCCTAAGGGACGGGAGAGCCATCATGACATCGCCAAAGCTCGACCGCCGCCAGATGCTGAAGCTCGAGGCCGCCGCGATAGCGGCCGCCGCTGCGGGCATGCCGGCACCGGCGCTCGCCGCCAATCTCGTCGCCGAGCGCGACAACAGCGAACTGAAATGGGACAAGGCCGCCTGCCGCTTCTGCGGCACCGGCTGTTCCGTGATGGTCGCGACCAAGGACAACCGCGTCGTCGCCACCCACGGCGACATCAAGGCCGAGGTCAATCGCGGCCTCAATTGCGTCAAGGGCTACTTCCTCTCCAAGATCATGTACGGCCACGACCGGCTGACGCAGCCGATGCTGCGCAAGACGGGCGGCAAGTACGACAAGAACGGCGAGTTCACGCCAATCAGCTGGACCGAAGCCTTCGACATCATGGAGGTGAAGTGGAAGGAAACGCTGAAGAAGCGCGGGCCCAACGGTCTCGCCATGTTCGGCTCCGGCCAGTGGACGATCTGGGAAGGTTACGCCGCCTCGAAGCTCTACAAGGCCGGCTTCCGCACCAACAACATCGACCCCAACGCGCGGCACTGCATGGCCTCCGCCGTCGCCGGCATGATGCGCACCTTCGGCATCGACGAGCCGGCCGGCTGCTATGACGACATCGAGGCGACCGACGCCTTCGTGCTGTGGGGCTCCAACATGGCGGAGATGCATCCCATTTTGTGGACGCGCCTCGCCGACCGCCGGCTGTCCGCGCCGCATGTCCGCGTCGCCGTGCTGTCCACCTTCGAGCACCGCTCGTTCGACCTTGCCGACATCGGCATGGTGTTCAAGCCACAGACCGATCTCTACATCCTCAACGCCATCGCCAACCACATCATCAAGACCGGACGCGTCAACAAGGATTTCGTCGCTGCGCATACGATCTTCCGGCGCGGGCAGACCGACATTGGCTATGGATTGCGGCCCGAGCATCCGCTGCAGAAAAAAGCAACCGGTGCGGCCAAGGCCAACGACTCCACCGACATGAGCTATGACGAATTCGTAAAATTCGTCTCGGACTACACGCTGGAGAAGGCGGCCGAGATGTCCGGCGTGCCGATGAACCGGCTCGAGGCGCTCGCCGATCTCTACGCCGATCCGAAGACAAAGGTGGTCTCGTTCTGGACCATGGGCTTCAACCAGCACACCCGCGGCGTCTGGTGCAACAACCTCGTCTACAACATCCATCTTCTGACCGGAAAGATCTCCTCGCCCGGCAACAGCCCGTTCTCGCTGACCGGCCAGCCTTCGGCCTGCGGCACCGCGCGCGAGGTCGGCACCTTCTCGCACCGCCTGCCGGCCGACATGGTCGTCACCAACAAGGAGCATCGCGACAAGGCCGAGCATCTCTGGCTGCTGCCGGAAGGCACCATTCCCGACAAGAACGGCGCCCACGCCGTGCTGCAAAGCCGGATGCTGAAGGACGGCCTGATCAACGCCTATTGGGTGCAGGTCAACAACAACCTCCAGGCCGGTCCCAACGCCAACGAGGAGACCTATCCGGGCTTCCGCAATCCCGACAATTTCATTGTGGTCTCGGACGCCTATCCGTCGGTGACGGCGCTGGCCGCTGATCTGATCCTGCCGACCGCGATGTGGGTGGAGAAGGAAGGCGCCTACGGCAATGCCGAGCGGCGCACGCAGTTCTGGCACCAGCTCGTCAACGCGCCCGGCGAGGCCAAGTCCGATCTCTGGCAGCTCATGGAGTTCTCCAAGCGCTTCAAGATCGAGGAAGTCTGGCCGGAGGAGTTGATCGCCAAGAAGCCGGAGGTTCGCGGCAAGACGCTGTTCGACGTGCTCTACAAGAACGGCCAGGTCGACAAGTTTCCGACCTCGGAGATCGAGGAAGGCTACGCCAACACGGAATCCAAGGCGTTCGGCTTCTACGTTCAGAAGGGACTTTTTGAAGAGTACGCCTCGTTCGGCCGCGGCCACGGTCACGACCTCGCGCCGTTCGAGGCCTATCACCGCGAGCGCGGCCTGCGCTGGCCCGTCGTCAACGGCCAGGAAACCAAATGGCGTTTCCGCGAGGGCAGCGACCCCTACGTCAAGCAGGGCACCGACGTGCAGTTCTACGGCTATCCCGACGGCAGAGCGCGCATCTTCGCCCTGCCCTACGAGCCGCCGGCGGAATCGCCCGACAGCGAATATCCGTTCTGGCTCTCGACCGGCCGCGTGCTGGAGCACTGGCATTCCGGCACCATGACGCGCCGCGTGCCCGAGCTCTACAAGGCGTTCCCCGAGGCTGTCTGCTTCATGCATCCCGACGATGCGTCGGAAGCAAAACTCCGGCGCGGCGACGAGGTGAAGGTGGAATCCCGCCGCGGTTTCATCCGCGCCCGCGTCGAGACACGCGGCCGCGACCGGCCGCCACGTGGCCTCGTGTTCGTGCCGTGGTTCGACGAATCCAAGATGATCAACAAGGTGACGCTGGACGCGACCGATCCGATCTCGCTGCAGACCGATTACAAGAAATGCGCCGTGCGCATCGAGCGGGTGAACCTGTCATGATGAAACGATTTGGCATAGCCCTGCTCGCGGTCGCGATCGCCGCGGGCGCGAGCTCTCTCACCGCGCAGACGGTAACGTCAGGCCTGCGCGGACCGGCCCCGCTCAATGACGAGGGCGCGGCGCCGCCGATGCTGCCGAACCGCAATACGTCCGAGAGAGAGGTGCGCAACTACCCGGAGCAGCCGCCGGTGATCCCGCACACCATCGACGGCTACCAGATCGACCTCAACGGCAACAAATGCCTGTCCTGCCATGCGCGGGCACGCATCGCGGAATCGCAGGCGCCGATGGTTTCGATCACGCATTTCATGGACCGCGACGGCCAGTTCCTGGCCTCGATCTCGCCGCGGCGCTTCTTCTGCACGGAATGCCACGTGCCGCAGAACACCGCGACGCCGCCGGTGAGCAACGATTTCATCGACATCGACACGCTGCTGTCGCGCGCCAGCCCCGGTGGCCGCCGATGACGACGGCTGCCGACGAGCCCAAGGGAAAGGTGGAAGCCAAGCGTAGCTTTATGCTGCGCTGCTGGGACTTCGCGCGCGAACTCTGGCAGGTGCTGATCCGGCCGAGCTCGGTGTTCGGGCTCGGCGTGCTGGTGCTCGCGGGCTTTGCGGCCGGCGTGATCTTCTGGGGCGGCTTCAACACCGCGCTGGAACTGACCAACACCGAGAAGTTCTGCACCGGCTGTCACGAGATGCGCGAAAACGTCTTCGCCGAGCTGAAGTCGACCATCCACTTCACCAATCGCTCCGGCGTGCGCGCGACCTGCCCGGACTGCCACGTGCCGCACAACTGGACCGACAAGATCGCGCGCAAGATGCAGGCCTCCAAGGAGGTCTGGGGCAAAATTTTTGGCACCATCGACACCCGCGAGAAATTCTTGGACCACCGGCTCGAGCTGGCCGCGCATGAATGGGCGCGTTTCAAGGCCAACGATTCCCTGGAATGCCGCAACTGCCACAGCGCCGATTCCATGGACATCACCAAGCAGTCGCCGCGGGCCTCGGTGGCGCACCAGCGCTTCCTGTTCACCAAGGAAAAGACCTGCATCGACTGCCACAAGGGCATCGCCCACCACCTGCCCGACATGCGCGGCGTTCCCGGCTGGCAATAGGGGCGGCTGGGCCGCTTGAACCCTTGGGCCGAATGGTTAGTTTCGAGGGATGGCGAATCGCCTCGATTCTGCCCTTCCTCAAGACAGACATGGCCACTTTCACCCCGCATCAGGATGCCGCGCTCAAAGCCGTTGCCGACTGGCTCAAGGCAAAACCCGGCCGCAACGGCACGCCGCCGGTGTTCCGCCTGTTTGGCTTTGCCGGCACCGGCAAGACCACGCTGGCGCGGCACATCGCCGAAGGCGTCGACGGCGAGGTGAAGTTCGCCGCCTTCACCGGCAAGGCCGCGCTGGTCATGCGCAACAAGGGTTGCGACGAGGCCTCCACCATCCACTCGCTGATCTACCGCGCCCGCGAATCCGGCGAGGAGCAGCCGAGCTTCGAGCTGTGGGACGACGCGCCGGCCTCCAAGGCCAAGCTGATCGTGATCGACGAATGCTCGATGGTCGATGCCGAGTTGGGCCGCGACCTGATGTCGTTCGATTGCCCGCTGCTGGTGCTCGGCGATCCCGCGCAGCTGCCGCCGATCCAGGGTGGCGGCTTCTTCACCAACACCGAGCCCGATGCGATGCTGACCGAAGTGCACCGCCAGGCCCAGGACGATCCGATCGTGCGGATGTCGATGGATGTGCGCGAGGGCCGCGAGCTCGATATCGGCCGTTACGGCGAGAGCGAGGTGGTGTCGCGGAAAGAGCTCGACCCCGACCGCGTCATGGGCGCCGACCAGGTGCTGGTCGGCCGCAACAACACGCGACGCGCCTACAACATGCGGGTGCGCCAGCGCCAGAACATCGAGGACGTCTTCCCGGTCGCCGGCGACAAGCTGGTGTGCCTGCGCAACAACCGTAAGAAGGGCCTGTTCAACGGCGGCCTGTGGCGCGTGAAGTCGCGCAACACCTCGCGCTCGAAATCGCGCATCCTCAGCATGCGGCTGTCGCCGGATGAAGACTTCGGTCACAAGGTGACAAAAGTCTCTGTGCGCGCCGATTGCTTCGAGGGCGGCGTCGAGGCGATCGCCTGGGAGCAACGCAAGCCGTATGACGAGTTCGACTACGGCTATGTGCTGACCGTGCACAAATCGCAGGGCTCGCAATGGGACGACGTCGTGCTGTTCGACGAGAGCTTTGCGTTTCAGGATAGCCGGGCGCGGTGGCTGTATACGGGGATTACGCGGGCGGCGAAGCGGTTGAGCATCGTCGTGTGACGCTGCCGTAGGGTGGGCAAAGGCGCAACGCACCGTGCCCACCGTCTCTCCACACATTCAATAAAAATGGTGGGCACGCTTCCGCCTTCGCTCTTCGAGCTACGGCGGACAAGTCGCTTTGCCCACCCTACGGCACTGTTGTAGCCCGGATGGAGCGAAGCGTAATCCGGGGGTTCGGGTCCGCGCTCGCGATTCCCGGATTTCGCTGCGCTCCATCCGGGCTACGGTCTCTGCAAGACCTCACTTCCCCGCCACGAAATAAAAATCCTCGCGTCCCGGCGGCGAGCCGTATGAAAACGGCTGCTGCTCGTGCTTGGTGGCGGACCAGACGTCATCGCGGACGATGTCGAATAGTTTCCGGATTTCGACCTTCGGCACCTTGATCTCGCGGGCGAGTGCGGTGGCGAAGGGGCTGTCGGCGCCGCCGTCGCCGTCCAGCGCGGTCTCGCCGTGCTTGGCGGCGTAGACCACCATGAAGCCGGCGCCGGGCTCGATGTTGGAAAAGCCCTTGTCCACCAGCTTGAGCGACAGCGTGCGCTGCATGGCCGGCGCAAAGGGATTGTCGCGGCAGGCATCCAGCATCACCAGACGCACTTTTCTCGCGGCGCCCACCGCTGCGATCACCTGCTCCAGCGCGACCGCCTGGGTCTCGGCGTCCCTGTCGGCGGCAAGTTTGGCGTCCACAGGGACGAGATAGTTCACGCCGCCGATCTCGAAACCGTGGCCGGCGTAATAGACCACCGCCCAATCCGCATTCTCCGCTTCGGTGGCAAACGTCTGCAGCGCTTCGAAGAACTTGTCGCGGGAGAGGTCGCTGACGGAGATCACGGTCTGGAAGCCGACATCGCGCAGCACGTTTGCAATCATTTTCGCGTCGCGCGGCGGATTGGGCAGGGCGTGGACGTTCTTGTAGGCGCCGTTGCCGATCACGAGCGCCACGCGGCGCCCGGTGGACCCGGCCGGCGCCTGCGGCGTCAGTGCGGCCAGGCGCTCCTGCGCGATGGCGCGGGCGCGCGCGACGTCGGGCTCGTCGAACTTCGTCAGCGAATAGGCCGCCGCGCGGTAGTCGGCGCGGGCCTGGGCGAGATCTTTCCTGCGCTCGTAGATCTGGCCGCGGCCGGAATGGGCGCGCACACTGTTCGGATTGAGCTGAATGACCGTGTTGTAGTCCTTCAGCGCGGCGTCGAGGTCGCCCTTCATCACGTTGACCTCGGCGCGATTGTTGATCGCGAAGGTATTCCTGGGCTGCTTCTGGATCAGGCCGTCGCAGTCGGCGAAAGCCTGGTCGTACTTGCCCATCATGCCGTAGGTGATGCAGCGATTGCCGGCGATCTGCGGCGCGGCCGGGTCGATCTTCTCGGCTGCCGCAAAGTCGGCAATCGCGCCGTCGAAATCCTTGTTCAGGGTGCGCATGCGGGCACGATTGGTCCAGCCGAGCAGGAACGTCGGCGTGTATTTGATCGACAGGTTGAAGTCGTCGAGCGCGCTTTGCAGCGCGCCCCGGCGCAGATGGATGGTGCCGCGATTGTTGTAGGCATAGCCGAAATTCGCGCGCTTCTGGATGGCGAGATTGTAGTCGGCCATGGCGAGATTGTCCTCGCCCTTGCGCTCATGGGAGAGCCCGCGCAGGTTGATGGCGCCGACATTGTCCGGATCGAGATCGATGGCGGACGACAGCGCCTCGATGGCGCGGTCATAGTCGCGCTTGTTGATCAGCGCATTGCCACTCACGACGAGCGCGAGCGACTTGTCCTTGCCGCCGAGCTTATCGGCCTTCAACAGATTGTCGCAGGCCGTCGCGCGGGCCTGGGCCTCCGCCTGGCGGTCGCGACAGGTGGCGAGGTCCTCGCCGGCTTGCGGCTCGGCCGCGGCGATGGCGGCATTTGAGATCAGGATGGCGAGGGTCAGGGGAATGACACGCAGCATGTTGTCAGGTCAGCTCCAGCCACCACATGATTGAGTCGAGCGCGATCGCGCGCGTTCATCTAGCCCGGAGTTCCCGGCCTCGCCAAGCCGCGCCGTCTGAGGCTATTTTTCACAGACTCGTGTCCGTTTCCCCGTAACAATCGCCGTCTGCGTCCGTATCTCAGATGTCCGAAAACGCGGCCAAACAGGCTGTTCGCCCGTCCCCGGCCGCCCTACACTGTCAGACCTTCCGAAGAGGATCGCCATGCGCCGCACCGCCCTCGCCTCGCTGCTCGCCGCCACCACCGCACTGACGCTGGCCTTCGCCGTGCCGTCCAGGGCCGCGGAGGATGCCGTCGTGATCCCCGCGCCCACCGTGGATGCGGCGTCCGCAACCGGGATCCAGACCGCCGTCATCGCCGGCGGCTGCTTCTGGGGCGTTCAGGGCGTCTTCCAGCACACCGCCGGCGTCGTCAACGCAGTCTCCGGCTATGCCGGCGGCACCAAGGCGACGGCCGATTACCAGACGGTCTCGAGCGGCCGGACCGGCCATGCCGAGTCGGTCGAGATCAAGTTCGACCCGAAGAAGATCTCCTACGGCAAGATCCTCCAGATCTACTTCTCGGTGGCGCACGACCCGACCCAGCTCAACCGCCAGGGCCCCGACTCCGGCACGCAATATCGCTCGGCGATCTTCACCACCTCCGATGAGCAGAAGAAGGTGGCGGAGGCCTATATCGCCCAGCTCAACGGCGCCAAAGTATTCAGCAAGCCGATCGTGACCAAGGTCGGCGCGCTGGAAGCGTTCTACCCGGCGGAGGCCTATCACCAGGACTATCTGACGCTGCACCCGAACCAGCCCTACATCGCCTACAACGACATTCCGAAGGTCGAGAACCTGAAAAAGCTGTTCGCGGATAACTACATTGAAAAGCCGACGCTGGTGAGCGCCAGCAAGGCCACCAACTGATCGCAAGATCACCGAAAACGAGTTCACCAAACAAACGGGAGACCCATGCCCGACACCAAGACGAAAACCACCGACGACAAGGTCATCAAGAGCGAAGAGCAGTGGCGGAGCGAATTGTCGCCGATGCAGTACGCGGTGCTGCGCGAGAAGGCGACCGAGCGTCCCTTCTCCGGCGAATATGAGCACGACCACCGCGCCGGCACCTATGTCTGCGCCGGCTGCGGCAATGTGCTGTTCGAGTCCGATGCCAAGTTCGATTCCGGCTGCGGCTGGCCGAGCTTCACCCAGCCCGCGGTCGAGAGCCATGTCGACGAGGAGCACGATGCCAGCCACGGCATGGTCCGCACCGAGGTGCTGTGCTCCAAGTGCAGCGGCCATCTCGGCCACGTCTTCCCCGACGGCCCCGGCCCGACCGGCCTGCGCTACTGCATCAACTCGGCCGCGCTGAAGCTCGAGCCCAAATAACATTGCGCGCCGCCCGGTTCCGTCATGGAACCCGGCGGCGCGATGTGCTTTTCTCTTCTGGCGGTGGGCCGACGCGCGCAATCCGGCAGCCGCCAGGGAGGATGCCATGACGCTTGGGACCATCCTGATCATCCTGGTGATCATCTATCTGCTGGGCGGCATGTCCGGCCGGTTCGGTGGTTACGGCTATGGCATGGGCCATTCCGGCATGGGGATCGGCGGCGTCGTACTGGTGGTCCTGGTCGTGCTGCTGCTGCTTGGCAAACTGTAAACCATCTAACATATTGAAATTATTTGGTTTACGGCGCTCGCGGAGCTGCCATGCGCGGATTCATCATCTCCCATCGCGGGGGTCGCATTTCTGTCAAAACAGCCTATATTAGAGGGCGAAAATGACATGTGCGGCGGGCCCACTCGATGGTGGCCCCTGCCTTTCAAAACCCCACGCGCTTAAAGCCCCAGACAAGATCACGAGGTCTTTGACCATGCGTCCACTGCGTCCGTTCAACTTCAACACTTCTGCCGAGCTCTTCCCCGCCGCAATCCGCAAGAAGAAGCGTGCAGGCTTCACCTATCGCCGGTTCGGCACCGCGGCCGAAGCCGTGCAGTTCGCGATGGAGCAGTTGCCGACGGATTCGCTGAACGGCGCCTATCTCCAGGTCGAGGAAGCGCGCTTCGACCAGAACGGCATCCGCTCGCTCTACGAGAGCGAAGCCTTCCCGCTGCCCCGCCGCCCTCGGCCGGCGCCAGCCCCCGAGACCGACGCCGACGCGGCGTAAGTTTTCGCTAAGCCCGATATGCGCTGAAAGCGCGATGGCCGAAAGGCCGTCGCGCTTTTTGCTTTTTGGGGCGGTGCTCTCTCTTCTCCCGCTCCCCGTTCTTACGGGAGAGAAGCGAAGGAAGAAGCGCCACGCTAAATCCGTGGCTGCTTGTCGAGCCAGCGGCGCAGCAGGCGGACGTTGCGCATGTTGGCACGGAACATGACGTCGAAGGCATCGCCCGCGAACGGCACCATGCCGACCACGCCGTCGACCGCGACATTGCCGAGCATGCGCGCGGTGAGATACCACGGCGCGCCCAGCGCGCGGGCCTCTCGCACCAGCCACAGCGAGATCGCGGTGGTGATGATGTCGCCGACGATCGGGATCAGCCCGATCAGGCCGTCGATGCCATAGCGGATATTCGTGCCGGGCAGGATGAAGGCGACATCGAGCAGCTTTGCGATCGCCTCGATCCGCGCCACCCGCTGTTCCCGCGTCAGATCGCCGAACGGGTTTCCCTGGCCGAACTCGAAGCGAAACTCGCGAAACCCCTGCTCCAGTGTTTCGGGACGGATCTCATGGCCGTCCTGGTCGATGATCGGCCCGCGCGCTTCGGTGCCCGAAAAACTCCCGCGCGCGCGGGACCCGGAACGGGGTCTGAGCGGAGCAAGAATATCGTCGTCGGACATGGTCATGGCCTTTGGAGAACGCACTGGTGTGGCGGAAGTTGCCGCGCCGCGCCCGAACGTCGCGCGTTCAGGTCTAAGCCGCAGCCGGCTGCGGTTCCTCGACATATCTATGCACGAGCCAGGATGAAAGCACCGCCGGCACGAATCCGACGAGGCCGTATAGGATGAATTGCACCGTGCCCGAATCCGGCCCGCGCGAGCTGTAGGTCAGCGACGCCAGCACGAAGGCGAACAGGCCGACCAGGATCATCCGCAGCACCGGGCCGATCCGGCGGACATGGATCAGGATGTCGTCGACCGCACCGATCATCAGCGAGGGCAGGAAGCCGAACAGATAGCTGTATTGCAGCGATTTGAAGAACACCGCGAACAGCTTGCCGACCTCGCTGAGATTGGTCTGGGCCCAGTAACCGGACTGATAGGTCGTCGTCAGCAGCAGCAGGAACCCGCCGACGAACGGACCGACAAGCGCAAACACCAGATAGCGTTTCATCAAGCATCCTCATCCTTCGCCGCTGTTATAGCAGCGACGCGGGAACCTTGAATAGCGGGGCGCCGGCCCGTCCTGACGGGAACAAGCGGCAAGGCGACGAGTTCAGACAGGACTGAAATTCATACCTGCAGTCAGATTGGAGTTTGTCGATGTCCCGGAAATCCGTCCTTATGGCGACGCTCGCCCTGACAGCCCTGAGCGGCATGTCGATCACGCCTGCTCTCGCGCAGGGCCACATGGGTACGCCGCAGGAGCAGAACGCCTGCTCGCGTGACGCCTCGCGGTTCTGCCGGAAGGACCTCGGCAATGACGGCGCTGTGCAGGCGTGCCTGCAGGCCAACCGGGCCAAGCTGTCGAAGTCCTGCAGCAAGGTGTTTCAAAGCCACGGCATGTAAGGCCGGGAACGATCCCCGGCGCCCGGAGAGTGAAGCCATGTTGCGCGAGGAACAGCTCTCGATCCTGCGGGACATCAGCCAGTCGGTCGCCTTTGCCGACGACCGGCACGGCAAGATCGGCGAGCTGATCGCCGACGGCTACGTGATGAAGGACGGCGATCTGTTCGAGCTCACTGCGAAAGGCGTCACGGCCGTCGAGGAACACCCCGCAGCATCAGGCGCGAGCGATGCGGAAGAAGCGAACGCGTCGTCCGATCGGTTGATCTGATCTCGCGCCGCATGCTGCGTGACGGACACGCAACAATTGCGAATTCATTCGAGCGGACCATTGCAGCCCTGTGACAATCGCGCATACTCGAATCGGGCGGCGCAGCACTTTTCGATTCGAACACCACGAGAGATCGAGCGACCACATGCGGGACCAAAGTTCCCGGCGTGAAGGCTGTGACATGCGGCAGATCAAGCCGCGTGCGGCGCCCCAAAACCAAGTGGTTCAAACCACGGAACTCGGGGACGCATTCGTCATGACACGCTACACGACCATCGTTTCGCTCTTCGCTTTCGCAACCACCGCCATCGTACTCCAGACATCGCCCGCACTCGCCTTCTCGTCCGAAGCACAGCAGATGTGCACAGGTGATGCGATGCGGCTGTGCTCCAGTGAGATTCCCGACATCTCGCGCGTCAGGGCCTGCATGGTGCAGAAGAAGGCGCAGGTCAGCCCCGGCTGCCGCGCCGTGATGGACCGCGAGCACGCGGCCGCGCGCAAGCGGGAGGCCGCGGCGCAATAGCGCCGGCCATCCTTAGCGTCATGGCCGGGCTTGTCCCGGCCATCCACGCCTTAGACCGCGGCACGAAGACCGTGGATGCCCGGGACAAGCCCGGGCATGACGATCTCTCTCGACAGGAAGAGAGGAGCCCTAATCGCCCCACTGCGCGAACGCATCGTTGAAGGCGCGCTCGCCGGGTGCGCCCTTCTCGATGGCGATGATGGCGCGGCGCTGGTTGGCGTAGACCAGCGGCACGTCGAACCATGAGCGCTCCTTCAGGAGCTGGACGTTGCGGGCGCGGTCGGCGTCGACATTGGAGAGGCCGACCAGGAAGAAGCCGTCGGTGACCTTGACCGCGAGACCCGCGAGCGGCGTGCCGCGCGCCTGCTCGTTCGACTTCATCAGGATGCCCGGCACGTTGGAGATGCTGCCGCCCGGAAAGTCCGGCGGCAGGATGAAGGTCAATTCCGCGGTGTGGCTCGCCGGCAGCGACGAGTCGGTGTTGCGGCGGAACGACATCGTCATCTTGAATTTGCGGTCGGGGATCTCGATGTCGGCGCGCACGGCGACGTCGGCCTTCTGGTTGCCCGAGGCCTTAATCGGCTCGAGCCGCCACACCACCGAGCCGACATATTGCTTGCCCTTCGGGTCGGACGGATCCTCGTCATAGAGCACAACCTTCTGCGCCACCGGCGCGACCGGCTGGTCGCTGGCCGAAGGCTGGCCGACGCGATCCGGAATCTTGGGCTTGCTCTGCGGCTGGGCCGGATCCTTCGGCGCCTCCACCACCTGGGTCGGCGAGGACTTGAACAGGCCGCTCACGGTCTGGATCAGGGGCTTGCCCCAGAGGATCCCGGCGCCGACCAGGATCAGCACGATGCCGACGGCGATCGCGCTCTTGAACGGGAAGGCGGAGCCGGTGCGGGCGCGCTTCTTGGCTTCGCGCTCGGGCGCGACGCGCGGGCGCGACGATGGCGGCTGCGGCGTGTAACGCTCAGCCTCCTCGATCGACTCGTCGTAGGAATAGGGCGCGTCCTGCTCGCCGGCGCGATTTTCCAGGCTCGGCTCCAGCCGGTCGAACTCCGGCGAGGGCGAGGGCACATTGGCGTAGGTGCGACGTGCGGCGCGGTTGGCCTGCGCGGCAGCGCCGCCGAGATCATTCACGTCGGCGGTGATGTCGCGAAAACCGCGTACGCCCGGTGCCGGCGGCTGAGGCGGTGGCGGCCCGATGTCGGGCGGACGGCGCCCGGGCGGGCGATCACGTCCGGCCGGCGGAGCAGCCGGCGGCTCCGGCATCGGCGGCGCTGCCGGGGGACCTGGTTGGCGCGGCGCGTCGAAACGCGGGGTCCGCGGCGCACGCGGGGCGTCGCCCTGGTCATCGACATTGAAGGACGGGCGGTCGGCACGCGGCGGCGGCGGAGCCGGACGGGTGCGCGGAGCGGCCGGCTGAGACGGCGGCGGGTTGCCCTCGGCGGCGCGGGTGCTGGCCCGGCGGAAGGCGTCTCCGCTGCCGCCGCTGCGGGCGCCGCCACCGGGACCGGGGCGCGAGGCCTCCCGGGCGCGCTGGGCGGCCTCCGATTCGACCTTGCGGACGGCCTCTTCCAGCGACAGCCGTTCGCGGGTGATCTCGGATTCGGAGAGCGGCGGCTGCACGCTGCGGAGCTGCGCGATCAGGGCCGTGCGCGCGCGCTCATAGAGCGCGCGACGGCTTTCGCCGGGAGCGTTGGGGTCCAGGGCGGAAATAGCGCGGGCGATCAGCGGATAGTAATCAGCCATTTCAACTCAACTAGCGCACGTCCCGGTAAGATATCGTTAAGCCTCAAACGGATTTTGCACCAGAATAGTATCCTCGCGTTCCGGGCTGGTGGAAAGCAGTGCGACCGGGCACCCCACCAATTCCTCGATCCGGCGGACATATTTGATGGCCTGGGCCGGCAGGTCCGCCCATGAGCGGGCATTGGCGGTCGGCTCCTTCCAGCCCTCGATGGTCTCGTAGATCGGCTCGACCCGGGCCTGGGCGCCCTCGCCAGCCGGGAAATGGTCGATCTCCTTGCCGTCGAGCTTGTAGCCGGTGCAGACCTCGATCGTGTCGAAGCCGTCGAGGATGTCGAGCTTGGTCAGCGCCAGGCCGTTGATGCCGCAGGTCCGGACTGCCTGGCGGACCAGCACGGCGTCGAACCAGCCGCAGCGGCGCGGACGGCCGGTGTTGGTGCCGAACTCGCGGCCACGCTCGCCGATCTTGCGGCCGGTCTCGTTGTCCTGCTCGGTCGGGAACGGGCCCTGGCCGACCCGGGTCGTATAGGCCTTGCACAGGCCGAGCACATAGCCGACCGCACCGGGGCCGAGGCCCGAGCCGGTCGCGGCCTGCGCCGCCACCGTGTTGGACGAGGTGACGTAGGGATAGGTGCCGTGGTCGACGTCGAGCAGCGCGCCCTGTGCGCCCTCGAACAGCATGCGCTTGCCTTCGCGCCGCTTGATGTCGAGCAGCCGCCACACCGTCTCGGCATAAGGCAGCAGCTCCGGCGCCAGCGCGGTCAATTCCTTCAGGATCACCTTGCCGTCGAACTCCGGCAGGTTGAGGCCGCGGCGCAGCGCATTGTGATGCGCCAGCAGCCGGTCGATCTTGTGCGGGAGGGTGTCGAGATCGGCGAGGTCCATCAGGCGGATGGCGCGGCGGCCGACCTTGTCTTCATAGGCAGGTCCGATGCCGCGGCGGGTGGTGCCGATCGCGGTTGCCGCATTGGCGGATTCGCGGTGCGCGTCGAGCTCACGGTGCAGCGGCAGGATCAGGGTGACGTTCTCGGCGACGCGCAGATTGTCCGGAGAGATCGCGACGCCCTGCGAGCGCAGCTTGGTGACCTCGTCGAGGAAGGCCTGCGGATCGAACACCACGCCGTTGCCGATCACCGACAGCTTCTGGTCGCGCAGCACGCCGGAGGGTAGCAGCGCGAGCTTGTAGGTCTTGCCGTTGATGACCAGCGTGTGGCCGGCGTTATGACCGCCCTGGAAGCGGACGACGATGTCCGCCTGCTCCGACAACCAGTCGACGATCTTGCCCTTCCCTTCGTCGCCCCACTGGGCTCCGACGACGACAACGTTGGCCATTCGCGGGTAATCCTCTGAAGATTTTAGATGCGCCAGCCCAGCTGACGGCCGGAGCCGTTCGCACGCGAGGCAGCCAACCGGATAAAGGAAGCAGCCTCTCTAGGCAAGCAAGAACGGGGCTTTTTCGGGGCTCAAGACGCACTTTAACCCTTTGATATCCCCGTAAAATCCAGAAGCCTTCCATGGCCATTTCGTAAGCTTCGGCCAAAGCGCGAGGCCGATCCGCCGCTGCATGGTCGCGATGCGTCCGCCCCCCGTTGATGCCACTTCGATTTCCGTGTCTTTGGGCATGCCGGGCTATCAGCCGGCCCGAGCTTGCCGGGCCGGTGCCTCGGCGTACTCCACGCGGGGGCCATAACAACCACGATGTCCGCCACCGGCCAGACCACGAGCACCGAATCATCCAGTCACGGCTGGATCGCCAACCAGCCTTATCTGCTCCTCAGCATCACCGCGCTGTGCTGGGCCGGCAACGCCATTGTCGGGCGGCTGGCCGCCGGCCACATCCCGCCGGTGACGCTGTCGTTCCTGCGCTGGACCTTCGCCTTCCTGCTGGTGCTGCCGTTCGCCTGGAAACATCTCGCCCAGGACTGGCCCGCGATCCGCAGCAGGCTCGGCCTGATGATCGTGGTGTCGATCACCGGCATCGGCGCCTTCAACACGCTGCAATATTGGGCGCTGGAACATACCCAGGCACTCAACACGCTGCTGCTGCAGTCGGCCGCGCCGCTGGTCGTGGCGCTGTGGTCGCTGGCCATCCTCGGCGTCCGCCTCACCGCGGCACAGGCGTTCGGCGTGGCTCTCTCGATGTGCGGCGTGCTGACGATCCTGCTGCATGGCGATTTCACCACGCTGTCGAACATCGCGTTCAACAAGGGCGACCTCATCTTCATTGTCGCGCTGATCATCTTCGCACTGTATTCGGTGCTGACCCTGAAGCGGCCGCCGATGCACGGCCTGTCGTTCCTCGCCTTCACCTTCGGCGCCGGCGCCGCCTGTCTCATCCCGCTCGAGATCTGGGAATTGTCCGCGCGTCCGGTGATGAAGCTCGACGGGCCGAACCTGCTGACGCTGTTCTATGTCGCGGTGTTCCCGTCGACGCTCGCCTATCTCTGCTTCAATCGCGGCGTGCGCCTGATCGGCGCCAACCGCGCCGCACCGTTCTTCCACGTCGTGCCGGTGTTCGGCTCGATCATGGCGATGGCGTTCCTCGGCGAACACCCGCAGGCGTTCCATTTCATCGGCTTCGCGCTGGTGCTGGCCGGCGTATTCGTGGCGTCAAGGAAGCAGGCGACTTAACTCACCATCGTAGGGTGGGCAAAGCGAAGCGTGCCCACCATGCCAGTTGAAACGGGAAGGATGGTGGGCACGGCGCGCGAAGCGCGCGCCTTTGCCCACCCTACGAATCTCGGTGTGAATTCATCCTGAACTTGCTGTAGGCTTCGTTCGTCGCGATGATCACGTGCTCGGCGCAGCCGTTGACGCGATGCGGATCGGCCTGCGTCTCGTAAGCCTCGGACGTCATCATGTCGATAAAAGCCGCAACCGTTGGGTAATAGACCAGCGCGACGAAATCCCAGCCGTTGCCATCTTGCGGGCCGAGCGCGACCGCTTTCGCTTCGCCGGTCCACAGCAGCGTGCCGCCGCGTGCCCTGATCATGGGCACGGTGATCGCGCTGTAACGAAGATACGCGTCCCAGCCCGAACCGTCGCCGTCGCGCGAGCGCTGGTGAAAACGCATCAGGTTCAGCATCATCACCGGCGCATTTGCATCGAGCCGCTCCAGGCCCTCGATGTTCAACATATTAACCGCCAATGACACCTCCTCAAGCCATGCCTGCATTGTAGCCTTGCGGCCGCGAGACTTGTGTCACAACAAGAATCCGGCGCAAGGTCGCATCCAACGCCAATGACGATTGCTTCGCCCGCGCCAAAGGCCTCGAATCCGGCCAGTTGGCTCAACAACCAGCCTTATCTGCTGCTCAGCCTGAGCTCGCTGTTCTGGGCCGGCAACATCGTGCTCGCGCGCCATGTCGGCGCGCATGTGCCGCCGCTGACGGTGACCACGATCCGCTGGTTCGGCGTGTTCCTGATCCTGTTGCCGTTCGCCTGGCCGCATCTGAAGCGCGACTGGCCGAATTTGCGCAAGAGCCTGCCGCTGATGCTGTTCCTGTCGCTGGTCGGCTTTGCCTTCAACAACGCGATCTCGTACTGGGCGATGCAATACACGGAGGCGCTGAACGCGCTGCTGATCCAGTCGGCCGGACCGCTGTTCGTGGCGCTGTGGTCGCTGGTGCTGTTCGGCGTGCGGCTGACGGGCGCGCAGCTCGCCGGCATCGCGATCTCGCTTCTCGGCGTGCTGATCATCATCCTGCGCGGCGATCTCGCCGCGCTCGCGAGCATCAGCTTCAACAGGGGCGACATCATGTTCGCCTCTTCGCTCGTGGCGTTCGGGCTCTACTCCGCCTTCATCCCGCGACGGCCGAAGATCCACCAGCTCTCCTTTCTCTCCTTCACCACCTTCTGCGGCGCGACCATGCTGCTGCCCGCCGCGATCTGGGAAGCCCTAAGCGGCCGTGTCCTGCAACTCGACGGGGTGACGCTGGCGACGCTGGGTTACATCCTGATCTTTCCCTCGACGCTGGCCTATCTCTTCTTCAACCGCGGCGTGGCGCTGATCGGCCCGAACCGCGCCGCGCCGTTCTTCCATCTGGTCCCGGTGTTCGGCTCGGCGATGGCGATCGTCCTGCTCGGCGAAAAACTCCAGCCGTTTCATTTGATCGGCTATGCGCTCGTGCTCGCCGGCGTCGTGTTCGCCTCGCGCCAGGGTTCTGCGGTGAAATAATTCCGCGAGGTGGGCAGCAAACTCCCGTCTTCCGATTTTTGCGAAGAGAAGCTAGGTTCCCCGCCAACGAAAAAGAGGGAACGTCCAGACATGCTGTCATCACTGATCCGCGCTCTGCGCGCTGCCGGCGCAGCCGCACTTTGTCTCGCCGCCGCATCCGCCGCGCAGGCCGACAATTATCCGAGCCGCAACATCACGCTGGTGCTGCCGTTCGCGGCCGGCAGCGGCACCGACACCACGACGCGGCTGATCTCGCAGCATTTGTCGCAGGCGCTCGGCGTCGGCATCGTGATCGAGAACAAGGCGGGCGCCAACGGCATGATCGCCGCGACCTATGTCGCGCGCGCCGCCCCCGACGGCTACACGCTGCTGGTGACGACCAACACCACGCATTCGGCCAATCCCTACCTGCTCAAGAGCCTGACCTACGATCCCGTCAAGGATTTCACCCCGATCGCGCGGACCGGCGACCTGCCCTTCATGCTGGTGGTTCATCCGGAGGTGCCGGCCAAGACCGTCGGCGAGCTCGTCGCCTACGGCAAGGCCAATCCGGGCAAGCTGAGCTACGCGTCGGGCTCGTCATCGGCGATCGTGTCTGGTGCGACCTTTGCGCACAATGCCGGGCTCGATCTCCTGCACGTGCCCTACAAGAGCTCGCCGCCGGCGCTCAACGACGTCATGGGCGGCCGCGTCTCGATGATGTTCGTCGACATCCTGACCGGCCTGCCCCACGTCAACGGCAACGCGCTACGCGCGCTCGCCGTCACCACCAAGGACCGCTCGCCGCTGGTGCCGAACCTGCCTTCGATGCAGGAGGCCGGCGTGCCGGATTTCGACATCTCGTCGTGGCAAGGCTATTTCGGCCCCGCCGGCATGCCCAAGGAGATCGTGACCAGACTTAACGCCGAGATCAGGAAGATCGTCGAGAAGCCCGAGATCAAGGCCCAGCTCGCCACGCTCGGCATGGACGCCTTCTCCGGCACGCCGGAGCAGCTCGGCACGTTCGTGAACGAGCAGCTGGTGCTGTGGGAGAAGCTGATCACGAACGCGAAGATCGAGAAGCAGTAGGGGGTCTAGGAAGCTGTCATCGCCCGCCTTGTGCGCAATTGCGCACTGGGGCGGGCGATCCAGTATTCCGAGACGTTGGTGATTGACCCGATGGGCCGCGGCGTACTGGATGCCCGCCTTCGCGGGGCATGACAGCCGAAAAGTTGAAAAAGAAAAAAGGTGGGCACGGCGCTTGCGCGTCTTTGCCCACCCTACGAGTTCAGCGCAAGAACTTACGCCGCGCGGACCTTGGCGAGGAAGCCGTCGACGGCGCTGCGCAGCGCGCCGGACTGGCTGTCCAGCTCGCGGGCGTTGGTGAGCACGTCGGTGGCAGCAGAGCCGGTCGCTGCCGCGGCCGAGGTGACGCTGCCGATATTGGCGTTGATCTCGTTCGAGCCGGCCGCGACCGACTGGATGTTGCGGGCGATCTCGCGGGTCGCTTCGCCCTGCTGCTCGATCGAAGCGGAAATGCCGGCGGTGATCTCGCTCATCTCGGCGATGGTCTGGGTGATGCCGGAGATCGCGGTGACCGCGTCGCTGGTCGAGGTCTGCATCGCCGCCACTTGCGCGGAGATTTCCTCGGTCGCCTTCGCGGTCTGGTTCGCCAGCGCCTTGACCTCGGAGGCCACGACCGCGAAGCCGCGGCCGGACTCGCCGGCGCGCGCCGCTTCGATGGTGGCGTTGAGCGCGAGCAGGTTGGTCTGCGCCGCAATCGAGTGGATCAGCTTGACGACCTCGCCGATCTTCTCGGCGCCGGTCGAGAGCACCTGCACGGTGGCGTTGGTGCGCTCGGCATCGCTGACGGCCCGGCTCGCGACTTCGGTCGAGCGCGTGACCTGGCGGGAGATTTCCGCAACCGAGCTCGACAATTCTTCGGCGGCTGCGGCAACCGTGCCGACATTGCCGGAGGCTTTTTGCGAGGCGGCGCCGACCGTCGCCGCACGCGACGAGGCGTCGCTGGCCGTCGCGGTCATCGACTGCGCCGTGCTCTGCATGCCGGCGGCGGCCGAGGAGACCGAGCGGACGATGCCGTTGACGCTGCGTTCGAAATCGCTGGCGATGCCCTCCATCGCGCTGCGACGTTCCGCCGCGGCACGCTCCTTGGCATCGGCCTCGGTCTTCTCGAGGCCGCGGATGCGGACCGCGTTGTCCTTGAAGATCTGGACGGTCGAGGCCATCGCGCCGACCTCGTCGCCGCGACCAACCCCGGGAATCTCACCCTCGAGCTTGCCGTCGGCGAGATCCTTCATGCGGGCGCCGAGCAGCTCCAGCGGGCGGCTGATGCCGCGGCTGATCAGCCAGGCAACGCCGCCGGCGACGATGACGATGCCGAGCATGGCAAGACCTAGCAGCCAGTAGACCGGGCCCATCTTGGCGTCGATGTCGCTGAGATAGGCGCCGGTGCCGAGATACATGTCGAAGCCGGGCACCGCGACGGCGTAACCGATCTTGCTGATCGGCGTCTCCTGGCCGGGCTTCACGTAATCATAATAGAGCAGGATCGAGCCGTTGGCCTTGACGCCGTCCATCAGCTCGACGGAGAGCTTGCGGCCGTTGGTCACGACATCCATGCGGTTGCTGCCGATCTGCTTCGGATCGGGCGCGAGCTGGGTGATGCCGTCATAGGACGTGCCGAACAGATAGCCCGAGCCGTTGTCGTAGGTCATCGCGTTGCCGTAGCGGCGAAGGTCGGCCAACGCCGCATCCTTGGTCAGCTCGCCGGCATCGACGCGTTTCTTCAGCGCCGCGGCGTAGTTGCGACCCAGGTCGACGATCGACTTGGCCTGGTCGATGCGCGCATTCACCATCTCGCGCTTCATCAGATAGCCGGCGAGAACACCGGAGAGGCAAAGGCCGAACAGGGTGACGCCGACAAGGATACCGAGCTTGGGGGCGATCTTCAGATTGCTCAACTTCACGGGACAGCTCCGGCAATAATGGGATACGGGCGCGCAAGGGAATCGATAAATTTGATTCAACTTTTAGTGGGCGACCTCTTATCAACCTGTTACGGGCGGCTCCGTAGAAGCCCGGACGGAAGGCCGAAACAGTCGAATAAATCGCCGCAGCGGCAACCGACGATTGTACGCGACCGCTCCGATTTCGCGTAAAAGACGCAAAGGCCCGCCCACAAGGTGCGGGTCACAACAAGAACCGACAGACCAAATCGGGAGCAGGAAATGCCGAAATACAGGGTGGTGACGCCGAAGGGCGCGAGCTTCACGGTCGCAGGCAGCGACTATTCCTTCGAGCGAGAGGCGCTCGATCCGATCGATGCCGAGATCGTCGAAGCCCCCGCCAATGAGGCCGAGTTCATCGCCGCCGCGAAAAACGCCGATGCCATCTATGCCAAGGGCATCCCGATCTCCAAGACCATCATCGACGCGCTGGAGAGCTGCAAGGTGATCACGCTCGGCTCTGTCGGCGTCGACAGCGTCGACGTGAAGGCCGCGACCGCCCGCGGCATTCCCGTTACCAACATTCCCGATACCTTCATCGAGGAGGTCGCCGACCACGCCATGATGCTGCTGCTCGCCGGCTTCCGCCGCCTGGTCGAGCAGGACAGGATGGTGCGCGATGGGCGCTGGGCCGAAGGCCGGCCAGCGCTGCTGAAGATCCCGCGGCTGATGGGCCAGACGCTCGGCTTCATCTCGTTCGGCCGCGTCGCGCGTGCAGTTGCGAAGCGCGCCGCCCCGTTCGGCCTGCGCATGATGGCCTACGATCCCTTCATCCAGGAAACGCTGATGTACGACCACGGCGTGATCCCGGCGACGCTGAACGAGGTGCTGTCGCAATCCGACTTCGTCTCGATGCACGCCCCTGCAAGGCCCGAGGTGCATCACATGCTGACCGAGAAGCACTTCCGGCAGATGAAGAAGGGATCGGTTTTCATCAATACCGGCCGAGGCGCCACCGTCGACGAGGAAAGCCTGATCAAGGCGCTCCAGGAGGGCTGGATTGCCCACGCCGCCCTCGACGTGCTGGAGAAGGAGCCCCCCTCGCACAACAATCCCATCCTCAGCATGGAGAACGTGACGCTGACCGCCCATGTCGCCTCGGCCTCGGCACGGTTCGACGAGGCGCGCAAGCGCCGCGTGGGCTACGAATTGTCACTGGTGCTTCAGGGCATGTGGCCGGTAAGCTGCGTCAATCCGTCGGTGCTGCAAGACACCGCGCTCCGCCGCTGGCAGCCCGTCAGCATGGATCGCGGGCCGAACAGCTAGGCGGCCGGCCGCAAAACGCGCCGGGAATCGGAACGGCCCTTCACCGGCGATCAACGCCGGGAAGGGAGACATCATAGGGAGGAACTGATGAGGAACGACATCACCCGTCGTGATGCCTTGGCTCTGGGCCTGTCCGCTACGGCGCTCGCGGCAACCGGTGTTGCAGCGCACGCCCAATCCACGATCAAGGCCGCGGACGTCCCCGCACCGAAACTGCCGATCGAGAAGGGTGCAACCCTGCGCATGCTGCGGCCGGTGCGCTTCGTCCAGGCCGACGAAGACGTATTCCGCGCCAACGCGGCTAAATTCACCAAGGAGACCGGGGTCGAGGTCAAGGTCGATTTCGTCGGCTGGGAGGACATCAACCAGCAGACCGCGGTGACCTCAAATTCCGGCGCCGGCCCCGACATCATCATCGGCTTCTCCGACGCGCCGCACATCTATGTCGACAAGCTGATCGAGCTGACCGACGTCGCCGACTATCTCGGCAAGAAGTATGGCGGCTGGCAGAACCTTGCGAAGGCCTACGGCAAAAAGGCCAAGAGCGATACCTGGATCGGGCTCCCGTTCGGGGCCACCGCCGGTCCCCTGATCTATCGCAAATCCATCCTCAAATCCGTCGGGTTCGACAAGGCGCCGGACGATCATGCCGGGCTCCTGGACCTCTGCAAGAAGCTGCAGAAGGCCGGCAAGCCCGCTGGCTTTGCGCTGGGCAATGCCGTCGGCGACGGCAACGGCTTTGCGGACTGGATGATGTGGTCGCACAATGCCTCGCTGCTAGATGAGGAAGGCAATGTCACCATCAACAGCAAGGAGACCATCGCGGCGCTGAATTTCGTGAAGGAGCTCTACCCGACCTTCATCGCCGGTACGCCGTCCTGGAACGACGTCAGCAACAATCGCGCCTATTCCTCGCAGGAAATCGGGCTGACGGCGAACGGCGTCTCGCTGTATTTTTCGCTGAAGAACGATCCGGCGACCGCGGCGATCGCCGAGGATTCCGAACATCAGCTGCTGCCGAAGGGCCTTGCACCGATCTCGCCGATGTCGGGACTGACGCTGAACGCCATGGTGTTCAAGCACAGCCAGTATCCGAACGCGGCGAAGGCCTTCCTGCAGTTCATGCTGGAGAAGGACCAGTACGAGCCGTGGCTCAACGCCAACAGCGGTTACTGGTCGCAACCGCTTGCGGCCTACGCCGATGCGGCGGTGTGGAAGGGCGATCCCAAGGTCGCGATCTTCAGGGACACCATGAACAGCACGTATTACGCCGGCTACAAGGGTCCGATTTCGACCGCCACAGGTGCGGTGCGTGCGGACTATGTGACGGTGCAGATGTTCGCCTCGGTCGCGACCGGTGCGGCGACGCCCGAAGCCGCGGCTGCGGAAGCGGAACAGCGCTGCAAGCGGTACTTCCGCAGACAGAGGTAGCGGCCGACGACAACGCGGCCGTCATTGCGAGGAGCGACGCGACGAAGCAATCCAGACTGCAACTGCGGAGACAGACTGGATTGCTTCTGCCTTCGCCAAAGCTACGGCGGACAAGTCGCTTCGCTCGCAATGGCGGTGTGGTAACAGCCTAGAACAGGACAACGACCCGATGTCCGTGACCACTCTCTCCACCCCCGTACTGGCGCACCGGCAGCAATCCTGGCTGGTGCGGTTGTTCGACTACAAGCCGTTCCTGATCGTGATGTGCCTGGCGCCCGCGATCGGGCTCCTCGCGGTGTTTCTGACCTATCCGCTCGGTCTCGGCATCTGGCTCGCCTTCACCGACACCACGATCGGCCGACGTGGCGTCTTCGTGGGCCTTGAGAATTTCCAGTATCTGCTCACCGATCCCCTCTGGTGGGGCGCGGTGTTCTACAGCGTGTTCTATACGGCGGTCGCGACCTTCGGAAAGTTCGCGCTCGGCTTCTGGCTCGCGCTGCTGCTCAACAACCATTTTCCGTTCAAGAGCCTGCTCCGCGCCATCGTGCTGCTGCCCTGGATCGTGCCGACGGTGCTCTCGGCGCTCGCGTTCTGGTGGATCTACGATCCGCAATTCTCGATCATCTCCTATTTGCTGGTCGACGTGCTGCATTGGCGCAGCACCAACATCGACTTCCTCGGCGCGCCCTGGCCGGCGCGCTTCTCGCTAATCGCGGCGAATATCTGGCGCGGCATCCCCTTCGTCGCGATCTCGCTGCTCGCGGGCCTGCAGACCATTTCGCCTTCGCTCTACGAGGCCGCGATGCTCGACGGCGCCAGCGCCTGGCAGCGCTTCCGCTACATCACCTTCCCGATGATGATGCCGATCCTCGCGATCGTCATGACCTTCTCGATCATCTTCACCTTCACGGACTTCCAGCTCGTCTACGCCATCACCCGCGGCGGCCCGGTGAACTCGACCCATTTGCTGGCGACGCTCGCGTTCCAGCGCGGCATTGCCGGCGGCGAGCTCGGCGAAGGTGCCGCGATCGCGGTGTCGATGATCCCGTTCCTGGTGTTCGCGACGCTGTTCTCCTATTTCGGGCTGGCGCGCCGCAAATGGCAGCAGGGAGAGGCCAATGACTGACACTGTCGCGCAGCCGGCCGCCGCCGCCAACACACCGCCCGACACCATGGCTTGGGATTCCGGGCTGCGGCGGCTGATGATGATCTACCTGCCGCTCGGCTGCTTCGTGCTGATCCTGCTGTTTCCGTTCTACTGGATGGCGATCACGTCGTTCAAGCCGAACGCAGAGCTGATGAATTTTAAGGATCACAACCCGTTCTGGATCACTTCGCCGACGCTGGCGCACGTCAAGCACCTGCTGTTCGACACCGCCTATCCGCGCTGGCTGTGGACAACGATGATTGTGGCGATCGGGTCGACCACGCTGTCGCTGATCGCGAGCACGCTCGCCGCCTATGCCATCGAACGGCTGCGCTTCCGCGGCAGTCCTTATGTGGGCCTCGGCATCTATCTCGCTTACCTCGTGCCACCGTCGATCCTGTTCATCCCGCTCGCCACCGTCGTGGTGCAGTTCGGCCTGTTCGACAGCCCGCTGGCGCTGATCCTGGTCTATCCCACCTTCCTGGTGCCGTTCTGCACCTGGCTGCTGATCGGCTATTTCAAGTCGATCCCCTACGAGCTCGAGGAATGCGCGCTGGTCGACGGCGCCACGAGGCTCCAGATCCTGCGGCGGATCACGCTGCCGCTCGCCGTGCCCGGCCTGATCTCGGCCGGCATCTTCTCCTTCACGCTGTCGTGGAACGAGTTCATCTACGCGCTCGCCTTCATCCAGAGCGGCGCCAACAAGACCGTGCCGGTCGCGATCCTGACCGAGCTCGTCACCGGCGACGTCTACCAGTGGGGCGCGCTGATGGCGGGATCACTGCTCGGCTCGCTGCCGGTTGCGATCTTCTATTCGCTGTTCGTCGATTACTACGTGTCCTCGCTGACCGGTGCGGTGAAGGAGTAACACGAGCTAAGCGAGCCGCTCCTTAAGGCGCGGCGTGGCCCAGTCGAGAAAAGATCGGAGCTTGAGTGGCTCGGGCTTGCGCTCCGCGTAGACGATATGCACCGGCCATGGCGCCTGTTCGAATGGTTCCAGCATCAAAACGAGCTTTCCGGCGCGCCGTGCGGCTTCCATCTTGTACGACATGACGCGGGTGATGCCGGCACCCGCGATCGCGGCTTCGACCGCAGCCTCGGAGTCGCTCAAAGTCAATCTCGACCGGATCGGCACCGCTACTTCGCGGCCGTCGATGACGAACTTCCAGTTCCGCTGAGCCGCGAGGCTGTCGATACTGATACAGTCATGAGCAGCCAGATCGGCAGGCACCTTCGGTTGGCCGTGCTTGGCAACATAACCGGGACTCGCACAGAGCACGAACCGGACCGAGCCGACTCGGGTCGCGATCAGGTTGCTGTCCGGGAGGTTGCCGATGCGAACCGAAATGTCGATATTCTCCTCGGCCGTGTTGACAATGCGGTCGGTCAGGACGAGCCGTAGCGCGATGTCTGGAAAGGCATCCATGAATTCGAGCGCGATCGGCAACAGGTGCATGTGTCCGAGCCCCCAGGGCGACGTGACCGCGAGATCTCCTTTCGGAATCCTGTACTCGCCGGAGACCTCGCGCTCCGCGTCGTCTACCTGCCCGATAATGCGCTTGCAGGCTTCGATGTAGGATCGTCCGACATCGGTCAGCTTCATCTGGCGCGAGGATCGCTGAAATAGTTGGGCCTTCAACCGCGCCTCCAGCTCGGCGACCGTGCGGCTGACTGTCGCGACCGGCGTGTTGAGGCGCCGCGAAGCGGCTGAGAAGCTTCCTGTCTCAGTGACCGCGACGATCACCGACATTGCCTCCAACCGGTCCATCGGATACGCTTTCCATATCTTGAGAAGGTGCTTCTCAAGCATACCGTCTGCTCCCCACAGCGACAATCGGCTACGCGGTGGATATGCGCAAAGCCGCCGTGCGTTTTGAATGCCGTCGCCCGGCCGTCAATCGAGGACGCTATGGAGTTAGAGACCAGAGCCCTGCTGTCGCGCCGCAATTTCTGTCTCTGCTGCCTGAGCGGCGCGACGATTGCCGCTACTAACGGTTGGCTTTCGCCGCGGCAGGCCTACGCTGAAGCGCGAGGCCTTGTCAGCCTGATCAAGGACAGTGCGGCGACATCGCCGATCACCACGCACAAACTCCGAGGCAACATAGCCGTGCTCGAAGGCTCCGGCGGAAATGTCGCGGTCCTGACCGGTCCCGACGGCAAGGTTTTAGTCGATGCCGGCATCCGCGTCTCGCGTCCCCAGCTCACCAAAGCGATGGCCGATCTCGGCGCCGATCCCGTCACCCATCTCGTCAACACCCACTGGCATTTCGATCACGCCGATGGCAACGAATGGCTCCATTCCGCTGGCGCCAGGATCATCGCGCAGGAGAACACGCGAAAGTACCTCCTCGAAGTTCAGCGCGTAGAGGACTGGGACTACAATTTCCTTCCGCTGGGACCAGGCGGCATCCCCGGCGACGTATTTTCCAGCACCCATGAGCTCAGACTCAACGGAACCTCGATCGGCCTGAAATATTACGGGCCCGCGCATACCGACAGCGACATCTCCGTCACCTTTGCAGAAGCCAACGTCGTTCATGTCGGCGATACCTTCTGGAACGGCATCTATCCGTTCATCGATTACTCGACCGGCGGCAGCATCAACGGGATGATCGCGGCTTCCGAAGCCAATCTCGCAGCGACCGGACAGGATACGATCGTGATCTCCGGTCACGGCAAGCCGGTTGGCAACAGAGCCGAACTCCAGGCGTTTCGCGACATGCTGGTGACGATCCGCGACAACGTCGCCCGTCTCAAGAGCCAGGGACGAACGCGGGACGAAGCCGTGGCCGCCAAACCGACCGCGGCCTTCGATGCGATATGGGGGCAGTTCGTGATCGACCCCGGCTTCTTCACCCGGCTGGTCTACCAGGGCGTTTGAAGCCGCGGACGACTGACGTCCGCAAAGCCACCGATTCTGGACAGGGAGATCGACATGAAAAGTGCAGAGGTCACGCCGCCACAAACCCGTATCGATCGTCGTTGCCTGGTCCTTGGATTGTCCGGAATCGCCGCTGCCACCGCTTCGCCGGATGCATCGGCGAAACCGCAGCGTGACGGCCGCGGCGCCACCGGTTCTTATCCGGTCGTCTACCATCGAACCAAATCCGTCGACGGGATCAAGATCTTCTACCGCGAAGCGGGGCCCAAGGATGCACCGGTGGTGCTGCTGCTGCACGGCTTTCCGACCTCCTCGCACATGTTTCGCAACCTGATCCCGGCTCTGGCGGACCGCTATCACGTGATCGCTCCCGACTACCCCGGCTACGGCCAGAGCGACATGCCGCCGCGCACGTCGTTCAAATACACCTTCGATCGCTTCGGCGAACTCGTTGACGGCCTGCTCGGCCAAGTCGGGGTCACCCGCTATGCGATGTACGTCATGGATTACGGCGCCCCGGTCGGCTGGCGGCTGGCGCTCAAGCATCCCGAGCGCGTCAGCGGCCTGATCGTGCAGAACGGCAACGCCTATGACGAAGGGCTGAAGGAGTTCTGGAATCCGATCAAGCAATACTGGGCCGACGGGTCCGATACCAGTCGACAGGCACTGATGAAGCTGGTGACGCTGGAAACGACGAAATTCCAGTACACCGACGGCATGTCGGACGTAAGTCGGATTTCACCCGACAATTGGGTACAAGATCAGGCGCTGCTCGACCGGCCCGGCAACAGCGACATCCAGATGGACCTGTTCTACGATTACCGGACCAATCTGCCGCTGTATCCCGCGGTGCAAGCCTACTTCCGCAAGCACAAGCCGCCGACGCTGATCGTCTGGGGCAAGAACGATTTCATCTTCCCGGCCGACGGCGCCCATCCCTACAAGCGCGACCTGCCGCAAGTAGAGTTTCACCTGATCAACACCGGTCATTTCGCGCTCGAGGACAGATTCGACGAGATGGTTCCGCTGATCCGCGACTTCCTCGGCCGCAAGATCGCCTGATAATCTGGAAGGAACGAACATGAACGCGGCCCTCGACGTCGTGGCCGCTCTGGCGGTCTCCACAAAGTTTGCGGCAGCCGCCGTCGCCCAAAGCGCCCGCGACGTGCGCGGGCCCTCTCCGCTGGTTGCCATCGACAAGCAGGCGCCCGCCCGCCTGATCGTCGATCCACCGCTGGCCGAACAACTGGCGCAGGGCCTCGTCTTCATCCAGTACACCACGGAAAATCTCCGGATCGTACCGGTGTTCGGCAAGGGCGCGCTCGACGTGTCGCCGCGCATCGGTCACGTTCACATCACGGTCGATGATGCGCCCTGGCATTTTGTCGATGCCAGTGGCGAGACCGTGATCGTGGTCGGACTGCCTCCGGGCCCGCACAAGGTACTGTTCGAGTTGGCCGATCCCACGCACCGCGTGATCGACAGCAAGACCGTCAGCTTCGAGATTCCGGCGCGCTCTCCGGCACCGCCGAAACAATAGCTGCTGCGGCGTTTGGCCCGCCTTCACAAAACTGCAACATGCGATCCGCATAAGGCGTCGTCCACTAACAGGAGACGCACATGCGCGCGACTTTTCTCAGCACCGTCGCAACGATCATTCTCACCGCGAGCACCGCGCTTGCACAGAACGAGGGTGAATTCCCGGCGAAGCTCGCCGGCCACGTGGTGATGCCGGCCGCGACCTTCATCGACGCGCCGGCCGACGCGCCTGCCGATCTCAAGACCTCGGGCAAATACACCACCGGCAAGCGCGTCGACGCGCTCGGCACCGTGATGGGCAGGTCCTATGAGCGTGCGACCGGCGTGTCGCTGCCGTTCAAGGGCCAGCCGTTGCAGGGCCATTCCGGCATCAAGCACATGTCCGACGGCAGCTACTGGGTCATCACCGACAACGGCATGGGCGCGCGCGCCAACTCGCCGGATTCGATGCTGTACCTGAACCGCTACAAGATGGATTGGGCCAGCGGCAAGATCGAGCGCCAGGAAACCATCTTCCTGCACGATCCCGACAAGAAGGTGCCGTTCCGCATCGTGCATGAGGACACCCAGAAGCGTTATCTCACCGGCTCCGACTTCGACACCGAGGGCTTCCAGATCATCGGCGACACCTTCTGGATCGGCGACGAGTTCGGCCCCTATATCCTGAAGGCCGACAAGACCGGCAAGATCC
Organism: Bradyrhizobium sp. 61; assembly: GCF_023073075.1. Taxonomy (NCBI): domain Bacteria; kingdom Pseudomonadati; phylum Pseudomonadota; class Alphaproteobacteria; order Hyphomicrobiales; family Nitrobacteraceae; genus Bradyrhizobium; species Bradyrhizobium sp. 61. Next base: position 301,027 of record NZ_JADPIU010000052.1, on the reverse strand, counting down.
TCGGCGTGTTCGAGACGGTTGCCGACGGCAAGCCGGTGCGCTCGCCCGACAACTGGGCCGTGGCGACGCCGGGCGCGCCGGGCGCGACCTACACCAACGTCAACCTCCGCCGCTCCAAGGGCTATGAGGGCTTTGCGTCGTCCAAGGACGGCAAGTTCCTCTACGGCCTGCTCGAGGGGCCGCTGTGGGACGCCGACAAGAAGGACTGGGAGAAGGTCGACGGCAAGGAAGCCTCCCGCATCCTCGAATTCGACGTCGCCGCCGAAAAATTCACTGGCCGCTACTGGCAGTATGTGTTCGAGCAGAATGGCAACGCCATCGGCGACTTCAACATGATCGATCAGGCCTCCGGCCTCATCATCGAGCGCGACAACGGCGAAGGCACGGCCGACAAAGCCTGCCCGCAAGGCACCCGCGGCGAGAACTGCTTCCCCGACATCGCCAAGTTCAAGCGCGTCTACAAGATCGAGCTGACCGACGCCAATGTCGGCAAGCCCGTGCGCAAGATCGGCTATATCGACCTGATGAAGATCCAGGACCCCGACAAGAAGGCGCGCAAAGCCCTCAATGACGGCGTCTACACCTTCCCGTTCTTCACCATCGAGAACGTCGATCGCGTCGACGACACCCACATCATCGTCGGCAACGACAACAACCTGCCGTTCTCGTCCAGCCGCGATCCCAACAAGGCCGACGACGACGAGTTCATGCTGCTCGAGGTCGCGGATTTCCTGAAGGCGAAGTAAGCCGACGCTCTCTTCCCTCTCCCCCGTTCTCACGGGGAGAGGGAAGGAACCGACAGTGGCGCCTCACCCTCCGTCATTGCGAGCGCAGCGAAGCAATCCAGAGTCTCTCCGCAGAGGCAGTCTGGATTGCGTCGCTGCGCTCGCAATGACGAGGATAGAACTCCATTCCCGCACTCTCGATGAGTGCGCGGAGACAGCCCCTCACCACCCCTCCCCGTAAGAACGGGGCGAGGGAGTGAGAGAGCAACCTCACCGCACGATAAAGTCCACCGGAACGGTAAAGCTCATCGAGCTGTTCTTGATCTCCGCCGGGATCGGCGGGAACGGCGAGGCCTGGTGGATCATCGACGTGGCCTTGGCATCGAACGCGGCAACGCCGGACGAAGCGATGCGGCTGGACGTGACCTGGCCGTTACGGCCGATCGTGAAACTCACCCGGACCACCCCGCGCTGACCGTTGCCGCCGGACGGATAGGAGTGAAGGCGCATCAGATGCGCACGGACGCGCTGATTGTAGGTCGCAACCAGTGATGCGATCGCGCCCGCGCTCATGGCGGACGCTGCAGGCGCCTCCCGCTCGGCGCGCGGCGGCGCGCTGGTGCGAGGCGCGGGGCGCGCCTCCGACGGCTTCTTTGCCTCCGGACGAACTACTTTCGGCTTTTCGGGCGCCGGCTTTTCCTGCGGCACGATTTTCGCGGGCTCCGGCTTGTCCGGTGTCGGCTCGAGCTTCTGCTCCGGCGGCGCCACCACGTCGGGCTTCTCCTGCGGCGGTGTCGGCGCGATGGTCTCCTCGACCGCCTGCCGCTGCATCGGCTCCGGCGGTGAGGCATCGGCCTCCTTCATCACCGGCCCCGGCACCACGTCATCCGGCGTCGCCTGCGGCGCCGACGTGATCGGAGCCATGTCGATCATGACCGCAGGCAGGGTGACGCCCTGCTCCGGTTGCGACCGCACCCAATTCATCGCGATCACCGCAGCGATGACATGCAACGCCACGATCACCGCGGCCGAAACGCCCCAACGCGCCGTTTCGCGCTCGCCGAGCGGTTCATGCAGGGCAAAAGCGCTCGCCGACATCAGCTGCGTCCGTCGAGGCCGACCAGGGCGACCTTGAGATAGCCGCCATTGCGCAAGGTGTTCATCACCTCCATCAGGTCGCCATAAGAGACAGCCTTGTCGGCGCGCAGATAGATGCGCTCCTCCTTGCGGCCCTTGGTGGCGGCATCGAGCGCCGTGACGAGGCCTTCGCGTGCCATTGTCTCCTCGCCGACGGCGACGGTGAGATCCGGCTTCACCGTCACGAAGGTGGGCTTGTCCGGCCGCGGCGCCGGCTCGGCGGCGGTGGCCGGCAGCTCGACGCCGATGTCGACGGTGGCGAGCGGGGCCGCCACCATGAAGATGATCAGCAGCACCAGCATCACGTCGATGAACGGCGTGACATTGATCTCATGGGTGACGTCGAGATCGCCGGGGTCGCCGCGCCTCAGCGGCGATCCCCCGCGTGCGCCGAGCTTCGCAGCCATGGCCTACTCCGCCGCCCGCGCCAAACGGAACTCTCTGTTGTCGCGCTGCCGGCTGACCAGCAGCATGAGCTGCGCCGAGGCGTCCCCGAGCAGCGCGCGGTAATTGGCGATGCCGCGGACGAGATGGTTGTAGATCACGACCGCCGGGATCGCGGCGACGAGTCCGAGCGCTGTCGCAAGCAGCGCCTCGGCGATGCCGGGCGCGACCACCGCAAGGCTCGTGGTGTGGCTCTCGGAGATGCCGATGAAGGAGTTCATGATGCCCCAGACCGTGCCGAACAAGCCGACGAACGGCGCGGTGGCGCCGATGGTCGCGAGCACGCCGGTCCCGCGCGCGATCTGCCTGGACATCGCGGCCTCGACCCGTTCCAGCCGCAACGCCACGCGCTCCTGGAGGCCGTCATCGACAATGCCGCCGGAGAGCTCGGCCTCCTTCGCGCAGGACTGGATGAGCTGGGCGACCGCATCATGCGCGTCGCCGGTCCGCTCCGCCGCCTCCGCCAGCTTCATCCTGCCCTCGAGCGCGCGCGTCCGCTGCACGGCGAGCGTGCTCTTGCGGCGCAGCTCGATGGTCTTAGCGAGCCACACCGTCCACGTCACCAGCGAGGCGACGGCGAGCCCGACCATCACCGTCTTCACGATGATGTCGGCACCGAGGAACATGCCCCAGGGCGACAGATTGCGCGGCAACAGCGCTTCGTCGATCGCGAAGGCCGGGGCCGGCGCGAGCACCAGCCCAATTGTTAGGATCACATGCCGAAGCCCAAAATTGCTCTGCATCCTGATCTCCCGACAGACAGAATGAAATTATGCCGCGACGCGGTCCGCCAGTTGCCGGAATCGCACGAGCTGGTCCGCCCGCAGCGCCCGGGTCTCGTCGCGGCCGACGAAGACCTTGAACATGATGCCGCCGTCGGCATTGACGAACGCGACGAAGGCCGAGGTCTTGCCCATGAAGGGACGCTCGACGAAGGCCAAGGCCCCGCAGCGCTCGTGGCGGAGGTGGCCGTGCAATCCCTTCGGCTGCATCAGGTTGAAATAGCCGCGGCCGACCTCGCCCGCCGGGACCGCGCCCGTGAACTCGAAGATCGCGTCATCCGTATGCACAATCAGCGTGATCTCGCCCCACGCGGCGATGTCCTGCATGGCGGCGGCGAAATGCTCGCCGCCACCAACGCGGACCATCGACGACGGCAGCGCCTCGATCACCGCGCGCGGAGTGACCTTGCGCTCGCGCGCAACGTCCTCGATCACCGCACCGGGATTGTCAGCCATATACGCCTTGAGATCGGCGAGATCGGTGCTCAGCATGTCCGGCTCCCTTTCGTGATCGGCCGCGATCTCAAGCGGCCGCGTTCGTCTTGCGCTCGGTCATGATGACCTCGAACCCTTCGAACTTGGGATGGCCGAGATAGAGGCTTTCGCCGGTCTTGTTGTCGGCGCGCGCGTGAGCGCGACGGAATTCGTCCGACCGCGTCCAGGCCTCGAACGCCGCCTTGTCGACCCAGACCGTGTGCGAGGAATACAGCGTGTGGTCCTCGAGCAGCGGCCCCTTCAGCAGATGGAATTCAACGAAGCCGGCCATGCTGCCGAGATAGGATTCGCGGGTGCGCCAGACGGTCTCGAAAGCAGCTTCCGAGCCGAGCTTCACCTGGAAACGATTCATTGCGATGAACATCAGATTTTTCTCCTGTCAGTCTTGTTGATCGGCGAATGCCGAGCGGATGTTTCAGAACGTGCCGAAGCCACGCTGGGACATCAGCGTGGCTCTGGCGGTCAATACGGCGTCCCGCTTGCTGTCGTCGGCGTACTCCTTAGATGCCGCCGAAGTGGTACTTCAGGCCTCCCTTGACCACGAGCCCGGGGCCGGCGCTCGCCCATTTCACGTCGTTTTGCGTATCGCCCGTGCTGCCGACCGGAATGGCGTAAGGCCGGTAGTACTGGTTGAGAAGATTTTCGACCGAGAAGTTGAGCGTGAGATCGGGCCGCGGCTGATACTGGGCGTAGAGGTTGACGAGATCGTACGACGTCGCCGGCGTATAGGTCGGCGGGATGTCGGTGTTCGCGATCACCGACGTCCACATCACCGAGAGGATCAGGGTCCGGTCCAGCAACCGCACGCCGGCGGTCGTCGTGACCTTCTGCGGCGGAACGCTGTACAGGCCAAATCCCGTCTGGAGGTTTTTGCCGTTCTGGTAAGAGCCGGAGAGGCCGAAGAACCAGGTGTTCGCGTCGTACATCGCCTCGGCCTCGACACCTTGGATGCGGGCGGACGCGACGTTCTGATATTGCAGGAACGGAAGCACGGTGATGGAGGGCGCCGGCGGCGGGCCGGTGGGGACCACCAGCGGATTTCCATAGGCGACCTGATCGATGAAGTCGGAGATGTCGTTGCGGAACACGTTGATCTTGCCGCGCAGCGTATCGCCGGCCGTGAACAGATCGTTCTTCTTGATGTTGAAGCCGATCTCCTTGTTCTTGCCGACCTCGGGCCGCAGATTCGGATTCGGAACGAAGCAGAAGGTCGAATCCGCGCCTGGGCCCGGCGTGCCCGACGGACAGCGGAAGAACGAGTCGTTGATCGTCGCGCCCGAATGCGGACCGCTGACCAGCGTTTCCGTGATCGACGGCGCGCGATAACCTTCGGCGTAGCTGACATAGGGCGTCACGACCGCCGTGGGAACGAGCCCGACGGTGATCTTCGGCGACAAACGGTCGCCGCCGGACGACGAGGATGCCGAGGAGAGCTGATAATTGTCATAACGAAGCGCGCCGATCACCTCGAGCATCGAGGTATAGTTCGCCTTCCACTGCACGAAACCGCCGGAGACCGTACGCTGACCGCCGGGCGTCGTCACTTCCGAAGTGCCGGTCCTGTCCTGCGTCGACACCCTGTCCTGGAAAGCGTCCAGTCCGTAGGTCACCGCGTGACGCCAGCTGCCGGTATCGAAGCGCGTGGTGTTGTACACGTCGACGCCGACCGTATCGAGCAGATATCCGCGGTTGCTGCCGATACAGCCGGACACGGCATTGCCGGGCACGCCGCCACAGAAGACCGACGGCGTCGTGCTGGTATGCGCGGTCTTGACCTGGTCGTTCTCGGTGCGATTCCAGTAGACCTTCGCATCCCAGTCGAACCACTGGTCATCCGGCTGCGAATATTTCCAGCCGAGCGTCGTGGTGTAGTTCTTGACGTCGGACCTGTAGATCGACGTGCCGCTCAGGTTGTTGGCGCCGTTCGCATTGGTCGAGTTGGGATCGCCGGCACGGCGCGGCGGCTGACCCACGCTGTAGATGTCCTCCTGGAAGATGGTGCCGAGCTTGATCTCGTGCCCGTCGGCCGGGCGCACCGTCAGCTTGGCGATGCCGCTGGTGAGCCGGTTGCCGGTGTTGGCGACCTCGAAGCCGGTGCCGTCTTTGTAGCTCTCCTGCGTCGAATAGGTGCCGCCCGCGAACACATCCACGTTCGGATTGACGTGAACACCGCCGAAGGCCGAACCGAGCGCGCGTCCGTAATTGCTGCCAAGGATGGTCTTGACATCGACGCCCCAGCGCTCGCCGGCACGCACGACGTCCTCGATGTCCTTGGTGCGGAACGATGCCACGCCGCCGATCGCACCGGAGCCGTAGATGTTGGCGGTCGGACCACGAACGATGTCGATGCCGCTGATCAATTCGGGGTTGAGGAAGAACGAGCCGTTGGCGAAATGGCCCGTGCGCTGATAATTCTGCCGCGCGCCGTCGACAACGACGGCGACCCGGCCGAAATCCTGCAGACCGCGGATATTGATCGAGGTCGACGGCTCGTCACCGCGGTTCTGAACCCATACGCCCGGTACATTATAGATGAGATCGCCGACCGTGCTGGCCTGGCGACTTTGGATCTGCGCCGAAGTCACAACGCTGACCGGTGCGAGCGCATCGACCGCGCGCTCGTCGGTCTTGGAGGCGGCGGCCGTGATGGTGTCGAGCGCCTGGACGCCGACAATCGCCTGCGCGCGTGCATCCCACACGCTGGTGCTGGCCTGCTGCTGAACAGCTTGCGGCTTGGCCGGATTGCGCTTGGCCTGTTTGGGCTTCGCCGGCTTGGATGATTGCGCGGTTTGATCCGCGGTCTGCGCAAAGCTGCTCACCGGCGACACCGCCGCAATTGAAACCACCGACGCACCCAAAATCAGCGCGCGCGAATACCTAGCCCCGTCAGCCATACACCCAACCCAATCATGATATGTCTTGTTTGGCTGGCGTGCGCTCGCGCGGCGAGCGACTGGCTGGCTATTCTCTGGTGCAGGCCCCCCGGCCCGCATTGTTCCATTTGGTTACGTGGCAACACCCTGACGGTCAATGTCATCGGGTTGCAGTTTATATCGATTGTAAATTGCCGCCGTTGGAATGCGCCTGATGCCGCTTATACAAACAAGACGCATCTGAAATTTCGAAAGCGCATCACACCTACCATGTCAGCAACGTCCGGAGACAATAGCGGCGATGCGGCAGGGCCGACACAAAGCCCTTCTGCAACAACGAGAAGTTTGACCATACGCGGGAGCCGGATCGACAGCCGCGAGCTGTTTGCGGCGGAGCGCGAGATCATCATCGCGCATGGCGAGGACGCCTATCGCCTTCGCCTGACCTCGCAGAACAAGCTGATCCTGACGAAGTAACCTGCAATGACATTTTGTCGCACCCTCGCAAACCTCCTGTTCACCGGCACCATCGCGCTCGCCTCGACCGCGCACGCCGCCGGTATCACGGTGCATGATGCGCGCAATCGCGATGTCGCCGTTGCCGACTTCGCCCGCACGGTCTCGATCGGCGGCGCCATTACCGAGATCCTCTATGCGCTCGGGCTGGAGAGCCGCCTGGTCGGCGTCGACACCACGAGCCTGTATCCGGCAGCGGCGCTGCACGACAAACCCAATGTCGGCTACATGCGCCAGATTTCGGCCGAGGGCGTGCTGGGCCTCAACCCGACCCTGATCCTGGCGATCCAGGGATCGGGCCCGCGCGAGACCATGGACCTCCTGGAGACGGCGAAGGTGCCGCTGGTGCTGGTGCCCGAGACCTTCTCGGAGGAAGGCCTGATCGAGAAGATCAAGCTGGTCGGCCATGCCATGGGCGTCGATGCACGCGCCGAGTGCCTGGCGACCGCAGTGGCTGCGGATCTTGCGCAGTTGCGCGCACTGCGCGCCAAGGTCACGAAGCCGGTCCGCGTGATGTTCGTGATGTCGCTCCTGAACGGACGGGCGATGGTCGCCGGTCACAAGACCGCCGCCGACGAGATCATCCAGCTCGCGGGCGCCACCAACGCGGTCGAGGATTACGACGGCTACAAGAACATCGGCGACGAGGCGATCGTCGCGGCAAAACCCGACGTCGTGCTGTCGATCGAGCGCGGCAAGGACTCGCTCCAGGCCGACGCGGTCTACGCCCATCCCGGCTTCGCCCTGACGCCGGTCGCGGCCAACAAGAGTTTTATCACGATGGACGGGCTCTATCTGCTCGGCTTCGGCCCGCGCACGGCCGCGGCGGCCCGCGATCTCTCCGTCAAACTCTATCCGGCATTGGCTAACGGCGGCGCCTTCACGTCGGCTCTGTCGGCGGCGAACTGCCGGCAATGAGCGTGGCGATCGGGACGGACTCGCGGAGCCCGCGGCGCGCGAGCGCAGGACGGCGATTTACGTCGATTGCCATTCCTCTCCTCTTGGTGATCCTCGCGGCCACCGCCATCGTCGCGCTGACCGTGGGCGCAGCCGGCATTCCCCTCTCTCGCTTGCCCGCCGCGCTCGGTCTCGCAGGTAACACCACCGCCGACGCCGTAACGACGCGCGACCAGCTGGTGCTGTGGTCGATCCGCATTCCCCGGATCGCGGCGACCGCGATGGTCGGCGGCCTGCTCGCCGCGGCCGGCGCCATCATGCAAGGATTGTTTCGCAATCCGCTCGCCGATCCCGCGCTGGTCGGCGTCTCCAGCGGCGGCGCGCTGGCGGCGGCAAGCGCGATCGTGTTCACGGACTCGCGCTTCGGCGAGACGCTGCGTTTCCTTCAAACCGAGCTGTTGCCGCTCGCGGCCTTTGCGGGATCGCTGGTCACGACCGCGATCCTTTACGGCATCTCCAGCCGCGCGGGGCGGACCTCGATCGCGATCTTCCTGCTCGCCGGCGTCGCCATCACCGCCATCACCAATGCCGGCATCGGGCTGCTGGTGTTCATCGCCGACGACCGCCAGCTTCGCGACATTACATTCTGGCTGCTGGGCTCGATGAGCGGCGCGACCTGGACCAAGGCCGCCGTGCTCGCGCCGATCCTCATCATCGGGCTCGGCGCCTGCGCGCATATTGCCCGCGGCCTCGACCTGCTGGTGCTCGGCGAGGCCGACGCGTTTCACGGCGGCGTCGACGTCGAGCGCCTCAAGCGGATCTCGATCGTCATGGTCTCCGCCATGACCGGGGTCGCGGTGTCGATCAGCGGCGTCATCGGCTTCGTCGGCATCGTCGTGCCGCATCTGCTGCGTCTCGTTATTGGACCTGCGCATCGCCTGCTGCTGCCGGCCTCGGTGCTGCTCGGCGCGATCCTGATGGTCGGCGCCGACACGCTGGCGCGCACGATCGTGGCGCCTGCGGAGATGCCGATCGGCATCTTGACCGCGGCAGTCGGCGCGCCGGTCTTCCTCGGCATCCTGCTGCGCCAGCGCGGGCTCGCCTCGCTATGAGCGCCGTGATCGAGGCGCGACGCTTAAGCAAGCGCGCCGGCCGCGCCACGCTGCTCGATGGGGTCGGCCTATCGGTTGAAGCCGGCGAGATGGTCGCCATCATCGGCCCGAACGGCGCCGGCAAGTCGACGCTGCTGCGGCTGCTCTCCGGCGATCTCCGCCCGAGCGAGGGCGAGGTGCACCTGAAGCAGCGCGACATCAGCAGTTATACGCCGCGCGAGCTTGCCGCGCGCCGCGCGATGCTGTCCCAGCACATCAACGTCACCTTCCCCTTCACGGTCGAGGAGATCGTGCTGATGGGCGCGGGCGACCGCAGCCTGCGCGATGCCGTGTCGCTCGTCGACGCCGCGCTGGACGAGGTTGGCCTCGCACATTTCCGCGAACGGCAATTGCCGACGCTATCGGGCGGCGAGCAGCAGCGCACCCATTTCGCCCGCGTGCTGGTGCAGCTCGCCTGCGGCGAGGCCGAGCATGGGCCGGGGCTCCTGCTGCTGGACGAGCCGACATCGAGCCTCGACCTGCGCCACCAGATCGACCTCGTCGAAGCCGCGCGCCGCCGCGCCGCAGGCGGCACCGCTGTCATCGCGATCCTGCACGACCTCAACCTCGCGATCCGCTTCGCCGACCGGCTGATCGTCCTGAACGGCGGCAGGCTCGCCGCCGACGGCCCGCGCAGCAAGATCGTCACGCGCGAGACCATCCGCGACATCTTCGAGATCGACGCCGTCGTTCATCAGGCCGACGACGGCGTGCCCTACGTGCTGCCGCAGTCGATGCGGGCGGCGGCGCCTGCTTCGCGGTGAGGTGCACTCCCTCGCCCCGCTTGCGGGGCCGCGACGAGCTCGCTCGCGCTGAGAGGGTTGGGGTGAGGGGGAGTCTCCGCGGGGACGGTGAGAGTTGAGTTCGCGGAGAGTCCCCCTCACCCGGAATCCGCGCTTTCAGCGCGCATTCCGACCTCTCCCCGCAAGCGGGGCGAGGTAAGGAAGCGCCACCAAAGGCGAGAGTTTACCCCGCCGGCACGATCACCGTGATCTTGTCCTTGGGCCAGCGGATACGCCAGGCGAACTTGATCTCCTTGATCTCGCCGGGTTTTGCGTCGAACGCCCATTCCAGCACGCCGCGCTTGTCGCGCAGATTGGTGGTCGTGGGCGGCGTGGTCGAGGACAGCATCTCGACGCCAATATCCTCGTTCTCGCTGACCGGAAGCTGATCCTCGATCGCGATGCGGATCGGGAAGTCGTGCCCGTTGCGAACAACGGTGCGGAACGAACGCGTGTCAGTCTTGGAGGACGAGATCACGCCGGCCGTGCCTTCGTTCTGCCTGATGACGATGCGCTCGATCTTGATCTTGTCGTCGGCACCGAAGCCGAGCCGGATCGCGTCGTTCCGCGCGGCGGTCGAGAATTTGCTGCGACCGACGAATGTGCCGTCGCGGAAGATCGCGACCTTGCCGGGCAGCAGATTGGTATCCTCGGCAAGCTTGAATGACGCCTCGAGGTAGGCGGTGGGATCCACGACCGGGGCGGCGCGGATGGCGAGGTCGGGCGTCACCGTCATGGAGGAGATGAGCAGGCTCTTGGCGCCCTCATTGGCGCCGAGACTGACGCGGCCGCTGATCTGATACACGGCCTGGAAATCGCCGATCTCGGCATTGGCCTGCTGCTCGTCCGCGCGCTCGCGCAGCTCGGGCTCCGCCGCTTTCGCCATCGCCGGAGATTGCGCCTGCCGCGTCATCGGCTGCGCGGGCATCGCCATGTCCGACGCCGCGCCCAAGGCCAGCGGCTTCGGCAGTTGCGGATACCTCACGACCAGCGAATTCAGCTCCGGCGCGCTACCGCCGCGGCTGACGCGAACGGTGGAAACACCGAGGCTGACATTCGACCAGTCTTCGCCGGTCGACTGTGTCACCTCGGCGCGGCGAACCAGCTCGAGCTGCGGCTTGCGGTCCTTGGCACCGGTGTCGAGCCGGGCGTCATACAGCGGCAGCCAGCGGGCATTGCGGACTGCATAAGTCACCCGCAACGTCGCCTTGGTCGCGGCGGCGGCGGCGACATCGATGCGAACCTCGAGCTTGCTCGGCGGCTTGGCCGAACGCTCCGCTTCAAGCTGCGCGAGCTGCCGATCGATCTCGCGCTGCTTTCGCGCGGCGTCGCGGATCGCAGTGTCGGCGGTCGCGATCTCCTCGGCGACCGCGGTAAAGGCCGCGCGCCATTCGGTGATCGGCCGAGCCTCGCCCTTCTCGCCAAGGCCGGCGGGAGAAGCCTCCGCAAAGTGCTGCGCGAATTTGCGCCGGGCGTTGGCCGCGTCGATGTCACCTTGCAGATCAGCGCGCTGATCCTTCAACGCTTCGATGCGCTTGTCGAGCTCGGGCAAGTTGACGGGAGGCGCCGCGCGCGGCGGCCGCGCGTCGATGGTCCCGATGGTGAGTTTTGCGCCCGCCTCGCCCTCGACACGCAGCGAAGACGGATCGAGCGAGAGCGGAAAGTCCTTGGCGACCAGCGTGCTGTCGCCGGAGGCGAGGTCCAGCGCGATGACGCGGGTGACGGTGGCGCCGTCAGGGTAAACCGTGACGGTGTCGATGGCCGATGTGGCATCCACATCGGCGGCCCATGACGGCGAGGCGGCCGCCATGGTCACCAGAACCAGGCTCGTCGTTGCCAAACATCTTGCGGTGATGCGCATAAAGTCCCTCCTGCCGTATCGCCGCGCCGCCAGCCGGACGCGTGCGATCAAATGCCTCGCCAACATGGTTGGACGCGGCAGGGAAGGAACTGGTTCGATTGGGGTTTCCGTGGGGCGTCGCCGCGGCGCGACCAAGGCCGCGGAACGTGTCGTCGTCCCGGGGCGAAGCCGTTAAACTCAGATCCTTAGACCTGGATGGGCGACCCCTGGCCGAAGATACGGCGGAGCAGATCGGTCACGTTGCGGGCGCCGGCCTTCTTCAGGATGCCGGCGCGATAGCCTTCGACCGTGCGCGCGCTCAGATGCATGCGCCGGGCGATCTCCTTGTTGGTCAGGCCGGCAGCAAGGTGCTCGAGCACATCGCCTTCGCGCCCGGTCAGGGGCTCGCAGCCGGGCAGCCAGCGTTGCCGGTTTGAACCGGGCTGCGCGAACTCGTCGATGGCGGCATCGATCCGGCCGACGACGTCGTGGGTGCGGAACGGCTTCTCGATGAAGTCGGCTGCGCCGCTCTTGATCGCGTCGACCGCCATGGCGATGCTGCCGTTCGCCGACGTCACCAGGACCGGCGCCATGCAATTCTCGTCGCGCAGGCGCTTGAGCACGTCGAGGGCGGAACGATCCGGCGGCATCTCCAGCAGCACGCAGGCCGGCATCCGCGCCTTGGCTTCCGACAGCAGCGACGCGCCGTCGGCGAAGCAGATCACGTCATAGGCACTCTGTTGAAGCGCCATTGAAAGTTGTTCGCGGGAGGCCGCGTCAGTTTCAATGACGAATATCTCACCCTTGGAAAGCATGTTTCCCGGCATCATCCCGATCCAGCAATGTCTTGGTCAAATGGCCCGAGACGGCAGCGGGGCATCGTCGCGCCGCGTCGTCATACGCACGGCATTCACGCCCGTGCTTCGGTTTCCCTTATGTATGTTCCATCCTGTTCCCGGATTTGACGGATCGGGACAGAAACTTTACATTTCGGGACATCTGCGGGAATGGCTGACAGGAACGAGTCGCATGACCGACCTCATGCGCAGCGCAGGCTTGAGCTACTACCCGGATGTCGCCCGGTCGGTCGGACTCGACCCGAAACAGATGATGCGCAAGGTCAGGCTGCCGCTGGCCGTGCTCGACAAGCCCGATACCCCCATTGCCGTGACCAGCCTGCGCCGGCTGCTCGAATTGTCGGCAGAGGCGTCGGGCGCCGAAGATTTCGGCTTGCGGCTCGCCGAGCGCGGCGGGCTGACCAATTTCGGCGCGGTCGGCCTGATCGTGCGTGAACAGGCGACCGTCAGTGAGGCCATCGAAGCGTTCTCGCGCTTCATCCACGTTCATCACGACGGCATGAAGCTTGAGGTCACGCGCGACAAGCAGACCGTGACGGTCACACTGCATCTGCGCGGCCGGCAGCCGACCGCGCCGCGCCAGTCGATCGACATGGCGCTCGGCAGCGTCCACCGCATCATCCAGTCGCTGTTCAGCAGCGACTGGCGGCCGCTCGAGGTGCATCTGCATTATCCGCCGCCACACGACCGCAAGCGCTACCGCGACTTCTTCGGTTGCCGCGTCACCTTCAATGCCGATGACGATGCGATCCTGTTGTCGGCGCATGACATGGAGCGGCGGATCCCGAGCGCGCATCCGCTGATCGCGAGCTATCTGCGCAAACGGATCGAGGCGATCGAGACGCGGCCGGCAAGCTGGGAGGAGAAGGTCGACGAGGTGGTACGCATCCTGCTCGCAAGCGGCGACTGCACGGTCGAGCGCGTGGCCGAGCATCTCGCCTGCACCCGCCGCACCATCCATCGGCACCTCGCCGCATCGGGCACCAGCTTCTCGGCGATCCTCGACGCGCAGCGCGCCGATCTCGTGACCCAGCTGATCGACGACCCCGGCCGGCCGCTGGCCGACATCGCCACCCAGCTCGGCTTCTCCGCGCAGAGCGCGATGGCCCGCTGGTTCCGCGGCCGCTTCGGCTGCACCATCACCGCATGGCGCAAAGGCGTGCGGCCATTGGCCAAGCCCGCCGGCGTTCCCTCGGCGTCCGCGGCCTAGGCTCAGCGTGCCGGAGCGGGCACGCCCATGATGGCAAGGGCGCGCCGGGGGCTGCCGGCGAGCAGCGGCCCGAACGCAATCGCAAAGCCGAGGAACGCGACGACCCACCCGCAGGCGGCGATGTGCAGCAGAATATCGCCATGCGCAGGCAACACCACGGCAGCGACCCGCGCCAGCGCCGCGACGATGATCGCAGCGTAAATCCCCTGCGTCGCGGGCGAGGCCGTCAACGCCTGTCCGGTATGCCCGAGGCTCGCGCGCGTCATCACCGCGAGCGTCATGGTTCCGGCCGCGCCAGCCATCCAGGCATGAATGCCCGCGCTCGGCGGCAGCGCGCCGAAGACCGCCAGGGCATGCAGCAGGAAGCCCAGCGGCACGAAGACATAACCGACATGGAGGATCAGCAGCAGCCGCTCGCGCGTGGTGCGATCGCCGGCCCAGCGTGCAAGCCGGACCAGGTGCAGCCCGCCGACCAGTGCCATCACCGCGCCGGAGACCGTGTTCAGCGGCGCCACGATCCATGCGATCAGCGCGAGCGCGCTCAATCCGATCATCGCGCCGTCGAAGCGCCCGAACGGCACCGGCAAGCGGCCGGGATTGAACTTGACCAGCCAGTTGCGGGTGAAGCTCGGGATGATGCGGCCGCCGATCAGCGAGATCAGCAGCACGACCACGCCGATGCCGACGCGGATGCTGACATCGGCCGCGCCCTCGAAGTGCGCTTCGAGATGGAAGGCGATGTTGCCAGCGAGCAGCACCAGCACGAGCACTACCACCGGCAGATTGCGCCAATTGCCGCCCGCGATGATTTCGCGCGTGGCCGCGGCAACGACCAATGCCAGGAAGGCGGCATCGACGACGAGCGCGAACGCCCAACCGATATCGGCGGACAGGGTCACTGCAAAACGTCCGGCAAGCCAGACGACCAGCAGCGCGCCCAGCGACGTCCCCTGGATCGGCAGCCGCCCGGTCCAGTTCGGGATCGCCGTGAACAGGAATCCCGTGATCACCGCCGGCAGGAAGCCATAGAGCATTTCGTGGACGTGCCAGTCGCGCGGCGCGAACGCGGAACTGACCGACAATTCGCCGTAGAACATCGGCAGCCAGGCCAGGATCGAAAGCCCCGCCTGAATCGCGGCGAGCAGGAAAAACGGCCGAAAGCTGTTCGCAAACAGCGGCCAGCCCTCAAAGTTACGGGATCGGGCGCCAGCCATGGGGGCAACTCCTGTGAATTCGGACGGTCACTTGGATCGTCATTTGGAAAAATACTGCCGTCCGGCCGGCCCGTTTTGCGCTATCGCAAACTGCCTGACGAATACAGGTGCCATCACACTCCCGAGCGCCAAGGAGGCAGAATGGCCAAGGTCGACACATCGCTGGTTGCGCATTTGCCGCTGTTTTCCGGCGTCAAACCGGAGGACCTCGAGGAAATCCTGCGCGAGGCCCGCTCGGCGCGGTACCCCAGGAATACCGCCATTTTCGAACAGGGCGCCGACGCGCAATCCTTCTTCCTGCTGCTGCACGGCCACGTCCGCGCGGCCAAGACCACTCCGACCGGCGAGCAGATCGTGGTGCGCTACGTCGCCCCCGGCGAGACCTTCGGGCTCGCGATGGCGATCGGAGCCGCGCACTATCCGGCGACCGCGATGGCGGTCGACGACAGCGTGGTGCTGATCTGGCCGAATTCGGCCTGGCCGCGGCTGATCGAGCGGTTTCCGGCGATTGCCGCCAACACGCTGCAAACCGTCGGCGCGCGGCTGCAGGAGAGCCACACCCGCATCCTGGAAATGTCGACCCAGCAGGTCGAGCAGCGCGTCGCGCATGCGCTGCTGCGGCTCGCCAAACAGTCCGGCAAGAAGCTCGACCACGGCATCGAGATCGACTTCCCGATCAGCCGACAGGACATCGCGCAGATGACGGGCACCACGTTGCACACCGTCAGCCGCATCCTGAGCGGCTGGGAGAGCCAGGGCCTCGTCGAGAGCGGCCGCCAGCGCATCATCCTGCGCGATCCGCACAAGATCGTCGTGCTGGCGGAGCGTACGGCGGACGGCAATTCTGCGTAAGATAGGGGTGAGGGCGCTTCCGCTTACGGCGCAAGCCCGCCCTCACCCGGGAATCCGCACGCGACCCGTGCGAACTCCAACCCGCCTCACGCCGGCACGCATTCGCACAGCGCAGCGAGGAATTTGTCGCGATCGATGCCATGCTCGCGGCAGGCGTCTTCCACGGTATGGAAGGTCGCGATCGGACAGCCGACGCAAGCCATCCTGAAGGCGAGGAACACGCGGATCGTGTGCGGTGCCGCACGCATGATGTCATCGACCAGATCGTCGGATCGGAAGGGCATGGACAACTCCGTTCCGAAGTGACGATAGCGGGGTGGGTCCGAGCTTCTTTGTTGAAGCGCAAGCTGGTGGTTGCTTCTTCGTCTCCCCGTTCTTACGGGGAGACGTGAACTACACCGCCCTGCTGTGCAACTGCTTCGCCGGGTCCAGATGCGCATCGAACGCCGCTGCAACACTGCGCACCAGGAAGCGCGAGTCGCTCGCGACCGCGAGACGGTCGCCGTCGAGCCTGACGATGCCGTCCGAGATCAGCGGCTTCAGGCGCGCGGCCGATTGCAGCATCGCTTCGGGCTCCGCACCATGTCGCGCACAGATGTCGCCGAGATCGGCGCTGAACTCGCACATGATGCGCTCGATGATGTCGGCGCGCAGCCGGTCGTCGTCGGTGAGCCCGTAGCCCTTCGCGGTGGCGAGGCGGCCGGCGGCGACGCTCTGGGCGTAGGCGCCGATCTGCACCTGGTTCTGCACATAGCCCTGCGGCAGATGCCCGATCGCGCTCGCGCCGAAACCAAGCAGGACTTCGCCCTTGTCGGTGGTGTAGCCCTGGAAATTGCGCCGCAGCGTCCGTTCCTCGAAGGCCACGGTCATCGCGTCGTCGGGGCGCGCGAAATGGTCGAGCCCGATCTGGACGTAGCCGGCCTCCTTCAACGCATTGGCGATCGCGCAGGCCTGGTCATGACGCGCGAGGCCGTCGGGCAGCACAGCCTCGTTGATCATGCGCTGGTGCTTCTTGAAGTCAGGCACATGCGCATAGCCGAACACCGAGAAACGATCGGGCCCGAGCTCGAGGCTGCGCCGAACGGTGTCCAGGCAGGACGCGACGGTCTGGTGCGGCAGCCCATAGATGAGGTCGAAGTTGATCCCGTTGATGCCGGCGCGATGCAGCCTATCGACGACGGAAGCCGTCTGCTCATAGCTCTGCACGCGATTGATCGCGCGCTGCACGACCGGATCGAAGCTCTGCACGCCGAGGCTGGCGCGGTTGACGCCGGAGAGCCGCATGGCCTCCACCATCTCTGATGTCAGCGTGCGTGGGTCGATCTCGACCGCGATCTCGGCCGAGGGCAGCACGAAGAACGAATGGCGCATCGCCGCCATCAACTCGGCAAAAGCGTCCGGCGCCATGATGGTCGGCGTGCCGCCGCCGAAATGGATGTGCTCGACCTTGATGCGGCGGCCGATGGTCTCAGACACCTGCGCAATCTCGCTGCGCAGCGTCCGCTGATAGGCGGCGATGAGCCCGTCGCGGCGGACGATCTGGGTATGGCAGCCGCAATACCAGCACATCTCGCGGCAGAACGGCACGTGCAGATAAAGTGACGCGCTGGCTCCCGCCGGGAGCCCGGCGAGCCATTCGGCATAAGTATCCGGGCCGACCGCCGGCGAAAAATGCGGTGCGGTCGGATAGCTTGTGTAGCGCGGCAATCTCTCTTCGCCGTAGCTCGCTGCAAGATCGGTCCTCATATCTTACCCATTCGTAAATCGATGCCGCGCGGTGGCGCGGCAAATCCCGGATGGCATTGGATGACCCGTTTTCGGGCGGACCACCTTGCGCTCGCTCAAAGTCCGAGCGCCGGATCGGAGCCATGGTGACGTTCAATCCTTGCCCCTGGAGATAGGCCATGGCGTCGTTCGCGCTCGATCTCGTTCTCTGGCTCATTGGCGTTCGCGGTCATATTCCGCGCTTCGACGATTTTCGTCCCATCCCTGCCGCATCCACCGCTGGTGCCGGCTATATCGTCCGCATCCTGGCGATCACGGCCGCCATCTTTGCCGCGCTGTCGCTCGCGGTCTGGGGCACGGTCTGGATTGCGATCCAGCTTCTCTGATCGACAACCAAACATTCACAGTCGAGCGTCGTTGAACATGCGAACGATTTGCCGCTGGCGCAACTGACGCCGCGCGACGCCGTGCGCTTCGCACGGCCGATACGCGCTTCGGCAAACCTCCTAAGGATTTTACCGGAGGCGAATTCGGCAAAAGCTTGTCGCAGCGCAAACACTCTTGCCGTAACAGGCGCAGACTGCATCCGTCATCAAAACCCTTTCAGATGAAGGATGCTTCCGATGTTCACCCGCAGAGCCGCATTGATCAGCGCCGCCGCGACCGCCCTGATGCTCGCGACACCCACGTTCGCCGCCGGCGACCTCAAGCTGCCGCGGCAGAAGGTCGAGCTGGTCGCACCGCCCTTCGTGCACGCGCACGAGCAGGCCACGACGCAGGGGCCCAAGATCGTCGAGTTCAAGCTCAACATCGAGGAGAAGAAGGTCGTCATCGACGACAAGGGCACCACGTTCCAGGCCATGACCTTCAACGGCTCGATGCCGGGTCCGCTGATGGTCGTGCATGAAGGCGACTACGTCGAGGTGACGCTGGTCAATCCCGCGACCAACACCATGCCGCACAACATCGACTTCCACTCCGCGACCGGCGCGCTCGGCGGCGCCGGGCTCACGCTGGTCAATCCCGGCGAGCAGGTCGTGCTGCGCTGGAAGGCAACGCGGACCGGCGTGTTCGTCTATCACTGCGCCCCGGGCGGCCCGATGATCCCCTGGCATGTCGTCTCCGGCATGAATGGCGCGGTGATGGTGCTTCCGCGCGACGGACTGAACGACGGCAAGGGCCACGCGCTGAAATACGACAAGGTCTACTATGTCGGCGAGCAGGACATGTATGTGCCGCGCGACGAGAAGGGCAACTTCAAGTCCTATGATTCGCCGGGCGAAGCCTTCACCGAGACCGAAGAGGTGATGAAGAAGCTGATCCCGTCCCACGTGGTGTTCAACGGCAAGGTCGGTGCGCTCACCGGCAAGAACGCGCTGACGGCCAAGGTCGGCGAGAACGTGCTGATCGTGCATTCGCAGGCCAATCGCGACAGCCGTCCGCACCTGATCGGCGGCCATGGCGACTATGTCTGGGAGACCGGAAAATTCTCCAACGCGCCGGAGACGGGACTCGAGACCTGGTTCATCCGCGGCGGCTCGGCGGGAGCTGCGCTCTACAAGTTCCTGCAGCCCGGCATCTACGCCTATGTCACGCATAATCTGATCGAGGCCGCCGACCTCGGCGCCACCGCGCACTTCAAGGTCGAAGGCAAGTGGAACGACGATCTGATGACCCAGGTGAAGGCGCCCGCGGAGATACCGGCTCCCAACACCAACTAGACGCGACAGGGGGCCGGTCATCGCCGGCCCCTTCCTTCTTCGGGGGACGACCATGCTGATCGCATTCAAGCTGAAACTGCTGCTCGCCTGCGCCGCTGGGCTCGCAGGGCCGATCGCCGTGGCGCCGCTGGTCTCGGACATGGCGGTCCATGGCACGGCGACGGAGCCTGCCATCGTCAGGGTCGCGCCGGGCAGTCTCTCCTATCGCGAGGCCGGCGATTTCACCCGCGCGGGGCTACAGGCCGAAGTGCCGCTGCGCGCGATGCGCTTCAACCGGCCGCTGCACATCATGCGGCACCAGGTCTCGTCATCCGACTATCAGCTCTGCGTGCAGGATGGCGCGTGCCGCGCGCTCGATCGCGGCGTCGCGATTGCGCCTGATCGTCCCGCGGTCCAGGTGAGCTGGCACGATGCGCAGGCCTATGCGGGCTGGCTGTCGCGCAAGACCGGCCACACCTATCGCCTGCCGAGCGACGCGGAATGGGCCTTTGCGGCCGGCTCCCGTTTCAGGGACGACGGTGCGCCTGTGGACGCAGACGATCCTTCAAAGCGCTGGCTCAGCCGCTACGAGCGTGAATCCGAGCGCGACCTCTCCGACACGACGGCCTATCCGTTCGGCAAGTTCGGCACCAACGAGCACGGTATCGAAGATCTCGCCGGCAATGTCTGGGAATGGACCTCGACCTGCTTCGTGCGCTCGCGGATCGACGCAGCCGGCAATGCCGGCCGCCCCACCGTGAATTGCGGCGTGCGCGTCGCCGAGGGCGCGCACCGCGCCTACGTCACCGACTTCATCCGCGACGCTCGCGCCGGCGGCTGCGCACAGGGCGTGCCGCCCGCCAATCTCGGCTTCCGCCTGGTGCGCGAGGAGCCGTCATGGGTCGCAAGCGTGTCGGCGCGGTGGGGCAAGGTGTGGGCGGCGCGGTCGTAGGTATCGCCGAGTAGCCCGGATGGAGCGCAGCGCAATCCGGGATCGGACCATCCACGAGCACCCCGGATTTCGCTACGCTCCATCCGGGCTACGGCGCATCACATCGTTCGCGCAAACATGCGAAATCCGGGCGCGCCGATGATCGCCTCGAACGCGGGATCGCGCTTCTCTTCGGCGAAGACAAATCCTGCCTTGGCGTAGGCGCGTTCGGCCGGCTGATTGCCGATCAGGAACGATATCGTCGCGCGGGCAAATCCGGCCGCTCGTCCCTTATCGAGTGCGTGCGCAAGCAACGCCTGCACGAAACCGCGACCGCCATGGGCGGGATCGGTCGCGACGTGCTCGATCATCCAGTCGCCCTCGCCGCCCTGAACCCAGCAGGCGCGCGTGTAGGTGCCGCGGCGACGGATGGCTTCCAGCTCCGGCGCGGCAAGCCCCGTCGCGGCACCGACCTCCTCGATGGCACGCCAGGCCGCAGGTCCCGTGCCCGCCGCCGGCAGTGCGCACAACGCGGCAGCAGGCTTGCCATCGATCTCGGCGATCAGGAATTGCGAGACATGCCACATCGACACCGCGTGCGCGGTCGTGACGCGCGCGATGAAATCGCGGCACTGTGCCTGGGACCAGCCGAGCGTGACGTCGAACCAGCCGCGCGGCCGATAGCCGCGCTGCGACGACAGGATAGTTTGTGCGATGAAATCGGCGTCTTCGGGACGCGCAGACCGTATCGTCATGCGCGCCCCCGTTGCGACGACCTTACGTATTCTTCAGCGCGACGCGGAATTCGGCCTCGGTCTTGGCCTTGACCTCGTCGAGCGAGACGCCGTCGGCGAGCTCGATCAGGGCCATGCCGCCGTCGCCGTGCTTGTCGATGGTGAAGACGGCGAGATCGGTGACGACCATGTCGACCACGCGCTCGCCGGTCAGCGGCAGATTGCACTTCTTCAGCAGCTTCGAGCCGTCCTTGGCCGAATGCTCCATCACGACGACGACGCGCTTGACGCCGGCGACGAGATCCATCGCGCCGCCCATGCCCTTGACCATCTTGCCGGGGATCATCCAATTGGCGAGATCGCCGTTCTGGGCCACCTGCATGGCGCCGAGGATCGACAGGTCCATGTGGCCGCCGCGGATCATCCCGAAAGAATCCGCGCTCGAGAAATACGAGGTCGAGGGCAGCTCGCTCACGGTCTGCTTGCCGGCATTGATGAGGTCGGCATCCACCTCGTCCTCATAGGGGAACGGGCCCATGCCGAGCATGCCGTTCTCGCTCTGGAGGCTGACATCGACGCCATCGGGGATGAAGTTCGAGACCAGCGTCGGGATGCCGATGCCGAGATTGACGTAGTAGCCGTCGCGCAGTTCCTTGGCGGCGCGCGCAGCCATCTGTTCACGGGTCCAGGCCATGTGAGTCTCCTGACGCTTAAGCGGCGGTGCGCGGGCGGGTGTTGCGGAATTCGATGCGCTTCTTGGCCGTGCCGACCTCGACGATGCGCTTCACGAAGATGCCGGGCGTGTGGATGTGGTCGGGATTGAGTTCACCGGCCGGAACCAGATGCTCGACCTCGGCCACCGTGATCTTGGCGGCGGTCGCCATCATCGGATTAAAGTTGCGCGCGGTCTTGCGGTAGATGAGGTTGCCGGCGGTGTCGCCCTTCCAGGCGTGCACGATGGCGAGGTCGGCGAACAGGCCGCGCTCCATCAGGTACTTCTCGCCGTCGAACTCCTTCACTTCCTTGCCTTCAGCGATCAGCGTGCCGACACCGGTCTTGGTGTAGAAGGCCGGGATACCGGCGCCGCCGGCGCGGATGCGCTCGGCCAGCGTGCCCTGCGGATTGAATTCGAGTTCCAGCTCGCCGGCCAGGAATTGCTGGGCGAACAGCTTGTTCTCGCCGACATAGGACGAAATCATCTTCTTGATCTGGCGGGTTTCGAGCAGGCGGCTGAGGCCGATCCCGTCGACGCCGGCATTGTTGGAGACGACCGTCAGGCCCTTGACGCCGGACTCGCGGATCGCGTCCGACAGCTCCTCGGCAATGCCGCAGAGGCCGAAGCCGCCCGACATGATCATCATGTTGTCTTTCAGAACGCCTTCGAGAGCCGACTTGGCGTCGGGATAGACCTTGTTCATGCAAATAACCTTTGGGTGAACCTTCGGCTGGCAGGCGTCGCGCCTCATTGGCGGCGATTATTAGGCGAAATCGTCCAAAGCCGTCAATGATACGGGGTTCTCCGTTCCGTCCTCCGGTGATAGAAGCTGCCCACGCCGTGGGCAGACCCGTCCGCGGCCTTGAAAGCGACAAGAAAACCCATCAAGTTGCGGGGGTTGGGCGTGGGCACGCAGGTTTCCCGGTCCGCTCTTCTGGCTCCAGCGACCAACCCGATCAGGACATGCCATTGACCATGGCCCAAGGAATGAAGCGCCTCGGGACGCCGATCGCGGCGCTGCTCGGCCTCGCGCTGATCGCCCTGATCGCGACCTCCTGGCTCATCAACCGCGACGCGCTGCGCAAGGCGGTGGAAACGCAGATCCGCGACGTCACCGGGCTCGAGCTCAGCGTGGCAGGCAGCATCGACATTTCGCTGCTGCCGGCAAGCTACATTTCGTTCCATGACGTCGGCCTGAAGGGCGGCGGCACCAGCGATCCCGCGCTCCATGTCGACGTGCTCACCGCCAATCTCCGGCTGCTGCCGCTGCTGCTGCAGCGGTTCGAGATCGCCGACCTGACCCTGCTGCGGCCGCGCATCCATGTCAGCCTGAAGCAGGATGGCGAAAGCAACTGGACGCCCTTCATCCAGACCATTGCGCGCACCATGAAGCCGGGCGCCGAGAACCAGGTGTCGTTCTCCGAGATCAGGATCCAGGATGGTGTGCTCAATTACGAGGACGCCACCACCCACGCCGCCGAGAAGTTCGAGGACATCGACCTGTCGCTGGCCTGGCCCTCGATCTCGCGGTCCTTCGCCGCGACCGGACAATTCGACTGGCGCGGCGAGCGCGTCGACGGCTCGATCAGCTTCGCCGATTTCGTCGCCGCCCTCTCCGGCGACCGCTCCGGGCTGAAGGCGCGGATCGCCAGCGCCCCGCTCAAGCTTGCCTTCGACGGCAGCGTCGCCAACCGCACCAGCCCGATGATGGAAGGCACGCTCACCATCGACAGCCCGTCCTTGCGCAACGCGCTGCGCTGGACCGGTCAGCCGCAGCCCGGCAGCGGCGGCTTCGGCCGCTTCGCGCTGAAGGCGCGCGCCAATGTCGTCGGCGCCTCGATCGCGCTCACCAACGTCAATGTCGAGCTCGACGGCAACACCGCCGAGGGCGTGATGACCTACGCCAATAACGGCCGGCAGACGCTGCAAGCGACGCTTGCCGCCGACGCGCTCGACTTCACACCTTATATTTCGACCTTCCGCCTGCTCGCCAGCGGCGCCCGCGACTGGAACAGGCAGCTGTTCGATCTCAACGGGCTTTCGACCACCGACCTCGACATGCGCCTGTCGGCAGCCAGGCTGACAGTCGGGACGTCGAAGCTCGGCCGCACCGCGATCGGCGCCAATCTGCGCAACGGCACGCTGGCGCTCTCGGTCGGCGAAGCTCAGGTCTATGGCGGCATCGCCAAGGGCTCGTTCGGGATCGCGCGCTCCGACACCGTCGCCGACGTCAAGGCGCAATTCCAGTTCACCGATGTCGATCTTCAGGCCTGCGCCTCCGAATTGTTCGGCCTCAACAAGCTGTCCGGCCGCGGCAACATCAACGTCTCGCTGCTGGCCTCCGGCTCCAGCCCGTTCGGCCTCGTGCAGTCGCTCGACGGCACTGCCACCGTGACCGGGCACGACGGTGCGATCTCGGGCTTCAACGCCGAGCAGCTCCTGAAGCGGCTGGAGCGGCGGCCGCTGTCGGGTGGCGGCAATTTCCGCAACGGCTCGACCCCTTATGACACCCTCACCATCGCGGTGAAATTCTCCGATGGGATCGCCACCGCCGAGGACATCCGCATCGAGGGGCCGGCTGCGAAGATCACGCTGACGGGCACTGCCTCGGTGCCGACGCGCGAATACGACATGAAGGGCGTGGCGAGCCTCAATACGACGTCCGGCTTTCAATTGCCCTTCATGGTGCAGGGTCCCTGGGACGATCCGCTGATCTTCCCCGACCCCGAAAGCTTGATCCGCCAGTCACCTGCGGCGTCCCCCTTCCTGGACCTCCTGAAGCGGCGCATCACCGGCGAGAAGCACCCTGCGCCGCCAGATTCGCCGACGGCCGAGAACGCCAAGGAAAACGCGAAGTCCAACTGAGGACGGCGATCGTCCGGCGCTGCCGGACCATCGCGAATTGATCCGGCCGAATTGATGCGGCGATTGGATCGATGCGCGGATTAAGCATCTCCGCTGGCCCGACACCCCACGACCTATGTCTGACAAGATGCCGCTAGATCGGCTGACGGCCATGCGCTAGTGTTTTATACGACCGGTTAAAAACACCGGCCGTTTGAGGGAGAAAAACGTGAGATCCAAGGTTATTGGCGCAGTTTCATTGGCGGTCGCTGCGGTTGGGCTTTTTGCGGCCACTGCACCCGCCTTTGCGCAGCAGAAGACGATCACGGTCTGGTGGGGCAAGGGCTTCTATCGGTCCGAAGACGACGCGCTGATCGAGACGATCAAGAAGTTCGAAGCCAAGACCGGCATCAAGGTCGAATTGTCGCAGTATGCGATCCAGGACATGATTCCGAAGACGGTGGCCGCGCTCGATGCCGGCACCGTGCCCGATGTCGCCTATTCCGATTCCTACGACGTGCAGGCGCAGGGCAAGTGGGCCTATGAGGGCAAGCTCGAGGACCTCACGGACGTCATGGAGCCGATCAAGGGCCGGTTCGTGCAGAACACGCTGGACGCGTCGATCCTCTATAACGACGTCACCAAGAAGAAGGCCTATTACGGCTTCCCGCTGAAGCAGCAGAGCATGCATGTCGAGATCTGGAACGACATGCTGGAAAAGGCCGGCTTCAAGCTCGCCGACATCCCGACTGACTGGGCGGGCTACTGGACGTTCTGGTGCGACAAGGTGCAGCCGGGTATCCGTAAAGCCACCGGCCAGCGCATCTACGGCGTCGGCCAGCCGATGGGCGTGGAATCCACCGACGCCTTCCAGTCGTTCTACACCTTCATGGACGCCTACCACGTCAAGCTGGTCGACGACGACGGCAAGCTCCTGGTCGACGATCCCAAGGTGCGCGAGAATTTGATCAGCGCGCTGAAGGATTATACCGATACCTATATCAAGGGCTGCACGCCGCCCTCTTCCACAACCTGGAAGGACCCCGACAACAACGTCGCGTTCCACAACAAGACCATCGTGATGACCCACAACTTCACGATCTCGATCGCGGCGAAGTGGTTCGAGGACTCGCAGAACCAGGCGCTCACGCAGGAGCAGCGCGACGCCGGCAAGAAGGCCTATGAGCAGGACATCGTCACGGCGTCCTTCCCGAAGGCGCCCGACGGTTCGACCATCCGCTACCGCTCCGACGTCAAGACCGGGCTGGTGTTCACCGCGGCCAAGAACAAGGCCGAGGCCAAGCAGTTCATCAGCTTCCTGCTCCAGGAAGAGAATGTTCGTCCCTATATCGAGGGCGCGCTCGGCCGCTGGTTCCCGGTGACGAAGGAAAGCCAGGCCAGCCCGTTCTGGCAGGCCGACAAGCATCGCAAGGCGGTCTACGCCCAGTTCACCGGCGGTACCGCCGCGTTCGACTTCACCAAGAACTGGAAGTTCACGATCCTCAACAACGAGAACGTCTGGGCCAAGGCGATGAACCGGGTCGTCAGCGAAAAGGTCCCGGTCGACAAGGCCGTCGACGAGCTGATCGTCCGCATCAAGCAGGTTGCAGGCTAAAGCTTCTTTCTTCCTCTCCCCGCTGGCGCGGGGAGAGGCGAAACGCTAATACCGGCCGCCTCGTGCGGCCGGAAGTCCTTTCAAAGAGTCCTGAAGAATGGCGATTACGCTCTCTGGCGATCAGTCGATGCCCGCTCCGCCCTTGTCGTCGCGGCTGACCCCGGCGCAGGTCTGGGGCATCGTGCTGCTCGCGCCCTATCTGCTCGTCTTCCTCGCCTTCGTCGTATATCCCGTCTGCTACGGGCTGTGGCTGGCGCGGGCCCCGTCGAATTATGTCGCGCTGTTTCACGATCCGATCTTCGCGCGCGCCGCGGTCAACACGCTGATCTTCCTGGTCATCGGCATCAACATCAAGATGCTGATCGCGTTGTTCCTGTCCGGCTTCTTCGCGCAGCAGCGCACCTGGATCAAATGGCTCTCGGTGATCTTCATCCTGCCCTGGGCGGTGCCGTCGATCCCGACCATCCTGTCGGTGCGCTTCATGTTCAATCCCGAATGGGGCGTGGTCAACCACCTCATCTTCTCCCTCACCGGCGATGACGGCCCGAACTGGCTGAACGACCCCGCCGTGGCGCTGAGCATGGCCATCGGCGTGCACATCTGGAAATCACTGCCGTTCTGGACGCTGATCCTGATCACCGGACGCCTTGCGATCGCGCACGATCTGTTCGAGGCCGCCGAGGTCGATGGCGCGAGCTGGTGGCAGAAATTCCGCTACATCACCTGGCCGTCGATGCAGACGCTCTACATCACCTGCACGCTGCTCTCGATGATCTGGACGCTCGGCGATTTCAACAGCGTCTATCTGCTCACCGGCGGTGGCCCGGCTGACCTCACGCACGTGCTGGCGACGCTCGGTATCCGCTATCTCCGGCTCGACCAGCTCTCGCTAGCGATGGCCTCCATCGTCTGCGCGATGCCGTTCGTCCTGCCGCTCGTGTACTTTATGATGAAACGGTTGTCGCGATGAAGCTTCCCGGCGTAAGCGAATTTTCCTGGCGCGACGTCGCGATCGAAGCGCGGCTGCTGCTGATCGGTATTCCCGTCTTCCTGTGGACGATGATTCCGATCTACCACATGTTCCTGTTCGCGATCTCCCCGAAGGAGGACGCGTTCTCGGGCAAGCTGTGGCCGGATCATCCGACGCTCCACAACTTCGAGATCGTGTTCAAACAGCAGCACTACTTCCTGCGCGACTTCTACATCCAGTTCTGGAACTCGACGGTGATCGCGGTCTCCGTCGGCGTGCTGACGCTGTTCATCGCCACTGCCGCGGCGTTCGCGATCTCGCGATTGAAGGTGCCGGGCGGCCGCACCGTGTTGAACCTCGCGCTCTTCACCTATTTCATCCCCGCGGCGTTCCTCGCCGTGCCGATGTACCGCACCATGGGCAATTACGGCCTGCTCAACAATCACTGGTCGCTGATCCTGGCCATGGTGACGATCGCCAGCCCCTACGCGATCTGGGTGCTCAAGCAGGCCTCCGACAAGCTGCCGGTCGAGCTGGATGAAGCCGCGGTGATGGACGGCGCCACGACGCTCCAGATCTTCCGCCTGGTCTACCTGCCGCTGATGATGCCCTCGCTGGTCGCGATCGGCACCTATGCGGTGCTGCTCGCCTGGAACGAATATCTCTACGCGTTCCTGCTTCTGTCCAACGACCGCGAGATCACCCTCCCCGTCGCGCTCGGCAACTTCCTCGCTGCCGACGATTCGCCCTGGGAGCTGTTGATGACCACCGGCTTCATTTACGCGCTGCCGCCGGCCGCGGTCTACTACGCCTTCCGCCGCTACATGGTGGGCGGGCTCACGGCAGGCGCAGTGAAGTCCTGACAATCGAGAGCCTCGTTCCGATGGAATCGGAACGGGGCTCTCGATTCTTGTTTTGACGCGTTTTCCTTACGCGAACCGGTATCCACTTCGCTCGAAATCGCTCCCGGACGCATCGCGTCGCCGCAAGCAGGGCGTTCGAGCGACGACGTGGACAATTGCGGGTTGTCCACGCCTGCTCTAACCTCGCAGCCCTGTCACGGGGCACGTCACCATGCGCGGCAACGACGCGATCCATCTCGGCCTGATGCTGCTGGCGTTCGCGGCGTCCTATCTGGTGCCGTTCGAGCTACTGCTGCTGGCCTATGTCGTGCTTGGCCCGGCGCACTACTTCACCGAGATCTCGTGGCTGCACGATCGCAGCTATTATCTGCCCCATCGCGGGATCGCGGCGGTGCTCGCGATCGTCGCCGTGGTCGCGGTGCTGATCGACAACGCCTCGTGGTTCGGCTTTGCGATGTGGGGCGCGCTGGTCGTCTGCGCCATGCTGGCAGCTACCACCTCCGCGATCGAGAGCATGCTGCTGTTCATGGTGGCGATCGCCCTGTCCGCGATCATGTATTCGAGCGGATCGTCGCTTGCGGTCATCGGTATCCTGATTCCGACCCTGATCCACGTCTCGCTGTTCACGCTGATCTTCATGGTGCTCGGCGCGCACCGGTCGGGCAGCCGCGTGCAGGCTGCGCTGGTGGTCGTCTACCTGATTGCGGTCGCCACGATCCTGTTGCTGCCGCCAACGGCCGAAATCCGGATCCCGAGCTTTGCCCGGGTCGGACAGGACTATTTCGGCAATGTCGGTCCGGCGCTGGGCCGGCTGTTCGGAGTCCCCGGCCTCGTCCTCGACACCCGGCTGACGAGCCTGCTCGCCTTCGTCTACACCTACCACTACCTCAACTGGTTCATCAAAGCCGACGTCATCCGCTGGACTGAGGTGCCCAAGGCGCGGCTGGCGGCGATGGCCGCCGCAAGCGCCGCCTCCACCGCGCTGTACTTCTACGACTACGCTTTCGGCTTCACCTTCCTGCTGGCGCTGAGCCTGATCCACATCCTGCTCGAGTTTCCGCTCGACAGCCTCGCGCTGCGGCAGCTCGGTGCCGCGATGCAGGGCGCGGTGCGCGCGCGATATGCGGCGCCCATCGCGACTTCCGCAACGCAATCGCGTTCTACGGGCACCAAGGCCGCGAAACGCGCAACCCGGTCACGCTGATCATCTCTCCGCGCTCTTGTGTCGATACGCGACCAGCAGGGCAATCGTCGAGCCGATGAAGTAGCCGGCGGTCGCGCCCGAGATGGCGCGGCCGGCGACGATCGCCAGCGCGCGGTCGCCCGCATCGATCGCCGAGATCACGCCGACCGCATATTGCGAGGCGAAGACAATGAGGTTGCGGACCAGACCAAATGGACTGCCCGGACGGATGATCTGCCCGGTCGGGTGATCGACGTCGAACGGGCGCGGCGTCAGCACGCCAAGAGGCAGCAGCGCCAGCGCGGCCGCGATCCATGCGACCAGCGGCCAAACGCTGTCTTGGTGGCCGAAGCCGAGCCGCGAAATCCCCCAGACGATGAACACGACCGGCACGATCAGC
Source organism: Bradyrhizobium sp. 61 (assembly GCF_023073075.1). Taxonomy (NCBI): domain Bacteria; kingdom Pseudomonadati; phylum Pseudomonadota; class Alphaproteobacteria; order Hyphomicrobiales; family Nitrobacteraceae; genus Bradyrhizobium; species Bradyrhizobium sp. 61. The sequence goes on along the minus strand of NZ_JADPIU010000052.1, from coordinate 271,572 downwards.
GCGCGCCAGATCGGCGTCGTGCGCGGCTGCATCGCCTGAACGCCCTGCCACACCAGAAAAGCGAGCAGCATCCAGACCCAGACCGGCGTATGGATCAGGACCTGGTAGGCGAATGTCATGATTGCTCCTCGCCTACAGCGGCGCCGCGCTCTCGCCCTGCGAGCTCGAGAGTTTCGAGGCAAGCGAGGCGATGACGATGACCACCGCGATCAGGGCGATCACCAGCGTGCAGATCGCGTTGATCTCGGGCTTCACGCCAAGCCGCACCTCCGAGTAGATCCGGATCGGCAGCGTCGCCGAGCCGGGGCCGGTGGTGAAGCTCGCGATCACGAGATCATCGAGCGACAGCGTGAAGGCCAGCATCCAGCCCGCCACGATCGCGGGCGCGATCAGCGGCAGCGTCACGGCGACGAAGGCGCGAACCGGGTTGCAGCCGAGATCCATCGCCGCCTCCTCCAGCGAACGGTCGAGCGAGCCGAGGCGGGACTGCACGACCACCGCGACGAAGCACATCGTCAGCGTGGTGTGGGCGATCGTCACCGTCCAGAAGCCGCGCTCGGCGTTGAGCGCGACGAACAGCAGCAATAGCGACAATCCGGTGATCACCTCCGGCATCACCAGCGGCGCGTAGAGCATGCCCGAGAACAGCGTGCTGCCGCGAAAGCGCTCGCCGCGCGACAGCGCAACGGCGGCGAGCGTGCCGAGCAACGTGGCGATGGTCGCGGAGGAGACCGCGACCCGCAGGCTCATCCAGGCCGCCTCGATCATGGCGCGGTCGTTGAAGAACTCGTGGTACCAGCGCAGCGACCAGCCGCCCCACACCGTCACCAGCCGCGAGGCATTGAAGGAGTAGATGACGAGGATGAGGATCGGCAGATAGAGGAATGCCAGGCCCAATGCGAGCGAGGCGATGTTGAAGCGGGACAGGCGGGAGACCTTGCGCATCGCTTCAGCGCCCCTGTTCCAGCTGCCGCTTCTGCAGCCGCTCGTACAGCAGCAGCGGCACCAGCAGCACCACCAGCAGCACGATCGCCGCAGCGGAAGCCACCGGCCAGTCCTTGTTGGTGAAGAATTCGAGCCACAGGGTCTGGCCGATCATCAGCGAATTGGAACCGGCCAGAAGGTCCGGGATCACGAACTCGCCCACGATGGGGATGAAGCACAGCAGCACGCCGGCCCCGACGCCGGGCAGCGACAGCGGAAAGGTGACGAGCCAGAACACCTGCCAGGGCGGCGCGCCGAGATCAGAGGCCGCCTCCTCCAGCACCGGCTCCATTTTCGCGAGCGTGGCGTAGAGTGGCAGGATCATGAACGGCAGATAGGAATAGACGATGCCGATATACATCGCGGTGTCGGTCGAGAGCCACACCACCGGCTGGCTGACCAGATGCAGCGCGAGCAGGATCTGGTTCAGCAGGCCGTCATGCTGGAGGATGTTGATCCAGGCATAGATGCGGATCAGGAACGAGGTCCAGAACGGCACGATCACCAGCACCATCGCCACCGCCTGCCAGCGCTTCGGCAACCGCGCCATGCCGTAGGCGATGGGATAGCCGATCACGAGCAATAGCGCAGTCGCGGTGACGGCGACGGTGAGGCTGCGCACATAGGCGAACACGTAGATGTCGTCTGAGGCGAGCAGCTTGAAATTGTCGATCGACAGCGCGGCGAACGCTGCCTTGAGCGCCTCCCATCCCGCCATCAGGTCGAACACCGGCTCGTAGGGCGGCTGCGCGATCGCCGTCTGCGACAGGCTGATCTTGAGCACGAAGCCGAACGGCACCAGGAAGAACAGCACCATCCAGACATAGGGCGCGATCGCGGCAAAGCGCGCCGGCCTTGCGAAGATGCGGCGCGAGCTCATGATTGCAGCACCACGCAGTCGTCGGGCGTGAACCAGGCGACGACACGCTGGTTCAGGCTGTAGGCGTCGACGTCGAGGCGCGCGCTGTTGGGGACCGACGCCTGCACGATTCCGCCGGCATCGAGCTTCACCTTGTAGGTGGTGGTGCCGCCGAGATAGCAGATGTCGGCGACCACGCCGTCCAGGCTGTTGATCGCCGTCTCACGACCGGCCTCGCTCACCGGACCGCGGCGCGACAGCTTGACCTTCTCGGGGCGGATCGCGACCGACAATTTTCCCGCGCCGACGCCTTCGCGCGGCTCGGCCACCACCAGCGCACCCGCATCGCGCGTGCCGATGATCAGACGATGGCCGTCGCGCAATTTGGACTCGCCGTCGAACAGATTGATGTCGCCGACGAACTCCGCGATCCAGCGCGAGCGCGGCGCTTCATAGAGTTCGCGGGGGCTCGCGACCTGGGCGAGCTTGCCGGCCTTCATCACGCCGATCCGGCTTGCCATGGTCATGGCTTCCTCCTGATCGTGGGTGACGATGATGAAGGTCATGCCGAGCCGGCGCTGCAGCTCCATCAGCTCGCCCTGCGTGCTCTCGCGCAGCTTCTTGTCGAGCGCCGCGAGGGGCTCATCGAGCAGCAGAAGCTGCGGCCGGCGCGCCAATGCACGCGCCAGCGCCACGCGCTGACGCTGACCGCCGGAGAGCTGGTCGGGCTTGCGCTTTTCCAGCCCCTCGAGCTTCACCAGCGCAATCATTTCCGCCACGCGCGTGGCGATGTCGGCACGCGCCATGCCGGCCCGCTTCAGGCCGAAGGCGATGTTGTCACGCACGGAGAGATGCGGAAACAGCGCGTAGTTCTGGAACATCATGTTGATCGGGCGTTCATGCGGCAGCGCCTGCGCGATGTCCCGGCCGCCGAGCAGGATGCGTCCCTCGTCCGGCGCCTCGAACCCGGCGAGCATGCGCAGCAGCGTGGTCTTGCCGCAGCCGCTGGGCCCGAGCAGCGCAAAGAACTCGCCGGCCTTGATGTCGAGCGACACGCCGTCCACGGCCCGGAACGTCCCGAACGTCTTGGCGACGCCCTCGATGCGCAGCAGCGGCTGCCCCGCCGCGGGAAGCGCATCCGCGCCGGCGTCTATCTTGGGCAATTCGTCCGTCATGGTCCCTGCCAACCCCGATTCCGCCGCACGCTAGCGGCCGATCGTCCCCAGCTCAACCGGTTCGGGGCGCGTCGTTCACATCACATTCGCCATGAACGCGGCCAGCGCGTCGCGATCCGCCGCAGGTATCGTCAGGCCGAGCTTGGAACGCCGCCACAGAATATCCTCGGGAAAACGGGCCCATTCCCGGGTCATCAGATAGCGCACTTCGGCGCCGGTCAGTTCGGGGCCGAAGGCGGGGCCGAGCTCGTCGCGGGCCTTCGCCTCGCCGAGCACGGCCGGCAAGCGCGAGCCATAGGCCGCAACCAGGCGGTGGGCCTGCGTCTCCCCGAGAAAGCGCCAGCGGTCGCGGGCGAGGTCGACTTCGGTGTCGAAACGATCCCAGGCAAAGTCTCCGCCGGGCAACGCGGCGCGAGCCGTCCAGGGCGGCGACATCGGATAGAACGGCGTCAGCCTCGTCACCGCCCGCTCGGCGCGCAGGCGCGAGGTGGTGACGTCGCCGCCGAACATCGTGATCAGCGGCGCCTTGCGCCGGCGCGCGTGGAACAGCGTCGTCCCGTCGCGCCGCCGCACGGACGCCAGCGTCAGGTTGACGCCGGAGACCGCGCGCACCACGTCGGTGGGCGCGACGCGCTCGCGGAAATAGCGGCTGGCGGCCTCGCAGAGATAGCTGACGTCAACCCCAGGCATCGCCACGATCGCGGGATCACCGGTGAAATCACGAGTGACCGTGCCGATCAGCGTGAAATCGCGCTCAAGGGGGCTCGCGAAGATCAGCCGCCCATCGCTGTTTTGGAAGACGTAGACGTTATCGGACTCGAACAGCCGCGGCACGATGATCTGGCTCATCTGCATGGCCGCCATGGCAGGCTGCGGCTGGCGCAGCACGGTCTCTGCGACGATCGACGTCCAGCCGCCGGTGGCATTGGCCAGCGCCCGGGCCGTGACCACGCGGCGATGGCCACGATCGACCACCGCGAGGCGCCATGTGTCGGTTCGATCGGCGCGGACACAGCGCGCCCCGGTCCGGATCGCAGCGCCGCGTTCGGCGGCGTCCAGCGCCGTCAGCACCACCAGGCGGGAATCATCGACGACGCAGTCCGAATATTCGAAAGCCGTTCCGAACGGGCGCTTCAGCGCGTTGCCGACCGGATGATGCGTGATGTCGAGGGTCGTCGCGGCAGGCAGGCCGCTCCGACCGGTGAGGCCGTCATAGAGGTACAAGCCGGCGCGCAGCAGCCAGGGTGGACGCTCCTCGGAATGGGCCGGGATCACGAAACGCATCGGCCGGACCAGATGCGGCGCGATGGCAAGCCAGGTCCGGCGCTCGGCCAACGCCCGGCGCACCCGCCAAAAACCGCGGCGTTCCAGCACCGACAGATCGCCATGGATCAGCCGCGGCGTCGCGGATGACGCCGCGCCGCCGAGATCGCCCTGCTCCAGCAGAATGACCCGCAGGCCGCGGCCGGCCGCATCGCGGGCGAGGCTGACACCGTTCAGGCCGCCGCCGATGATCGCAAGGTCGTAATCCGCCATGAAGCCGTCGAATGGGAGCCAGCGCCCGCCATCACTAGAGCCATTTCCATTCCGATGAAATCGGAACGAGGCTTTGGATTCTTGTTTTGACGCGTTTTCTTTGCGCGAACCGGTATCCGCTTGGCTCGATAACGCTCTAGCCGGTCTTGAGCGCAAGCTCCATGGTCTCGGCGCGGCCGACGAGGCCGGCATATTTCCCGATCGGCAGCGGCTTGCCGAGCAGGTAGCCTTGCACGCCGTCGCAGCCCTCCTTGGCAAGAAAGGCGAGCTGATCGAGGGTCTCGACGCCCTCGGCGATGATCGACATTTCGAGGCCGTGGCCGAGATCGATCACGGCGCGGACGATAGCCGCCGATTGCGGGTTGCGGCCGAGATTCATGATGAAGGCGCGATCGATCTTGATCTTGTCGAACGGGAACGCCTGGAGATAGCTCAGCGAAGAGTAACCGCTGCCGAAATCGTCCATGGAGATGCGCACGCCGAGTGCCTTCAGCCGGCGCAGCAGTGCAAGACCCCGATCAAAATCCTCGATCAGCACGCCTTCGGTGATTTCCAGCTCGAGCCGGCCGGGTGCGAGGCCCGTCTCGATCAGGATTGAATGGACCAGCCCGACCACGTCGCCGTGCATGAACTGCGCCGGCGACAAATTGACCGCGACCTGGAGCGGCTTCGGCCAGGACGCCGCCTCGCGGCAGGCCTCGCGCAGAATCCACTCGCCCATCTCGACGATCAGGCCGCTCTCCTCCGCGATCGGGATGAACTCGGCCGGCGAGACCTGGCCGCGCACCGGATGCTGCCAGCGCGCCAGCGCTTCGAAGCCGATGATCTCGCTCTCGGCGACGCTGTGGCGCGCGATGCCCTGCGGCTGGAACGCGAGCGACAATTCGCCGTTCTTGATCGCTTTCGACAGGTCCTGGTGCAGCACGCGGCGGTCGCGGATCTGCTGGTCCATCTCCGGCTGGTAAAGGCCGATCGTGCCGCGCGACTTCTGCTTGGCGCGGAACAGCGCCGCGCCGGCATTGGCCAGCAGCGATGCGCCGTCGGCACCATTATGCGGGAAGATCGACATGCCGGTGGTGACGCCGGCGCGGACCGCCCGGCCGTCGATCTGAAATTCCTGGGCAACGGCCTCGCCGAGCTGCTGCGCCAGCGCAAGGCCCGCCTCCGGCTGCTTGCCGTCGATGATGAGGCCGAACTCGTCGCCGGACAGGCGCGCCACCACGCCGCCGCGCGCGGAATCCTGAAGCCGCTGGGCCACCTCGATCAAGAGCTTGTCGCCGAGCGCATGACCGAAGACGTCGTTGACCTCCTTGAGGCCGTCGAGGTCGAGGCAGAGCACGGCGAACTCCTCGCTGGTGCCTTCGCAGGCCTCGATCATCTGGGTCAGCGCCTGAAGGAAGGCGGCGCGGTTCGGCAAATCGGTGAGGCCGTCGTGATAGGCCATGTGCGCCATGCGCGACTCGGTCTGCCGGCGGTCGGTGACGTCTTCGTGGGTCTTGATCAGATATTGCGGCTCGCCGGCATCGCTGAGCACGGTCGCCCGCCGGGTCAGGAACAGCCGTAGGCCGTCCTTGGTGGAGATCGGGTGCTCCTCGGTGATCATCCCGCGCTTCTTGATCGCGGCCTCGTCGCGCGCGATGATCAGCTTGGCTTCCTTGGGATTGAAGATGTCGGACGCGGTGAGGCCCGTGGCTTCCTCGCGCCTGCGGTTGAGGATCGTCTCCGCGCTGCGATTGGCGAGCAGGTAGCGGCCGTCCTTGACCTGCTCCACGATCAGCGCCACCGGAATGTTGTCGACCACGAGCTCCAGGAACTTCTTCGTACTCTCTAGCTCCTGCGACAGCGAGCGGCGGTCGGTGATATCCTCGAACACGAGCATCAGGAATTCGGGCTTGTTGCTCTCGTCGCGGACCACGATCCGGATCGAGGCAACCATGCGCCGTTCACCGGCGCGGTCGACCTCGAATTCATTGCGGAACTGGCCGTCCGGCGAATTCAGTGCCGCCTTGTCGGCCGCCTCGATGCTGGCCGTCGAGATGGGCGCGAACAGCTCCCGCGCATTCTTGCCGACGGCGTGGTCGCGCGAGAACCCCCAGAACCGTTCATAGGCGCTGTTGGCGAAGATGTAGCGACCGTCCTCGATGTTCTTCGCGGCGACGCAGGCCGGCACGTGGTCCAGCACGGTTTCCAGGAATTGCTTGGTGGAGGCGAGCTGCCGTGACAGCTTGCGCTGATCGCTGACGTCCAGATGCGTCGCGACCGAGCCGCCGTTCGGCAACACAAAATATTTCACCAGGATGGCGCGGCCATCAGGCAGTTCGGTGATCAGGCCGTTGGGGCTCGCCGCCTTCTCGTAGAACTCATCGTCGGAGACACCGCCGAGGACGTCGCGCTTGCGCCTGAGTTCGAGGATGTCGTAGCCGGTCATCCCGGTCCACAGATCCGAGCGCGCCAGGCCGTAGATCTCGAGATAGCGGTCGTTGCAGAACATGATGCGTCGTTGCGCATCCGTCATCACCACGCCCTGGTTGAGATTGTTCATGGCGGAGGAGACGAAGGCGTTGCGCCGCAGCTGCAAGCGCTTGGTGCGGCGCAGCGAAGAATGGATCCACAGCGCGATGGCGGCCAGGAACGCACAGACGACGATGCCGCCGATCAGCGCTTCCCAGACCAAATTGGGATCGAGTTTGCCTGGCGGCGCGAAGCTGTCCGAGAGCGCAAAGGCGCGCGCAGGCGCGACCGCGCTGCCCAGGCACACGACGGCCTGCACAGCAATCGGAAGCGTGCTGCCCACGTGCCAGTTCTTCTCAGCCATCAGCCACCCGCGCTTTCAACGTCGGATTGTCTGGCTTCACGGGTTTGGATCGGGTAAACGCCTGTACGCGCAACAGAAAAATGTGACGCCAAATACGGCAATTGCCCTGACATGATAAATGCTTCCTTAATGGAAAACGGCCCGGTGCCGTGGTTCTCAGGCCTGATGCCACCGATGCTTTCAATGGATACACTGCACAACCATGGATAGGGTCGATTGCGTCGTCATCGGAGCCGGCGTGGTCGGGCTCGCGGTGGCTCGAAAGCTTGCCCAGGCCGGGCGCGAGGTGATCGTGCTCGAGGAAGCCGAGGCCATCGGCACCATCACCTCCTCGCGCAACAGCGAGGTGATCCATGCCGGGATCTATTACCGCGCCGGCAGCTGGATGGCGCGCATGTGCGTCAGCGGCAAGCACGAGCTGTACCGCTACTGCGGCGAGCGCGGCATCCCGCACAAGAACTGCGGCAAGCTGATCGTCGCGACCAGCGCCAAGGAGACCGAGAAGCTGCAATCGATCAAGGCGCATGCCGAGGCCAATGGCGTGCTCGACATGCAGCTGCTCACCGGCGAGGCCGCACGCGCGCTGGAGCCGGCGCTCGCCTGCGATGCCGCGCTGCTCTCGCCATCGACCGGCATCATCGACAGCCACGCCTACATGCTCTCGCTGCGCGGCGAGGCCGAGGCAGCCGGCGCGGCCTTTGCGTTTCACACCCCGCTGATCCGCGCCAAGGCAGTCGGCGATGCGATCGAGATCGAGGCCGGCGGCGAAGCGCCGATGACGCTGCAATGCGGCCTGCTCGTCAACGCCGCCGGGCTCTCGGCGACAACGGTCGCACGCCACATCGACGGCATGCCGATCGACCGGATTCCACCGGCCTATCTCGCCAAGGGAAATTATTTCAGCTGCAACGCCAGGGCACCGTTCTCGCACCTGATCTATCCGGTGCCCGAGCCAGGCGGGCTCGGCGTGCATCTGACACTGGACATGGCCGGGCAGGCACGCTTCGGCCCCGACGTCGAGTGGATCGAGACGATCAATTACGAGGTCGATCCATCACGCGCCGAGCGCTTCTATCCGGCGATCCGGAGATACTGGCCGACGCTGCCCGACGGCGCGCTGATGCCGAGCTATTCAGGCATTCGCCCGAAGATCGTGCCGCCGGCGGTGGCCACGCAGGATTTTCTGATGCAGGGCCCGCGCGATCACGGCGTCGAAGGCCTGATCAACCTGTTCGGCATCGAATCGCCGGGACTGACGTCATCGCTCGCGATCGCGGATCACGTCGCCGAGCTCGCAGGCATCTAGGGGATTTTCCATCGGAGCGGAAAGGCTCCAAGTGCCGCGCAAATAACTTTGCACGCTGCGCACCTTCATGCAGGGATGAGCGCAATAGCTCTCACCCCTGCATGAAAGGGTAAGTTCAACTCTACACTGTTACAGGGGTTACTAGTGGAGCGTGTCGCCGGTGTGCTTCAAACGCTCGATCTGGTCCTTGACCATCAACTTCCGTCGCTTCAACTCAACAATTTGCAGGTCGTCTGTTGAAAGGTGCACGAGAGCTTCGTGCAATTCGTTTTCGAGCGTTTTGTGCTTCCGTTCCAATTCAACCAGATGTGCCTGAATTGTCATTCGAAACCTCCTCGGTAGGGGGAAACCTTGGATTCGATCCGGACAAACAAGTGTACATCACCGATTCGTTCTGTCGATATGTATCCGTCGTCGCAGCGTCATTTTTGAAAATTCATATGTAACGAATCGTGAGTAAGGAACCACGCTGGAAAAATCCATGATATCAACGTGCTTGCGCAACGCCGCAACGAATCGTCGAAATATCTTGCGAGAGTTCGGTGAGCGGCGGCCCGAGATCGCTTGCGATCACGGCGCGCAAGGACGATAATTTCCACAGGGCATCCACAGCCTTGAATCTCACGCCCATCGGGTTTTCGGCCACCGCGAACATGACCAATGAAGACGAGCGTGAGCTCGAAGCCGAGCTCACCCGGTTGCAGCAAGAACACCGAGATCTCGACGCCGCGATCGATGCGATGCATCAATCGCCTGCCCCCGACCTGTTGCGGTTACAACGGTTGAAGAAGCGCAAGCTGTTGTTGCGCGACCGTATCGCGTTCATCGAAGACCAGATCACGCCGGACATCATCGCCTGAGCCGCGAGGCCCTTTTCGTGGCAGCTCGCCGCATCCGAATCCGCTTGACTCGAAAAGAACAAAATAGGAACATTTGGGTATCCCACCGCCCCAGGAAACGCCCAGGAACCCCCGAGGACAACGCAGATGTCGGCAACAGCCCTTCTCGACAACAGCCATTATGAACAGGCCTGCGACCAGGCGATCGCGATGTGCGACGGCAATCTGCGCAGCACCATCAAGGCCCTGATCATGGCCAACGAATATCTGGAAGCAGAGCTGGAAGAATTACAGGCGGCGATTTCAGCCGGCTGCATTCCCGAGACCGCACGCAGCAAAGTGCGGGGCAACAGCAGCGCCGCCTGAGTTCAACATCGGAGCAACGCCATGTCGGATGTGACCTACTACGTTGCAATGCCCTTCCTGATCGATGCCGACGGATCGCCTGTCGCGGGCGCCGCGGAGGAATGCCAGAGCTCGGCGGCCGCGTTGCGGCGCGCCGAGATCCTGGCGCACGGTGCCGGCCATATCGGCGCGGTTGCGTTCAGTCGCAGCGGCGATCCCATGACCGGCGAATTCGGCGACGCCACGCTGCTGCGTAAATTCGGCAACGTGCCGGAAGATCTGGCCACGCTGTAAGGGTTGTTGCTTGAGCATGATCTCCGCGCAACGCGGTCCGCATTTGTCGCGAAGATCGTGCCCTAGTTGCTGACCAGCCTGATCAGCGGCTCGTGCCGCCGGTGCGCCTTGCGCACATACATGGCGGCATCAGCCTCCTCCAGCGCGCGGCCTGCATCGGACTGCGCCCCCAGCAGCGCGACACCTGCGGAGGCGCCCGCGGTCACGCGCTGACCGCGAAAGGCAAACGACAATTCGTCGATCGCCTGCTCGAAGGTCGCGGCCTTCGCCTTGGCGTCGGTCTCGCTGAGATTCCAGAGCAGCAGCGCGAACTCGTCGCCGCCAAGCCGGCCGACCACGTCCGAGGCGCGGACCTGCCGCGTCAGGGTGGCCGCAATCGCCTTGAGCACCTCGTCTCCGGCGGCATGGCCGAAGGAATCGTTGATCGGCTTCAGGCGATCGACGTCGAGGACGATCAGCGCGCCGCTGGCGCGGTAGCGCTTCATGTAGGCGATGGCGCGCGCGAGCTCGCGCTCGAAGCCGCGCCGGTTCGGAATCTCGAGCAGGAAATCGGTGTCGGCCGCAGCTTCCAGTTCCGCAACCCTCCGCTCCGCCTCCTTGAGCTTGCTCCGCAAGCCGCGGATGGTCGCCCTGGTGTCGTCGGCGGCCGACGCTCCGCGCCGCGCCGGCTTGGCCGAGCGCTTCGCCAGCCGCCTGGGGGCGGCTTTGGAGCGGCTGGCGCTGGCTTTCCGGCCCTTTTTGGCCTTCGCAGCGCTTGCCCTTTTTGGTTTCTTCATGGGCATCCTGCTCAATGAAGGCTTGCGGGGATTCACCAAGACAGGATAGTGCATTCCCTTCTCCTTGCCACCGCCTTGCGAGCCACCGGCCGGAACCGTTAATCTGGCCTATCTTTCTGTTTTCCGAGCACAATTGACGTCATGACCGCGCCGATCGCCATCATCATGGGAAGCCAGTCGGACTGGGAGACGATGCGGCATGCCGCCGACACGCTCGCAGCGCTCGGCGTTGCTGCCGAGACCCGCATCGTTTCGGCACACCGCACCCCCGACCGGCTGTTTGCATTCGCCAAGGGCGCCAAGGCGGCAGGCTACAAGGTCATCATCGCCGGCGCGGGCGGCGCTGCGCATCTGCCCGGCATGGCGGCGGCGCTGACGGAACTGCCCGTGTTCGGCGTTCCCGTCGAATCCAGGACGCTCAAGGGGATCGATTCGCTCTATTCGATCGTGCAGATGCCCGCGGGCATCCCGGTCGGCACCCTCGCCATCGGCAAGGCCGGCGCGATCAACGCGGCGCTGCTTGCGGCTTCAGTGCTCGCATTGTCCGACCCGGCCCTGGCCGACCGTCTCGCCGCCTGGCGCAAGGCACAGACCGAGGCGGTTGCGGAGCGCCCGGAGGACAAGGCGTGACTGACGCAAAGCAGGTGAAGCTGAAGCCCGGCGACACCATCGGAATCCTCGGCGGCGGACAATTGGGGCGGATGCTCGCCATGGCTGCGGCGCGGCTCGGCCTGCGCTGCCAGGTATTCTCGCCCGATCCGGACTCGCCCGCCTTCGACGTCGTGCTGAACGCGACCTGCGCCGAATATGCCGACGTCGAAGCGCTCGAGCTGTTCGCCAACGACGTCGACGTCATCACCTACGAATTCGAGAACGTGCCGTCTGCCGCCGCGATGGTGCTGGACGCGCGCCGCCCGGTGCTGCCCAACCGCAAGATCCTCGAGACCACCCAGGACCGGCTCGCCGAGAAGGATTTCGTGACGCGGCTCGGCATCGGCACCGCGGCCTATGCCGACGTCACCTCGGTCTCCTCGCTGCGCGAGGCGATCGCCCGGATCGGCCTTCCGGCCGTGCTGAAGACCCGCCGCTTCGGCTATGACGGCAAGGGCCAGGCCATCATCCGCGAGGGCGACGACATCGCCAAGGTCTGGACCAGCCTCGCCACCAAATCGGCGATCCTCGAAGCCTTCATCCCGTACGAGCGCGAGATCTCCGTGATTGCGGCGCGCTCGGCGACGGGCCAGGTCGAGTGCTTCGACGTCACCGAGAACGAGCACCGCGACCACATTCTGAAGATATCCCGCGCCCCCGCACAGATTCCGGATGCGCTCGCGGAAGAAGCGCGCAGCATCGCCGGCAAGATCGCCGGCGCGCTCGATTATGTCGGCGTGCTCGCGGTGGAGATGTTCGTGCTCGCCAACGGCACCGGGCCGAAGGTGCTGGTCAACGAGATCGCCCCGCGCGTGCACAATTCCGGACACTGGACGCTCGACGGCGCCTCGGTCTCGCAGTTCGAGCAGCACATCCGCGCCATTGCCGGCTGGCCGCTCGGCAAGGCCGTGCGCCACGGCGAAATCGTCACCATGACCAATCTGATCGGCGACGAGATCAACGATTACGAGAAGTGGCTGAGCGTGCCGGGCGCGACCGTGCATATCTACGGCAAGGGCGCGCCGCGCCCCGGCCGCAAGATGGGCCACGTCACCGAAGTCAGGCCGACGAAGGGCAAGTAGCGGGACCGCGGCGCATGCCGCGATCCCGCCTTTCGATCAGGCCGTCTTCACGCCCGCGACGACGCCAGAGGGTTCCTCGCTGAGCCAGCGATAGAGCACCCCGCCCAGCGCGCCGCCGATCAGCGGTGCGACCCAGAACAGCCAGAGCTGCGATAGCGCCCAGCCGCCGACGAACAGTGCGGGCCCCGTGCTGCGCGCCGGGTTCACCGACGTGTTGGTGACGGGGATGCTGACGAGATGGATCATCACCAGCGCGAGCCCGATCGCGAGCGGTGCGAAGCCCGCGGGCGCGCGGCCATGGGTGGCGCCCATGATGACGAACAGGAACATCATGGTCATCACCACCTCGGTGACGAAGCAGGCGATCAGGCTGTACTGGCCGGGCGAATGCGCGTCATAGCCGTTCGACGCAAAACCCTTGCTGACATCGAATCCGGGAGCACCGCTGGCGATTATGTAGAGCAGCTGGGCGGCGACGATTGCGCCGCAGACCTGCGCGATCACGTAAGGCAGGATCTGTCCCGCCGGGAAACGCCCTCCGGCGGCAAGCCCGACGGTGACGGCCGGGTTGAGGTGGCAGCCCGAGATGTGCCCGATCGCATAGGCCATGGTGACGACGCTTAAGCCGAACGCCAGGGACACGCCGACCAGGCCGATTCCGACCTGCGGAAAGCCGGCGGCGATCACCGCGCTGCCGCAGCCTGCGAATGTGAGCCAGAATGTGCCGATCGCCTCGGCAGCGTATTTCTTCATATCCATGTGACGTCTCCCCTAATTCCAGGAATTTCCGGAGCAAAGCTCCGGGAACTGCCCCACCCTTGGCGCCGAATCACCCAAATCGGGGCCGTGCGGAGGTATTTTCGCCTTATTTAATGGCTGAACTTGGCCCGAAAACCTGCTTGGCAGGTGGACATCGCGGGTTTTGTCTGATACATCCGCGCCCTCAAGGTTAAGGGCTTGTGCGTTTCGCCATCCCCTTTGACTTACCAGAATTCAAATCCGATCCACTGAAGAGGATGCCGCGTGCAGGTTCTCGTTCGCGATAACAATGTCGATCAAGCCCTCAAGGCGCTGAAGAAGAAGATGCAGCGCGAGGGAATTTTCCGCGAGATGAAGCTCCGCGGTCATTACGAGAAGCCCTCCGAGAAGAAGGCCCGTGAAAAGGCCGAGGCCGTGCGCCGCGCGCGCAAGCTGGCCCGCAAGAAGCTGCAGCGCGAAGGCCTGCTGCCGATGAAGCCGAAGCCGGTGTTCGGCGCCGGTCCCGGCGGTGATCGTGGCGGCCGCAGCGGCCCGGGTGCAGGTCCGCGCGGACCGCGCTGATTCCGCCTGACTTGCAGGACTTCACTTGCAAGACTTCAGTTTTCCAAGACTTCAGTTTTCGATGACGCGGGCCCCTGGCCCGCGTTATTGTTTTGTGAGCGGTGCCTTCTCTGGGACGGGGGCACTACCGATGCGGCACCAGCGCGAGCGAACCGTAGATGGCCTCCCCTTTCCCCGAACGCCGCTTGGCGCGGCTACGCCAGATCTGGCGACAGCCGTTCGCACTCGGCTTGATGGGGATCGTGCTGTGCGGCTGCTCCTTCGATCTCGGCTCCATGATGCCCGAGAAGGAGAAGCCGCAGGAGGCGCCCAAGGCGGCTGCGACGGCCGCCGACAGCGCGGTCAGCGCCGGCAATGTCAGCGAGGCCCAGGCTCACACCGCAAAAGGCCAGACCCTGGCAAAGGCGGGGGAGACGGCCGGCGCGCTGGACGAGTTCAACCGGGCCGTCGCGCTCGATCCCTATAACGCGCAGGCACTTTATGGTCGCGCCCTGATCTATCAGGGCAACAACGAGCATAATTTCGCCATCGCCGATTTCAGCGCCGCCAACGGGCTCAATCCGCAAAAGGTCGAGCCGTTACTCGGCCGCGCCATCAGCTATCTCGCCATCGGCAAGGTCAAGGAAGCGGCGGCCGATCTCGATGAGGCCTCCGAGGTCGATCCACACAACGCGCAGGTGTGGACCGCGCGGGGACAGGCCTATGAGCGGCTGGGTGACAAGGCCAAGGCGGCCACGTCCTACAACAAGGCGGTCGCGCTACGTCCTCGCGACGATACCGCCCGCAGCGGTCTCGCCCGCGTCGGCGGCTGACAGCGCGCCTAGAGATCCTTGTTTTGACGCGTTTTCCTCACGCGAAGCGGTGTCCAGGTCGCTCGAAAACGCTCTCAGCCACCGCCTTAATCGGGGATGGCGCTCTTCGGCAGGACGGAGTGGAACATCGACTTCATGCCCGACAGCATCTCGTCGGCGACATTGGTCTTCTTCGGCCGCGGCATGGTCGCGCCGGCATCGGCACGCAGGTCAAGTGGCGGCGCGATCACCGGCACCGGAATGTCGGCCGGCGGCGTCATCCGGTTCGGATCGTCGTTGCCGATCGAGGCGGTGTAGGGCGGATTGACCGGCGACGCGCCGCCATTGCCATAGGCTTCGGACGAAGGCGTCGACACAGTGATCGGCGGCGGCAGCGGACGGAGCGCGGACGGCTCCGCAGGAATGACACGCGGGGCTTCCGGGGTGCGGGAGGCTTCCCGAACCGCAGGCTCCGGCGACCTCTCGGCCGACTTGGTTTCAGCCGGCCGGGCTTCGGAAGGCTTGCTCTCGGAAGACTTGGTTTCGGAAGATCTGGCCTCGGCGGCCTTGCCCTCAGGCGACTTGCGCAGGCGCTCGATGGCGGCGCGCGCGAGATCATTGGCGTCGGGCGTCGCAGCCGGGGACGCCGGTGCCGAATTGGCCTCGACCACCGGGGTGGTGGCGGGAGCCGTGACAGCCGGAGCGGACTTGGCGGCCGCCTTCTCACGCGCCGGGTTGCGGCCGCGCGGGCCGGCCTCGGCGGGAGCAACGTCCGCGGCCTTGGTCTCGGCCGGGTGTTCGCCGGATTTGTCGGCGGGCTTCTCGGCCGTCGCCTTGTCGGTCACGCCCTTCTCGGAGACGCCTTTGGCCTTGACGCCGGGCGCCGGGAGGTTGGCCACATCGGAGGGCTTGCCGCTCTTGCCGGCATCGGCAGGCGCCACCACGGCCGCGGGGGCATCGGCCGCCGGCTTGGCGTTGATGTAGTGGTTAACGATGTACGCCCCGATGATCGTCGCGAGCACCGAGGGGAGAATATCCATCGAGATTTTAGCGAGGTATTTCAGCATTTCTCGGCCACTCCCCGCGCGATCAGATGCGGGAACTTTAGGGCATTGTAAGGGATCAACTGCGACGGATCGATGGCAAAGGGTTCGCCCGCCTTACGGCTTCAGCTCGATCTCAAGGAACACGATCTCGGTTGAGGTTTCGTTAAGTACGTCGTGTTGGACGCCGGCCTTGCGAAAGTAAGATTTTCCGGCCGCGAGCTGCGCCTTGGAACGCTCGCCGCCGGGCGCCACGATGGTCATCTCGCCGGCGACGACGGGAACAATCACATAGTCCATGCCGTGGGTGTGGTGCCCGGTCGCGCTGCCCGGGGCGAGCCGCCACTCGGTCACCCGGACCTGCTCGTTGTCGATCTGAACCTCGGATTTGGCGGCAAGCATCGGGAATTTCCTTCTACGGCACGAAAACCATGAACACGTAGACGGCAAATACCACCATATGGACCAGCCCGAACAGGACATTGGTCCTGCCGGTACCGAAAGTCAGCATGCTCAACAAGAATGTCAGGAACAGGAGTGCGGTGTTCGCCGGGTTCAGGCCCAGCACGAGCGGCTGGTCGAGCAGGTAGGTGGCGATCCCGACCGCTGGAATGGTCAGGCCGATGGTTGCGAGCGAGGACCCGAGCGCCAGGTTGATGCTCTTCTGGAGGTCGTTCTTGCGCGCCGCCGCAATCGCCGAGACGCCCTCCGGCATCAGGATCAGGAGGGCGACGAGGAGGCCCGCGAACGCCGGCGGGGCGCCGATCTGAACGGCGACCGCGTCCACCACCAGCGAGAACTTCTTGGCGAGGAGGACGACCGCCAGCAGCGAGATCAGCAGCAGCACGATGCTGAGCACCAGCATTCTGCCCGACAAAAGCGCCTCCCCGCCCTCGCCGTCCGCCCTCTCGTGGACGAAATAGTCCTTGTGCAGGACGGTCTGGGTGTAGAGGAACACGCCGTAGAGCACGATCGTTGCGAGATCGACGAAGCCGAGCTGGAGCGTCGAATAGATCGGGCCCGGCGTCGTCAGCGTGTAGTTGGGCATGATCAGGGTGATGGTTGCCATCGCAATCAGCACGCTGAGATAGACGTTGGCGCCCGAGACCTGAAAGCCCTGCTCGCGATAGCGCATGCCGCCGATGAAGACGCAGAGGCCGACGAGGCCGTTGCAGACGATCATCACGACGGCGAACACGGTATCGCGGGCGAGCTCCGGAGCCGGCTTGTCGCCCAGCATGATCGTGGTGATCAGCGCGACCTCGATGATGGTCACCGCCAGCGTGAGCAGCAGCGTGCCGTAGGGCTCGCCGATGCGCTCGGCAATCACCTCGGAATGATGAACGGCCGCGAACACGGTGCCGAACAGGATCACCAGGAGCACGATCGCGAACAGGGCTCCGCCCGCCGTCAGCGTAAAGCTGTAGCCGGTCGCGGTCACGATCAGGAACAGCAGCACCGCCAGAGCGGGGAAGATCCAGGACGACCGCGGCATCGGTCCGTGTGCGCTCATGCGGGCGATTCCTTCAAATGGGAGACCGATTATGCGCGAGAAGATCGCATCCGTCAGCCCTCAGGACCCATTGATGAAGTTTCGTGCGATCTCGATGGCGCCAAAGCTGCCGAGATCGTCGTGCCCGCCGCCGGGAATGCGGACGAACTGCTTCGGCTCGCGGGCCAGCGCAAACAATTTCTCGCCGAATGCGATCGGGATGGTCTGGTCCTGCGCGCCATGCATGATCAGGAGCGGAGCCGTGACGCGTGCGATGCGCTCATCCGAGTGGAAGGGGTCGCGGATCAGGAGGCGAACCGGAGCGAACCAGAAATGCGCGGCGGCGACGTCGGCGATCGACGAATAGGGCGCCTCGAGGATCAGCTTGCCGACCGGATGTTCGGAGGCGACGGCGACCGCAACGCCGGTCCCGAGCGAGAAGCCCCAGGCGACGAGGCGCCGGGCGTCATAGCGCGCCGTCGCGAACGCATACGCAGCCGCGCCATCGCGCAGCAGGCCATCTTCGCCCGGTGCGCCGCTGGAGCCCGAATAGCCGCGATAGGACAGCGCGACGAGACCGGTGCCGTCAGCCGTGATGGCCTTGAAGTGGCCGACAAGGCCGGCGAGAGAATCGCCGTTGCCGTGGAAGAAGAGCACCACGGCACGGCCGGGCTTTGGCGGCACGTGCCAGACGATGACCTTCTCGCCGTCAGACGTCGTCAGGACATGCTCTTCGGCGTCTGGAAGTCCCGCGGCAGCGGGCGCCGTGCGCTCGGCCGTCGGTATCGGAAACAGCATGGCGCGCTGTTTGGCAAACAGCAGGACGAGACCGGCGAGGTAGCCGGCCGCAAGGATGGTGGCGGTCCATTTCAGGAATGTCATCGCGGCCCGCCATTCCGGAGTTCAGGACTTGCGGCGGCTCTTGAGCAGTTTGAGGACGTCCGGCCGGATGCTCAAGGGAATCTCGCGGCAGCCGCACGCCGCCGCATGGGCGGCGTGCCATGCGACACACTGCTCGCGTGTCGCCTTCGGTGGCATGCGATGAGACCGGTGCCACTCCTTGTTCAGGGCCACGGTCCGCTCGCCTTCCCGCCCTACATCGCCTTGACGATGTTCTCGGTGACCTTCTTGGCGTCGCCGAGCAGCATCATGGTGTTGTCGCGATAGAACAGCGGATTGTCGATGCCGGCATAGCCCGAGGCGAGCGAGCGCTTGATGAACATCACGGTGCCGGCCTTCCAGACCTGGAGGACGGGCATGCCGTAGATCGGCGAGGTCTTGTCCTCTTCGGCCGCCGGATTGGTGACGTCGTTGGCGCCGATCACGAAGGCGATGTCGGCCTGCGCGAATTCGGAGTTGATGTCCTCAAGCTCGAACACCTCGTCGTAGGGGACGTTGGCTTCGGCGAGCAGCACGTTCATGTGCCCGGGCATGCGGCCCGCGACCGGATGAATGGCGTACTTCACCTCAACGCCTTCCTTCTTCAGGATGTCGCCCATTTCGCGCAGCGCGTGCTGGGCCTGCGCCACCGCCATGCCGTAGCCGGGCACGATGATGACCTTCTGGGCGTTCTTCATGATGAAGGCAGCGTCGTCGGCCGAGCCGAGCTTGGCGGGCTTCTGCTCACCGCCGCCAGCGCCGGCCGCGGCGGTCTCGCCGCCGAAGCCGCCGAGGATGACCGAGATGAAGGACCGGTTCATCGCGTGGCACATGATGTAGGACAGGATCGCACCGGACGAGCCGACCAGCGCGCCGGTGATGATCAGCGCGGAATTGCCCAGTGTGAAACCGATGCCGGCCGCGGCCCAGCCGGAATAGGAGTTCAGCATCGAGATCACGACCGGCATGTCGGCGCCGCCGATCGGGATGATCATGAGCACGCCGAGCGCCAGCGCGATGATGACGATCAGCCAGAAGTCCAGCGCGCTGCCCGACATCACCAGCCCGACGATGAAGACGACGAGCAGAACTGCAAGCACGATATTGATGACGTGGCGGAACGGCAGGATGATCGGCGCGCCGCTCATGCGCGCGGACAGCTTCAGGAACGCGATCACCGAGCCGGTGAAGGTCAGCGCGCCAATGGCGACGCCGAGCGACATCTCGACCAGGCTCTGCGGATGGATGTTGCCGGGGGTGCCAATGTCGAAAGCCTCGGGCGCGTAGAACGCGCCGGCGGCGACCAGCACCGCGGCCATGCCGACCAGCGAGTGGAAGGCGGCGACCAGTTCGGGCATCGAGGTCATCGGCACGCGGCGGGCAATCACCGCACCGATTGCGGCACCGATGGCGATGCCGACGATGACGAGCACCCAGGCGAGGCCGTCTGCCGGCGGATGGTTGGCGAGCGTGGTGGCGACCGCGATCGCCATGCCGATCATGCCGAACAGATTGCCCTGGCGCGACGAAGCCGGGCTCGACAGCCCGCGTAGCGACAGGATGAACAGCACTCCCGCCACGAGATACAAAAATGCAGAGAGGTTGGCGCTCATCTCAGGTCCCCATTGATCCCATCAGCCCGAGGTGGCCGCTTACTTCGACTTCTTCTTGTACATCGCCAGCATGCGCTGGGTGACAAGGAAGCCGCCGAAGATGTTGATGCAGGCGAAGATCAGCGCGACGAAGCCGAAGGCGCGTGCCCAGCCCGAGCCGCTCGAGACATTGGCGACGCCGCCGGCGAGCAGCGCGCCGACCACGATCACCGACGAGATCGCGTTGGTCACGCTCATCAGCGGCGTGTGCAGCGCCGGCGTCACCGACCACACCACGAAATAACCGACGAAGACGGCGAGGACGAAGATCGACAGCCGGAAGATGAAGGGGTCGACGACCTGTGCTGCATGCTCCATGGCGACTCTCCTTAAACCTTCGGCTGGAAGTTCGGGTGGATCACCGCGCCGTCCCTGGTCAGGGCGGTGGCCTTGACGAGCTCGTCGTCCCAGTTCACGGCGAGGGCCTTGCTGCCCTTGTCGATCATGGTCTCGATGAAATTGAACAAATTGCGCGCGTAGAGGCTGGAGGCCGAGGCTGCGACACGACCCGCGACGTTGGTGTAGCCGACGATCTTGATGCCATCGACGTCGGCGACCTCGCCCGGCCTTGCGCCCTCGACATTGCCGCCGCGCTCGACGGCGAGATCGACCAGCACCGACCCCGGCTTCATCGACTTGACCACGTCGGCCGAGACGAGCTTCGGCGCAGGCCGGCCCGGAATCAGCGCGGTCGTGATCACGATGTCCTGCTTCTTGATGTGCTCGGCGGTGAGCGCGGCCTGCTTGGCCTGGTATTCCTTGGACATTTCCTTGGCGTAGCCGCCGGCGGTCTGCGCGTTCTTGAACTCCTCGTCCTCGACGGCGAGGAACTTCGCACCGAGCGATTCCACCTGCTCTTTCGTTGCGGGCCGCACGTCGGTCGCGGTGACGATCGCGCCGAGACGGCGCGCGGTCGCGATCGCCTGGAGGCCGGCGACGCCGACGCCCATCACGAACACCTTTGCGGCGGGCACGGTGCCGGCGGCAGTCATCATCATCGGGAAGGCACGGCCGAAGGCCTCGGCCCCCTCGATCACGGCGCGGTAGCCGGCAAGGTTCGCCTGCGACGACAGCACGTCCATCACCTGCGCACGGGTGATGCGCGGCATCAGTTCCATCGCGAAGGCGGAGACGCCGGAATCGGCGATCGTCTTCAGCGCGGCCTCGTTGCCGTAGGGGTCCATGATGGCGATGACGAGCGCGCCGCGCTTATACTGCGCGAGCTCGGAGGCTTCAGGACGCTTCACCTTGATGATGATGTCGGCGTCCTTCAGCGCATCGGCGCTGACGGTGGCGCCCACGGCGGTGAATTCGGAATCCGGCAGGCCCGATTTGAGGCCGGCGCCCGGCTCGACGGCGATCTCGGCGCCCAACGCCTTGAACTTCTTCACCGTATCAGGCGAAGCGGCGACACGCGGCTCCGACGGATCGATTTCCTTGGCAACGGCGATCTTCATAGGTCCTCCGGCGACGCGGGACAGCGCGCGCGCAAACTTAAGCGTTACTCCCGCAGCGTTCGATACCGGTTTTGGGACCGGCTTGGATGCAAATTTTGTAGGCGGCAGCTGCTGCTGACGTGTGCAGCTGCCGATAGGTCAGGTCAGGAAGATCGCCATCAGGATCACGATGAGCGCGACCGAGGCCGTGCCGTACTTCACCAGCTTGATGAAGCCCTCATAGGTCTGCTCGTGGGCAACGTAGTCGTTGCCGTCGGCCGTGGTGTACGCCACTTCGCTATGGTCAGCCATGTATTGTCCCCAGTCGAAAGTCGAATTCTTGGGCTGGGATACCGCAAACCTTCGGGCAGGGCA
This sequence comes from Bradyrhizobium sp. 61, assembly GCF_023073075.1. NCBI lineage: Bacteria > Pseudomonadati > Pseudomonadota > Alphaproteobacteria > Hyphomicrobiales > Nitrobacteraceae > Bradyrhizobium > Bradyrhizobium sp. 61. The sequence goes on along the minus strand of NZ_JADPIU010000052.1, from coordinate 249,922 downwards.
ACGGCACCGATGGCCGGTTTTCGGGCAAATCAGGTGATTTGGAATTCCGATTGCCGGGAATCCGGCTGTCGCGCTGCTCAGCCCTGATCGATCATCGTGGCGGTGACGCTCGCGGTTTGCCGCCGGGGTACCGGAAGACCGAGCGCCTCGCGGACCGCGTCGATCGCCGGCTCGCCCGCTTCAGTGAATCGGGCCATATGCGGATCGACGCCGGCCCCGACCGCGACCGGATTGTCCCCGGACAGGAAACCGTGCGCCATGTGGAAGCCCAGCGCGCGGTAGACCTCGAACTGCTCCTCCGAGAAGAACTGGTCACCCGTGGTCTCGTGCGGGAAGCGGTCGTTTCGCCGCGCGTAGTCCCGGATGTAGTCGTTCTCGTCGCCATTGAGCGACGATTTGATGTAAACGAGATAACCCTGCTCGTCGCCTCCATAGTCGATGGTGCCGATCGCGACGTGGACGTGGTCTCGCGCAATGTCGTCGCGCTCGTCGGCCGCGCCGGGATCACCCGCCTTGTCGGCATTGCGCGCCATCAGCGCACGCGTGCGCTCGCGAATCGGCGTCCATGGCAGGTCGATGCGGACGCCGAGATCGATGCGGGCGTAACGCTGCAACGTCATCAGGGAACCGAAATTCATCGGCGCATCGGCTTCCGCATCGACCGCGATGATCACCTTGCAGCGGCGCCGCAACAGCTCGTAGACGCCGAGATTTTCGATATGGCCGCCGTCCGTCAGATAGACGCTGTCGCTGTTCTCGTACAGGCGCCCCGAGATCTCCGACCAGAAATAGATCGGCGTGGAGCGGCGCTGCGGCCGTACACGCTCATCGACGTAACGCGGGTTCTTCAGCCAATAGCCGAGCCGGACGTTGAGGAGCGCAAGCGTCGGCGTCAGCGCCTTGATCGAGCTCGAACCCATGTTCGAGGAGGCCGCGGCTCCGGAAATCGCCATTGCGGTGGCGAGATCGAGACTTTGCTCGTCGTCCTGCACCAGAGCGGTGGGCGCATAGCCCGTCGCCTCGCTGCCGACGTTCAGGGCGGAGAACACGAAGAAGTCCGCGTTGCGTCCGCGCCGGTTGGCAAAGTCGGAGCCTTGAATATTCAGCGCCGTATTGATGAGCTGATAGGGCGCGTGCAGCTTCGGCGCCGCCGGCTGCCCTGGAATCCGGGCCGTCGCGGCCGGAGCGGCGTAGAGATCCGTCAGCTTCATGCGATCGAGCGCCTTGAAATCGCGCCCCTGGTCGAGACTGGCTTCGGCGGGCGCGACGCGCCCGTCGGCCGAACGCGTCGGATCGAACAGGAAGGCCTTGCTCAGGCGATCGCGATAGAGCCGATGCAACGAGTTCGCATTCGGCGTCAGGCAGAACGAGATGGCGAACAGCAGGACGCCGGCAAACGTGTAGAGGATCACCATGTGCAGGCTGTAGGAGTAGGCGAGCTCCGAAGCATTGCCCTGGAACAGGCTGGAAAAACGCACCTGAACCACCTGCCCCGCTTTCTGAGCGAGGAACAGGAGCCAGGCGGGCGTGTGCCAGGTCGGCGTCAACTGCTCGGCATCTGCCACGACCTGCGGCGCGGCTTTCGGCGTGATTTCCGCCGACAAGGTCCCCTTGCTGACATCGAACTGAATCCTGCCTGCGAGGCTGCCGGACGGCGCGTTCGATTTGGCATTGACCAGGCACTCTCGCTGGGAGGTTGCGCCCATAACGGACGGGCACCTCTCGAACAGATCGTTGGCGATGCCCCAATAGGACAGATAGAGGTATGCGACCCAGATGACGAGCGGAAGCGCAAGGCCCGCGATCCATAGCGCGACCTTGGCCACGACCGCGAGCACAAGCGAACCCCATTGCGAGGATGCGCTGTTGCCCTTCAGCAATTCCACGAATTGCTGCCTGAACGCGGTGACGAAGACGCCGATTGGCGCAGCCACCGCCGCGAGCGACTTGATCCAGGTGATCGCAACCGCAGCAGCCGGTCCACCGATTGCGCTGCTCTCGGCGACATCGAACATCTGCTCCAGCATGAAGGGCTGAAACTCGAAGAAGGCGATCACCGCCAGCAGCACCAGGAAGGTCGCGCCCATGCTCGGCCAGTGCGAACGGAACTCCTGCCGCTTGCCGGGGCTCGCGAGCGACTGCTTGAGCGCCCATCCGAAAAACAGGACGCCCCCGATGATTACGATCGACAGGCTCAACGCAAAATGCTGGACCTTGAGAAACCGCGCGAAGTCGCACGCGACGCCCAGCAACAGCGCGATCCCGCCAATATAGGCGAACACGACGCTGGGACCGCTGCCGCGGACGGAGCGGGAGGCGAAATAGGCGAGCCCGCTGCAAGCGAACATCACCAGCGCGACGACCAGGCCGAATGTGCTGAAACCGTAACGATCGATGTCGCTAAAATCGTGCAGCTCGCACAACGACCTGTTGTTGAGACTGATGCCGAAGATGTTCGCATCCGTCAGGCAGCTCCGCAGCGGCGTCGACCAGATGGTGATGGCGGCAAGCAGCAGCACGATGGGCAACGTCAGCCCGATATTGGCGACCAGTCCCCGCACGACGATCGCAACTCCGGTCAGGAGATCGCGGGCCCCGGCAGGGATCAGATAGTTGGAATAGTTGCGCAGGTGTCCGACCGACGGCGTATCGCTGATCTCGGCGGACGTGACGGCTCCGCCGGCGGGTCTTTCGCCGAACACAAAGCGCCGTGCGGTCGTCATGGTGGCGCTGAGAGAGGTGCCGATATAGCCGCCGCCCGACACCGTGGAGAGATAGTCGATCCGGCCGATCAGATTGTGGTGGTTCAGTGCCTGGAGCACGCCGAGGCAAACGGCCGACGAGCGAATGCCGCCGCCGGACAACGCAAGCCCGACGACGTCGAGCAACTGGCAGGGTTGCAGGCCGTCGGCATCGAGGCGCCGGTCCGGCTCGCGTCGGGTGTTGATCGCCTCGATCTCATCGCAGACGATCTGATGGTGCTTCTCGCACCAGGGCGTTTCCTGATCGACGGCGGCAGCATTTCTCGCCATCGGAACCGGCGTGGCGGGCCCTTGATGGAGCATGGGTGCCTCCCCAGGGAGAAACCGATCAATCCACAATCAATAGTAGAAAATCATCTTTCGAGTATCTGTTGAGTTAGTCTTGCGGGCCGCGCGAACGTTCAATCGCACGTAGCAAATTGCCGGCCTCCGCCGCGAAGGTCGCCCGCGCGCATGGATGGAACTGGGGGCCACAAAAACTTGCGACACCCGCATTCCGTGCGCCGGGAAGGAACTCGCGCTTCGCCTCAGCCCATCGCCTCGAGCTCGTCGATCATCCCGGCAATGACCGAGAGACCGCCGTCCCAGAATTTGGGATCCTTGGCATCGAGCCCGAACGGCCGCAGCAGCTCGGAATAATGCTTGGTGCCGCCGGCGGCGAGCATGTCGAGGTAGCGCTCGGCAAAGCCCTCGGCCGCATTCTCGTAGACGGCGTAGAGCGAGTTCACGAGACAATCGCCGAAGGCATAGGCGTAGACGTAGAACGGCGAGTGGATGAAGTGCGGGATGTACATCCAGTAGTTCTCGTAGCCCGCCTTGATCTCGATCGCCGGCCCGAGGCTCTCGCCCTGCACCGACAGCCAGATCTCGCCAAGCCGCGTCGCGGTGAGCTCGCCGTTCTTGCGCTCGGTATGGACCGCGCGCTCGAACGAATAGAACGCGATCTGCCGCACCACGGTGTTGATCATGTCCTCGACCTTGCCGGCGAGCAGCGCCTGGCGCTGCCTGGCGCTCTTGGTCTGCGCCAGCAGCCGCCGGAAGGTCAGCATCTCGCCGAACACGCTCGCGGTCTCGGCCAGCGTCAGCGGCGTCGGCGCCATCAGCGCGCCGTTCTTCGCCGCCAGCACCTGGTGCACGCCATGGCCGAGTTCATGCGCGAGCGTCATCACGTCGCGCGGCTTGCCCTGGTAGTTCATCAGCACGTAAGGATGCGCCGACGGCGTGGTCGGATGCGAGAACGCGCCCGGCGCCTTGCCCGGACGCACCGGCGCGTCGATCCAGCGATCGGTGAAGAAGCGCTCGGCGATCTCGGCCATTTTTGGCGAGAAGCCGCGATAGGCCGTCAGCACCATGTTGCGCGCATCGGGCCAGCCGATGACGTCGGTCGCGGCGAACGGCAGCGGCGCGTTGCGGTCCCAGTAAGCCAGCCGCTTCTTGCCGAACCACTTCGCCTTCAACGCATAATAGCGATGCGACAGCTTTGGATAGGCCGCGCGCACCGAGGCGACCAGCGCGTCCACCACCTCGCGCTCGACGCGATTGCTCAGATGCCGAGAATCCGCGACGTCCTTGAACCCGCGCCAATTGTCGGAGATATCCTTGTCCTTGGCGAGCGTGTTGGTGATCAGCGCAAAGGTGCGCTCATTGGCCTTGAAGGTCTTTGCCAACGCTTCGGCCGCAGCCTTGCGCTTTGTGCCGTCACGGTCCTGCAGGAAATTGAGCGTCGGCTCGATCGCGAGCTCTTTGGCGCCGACCTTGAAGCGCAGGCCGGAGATGGTCTGGTCGAACAGCCGGTTGAAGGCGGAGTAGCCGGTCTGCGACTTCTCGAGGAAGAGCTGCTCGAGCTTGTCGTCGAGCTGGTACGGCTTCTCCTTGCGCAGATCCTCGATCCAGGGACGGTAATACGCGAGCTCGGCGGCCTGCATCGCGCGGTTCAAAATATCGTCATCGACGCGGTTGAGCTCGAGCGCGAAGAACAAGAGATGCGTGGACGCCGCCGTTAGCCGCTCGGAGACATCGCCGTAAAACTTTGAAATCGTGGGATCAACGCTGTCGCCGGCATGGACGAGGCCGGCATAGGAGCCGAGACGCCCGGCGAGATCATCGATCGCCTCATAGCGTCGCACCGCCTCGGCGAGCCATTTTCCGCCATCTTCGTTTGCTGTCCCTGTGGCGAGCTTGCCCTTGTAGTCGGTCTCGAACGCGACGCAATCGGCGTCCATCCTTCCGAGATCGCGCGCCACTTCCGGCGCATCGATCCCGGAATAGAGGTCGGCGAGGTTCCACTCCGGAAGCCTGCCGGTCTTGCCTGCAGGCTTTGCGGGCAAAGATTTGGAGGACTTTGCCTTGGCGGCGGATTTCCTGGTGCTTGGCTTGCGGAGAGCGGGCTTGCTGGAGGCAGATTTCTTGAGAGCAGATTTGGAGCGCGAATTCATTGTGTGGGAAACCTGTGTTCAACAAGCGCGACGGCGGGCGGGGGCATCAAGGTTTAAGAGTGCGTTAATCGGCTTCGGCCAGAGTGACCCGATTCGAGACAGATAGTAGTAGCGTGCGGGGAACACCATGGCTGCCTGTATTTTGATCGCCGACGACGACGCAGTGGCCCGCCGGCTGGTCGAGAACATGGTGCAGAAATGCGGCTATGAGACGGTCGTCGTGGACTCCGGCGACGCCGCGATCGCCGCCCTCACCGCCCCCGATGCACCGGCGATCGACGCCGTCATCCTCGATCTCGTGATGCCCGGCCTCGACGGCATGGGCGTGCTGGCGAAAATCCGCGAGGCCGGCCTCGGCGTCCCCGTCATCGTGCAGACCGCCCATGGCGGCATCGACAACGTGATCTCGGCGATGCGCGCGGGCGCGGCCGATTTCGTCGTCAAGCCGGTTGGCTTGGAGCGGCTCCAGGTCTCTCTGCGCAACGCACTCAATGCCTCCGCGCTCAAGGGCGAGTTGCAGCGTATCCGTCATAGCCGCGAGGGCCGGCTGACTTTCTCCGACATCATCACCCGCGCCGAGGCGATGGCGGCCGTGATGCGCGCCGCGCAGAAGGCCGCGGGCTCGTCGATCCCTGTGCTGATCGAGGGCGAGTCCGGCGTCGGCAAGGAGATGTTCGCACGCGCCATCCATGGCAGCGGCGAGCGCAAGGCGAAGCCGTTCGTCGCGGTCAATTGCGGCGCGATCCCCGACAATCTGGTCGAGTCGATCCTGTTCGGTCACGAGAAGGGCGCCTTCACCGGCGCCACCGAACGGCACACCGGCAAGTTCGTCGAGGCTCATGGCGGCACGCTGTTCCTGGACGAGGTCAGCGAGCTGCCGCTCACCGCACAGGTCAAGCTGCTGCGCGCACTTCAGGAAGGCGCGGTCGAAGCAGTCGGCGGGCGCAAGCCGTTGAAGGTCGACGTCCGGATCATCTCCGCGACCAACCGCAGGCTGCTGGAGCGGGTGAAGCAGGGCCATTTCCGCGAAGATCTGTTCTATCGCCTCCACGTGCTGCCGCTGACGATCCCCTCGCTGCGGGCGCGGCGTGAGGACATCCCGTATCTGCTCCGGCATTTCCTGGCGCGCTTTGCCGCCGAGGAGAATCGCCTCATCACCGGCATCAGCGGCGAGGCCGTGGCGCACCTCGCCCAGCTCGACTGGCCCGGCAACATCCGCCAGCTCGAAAACGCGGTCTACCGCGCGGTGGTGATGAGCGAGGGCGACCAGCTCGACCTTGCCGACTTCCCCCTGCTCACCTCGCAGCCGCATCTTGAGACCGACATCCCGACCGCGCCGCTGATGCTCGAGCCGATCGCGGCGCCCTCGGTGGTGTCGGGTGGTGAAATACCGATCGCGCCGCTGCCGCTGGCGGGGACCCTTTCCATGCTGACCCCCACCGGCGACGTCCGCCCGCTGGACGACATGGAGAACGAGATCATCCGCTTCGCGATCTCGCATTATCGGGGGCAGATGTCCGAGGTCGCCCGCCGCCTCAAAATCGGCCGGTCCACGCTCTACCGCAAGCTCGACGAAGCCGGGGTTCCCGGACATGGCGGCAAAAGCGGTGAGGAGACGCCCTGAGCCTCATGCGAACGGAGGTTCGCTTGGCGTTGCGATGACGCCGCAAGCCCTTCGCATTACGGCAAAATCCGGCTGCGACGTGAACCGTGACTTGGAAGTGACAGACACATGGAAAAGCGTCTGCCAAAGCCGCACAATCCGTTGCAAACGGGCTTTCTTGAAGTCAGTTTGTCGTGAGTTGTCCCGGGTAGCGCTGGCCGCCCAAACGGGGCCTGTATATCGTCTGCGTAGGATTCGTTCGTCCGCGTATGAATCGTTGCGTGCAGGCGTGCAACTTTCGAGCGGCCGGCGCAGTTTAGCCCGAAGCTCATTAGGCGATAATGAAGCTGTTCCACGAGGGACAGTTCACCCGAGGGGTGCGACACAATGCGTGACTGTTTGAACCACCGTGCGGGCTTTGACCGCGTCTTGATGACGGTCGCGGCGACCTTCCTCACGGTATCGGCCAGCTCGGCCCTGGCGCAGGATCAGGCGCGCAGCAGCGCCGCCGAACTCGCGATCGAAGCCGCGATCCCGCGCCCCGAGCCCGCAAACGTCCCGCCCCCGACCGCATCCGACATCAAGCTCGACACCACCGCGACGGTTCAGGACTCCGCAAAGGAACCGGTGAAGGCCGAGGCCGCACCGGCCCCCGAAAAGGTCGAGACCAAGCCTTCCGACGTCGCCACCACGCCTGTTCCCGAGGCGCCGAAGAGCGAAGCCGCCAAGATCGAGCCCACCAAAGCCGAGCCCGCCAAGTCCGAGGCCGCCAAGACCGAGCCCGCCAAATCCGAACCGGCAAAGGCCGACACCGCGACGGCAACGCCGGCCGCGCCTGCGGCCCCCGCTGCGGCTCCGGCCGCCGAGCCTGTGAAGGCCGCCAGCAACGTTCCCGCCGCCGACCAGCCGGTCGCCGACAAGCTCAAGGACATCATCGGCGCCAAGACCTCGCGCCATTTCGACCGTAAGAACGAGCGCGCCGCGATCGAGAAGTTTTACGGTGCACGCGACTTCGCGCCGGTCTGGACCCAGGCCGGCAGCCTCACCGCTGCGGCCAAGGGCGTGATCGCGCGGCTGAAGGATGCGGCCTCCGATGGCCTCAATCCCGCCGACTACCCGGTACCGGATTTCGCCGCCGCCACGACGCCCGATGCGCTCGCCGATACCGAGCTGAAGCTCACCGCCAGCATGTTCGACTATGCGCGCCAGGCCCAGAGCGGCCGCATGCACTGGTCGCAGGTCAGCGGCGACATCCTCTATCCCGAGCATCCGGTCGATCCGAGCGAGGTGCTCGCCAAGGTCACGACCGCAGCCGACGCCTCCGCAGCGCTCGACGGCTACAACCCGCCGCAGAAGCTCTACAAGGAGCTGAAGGCCAAGCTCGCCGAGCTGCGCGGCCAGGGCAGCGGCCCGGTGATCGAAATCGCCGACGGTCCGGCGCTGAAATACACTCCGGCCGGCAAGAAGCAGGCTGAAATCGTCGTTGAAGATCCGCGCGTGCCGCAGCTCCGCGCCAAGCTCGGTCTCGCCGAGAACGCCAGCGACACCCGCTATGACGCCACGGTCGCCGAAGCCGTGCGAAAATTCCAGAGCGGCGCCGAGATAAAGGCGACCGGCATCCTCGACGACAAGACCGTCAAGGCGATCAACACCCCGAAGCGCGACAAGCAGATCGACACGGTGCTGGTGAACATGGAGCGCTGGCGCTGGCTGCCGCGCGACCTCGGCGTCCCCTCGCTGGGCGATGCCTATGTCATCCTCAACATTCCCGACTACACGCTGAAGGTAATGCAGCGCGGCCAGCAGGTCTGGACCACCCGCGTCGTCACCGGCAAGCCGGGCACGCATGCGACCCCGCTGCTCACCGAGACGATGAAGTACATCACGGTCAATCCGACCTGGAACGTGCCGCCGTCGATCGTCTACAACGAATATCTGCCGGCGCTTCAGCAGGACCCGACCGTGCTCCAGCGCATGGGCCTCAAGCTCGAGCAGAACCGCGACGGCTCCGTGCACATCTCGCAGCCGCCCGGTGAAGCCAACGCGCTCGGCCGCATCCGCTTCAACTTCCCGAACAAGTTCCTGGTCTATCAGCACGACACGCCGGACAAGAACCTGTTCGCCAGGGACGATCGCGCCTTCAGCCATGGCTGCATGCGCGTGCAGAACCCGGATCAGTACGCCTCCGTTCTGCTCAACATCGCCATGCCGAACGAGAAGTACACGCCGGAGCGCGTGCGCAGCATGTACGGCAAGAGCGAGATCGACCTGAAATTCCCGACGCCGATCCCGGTCAACATCACCTACCAGACCGCGTTCGTGGACGATGGCGGCAAGCTGCAAATCCGCAAGGACGTCTATGGCCGTGACGCGACCATGATCAACATCCTGAAGAACGGCCGCGGCAAGGACCTCGAGAACGTCGTTGCTCACTCCCAGCCGAGCTATTCACGCCCGGCGACGACGCTGCCCTCGGGCGTGGCGATTGCCAACAATGGCGGCGGCTTCGGCTCGTCGGGTCCGAACTTCTTCGAGCGGCTGTTCGGGGCGCCGACCCCGCCGCCGGCTCCGGTCGGCCGCCGGCCGCAGCAGCAGCGGGTGTTTACCCGCTGAGGCCTCCCCGATTGGTCTTTGTCGGAAATTCTCTAGTAAGATCAGCGACCTCATCCCCCTGGATGGGGTCGCTTAACGTTAACCATTCTCCACCCGAACTCCGGCAGCGGGCGTTTTTTTGCCACACTGAACCGCTTAGGTTCGTATTCTGACTTGGTTTGGGGTCGAGAAGGTCAACCTCGAATTAACCTTCTCGCTTTAAGAAAGCGTTCATCCTCTTTCGCGCGCTAACGGGGTTGCCGGGAGAGTCCATTTTGAACGCTCGTCGACTGGGTGGGCTCATTCGTGCTGACAGGTTTCGCACGCAAATTCGCAGTGCTGTCGTTGTCCCATGCGGGAGTGAAGGCCGGATCCCGGATTGGCCTCGCTTCCGCACTGCTGCTTGCTGCCGCGGGCTCGGTCCATGACGCCGCCGCGCTGAACGAGACCAAGACGCTCTCGTTCCACCACACCCATTCCGGCGAAGACCTCACCGTCACCTTCAAGCGCGATGGCCGCTTCGACGAGGCCGCGCTGAAGCAGCTCAACCACTTCCTGCGCGACTGGCGGACCCAGGACGAGACGGTCATGGACCGTCGCCTCTTCGACATCCTCTGGGAAGTCTACCGCGACGTCGACGGCAAGCAGCCGATCCAGATCATCTCCTCCTACCGTTCCCCCGCCACCAACGCGATGCTCCGCCGCCGCTCCTCGGGCGTGGCGCGCTTCAGCCAGCACATGCTGGGGCATGCGATGGACTTCCACATTCCGGGCGTGCCGCTGGAGCAGATCCGCTTCGCCGGCCTGCGCCTGCAGCGCGGCGGCGTCGGCTTCTATCCAACCTCCGGCTCGCCCTTCGTCCATCTGGATACCGGCAGCATCCGGCACTGGCCGCGCATGACGCATGACCAGCTCGCCCGCGTGTTCCCGGATGGCCGCACGGTCCACGTCCCGACCGACGGCACGCCGCTGAAGGGCTATGAGCTGGCCAAGGCCGACATCGAGCGCCGCGGCACAGGCGACGATTCAGGCAGCAAGCCGAGTTTCTTTGCCGCCCTGTTCAAGAGCAAGTCGGCTCCGGCCGCCACGAGCAGCGACGAGGATGACGAGGGCGCGCCCGCCCCGGCCGCGAAGCCTGTTGCGCCGACCGTGGTTGCCGCCGCGGCCAAGCCGGCCGATCCGGTGCCGACACCGCGCGCCAAGCCGCAGATCGCCGCTGCGATCCAGCTCGCTTCGGCCGATGCGCAGCTCGTTGCACCGCCCAAGCCGAAGCCCGCGCCCGTGGCTGACAAGCCTGCGGCCGGCAAGCCGGAGACCCCGGCCGACATCATCAATGCCCGCGGCTTCTGGGATGCCCCTGCGACCCCGCAGCAGGCGACGCCAGCTCAAGTGGCGGCGTTGAAGGCCCGCCAGGCGCTCGCCGCCGCCACCGATCCGCAAGCAACCGCGTCCGTCTCCAGCGCGGCCTATCAGGCGCTGGCCTATGCGCCGGCGTCCGCCTCCCCGGTCGACCGCGCCAACGTCGTCGCCGCCTCCGCGCCGGTCCCGCGCACAGGCCGCCCCGTTGCCGCGACGCGCGGCCTTGCGCCCGCGACCGAGATCAACACGGTGGTCGGCAAGAGCATCGACGGCAGGATCGCAACCGCGACCCGCCTCTCCGCCGCCAGGGGCGAGAGCATCTGGCTCAAGATCGTGATGCTGTCGCCGAGCGCCAGCCGCGCGATGTCGGTGACGCTGATGGGCGAGCTCGATACCGTTGCCCTGCGCGGCTATTTCGTCAAACCGCAGGCCGTAATCGCGATGGGCTTTGCCGACGATCCGATGCAGGGCCTGTCCTGCGACAGTTTTACGGGCAGCGCGACCGCGAAGCTCGAGACGACGTCGTTCGTGGTGCGCACCGCCGCGCTGCGCTGAGATCTTTCCCCTCACGCCGTTCGGTAGTCCCGCAAGCCGGGATGAAGCGCAGCGCAATCCTGGGGCACGACAGCGCCACACGCTCAAGTGTCGTCCCGGCCTGGTGCGCATCTGCACTAAGGGAGATTCCCCCACTTCCAACGGGTAATCCACCCGGTATCGCTACGCATTCCAAACGCGCATTGTGGCAATGCGCCCAGAACGGACGCGATGACAAAGTCCGAGGACGCGATTGCGTTAGCCTTGGTGTTCCGCGTTTCCGCAGCGGCGCCGCATAAAGGGAAGTCGCCACAGCGAAGTAGGAGCATGCGATGTCAGTTCCATGCAAGTCTGAGCTCAGCCTTCTGAACCACGACGAGCGCGAAGTCATATTGAGTACGCACCATCCCGTGGTCGGAGAGATGGAGCGCGATGGACTTGAGAGCCTTCGCGCCCGACTTCGGGATCTGCGCGACAGGGAGCGTACATTGTCGCGGCATCGACGCCGCGAAACAAAGGGAACAGCCGACCCGCGCGGCAAGAGTTTCTCCGGCACGGCAGAGCATGCAAACCGGCGCCAATCGGTTTTCGCTGGCGCCATCAAGCGCGTCAAGAACGAGCTGAGGCGCATCCGAAAGTTTGAAGCACGACGGGAGCTCGGGGAAGCGGCGCGACGGGCGTTAGCACTCCGTCGGGCGCGTCAGTTTTCTCGCCCGCAGACGACCCCAACTTCGCATGACGGCATGCGGTCCATCCCAAGCCGTCGCCGGCTCAAGAAACTCCCACCGGAAAAAATCGGAAGAGTCTCGCAGGCCAACAAGCGGGCGCAGGCCCGACGAGACGCCAAACGCGGACGCGGCAATTGAGACCGAGACCGACAATCTTGCGGATCGAGGCTGCGTGCCGGACCGGCGCAATGGCGTCCTCGCCACTTCCAAGACTACAGTGTCGAAGCCTGCAGCTTCTATCTCGCTTTCCTGCCCCGCCGATCCAGATGATATGTCAACGCCAGCGAGAGGCAGACGGTGAGCTCCTGCTTCGGCAGCGCGCCGGATAGGGGCAACAGCAAAGCCCTGGTCTGCCGATATTCGAACTCATCGGGAAAGCGCTCGCGGAACGTATCGACCAGCGTCGTCTTGCAGTTGAACAAAATGGCGGCGTGCTCGGAGTCCTTGAGGCGGCCGAGCCGGATCGTGCTGCCGCTGCCGGTCTCATCGGTCAGGTAAGCCGGCTCGCCCCATTTCAGCGTTTCGGTGAGCTTGCCGACATCGTGATGTGCCGCAGCGGTCGCGAAGATCAGCGCACGCACCTGGAGCAACCGTTTGCCGATCGGCGCCGGAAGAGCGCCGAAGGCACGGTTCACCTCGCGCGGCAGCGGTGGCGCAGTCACAGCGGTCTCCGTTCACAAACGAAGTGCAACACGCCACGCTTGTAGCCCGGATGGAGCGAAAGCGTAATCCGGGGACTACTTCCATACTGCGAGAACCCGGATTTCGCTGCGCTCCATCCGGGCTACGGCAGCAGTGCTAGAGGCGCAACGCCTCAGAGCATTCCCAGCGCCTGCATGTAGGTCTCGAGGATCGTCTCGGCCTCGGCGCGCTCGTTCGGGTCCTGCTTGCGCATGCGCACGATGGTGCGCAGCGCCTTGACGTCGTAGCCATTGCCCTTGCTCTCGGCATAGACGTCGCGGATGTCGTCGGAGATCGCCTTCTTCTCTTCCTCCAGCCGCTCGATGCGCTCGATGATGGATTTGAGCTGGTCCTTGGCAAATTTCGTCGCGGGCTCGTCGTCGCGGACGGCGGCGGTGGTGGCCATCTTGGTACTCCAAATGGAACTGGCAAAACGAGGTGACGCCGGCATCCTCACCGCGCGTGCTGGTTGACCCTTAGGGTTCGCCGCTCTCGCGTTCAAGGCAGCATCGTGCTCGTCCACAGCGCGCCCACACTTTCCTGCGGCGGAGCGAAGAAAGCTGTTGTGTGGTGCGACTCACCGCCGGACTGCCGGCGAGGCCGTTCAGTGCCCGGGGTGAACCTTCTTCATCGCCTCGACCTGCTCCGGCGTGGCCGTGCCCTGGTATTTCGACTTCCAGGTCTCGTAGGGCATGCCGTAGACGGCCTCGCGGCTCTCGTCCTTGGTCAGCGCGACGCCTTGCGCGTCGGCGGCGTCCTTGAGCCAGTTGGACAGGCAGTTGCGGCAGAAGCCGGCCAGATTCATCAGATCGATGTTCTGGACGTCGGTCCGCGTCTTCAGATGATCGACCAGGCGCCGGAAAGCGGCCGCCTCGAGCTCCGTTCTGGTTTTGTCGTCGATTGCCATGGCTGGATCCCTTCGGCCTGAATTGGTTCTGCCCCCGATGGGGGTCACCCTTACGGGATCAGGTGGGCCCTTGTCACAGATTTTGCCATATCACGGCGCAAACGGCGCCAGAGCCAACCCGAAGGCCGGTTCCGCGGCCCTACGCCAAATCGTCAATCATCTGGTATACGTTCCGCGACAATGATCGCCGAATCTCCCCGCGCCCCCCTTCGCCTGCTCGCCCGGTTGGTCCCGGTGCTGGTGGTTGGCCTGCTGTGCCTCTGGGCCAGCCCGGCCTCCGCCGACTTCCGGCTTTGCAACAACACCTCGAGCCGGGTCGGCATTGCGCTCGGCTACAAGGACGCCGAGGGCTGGACCACCGAGGGCTGGTGGAACATCTCCTCCCGCTCCTGCGAGACCCTGCTGCGGGGAACGCTGGTCGCCCGCTACTATTACATCTATGCGATCGACTACGACCGCGGCGGCGAATGGTCGGGCCAGGCCTTCATGTGCTCGCGCGACAAGGAATTCACCATCCGCGGCACCGAGGACTGCCTCGCGCGCGGCTACGACCGGACCGGCTATTTCGAGGTCGATACCGGCGAGCAGCGGGCCTGGACGGTTCAGCTCACCGACGCCAACGAGCAGCCGTCACAGCAGCAGCGCGTGCCCGGCCTGCCGGGCCCTGTCGGCCCGGGTGGTGGCGTTCCGGGTTTGCCCAATAGTCCGCCCGGTGGTACGCCCCCCGCCGCGCCTGGCCTTCCGCCAGCCCCCTCGCCACCGTCTGGAAATAAGCCATGAGGCGTCTTCGCCGTATCAAGATTCTCGCGACCCTGGGACCTGCCTCTTCGGACCTCGCGATGATCCGCCGCCTGTTCGAGGCCGGCGCCGATCTGTTCCGCATCAATATGAGCCACACCCCGCATGACAAGATGCGGGAGCTGGTCGCGACGATCCGCAACGTCGAGAGCAGTTATGGCCGGCCGATCGGCATCCTGGTCGATCTGCAGGGCCCGAAGCTCAGGCTCGGCGCCTTCGCCGAAGGCGCGGTCCAGCTCCAGAACGGCCAGATCTTCACGCTCGATTCCGACAAGACGCCGGGCGACGCCACGCGCGTCAATCTCCCGCATCCGGAGATCCTGGCAGCACTCAGGCCCGGCCATTCGCTGCTGCTCGACGACGGCAAGGTGCGCCTGATCGCGGAGGAGACCTCGAAGGAGCACGCGGTGACGCGCGTCGTGGTCGGCGGCCGGATGTCCGACCGCAAGGGCGTCAGCCTGCCCGACACCGATTTGCCGGTCTCGGCGATGACGCCAAAGGACCGCGCCGACCTCGAGGCCGCGCTGGTGACCGGCGTCGACTGGATCGCGCTGTCCTTCGTGCAGCGCGCCGACGACGTGATCGAGGCCAAGAAGATGATCCGCGGCCGCGCCGCTGTCATGGCCAAGATCGAGAAGCCGCAGGCGATCGACCGTCTCGCCGACATCATCGAGGCCTCCGACGCGCTGATGGTGGCGCGCGGCGACCTCGGCGTCGAGCTGCCGCTGGAACGCGTGCCGAGCCTGCAGAAGCAGATGACGCGCATGGCGCGCCGCGCCGGCAAGCCGGTGGTGATCGCGACCCAGATGCTGGAATCGATGATTCAGTCGCCAGTGCCGACCCGCGCCGAGGTCTCCGACGTCGCCACCGCCGTCTATGAAGGCGCCGACGCCATTATGCTGTCGGCGGAATCGGCGGCCGGCAAATTCCCGGTCGAAGCGGTCTCGACCATGAACCGCATCGGCGAAGAGGTCGAGCGCGACCCGATTTATCGTTCCGTGCTCACCGCGCAGCGCCCCGCGCCGGAATCCACCGCCGGCGACGCCATCGCGGACGCCGCCCGCCAGATCGCCGAAACGCTCGACCTGCCGGCGCTGATCTGCTGGACCAGCTCGGGCTCGACCGCGGTGCGCGTCGCGCGCGAGCGGCCGAAGCCGCCGATCGTGGCGATCACGCCCAACATCGCGGCCGGACGCCGGCTGGCGGTGGTCTGGGGCGTGCATTGCGTGGTGGCGGAAGACGCGCGCGACCAGGACGACATGGTGAGCCGCGCCGGCCAGATCGCCTTCCGCGACGGTTTTGTCCGCGCCGGCCAGCGCGTGATCATCGTCGCCGGCGTGCCGCTCGGCATCCCCGGCACCACCAACATGGTACGCATCGCCTCGGTCGGCCCCGAGGGCGGCGCGGATATCTAGTCCGCCGGAGCCCGGCAAACAAAAAAAGACGAAAACAACCCCATGCACAGTAGCCGGCGTTGCCGGCGAAGGTGCTCGGGTTTTGTGGAAAGGCGCGCTCGGGCAATGACCTGAGCGGAATCAGGTCTCGGCCCCGGCCGCGACCTGCTCTTCAGGCCCCGACCAGCGCTTTCGCGGTCGGCAGCAGCGTCTGCTGCACCACCAGACCGCGGGCGCGGGCGTCCATCACACCGACTGCGCGCAGGGCCAGCAGCGTCACGGTCTGCACCGCATCGCGCATCCTGGCGGGATCGTCGAGATTATCGGGCGCGAGCGGCCCGACCAGAGCCTCATGCAGCGCCCCCAACAGCGCGGTGGCGGCCAGCGCGGTATCCTGCGCAGGCAAATGGCCGGCCCGCACGGCGGCGTCGATCCGCGCGGCCATCTCGCCGGCGATCTCGCGGCGGCTGGCGAGGCGGGACGCGCTGACATCGACGTCGACCGGCTCGGCCAGGATGCCCCAGGCCAACCTGCGCTGCGACAGCGTGTGGACCGCCACGGTGGTGACGGCCGCCGCCAGCGCCGAGGATGGGCCGGGCGCGGCATCGGCCGCCCGGCGGATCGCCGCGAGCTCGTCGCGCGACACCTCGGCTATCAATTCGGAGATCAGCTCGGACTTGGACGGGAAGTAGCGGTAG
The DNA here is from genome assembly GCF_023073075.1 of Bradyrhizobium sp. 61. Taxonomy (NCBI): domain Bacteria; kingdom Pseudomonadati; phylum Pseudomonadota; class Alphaproteobacteria; order Hyphomicrobiales; family Nitrobacteraceae; genus Bradyrhizobium; species Bradyrhizobium sp. 61. The sequence goes on along the minus strand of NZ_JADPIU010000052.1, from coordinate 233,431 downwards.
ACCGTTCCGGCCGCGACACTGGCCCGGACAGCAACCGGTGCGATCTGCACCGCAGCCATCCCGCCTTCCGCCGCAGCTTCCCGCGCCGCAGCAAGGATCGCACTGCGCCTGGCCGCAAGGCGCTTCACCACTTGATGCGTTCGCCGATAAACCATGGCGCGCTTCCTGTCCCACACGCCAGCCGCACGCCCCGCGCGGCCGAACGCGTCGTCCCTGCAATAGATGCAAATCGTCCCGCAAGGACTGAACAACTATTCAAAGTGAATGACAAGATGCAAATGCGTAGAACGTCACGCCGGACGGACGGGAGCGCCAAGCCTGGTGACACCGGCTGGAGGGCTTTGAAGAAGAACGTGCCGGGAAGCTTGCCTGCGGGCCCATCCTTCGAGACGCCCGCCTACGGCGGGCCCTCAGGATGAGGTCGCGTTTTGCGTCAAGATATCAGACCCTCATGGTGAGGAGCCCGCCAAAGCGGGCATCTCCGGACGATGCTCTGCATCGCCGGGCGAACCATGCAGGCCGAGCAGCCTCCGGCTCACTCCACCCCGCAAAAGAAAAGAGCCCCGTCCGGGACGGGGCTCTCGAAACTCTCAGATCGTCCGGTCTTACTTGAGGCTGGACGAGATCGAGCCGAACTTGGTGTTCAGCGAGCTGCCGAGGTTGTTGACGACGGTGATGATCGCCAGCGCGATGCCGGCTGCGATCAGGCCGTATTCAATGGCGGTGGCGCCGGATTCGTCCTTCACGAAACGCGAAACGAGGTTCTTCATAGACTGCTCCCAAAGAGTACACGTGGCTTACAAATGGTCTGGTCTTCTCGGCTTCCCAGCGCCGCCCGACCATGGAACCGAACCTAGAGGCAAAGAATTGCGCCGCAGTTAATTCGACTGCGGAAACACGAAGCGGATTGCACGTATTCGACGATGGTAAAGGAGAATTGAAAACAATCCGTTAAATCGTCGCTATCCGCGGCAATGCCGCGGAGGCGCGATTTACCCGAAGTTATGACCACGCATGGTCCAATGCCGCCCGCTCGGCCTGAAGCACGACGAGATGAATCGTTCATCGCACTTCAGGTTATTGTTTGAGCATGATCTTCTCGGAAAACCGCTACACACTTTTCCGGATCATGCTCCGACCGACAAGAACAAGCAGGACGACGAGGCGGCATGTCCCTTTACTTTGCCAACAGCATTGCGATGCAGAGCCGCGCGCGCACACTGCTGCCGCTCTGCGTCGGTGCCGGCACCTATCTGTTCTTCCTCTTCGTCGGCGACACGCTGCTTCAGGACTCCGACTCGTTCTGGCAGATCAGGATCGGGCAATGGATCCTCGATCACGGCGCCCTGCCCTACACCGACTTCTATTCTTTCACGCGCCCAGGGGAATCCTGGATCTCGACGTCGTGGCTGTCGCAGGTGCTGTTCGCCTTCTCCTATGCGCAATGGGGCTGGGCAGGTCCGGTCATCCTCACCGCGACCGGGATGGCGCTCACCGCTGCGGTCTTCGTCTATCTGCTCGACGCGCAGATCGAGGCGCCGCGCGCGGTGCTGTTCGCGATGCTGGCGCTGCTGCTGGCACTGCATCACGTGCTGGCGCGTCCGCATATTCTGGCGCTGCCCGTCATGGTGGCGTGGGTCGGCCTGCTGATGGCGGCTGCCGACCGCAGAAGCGCGCCGTCCTGGACTTGGCTGCCGCTGATGGCGCTCTGGGCGAATTTGCATGGCGGCTTCGTGCTGGGCCTCGCGCTGATCGGTCCGATCTCGCTCGAAGCGGTCGAGCATGCCGAGAAGGGACAGCGGCTGAAGCTGTTCATGCGCTGGGTGCTGTTCGGCGTCGGCGCGCTGATCGCTGCCTGCTGCACGCCGTACGGCTGGCGGACGCTGATGGGCGCGACCAACATCCTCAGCCTTGGCGAATTGCTGACACTGATCTTCGAATGGATGCCGGCGAACTTTGCCACCTTCACCGGGTTCGAAGGCGCACTGCTCGGCCTGATCGCGCTCGGCTATTATCGCGGCCTCGTGCTGTCGGCGCCGCGGATCTTCCTGATCCTGTTCCTGACCTGGAGCGCGCTGACCCATGTCAGGAATATCGAGGCCTTCGCCTTCCTGGTGCCGCTGGTGCTGGCAAAGCCGCTCGGCGCGATGTTCCCGCGCCCGCCAGCGGACACCGCCGACGCAGACCGCTGGCCGGCCCGCTATGTCACCGCGCTCGGCGCGCTCATGATCGTGGCCGCGAGCTGGACCTCGACCTCGCTCTACATGGGACACCATCGCTTCACGTTCACGATGACGCAGACGCCGGTTGCGGCGGTCGACCTGCTCGAAAAACTCGGGGTGCAGCGCATCTTCAACGCCTATCAGTTCGGCGGCTATCTGATCTCGCGCGACGTCCCTGTGTACGTCGACGGCCGCGCCGAGCTCTATGGCGAAAAGTTCGTCATGGACTTCTTCAAGGCGACGGAAGGCAAGAAGCCCGAGCTGCTGCCGCGCCTGCTCGACCAGTACAAGATCGACGCGACGCTCCTGGTCGCCGATGCGCCGGGCCCGCAAATCCTCGATCAACTCAAGGGCTGGAAGCGGATCTATACGGATGACATCGCGGTGATCCATGTGCGGGACAATGCGGACGGAGCGGCGCCGCCGTCGAAGTGAGGAAGCGACTTCAGGCGTGTCCTCTCAGATGCGACGTTCGCTAAAAGATGTGAAGCGGACTTAGGCACGCACTCCGGCCATTTCGCCGTTTGACCCAAGGCGGTCGTCAAGCGGCAATGTCAATTGCTGTTATTCGACTGATGCGCCCGGAGTCAGGATAGCAGCGATGACAAGGGCTCGCGCGGTTTTCGTATGGGCTTGAACCATCTGCCTCGTGTTAACGACCAAGAGCCAATCATGTTCGACGATCTGATGACCCTCCTGGTTATTCTGTCCTTCGGCTTTCCCGCCATGCCATGGTTTTTGGGTGCGCGATGGGGGTCGAGAGGAGTTTGGCTCAGTACAGGATTTGCCGTAGTCATCCTGTTATGCCTTTTTCCAATATTGTTCTGGGTTGCATGCGGTGCCTGTGGGCAGGGCGCGATAGCCATCTTTGTGCTGGCGCCGATCTGGATTGCTTCGGCATTGCTTACGGTCACTTCGGCGGGGTTCGCTTACTACAAATTTGCGCGCTAATTTCCTCAAGACCGCGAAGGCGCTGGGGGCAACGATACCGCCCACGCTGGGCATCGCAGATGAAGTGATTGAGTATGGCATCAGCGATGTCAGCTTGTGGCCCATCAGCGAAGTGGCGACACCTTTCATTGAGGTCCGCTTGGTGGGGTAGAGCGGACTGACTTTACTCACTCTGCGTTCTTCGCATTTCGACCCTTAGCGGACAATCTCCAAGTGGGATTGCTGGGTCGAAAAGCTATCTTTTTCCCAAGTCTTGCGCGAAACGCAGAAGGTAGCCGTCGGGGTCCTGCACCAAAAACTGCCTGTTGCCTCGCTCCTCACCGGCGATCCGATACCAAGCATCGTGACATTCCCTGAAGAGCGGCCATTGTGCCTTTTCCAAAGCATCGAGAAGTGGCGCGACGGAGCCGACAAAGATTTGGAAGTTGATACCGCGCCCCAGTGGTCGTTCTAAAGCACCAGCTTGCCAATGGCCGCTGTGCTGTCTGAGCATGACCTGCGCACCCTGAAACTCCAGGTACACAAATCGACTTTCAGGCCGCTGATAGGCGATACGGAAACCAAGGAGGTCGCACCAAAAGGTCGTGCTCTGTTTGAGGTCGAACACATCCATTTCAGGGACCAAGTGAGCAAAACCGCCAGTCGGTAATCTGTCTTCTGACACAGCCATAGCCTGCAACATCCTCACTCGTGTCGTGCTCGCAAAAGATCGACTCAATTCTGATGATGGGTAATTCTAACATATCTTCCCGTGTTGGGACTGTCTGATAGACAAGCGGCTGTCGAGGCGATGTCTGCTTTTGGCCCGTATGAGACCTGGCGAGGGGTACTAAAGATGTCCGCTCACTGGGGCTGACCGGAAGTCGTCTCGGGAGAACCAAACCGACGCGATTGACCCAACTCGGACATTGGTCCTGGCCGGACACCAGCCCACGATGCTGCTATGATGGACATCTAGCTTCCCGAGCCCGGGGGTGCGTCTTGAGCAGCGAGCCCGTCGAGCGGCGACTGACGGCTATCCTGGCGGCGGATGTCGCCGGTTATAGCCGCTTGATTGGTGCCGACGAGGAAGGCACGCTGGCGCAACTGAAGGCTTTTAGAAAAGCGCTTGTCGACCCCACAATCGCCAAACATCGCGGCCGCATCGTCAAGACCACTGGCGACGGTATGCTGGTCGAATTTGCCAGTGCCGTCGATGCAACGCGATGCGCCATCGAAGTTCAGCGCGGCATGGCTGACGAGAACACGGAGATACCCCAGGCCGAGCGGATCGAGTTCCGCATCGGGGGACGTCATCATCGACGACAACGATATCTTCGGCGATGGCGTCAATATTGCAGCGCGGCTCGAAAGCATCGCTGTGCCGGGAGGCATTTCGATCTCTCGTGCTGTTCACGATCAGGTCCGTGACCGGATCAATGTGTGTTTTGACGACAAGGGCGAGATCGCGCTGAAGAACATCGCGCGACCGGTGCAAGTGTTCGCGGTTTCTGGCGCGAAGGAATCGAAAACGACAGTTTCGCCAGAATCGAAGCCAGCCCTTGCCCTTCCTGATAAGCCCTCCATCGCTGTTCTGTCATTCACCAACATGAGCGGTGATCCGGAACAGGACTACTTTGCTGATGGAATGGCCGAAGACGTCATCACGGCGCTGTCTCATTTCAAGGCGCTGTTCGTCATCGCCCGCAATTCGAGCTTCACTTACAAGGGGCGCGCCGTCGACGTGAAGCAGATTGGACGCGAGCTTGGGGTGCGCTACGTGCTGGAAGGCAGCGTTCGCAAAGTGGCAAACCGAGTGCGCATCACAGGACAGCTCGTCGATAGCGCCACCGGAGCCCATCTTTGGGCAGATCGGTTTGATGGTGGCCTCGGCGACATCTTCGCTCTGCAGGACCAGGTGACCGAGAGCGTTGTCGGGGCGATCGCGCCAGCGGTGGAAAAAGCCGAGATCGAGCGTGCCAAGCGCAAGCCGACCGAGAGTCTCGACGCCTATGCCCTCTACTTGCGCGGTTTGGCCGGATTTTATCAGTTTGCCAACCGGCAAGCTAACGACGAGGCATTGCGCCTGTTCAACAGTGCGATTGAGCTCGACCCAGACTTTGCGTCCGCCTACGGTCGTGCCGCCTCTTGCCACGTCTATGCAAAGGGCGAAGGCTGGAGTTCAAACACAGCGAACGAGATTGCCGAAGTGACGAGGCTCGCTCGGCGGGCGGTCGAGTTGGGCAAGGACGACGCGATCGCGCTCGCCGCGAGCGGGTGGGCGTTAGCGTATGTTGTTCGCGATCTCGGGGTAGGCGCCGCCTTAATCGATCGCGCGCTTGTGCTCAATTCCAATTCTGCCGACGCATGGTATTGCGGCGGCTGGGTGAAACTCTGGCTCGGTGAACCGGAACTGGCGATCGAGCGCTTCGCGCATGCCATGCGTCTGAACCCACTTGATCCGTGGGCGATGGCAATGCGAAGCGGGACCGCGCATGCACATTTCTTCCTGGGCCGCTATGACGAGGCAGCATCGTGGGCGGCAATGGCATTGCAGGACAAACCGGACCATCAAGCGGGATTACGCATCGACGCCGCAAGCAACGCAATGGCCGGACGGCCGGAGCAGGCACGTAAGGCAGTGGCTCGGCTGCGGCAACTAAATCCCGCGCTACATGTTTCCACTCTCAAACACGTGCTGGGCCCTTATCGGCGTGCCGAAGACGTCTCGCGATATGAAGAAGGGTTGCGGCAAGCCGGGATGCCCGAGTGACCGTCGCAGCCAAGGATTTCGCCCGTGGCGACGAGGTGGACGAATAGAGATGCCGTTTGCTGCAGTGCATGAGTCTGCTTGTGGCCCGAAGCCGAAACTCGCCCGAACACGTGTCATGTCGGCTGTCGGAGGTAAACCAGACGCCTAAGCAGCTTGGCGTCTACCGCCGCTTCTGACCTGTCTCCGACATCACCCCTCTGGCACCCCGGCCATGCGCATGCCCTCACAGAAGCGCTCGCGTCCAGCGAGGTAAGTCGGATGGTCGCTCGGCACGTTGGCGCGGAAGCGGGAGATAGTGAAAGTCGGGTCGAGCGCAAGCCCTGCTTGGGCCGCGGATCGCGCCTCATCAAGCTGACCGAGGTGCGCTAGCGCGGTGGCAAGATAGATGTGCGCGCGTGGATGATTTCGGTTGATCTCGACCGAGCGACGGAACCGTGCGACCGCCTCCTGATCGGCGCCGAGCTGCAGCTTGGCGAAGCCCGCGAACATCATCCAAACAAAAGCCTCCGTATCACGAGGACTGAGGCGGAGTGCCTCTTGGACATGGGCCTCAGTCTCCTCGCCGCGACCGAGAAGATACTTGGCGCGACCAATGTAGGCGTGCGCATTAGCTAGGTTTCGGTCCAGCGCCAATGCCTGCTCGCATTCAGCAATGCCTTGGGCCGCGCGGTTTGTGAACATTTTGATGTTTCCGAGAAGCCAGTGGGCGCGTGCGTGCTGGGGGGCCAGGGACAGAGCCTTGATCAAGGCCGTCTCAGCCGCTGCGAGACGCGCGGCCCGCTCAACGGTCAAAGCCATGCCAACAGCTGCCGCATCAACAACTGCCAATCCGACCAGCGCTTCGACATTTTTGGGATCGAGCGCCAAGGCGCGTTCAAAAAAGCTGCGCGATTGCGCAAGATACTCGGAAGTCCTTCCCTTGTTTAAGCAAGCCATGCCCTGGAAAATCAAATCCATCGCATCGGGATGCAGCGAACGCTCCGCCCGCCGCGCCTCAGCTTCAACAAGTTGAGTATTTAGCGTGTTGGCGAGCCTCGATACGATTTCGTCCTGCATATCGAATAGATCAGCGACTGGCTTATCGAACCGTTCGGCCCACAGGTGTTTGCCAGTCTCGGCGTCGATCAGCTGAACATTCACGCGAAGCCGGTTGCCACCACGCTGCACCGAGCCCTCCAGTACGTAGCGGACGTTTAACTCGCGCCCGATCTGCTTGAGATCAACCGCTTTGCCTTTGAACGTAAATGCGGTGTGTCGGCCAATCACGAATGAGCCATTGATGCGCGACAAGTCTGTGGTCAGGCTCTCGGTCACGCCGTCAACGAAATAGTCTTGCTCGGGATCGCCACCAATATTCGCAAACGGCAGCACCACCATGGACAGATGCGGCGCTGAAAGCGAGCTTGGCGTCGTGCTGCCGACCTTTGTCACCGGGCTAAGTCCCTCTCGGGCCACGGCATAGGCTCGGATCGGACGAGCAATATTCTTGAGGTTCTGCTCGCCCAGATCGGTGAACTCAACCCCGACCTTGCCTCGGACTTGATCGTAGGCAGAAGACGAGATGCAGATGCCGCCGGGTTCTGCGATGCTCTCAAGTCTCGCCGCGACGTTGACGCCATCTCCAAAGATGTCATGGGGCTCGACAATTACGTCGCCGATATTGACGCCCACGCGCAAAGCAATGCGTCTGTCTTCCGCGTCACCAATTGTAAGTTCCTTGATGCGGGTTTGAAACTGAACAGCAGCCCGAACCGCTTGGACCGCACTCGGAAAGTCCGCCAAGAACCCGTCTCCGGTGTTCTTCACCACGCGGCCACCGTGCTCGGCGATACTCGGTTCAACAGCGTCCGCTAGGAGTGCCGTCAGTTTGGCATGCGTCGTTTCTTCGTCATGGTGCATGAGCCGCGAATAGCCAGCCACGTCGGCGGCCAATATCGCCGACAACCTGCGCTCGACCCGGACCGGCCGCTCTTCTGCCATGGCACGCTATCCAACCCACAGCACACTGTATGACGGATCAGACGGCAGTGCCAAGCACGCCTTGACGGGATGCCAGGGGTTGATGTCGGCTCTTGGCCCATCAGCGAAGTGACGACACCTTTCATTGAGGTCCGCTTGGTGGGGTAGAGCGGACTGACTTTGCCCGCTCTGCGTTCTTCGCATTTTGGCCCGTAGCGGACATTCCCATCGGGACGATGGGAGACCGAAATCACGCCGTTGCTGCCAGATCGTTGGCAACGACCGCCAATATTTCGGCGGCATGTGAAATCGCGATAAAGTGCCCGCCTTCAGCGACTTCGTGCCATACCGCTCCAGGCATCCGCTCACCCAGCGGTTTGTTCACTACGTAAGGCACAAACGTATCGGCGCTGCCTTGCCACAGATGAACCGGCCTATGGATCGCCGTGACGTCGAATGGCCACTGTTGGTAGAGCATCTGCGCATCGGCCACGAGACCGTCAACGCCTTGCCGGAAGCACTCGCGTCCAGACTCCACGATGGCACTCAACACATCGTCATCAGCAAGCGCCGCGAGGTCAGCGGGGCAGCTCGCCTTCAGCAATGCCTTCTTGTACTGCTCCGGAAACCGCGTCGCAGCGAGATCGATCAGGTCATACATCAGCTGGAAACCCGGCCGGAAATGCAGTGCAAGGAACCCGCCCATGGCGTCGGTCGAGGACAGATCCTTCGCCGCCCAATTCGTACCGAATGCGCCGTAGGATCCGGGAGCGATGCTGGCCACGTGTATCAGCTTCGCGGGATCGAGGTACGCCGCTGCCGCGAGCGCCCAAGGACCACCCTCAGACCAGCCTGTGACCGCAAAGCGATCGGTCTCAAAAGCGTTGGCAATCGCTCCCAGGTCTGCGGCCCAGCCTGCGAAGGTGCGACCGTGTTGAGGATCTGATTTGCCTTGGCCTGGACGGTCGACGCACACGAATCTCAAACCAAGTTTGAGCGCGTGAGACGCAAAAACCTTGGCTTCCAGCCGGCTCGATGGTCCACCATGATTGTGAAGTACGAGCGGACCGTTCGGGTCGCCTACCTGAAGGTAAGCCAGTGATCGACCGCCGATCTGGATTGCACCTTCGCCAAGACGCGCAGCGTTGCTTGAGTTTCTCAAATATATGCCCTCCGGCGGGCCTCGATGACTCGTCGATCTCGCGGAGCCTTTGTCTCAGCCAACCATCACTTTTTGGGAATTTCTTGATCGTCGGCTGCAACAACGGCCGCCATGGTCACACGGCTGTCGGATGTCTGCAACTAGCCCTGAGCAGCCAATTCGGCGTTCGAAGCTGACGCCAGCTTTCGCCCCGAAGCGGGCACTTGCGATTTAACGACCGATCGGTCTATATATCGATCATGAGCCGCCAAACCCCAGTGCAGTTGCCCCGTGGCCGCCCCCGAAGCTTCGACGTGGACGCCGCGGTCGAACGCGCGATGGGGGTGTTCTGGTCGCGCGGCTATCACGCCACGGCGCTGCCGGACCTGCTTCGCGCGACAAAACTCTCGCGTGGCAGCCTTTATGCGGCGTTCGGCGACAAGCACTCGCTCTTCCTGCGCGCGCTCGATCGCTACATTGCCGATGCCGTGACACGGATGGATGTCGAGCTCGCGCCCCGCAGGGAGCCGGTCGACGCCCTGCGGGCCTATCTTGCCGGCTATGTCGATCGCACCAGCGGTGCCAACGGCCGGCGCGGCTGCCTGCTGGTGGCCACGGCCATGGAGCTGGCTGGCCAGGATGCCGAGATTGGTCGTCGCGTCGCGGGCTTCTTCAGGGCCATGGAGGCCCGCCTGGCCGATGCCCTGTCCCGTGCGAATGTGGCGGGCAAGCTGGCCGACGGTGTCGATCCCGCGAGTGCCGCCAAAATTCTGGTCTGTTTCGTCGAGGGCCTGCGCGTGGTCGGCAAGACGGCGCCGGCGCGGGCCACATCGCAAGCCACCGCTGACGCTCTGCTCGATCGGTTCGTCAGGTAGCAACCCCATCAGGTCAACACACCCCGGACGCCTCCGCACTTGGTGCGTCAATATCTGGACCAATCGGTCTTGAAAGAAAGGATGCCATGTCTGCCATCCAGATCGTCTGCGCGGTAGCCGTTGCCCTGCTCTGGGGTTATCAGTTCGTGGCCATCAAGGTGGGCGTCGCGGAGTTTCCGCCGCTGTTCTTCCTCGCGCTGCGCTTCCTGGCCATCGCGCTGCTGCTCGTTCCGTTCGTGAAGAGGCCCACGCGCGCGCAGCTCGGCCCTGTCGCAGCCATTTCGGTCTTCCTGGGCGGTCTGAACTTCGGGCTGTTCTATGTCGGCCTTGGGCTCGGCTCGGGCAGCATGTCGGCCGTCGCGTATCAACTCGCCACGCCCTTCACCGTCCTGCTGGCCTGGCCGTTGCTCGCCGAGCGGCCGTCCCTCACCACGTCCGCCGGCGTGCTGCTCGCATTCGCCGGCGTGGTCGTGCTGGCGGCGGAGCCTGGCCTGTCGGCAAACGCGCTTCCGCTGCTGCTCGTGGTCGGGGCCGCCTTCGCGTTCGCGGTGTCCAACGTCCTGACGAAACGCTACGGCCCTTTCGATCCCCTGATGCTGATGGGGTGGTCGTCGCTGTTCACGGTGCCGCAGGTCATGTCGATGTCGCTGCTGCTCGAATACGGACAATTGGCGAGCCTCGTCACGGCGGACGGACGCGGCTGGCTGGCGCTCGCCTATACGATTTTCATCGGCGGAATTGTCGGGTTCGGCCTTTGGTTCTGGCTGATCGCCCGCTGCTCCATGGGCCGCGTCGCGCCGTTCGGCCTGCTGCTTCCGGTGTTCGCCTTGACGTCGAGCGTGCTGTTCCTTGGCGAGCGCATGACCCCGAAGTTGATCGCCGGCGGGCTGCTTGCGATCGCAGGCGTGGCGATGACACAAGTCAGACCGAGCGCGCGCCCCATTTGAGCCCGGATGTTGCGTTGTGGGATCGATGTCGTCTGCCCGGCAATGGAGATCACGAGGCTTCACGTCTCGGTGGTGGACCGTGTTGCGACGTGACGCGCCCAACTTGCCGTGCGCAAATATCCGATCGAACCGGAGGGCGTATCATGATGTTTCGCAATCTTCTCGCCGCGCTTGTCGTCACGATCGCGATCAGCGCGGCACATGCGGCGCCGCAATGGCTGAACCTGCCGCCGACGCCGACCCTGCCCAGGGCGACGCAGAGCGGTTTTGCACCCGTCAACGGCATCAAGGTCTGGTACGCAATTTTCGGCCGCGGCGAGCCCGTCCTGTTGCTGCATGGCGGCCTCGCCAACGCCAACTATTGGGGCCGCCAGGTCCGCGCGCTGCAACGGCACTATCAGGTCATCGTCATGGACAGCCGCGGGCATGGGCGCAGCAGCCGCAATCAGGAGCCCTATGGCTACGATCTGATGGCCTCGGACGTGGTTGCGCTGCTCGATCACCTGAAGATCAGGAAAGCTGCGATCGTGGGCTGGAGCGACGGCGCGATCATCGGCCTCGACATCGCGATGAAGCACCCCGAGCGGGTGAGCAAGCTGTTCGCCTTCGCGGCGAATTCGGATCCATCGGGCGTTGCAGACATCGCGTCGAGCGACGTCTTCAACGCCTACATCGCGAGAGCAGGCGAGGAGTACAAGCGCCTGTCGCCGACCCCGACCGAGTACAAGAGCTTCGTCGCCGAGATTACCAAAATGTGGGAGAGCCAGCCGAAATGGACGGCCTCGGACCTCGCTTCCATCAAGGTTCCGACCTGGATCGTGGACGGCGACCACGACGAGGCGATCAAGCGCGAGAACACCGAGTTCATGGCGGCAAACATTCCGGGCGCCGGCCTGCTGATCCAGCCGGAGGTCAGTCACTTCTCGTTCCTGCAGGATCCCGAGCAGTTCAGCGACGACGTGCTGCATTTTCTGGAACGGAAGGACGCGGCGAAGTGAGATATCGTAGGGTGGGCAAAGCGAAGCGTGCCCACCGCGCCTATCGCAATTGCCGAGAGATGGTGGGCACGGCGCTACGCGCCTTTGCCCACCCTACGAGACCGGTGCAGAGCCATTACGAGCCCAACTGCATCCACGCCGCCATTGCGAGGAGCGAAGCGACGAAGCAATCCAGACTGCTGCCATGGAAACATTCTGGATTGCTTCGCTGCGCTCGCAATGACGGAGTTTGCGGCTAGGGCGCACCTCTCTCGTGTCCCGGACGCGCTGCTGCGTGCAACGCTGCTGCGCTGCGTCCGGGGCACGAGACCGCAGTCTGAAGCGCAACTGCATCAACATCGGCCAACAAAAAACGCGGCGTTTCCGCCGCGTTTTTCAATTCGATTGGCCGCTTCTCGATTACGCCTGCGGCTGCGGCTCCAGGCCGGGATCCGGATCGGGGCGCGGACGCGACTTGCCGGCCGGGGGCACGGCGGAGGCGCGCGGCGTGGTCGGCTCGAGCACGGACTCGCGGTTCGGCTTCTTGCCCTTGAGCAGGTCGATGATCTCGTCGCCGGAGAGCGTCTCGAACTCGAGCAGGCCCTTGGCGAGCGCTTCAAGATCGGCGCGCTTCTCGGTGAGAATGCGGGTCGCTTCGTTGTAGCCCTCTTCGACGAAGCGCCGGATCTCGGTGTCGATCTTCTGGACCGTGGCTTCCGACGCATTCTGGGTGCGCGACACCGACATGCCCAGGAACACCTCGTCCTGGTTCTCGCCATAGGAGACGGTGCCGAGCGCCTCCGAGAGGCCCCAGCGCGTCACCATCATGCGCGCAAGCCGCGTCGCCTGCTCAATGTCGGAGGATGCACCCGAGGTCACCTTCTCACGGCCGAAGATCAGCTCTTCGGCGACGCGGCCACCCATCATGATGGCGAGGCGCGAGGTCATCTGCTCCAGCGACATCGACAGCTTGTCGCGTTCGGGCAGCTGCATGACCATGCCCAGCGCACGGCCGCGCGGAATGATGGTCGCCTTGTGGATCGGATCGGTCGCGACGACGTTGAGGCCGACGATGGCGTGGCCGCCCTCGTGATAGGCCGTCAGCAGCTTCTCTTCCTCGGTCATGACGAGCGACTTGCGCTCGGCGCCCATCATCACCTTGTCCTTGGCCTCTTCGAACTCGGCCTGCGTCACCATCCGCTTGTTGCGGCGGGCGGCAGTCAGGGCAGCTTCGTTGACGAGGTTCATCAGGTCGGCGCCGGAGAAGCCCGGGGTGCCGCGCGCGATGGTCTTGAGGTTGATATCCGGCGCCAGCGGCACCTTGCGGACGTGAACCTTGAGGATCTGCTCGCGGCCGACGACGTCCGGATTGGGCACCACGACCTGACGGTCGAAGCGGCCCGGACGCAGCAGCGCGGGATCGAGCACGTCGGGACGGTTGGTCGCCGCGATCAGGATCACGCCCTCGTTGGCCTCGAAGCCGTCCATCTCGACCAGCAACTGGTTCAGCGTCTGCTCGCGCTCGTCATTGCCGCCGCCGAGACCGGCGCCACGGTGACGACCGACCGCGTCGATTTCGTCGATGAAGATGATACAGGGCGCGTTCTTCTTGGCCTGCTCGAACATGTCGCGGACGCGGGAAGCACCGACGCCGACGAACATTTCGACGAAGTCCGAACCCGAGATGGTGAAGAACGGCACGTTGGCTTCGCCCGCGACCGCACGCGCGATCAGGGTCTTACCGGTACCGGGAGGGCCGACCAGCAGCACGCCGCGCGGAATCCGGCCGCCGAGGCGCTGGAATTTGCCGGGGTCGCGGAGGAATTCGACGATCTCCTGCAGGTCCTGCTTGGCTTCGTCGACGCCGGCGACGTCCTCGAAGGTGACGCGGCCATGGGCCTCCGTCAGCATCTTGGCGCGCGACTTGCCGAAGCCCATCGCCTTGCCGGCGCCGCCCTGCATCTGCCGCGACAGGAAGATCCACACGCCGATCAGCGCGATGAAGGGCAGCCAGGAGACCAGCAGCGAGACGAACCACGGCACGTTGTCGCCGGGCGGCTTCGCGGTGATCTGGACCTTGCTGTCATAGAGGCGCTTCACCAGCGTCGGATCGTTCGGCGCATAGGTCTGGAAGCTCGAGCCGTTGGTGAAGGTGCCGTGGATGTCCGGGCCCTGGATCACGACGTCGCGCACATTGCCGCGGTCAACTTCGCTCAAGAGCTGGGAGAAGGCGATGTCCTGCGAGGAGGCGCGCTGACCCGGATTCTGGAAGAGCGTGAACAACGCCAACAGCAGCAAGACAATGATGACCCAGAGGGCGAAATTGCGCAGATTGGCGTTCATCGATCTTCCTTCATGGTCGCGCGGATCGCGGCCTGATCCTTGGGCGGTAGCAGTTACTTTGTCAGTGCGAGGAAATCCCCAAGGAATCCTCTTGGTTAGACGGATACAATTTAGGTGCCGCCCCGGTCGCTGCCAAGGGAACGTGATGGGACTATTTATCCCATCTTAGAGCGATTCCCGCTGAAATAATGGCGATCTGCCCGGGGTTTTTCCTGCCTGGTTAAGGTGTCCTGACGGCACGCGGCCGAAACGGCCGGTGTCATGATCCGCCCTGATCCGCCCTCATCCGTCCCTTGGACCGCCGGGCGGGCGCCGGTGCGATGTGGATACGCCCCCCGGCAAGGCTGATCAAGGCTCCCGCAAGGGTCTGCTTCAGGAACGGCCGGCCATTTGCGGCGGCGCGGGGGCTTGCAGCCAAACTTGCAGCTATGGCCTGATCGAGCGCCGCCAGGAGGGTCTCGACCTTGCCGAGTTCCGCCGGCCCCTCATGACCAAGGGCATTGACGGCCCGCAGCAGGAGTCGCAGCCGGACCTCCTCGGGCAGATTGGCGAATGCCGAGGCCTCGAAGCTGCGAACGCCCGCCTGCGGCGCATCGCCGCGCGCCCGAAGCTGAAGGAAGCGTTCGGCGCCATCGACCAGCACGTCGACCGCCGCATTGGCGCGCGCCAGCCTGCCTGCGAGCCGTGCCAGGCTCCTGCTGTCGCCCCCCTCGGCCGCGAGCTGCGGCAGCAGCGCGCGCAGCCGCGGCCGGGTGAAGGCGGTGTCGCGATTGGTGGGATCATCGGCAAAGCCGATCTTCGCCCGCCTCAAGGTCGCGATCAGCTGCGACTTCGGGACATCGAGCAGCGGGCGCACCAGCACCAAGCCGTCGCGTTCCGTGAGGCGCGCCATCGCCGACAGCCCGGCAAGCCCGCTGCCGCGGACAAGGCGCATCAACAGGGTCTCGGCCTGGTCGTCGCGGGTGTGGGCGGTCAGCACATGGCTCGCGCCGGCGTTGCGCGCGGCCTGCGCAAGCAGGCGGTAGCGGGCCTCGCGCGCAGCGGCGGGCAGTCCCGTGTTCGGCTTGGCACCGCGCCAGCGCAGGGTCCGGTGTGGCAGGCCGAGTTCAGTCGCCAGCCGCTTGACCTCGCGCGCCTCGCGCGCCGCCTCCGGCCGCAGGCCGTGATCGACGGTGACGACGGTCAGTTGCGGACCGCGTGCCAGGCCGCGCTTCCAGCGCGCGGCGAGCCACATCAGCGCGACCGAGTCGGGTCCGCCGGAGACCGCAAGCACCAGTGCCGGCGCGTTTCTGAGCCCGGCGAAGAGTTGCTTCGCCGCGCGCGCCGAGATCGGTGAGTTGTCGTCGTCTGACATGACGCTGCCCAGGCAATCACCAGACAATTTAGCGCAGCGCCATCCGCATTGTCAGGGCGCAAATGCCACGCGTCAGCACTTCACCCGCTTCTGCTCGCGATCGACGGCGGATTTGACGCCGGCGGAGGCGCGCGGATATTTGCGGCCGACCTCGCCGAAGGCGGCGCAGGCGGCCTCTTTCTCCTTCAGCGCGGCCAGCGACTGGCCGAGCCGCAGCAGGGCATCCGGCGCCTTGGCGGATTTGTCGTATTTGGTGGTGACGGCGAGGAAGGCTTCCGCGGAGTCGCGATATTGCTGGCGCTGGAAATAGCTTTCGCCGAGCCAGTATTGCGCGTCGCCGAGCAGCGGATCGCTCGGATGTTTCTGCGCAAAATTCTTCATGGTCTGCTCGGCCAGCGCATAGTCCTTGCGCTGCATGTAGCCGATGCCGAGGTCGAACTCGTCGCGCGGCGTTGCCGAGGGCGGCAGGGTCGTCAGGCCGGTGCCGCCCGATGGCGCTGGATAGCCCGATTGTGCCGGCGGATAGCCGGGCTGGGCTGCCGGCGGCACGCCTTGCTGGTAGCGCGGGCTGGTGTTGGCGAGATCGAGCGGCTCGCCGGCAGCGCGCCCGCCGGGCGCGCCGCCAGGGGCGCCTGCCGGCATCGGCTGCTGCCCGCCACCAAGCGCGCGCGGCGCGCCGGGCGCGCTCGGGTTCTGGTTCGGATCGAAGGAGTCACCGCGGCGGCGCACGCCGGGCGCACCGGGCGCCGGCTGCTCCTGAACGATCGGCGCGGGAGCAGCGATCTGCGGCTGCTCGTAATTCGGCTGGGCCTGTTGCTGCTGGCGATAGGCCGGCGCGGACTGCGCAGGCGGTACGGCCGCGACCGAGGGCTGGACCGGCGCCTGTCCGGGCGCGGCCTGCGCGCCACCCTCAAGCGCCCGCAGCCGCTCTTCGAGCTGGCGGTTGCGGTATTGCAGCTCCTCGTTCTGGCCGGTGAGCTGGCGCAGCTGGTTCTCCAGCCGCTCGATCCGCATCTCGGGGTCATCGTCCGACTGCGCCAGTGCGGGCGAGCACAAAGAGAACAGCGCGGCGATCGCCACGGTGCCGGTAAAGACCTTGGATCTGGATGACATCTTGCCCTGACGACGAAAACGAAATCTGCGACGGAACCTGCGACGCGCCACACATTGAAAGGCAGTACGCCAAAAATGTGACTGGCACCACGGGGTTTCGGTCACAGATGGCTGAAACGAAACCGGCGCCCGAGAGGGCGCCGGCATAATCGGTTCCTGAAGATGAACGGCGCCTGACTGATCGTCAGGAGCTCGCGTTCAGCACGGTGACGGCGCGACGGTTCTGCGACCAGCAGGAAATATCGTTACAGACGGCGACCGGCCGTTCCTTGCCGTAGGAGATCGTGCGCATGCGGTTCGGATCGATGCCGCGCGAGGCGAGGAACGAACGCACCGACTGGGCGCGGCGGGCGCCGAGTGCGATGTTGTATTCGCGGGTGCCGCGCTCGTCGGCATGCCCCTCAATGGTGAAGCTGTACTGCCGATAGTTCTGGAGCCACTGAGCCTGCTTCTCCAGGGTCACGATCGCCTGCGGCGTCAGATCGGTCTGGTCGCTCTCGAAGAACACGCGGTCGCCCACGTTAACGACGAAATCCTGCTGGCTGCCAGGCGTCGCAGCATTGGCCATCGCATCCGTCGCTGCGTTCTTGTTCGCGCATGCGCCCATCGACAGCGCGATCGCAACCACCGCAGCCAGCTTCAATCCCTGGAGGATACGCATAGGGTATTTCATTCCGGAGCCTCCACGCTCACGTTCGTCCACTGCTGTCCGGTCTACAGGGGGTTGGTTAAGCGAACGTTCCGTCAACCTTGATGGAACCTTGCTTCAGCCGGTCAAATGCCCCCAAACCGCGAAAAGCAACCGTCATGGTTAATGGGTTCTAAATGTGGCGCGAGGGTGAAGCAACCTGCAGCAACGGCAAAAGTGCAGGCTTTTGCTGGAATTTTGGGCGCGGACGATGATGGGGATGAACGGAGCCCCGGCCGAAAGGCGCGCGGCGGCTCGAGGCGGTGACGGCAGGCAATCAGACGTGAGCGGCTTCCGGCACCAGTGACGACCGCTGCGGGATCTCGCGCTGTCCGCCGCGCCCGAACAGCATCCGCCGCTCGAAGGCGGTGGAGCGCATGATCGGATAACGCTCGAACACCTTCTTCCGGAAAGTCGGGAAATCCGCTGCCATCAGTCCGAAGGGCTTGGTGAGACCCGGCACCAGGCGGGGCTCGGCGATCGTCTCGTGCAGGAACACCCGCCGGTAGAAGGCCTGATGCTCGGGACGCACGATGGCGAGGCCGAGATCGGCATTGAAGTGCTCGCACGCCATGTAGGCGAGCCGGGTCGTCAGATAGGGCAATTCCGGAACCCGCTTCACCTGGTCGGGATCGGCGACAAAACGGGTCGGGTCGATCATGACCTCGCCGCGATCGAGCCGCGGCAGCAGGATGTCGGGGAAGACGTCGGCCGAGGTGGACTCGCGCCATTCCGAAGTCAGCACGCTGATGCGCACGGAGCTGCAGAGCTGGCCACGGAGATAGACGCCGAAGGTCCACGCGTTCGGCAGCTCGTCGTAGCGGTCGGTGACGCGGGCTTCCGCGGATTCCCTGACGGCACCCTCGCGCAGATAGGCGCGGTAGCGGAGGTTGTAGATTTGCTCCTTCTCCGCGTCCGTCGCCGCGAGATGATAGTCGACGTCGGTCAGAAGCTCCGCTCCCCGTCCAACAGCCGAAATGACAGATCTGGCTGAGGACTGCATTCGAACTCCTTACCCACCACCAACAACACCACCACGCGAACCTGGGCCATTTGCCGCTGAACAACTTGCGCGCGCGTGACGATTTATTAACACCTCCTTAACGACGATGCAAAGCAATCGACGCGATAGGGTTAACCCCCGTAGCACTACGGTCGGTTCAGCAACTGCCTGAAACGACGTGCAATTTCTGGATGTGGACTCAGGCGAAGGAGCGTGAGCTGACAACCTGGAGCAGGCCCTCGCCGCGCCGTCCATGCGAGGCGTTGAGGAGCTGGCGCATCCGCACGGCGGGCACCGGACGGCTGAACAGATAGCCTTGCGCCTCGGAGACGGTGCCGTCTGCGCTGATCAGCTCGAGCTGCTCATTGGTCTCGATGCCCTCGACCACCACGGCCATGCCGAGGTCGGCCGACAGCCGCGCCACGCCACGCAGCAGCGTCAGCGGCCGGTCGGTGTCGATGCCCTCGAGGAAGGAGCGGTCGATCTTCACCTTCTGCATCGGGAAATTGTGCAGATAGCTGAGGCTGGAATAGCCGGTGCCGAAATCGTCGAGCGAGATGCGCACGCCGAGCGCATGCAGTTGCGACAGCGTGTCGTGGGTGAGCTGGGTGTTACGAAGCAGCGAGGACTCCGTGATCTCGATCTCCAGCCGGTGGGCCGGCAGCCCCGAGACCTCGAGCGCGTAGCGGATTTCGCTGAGCACGTCGCGCTGGTGGAATTGCTGCGGCGAGAAGTTGACGGCGACGCTGACGCCGTCGGGCCACTTCATGCATTCCATGCAGGCGCGGCGCAGGATCCAGCGGCCGAGATCGACGATCAGCCCCATGTCTTCGGCGACCGGGATGATGTCGACCGGCGAGACCGTACCGCGCACCGGATGATTCCAGCGCAGCAGCGCCTCGCAGGTCGTGATCTTGCCGGACTTCAGATTGACCAGCGGCTGGTAGAACAGCTCGAACTCCTCGTTGGCCAGCGCCTTGCGCAGGTCGAGCTCGAGGATGCGGCGGGCCTCGACGGTCGCCGCCATCTCGTCGCGGAAGAAGCAGAAGGTGCCGCGGCCGTCAGCCTTGGCGCGATAGAGCGCCATGTCGGCGTTCTTGAGCAGCGTGTCGGCCCTGACGTCGCCGTCCGGCGAGGTCAGCGCGATGCCGACGCTGGCGCCGATCTCGACCAGGTGATTGTCGATGCGGTAGCGCTCGCTCAGGCGTTCGACGATGCGGCGGGCGAGACTCGCGGCATCCTCGGCCGAGCTGATGTTCTGCTGGAACACGACGAACTCGTCGCCGCCGAAGCGGGCGACGAAATCCTCGGGGCGCAGCATCTCGCGCAGGCGGTTGGCGACCGCGCACAGGAGCTGGTCGCCGCAGGGATGGCCGAGCGTGTCGTTGACCTGCTTGAACTGGTCGAGGTCGACGAACAGCAGCGCGGAGAGGCGCTCGGCGTCGTGCGAGATCGCCAGCAACCGTTCGATCTCGTCGCGGAACGAGACCCGGTTGGGCAGCGCCGTGAGCTCGTCATAGCGGGCGAGATGAGTGATCCGGGCTTCCGCGTTGGTGCGCTCGGTGATGTCTTCCAGCAGCAGCACCGTGCCGCCGCCAGTCATCGGCTGGAACGTCCAGGCGAGCGCGCGGCCGCGCGCGGAATCCGGGTCGGTGGTGACGATCTCGCAGATCCGCGCATGCTCGATCTCGGCCAGGATCTGCTTGCCGCTCTCCGCCGAGATGGAGCCGGCGGCGATACAGGCCGATACGATGTCGGCAGCGGTGGCGCCACGCTTGACCAGATCTTCGGGCAACGCCATCAGCTCGCCGAAGCGATGGTTCATCACCGCAAGGCGGCCGTCGGCGCGAAACATGCACAGGCCATGCGGCATGTTGTTGAGCGCGGTGTCGAACTGGCTTGCCAGCGCGGACTCACGGAAGCTCGAGGTCAGCGCCTTGACGAAGATCGCATGCAGGCTGAGATTGATGTTCTTCAGCCCGACGAAGAAGAACACGAGCAGGACGGCGAGCCCGATGTGGTAGAAGCCGCCATGCAGCAGCAGCGCGAGCGACATCGGTGCGCAGGCGAGCGCGACGTGCCACTGGATCACCCGGGGCTGGCCGTAATTGCGGGCGGCGCCGCCCGCGGTGTAGCCGATGCCGATGGCGACACAGAGCATGTCGGCAATCGGATCGTCATTGTTGTAGATGACGACGAAGGACCACAGGCCGAGCACCGCCGCATAGCTGAGCGCGCCGAGCCAGTAGCGCGGCTCCAGGTGCTTGGCTTCCTCGAACGACAGTGGGTGCGTGCGGTTTTCGTATCCGCGCATCTGGAACGCGCGCGCGGTGCCGATCGCGATCAGCAGAAATGCGAGCGGCCACAGCCAGACATCGCCTGTCTTCAGCGCAGTCATGACCGCGGCCACGGCCGCGGAGGCCGAGCCCAGGAAAATCGCCCAGAAATTCTGCACCATAGAGTTGATGAGAGCGGCGTAGAGTATCGGCTCCAGCTCGTCTCGATCGCTCTGCTTCTGGTCGGCCAGCTGCATCGGCTTGTTACGCGTCCTGTTTGGCGCGTACTTTTACCCAGACCTGATGAAGCCTTTCTGAGGGAACATCGTTAAAGTCGAGTTGTTTTTCGGCAATAGCGAACATGTTTCCGCTGAAATATCAAGCAACTAGGCAAGCGTTGCCGGACACAAGGTGAAGGAAAGCTTGCGTCCTGCACCAAACCCCGAAAAAATCGGCATGTTTTTTCGAAAACATCGCGCGTCTGAACGCGCAATGTCTTAGCCCCGATGTTTCACGCGAACCTGTATCCGCTTCGCTCGCAAGCGTTCTAGCCGGGTGTCGAGGACAGCAGCGGCGACCATGCCGGGTCGGAGGCGAAGCCCGGCGTCGGCACCTTGAGCTCGTTGCGGCCGGAGATGTCGACGGAGAACAGCGACGGCCCGCCGCTGCCGCCGGGATCGCGGAAGAACATCAGCACGCGGCCGTTCGGCGAGAAGGTCGGCCCTTCGTTGTGATAGCCCGAGGTGAGCAGACGCTCGCCGGAGCCGTCCGGCTTCATGACGCCGATCGAGAACTGCCCGCCGCCCTGCCTGGTGAAGGCGATGTAATCGCCACGCGGCGACCACACCGGCGTCGAATAGGTGGCGTTGGTGTCGTCCTTGGAGAAGGAGATGCGCTGCGCCTGTCCGCCGCCCGCGGCCATCACATAGATCTGCGACCTGCCGCCGCGATCGGATTCGAAGCAGATGCGCGTGCCGTCGGGTGAGTAGGACGGAGAGGTGTCGATCGCCGGCGTGTCGGTGAGGCGCGTGGTCGAGCGCGAGCGCAGATCCATCACAAACAGGTTCGAATTGCCGCCCTGCTGCAGGCTCATGATGACGCGCTGGCCGTCCGGCGAGAAGCGCGGCGCGAAGGTCATGCCGGGGAAATTGCCGACGATCTCGCGCTGGCCGGTCTCGATGTTGAAGAGATAGACCTTCGGATCGCCCTGGCCGAACTCCATGTAGGTGATCTCTTGCGAGTTCGGCGAGAAGCGCGGCGTCAGCACGAGGTCGGAGCCGCGGGTCAGATAGCGCACATTGGCGCCGTCCTGGTCCATCATCGCGAGCCGCTTGACGCGACGCTCCTTTGGACCGGTCTCGTCTACGAACACCACGCGGCTGTCGAAATAGCCCTTTTCGCCGGTCATCTGCTCATAGATCTGGTCGGAGATGATGTGGGCGATACGGCGCCAATATTCCGGCGAGGTGAAATATTGCTGGCCCGCAAGCTGCTGGCCCGTGATGACGTCCCACAGGCGGAATTCCGCCTTGAGCCTTCCGTCCTGCCCCCGCGTCATGCGGCCGGTGACAAGGGCCTGGGCGTTGATGGTCTTCCAGTTCTGGAATTGCGGCGCGACGTCGATGTTGCTGATGCGCTCGATGAAGGCGGCCTGGTCGATCGGTGCGAACAGGCCCGACCGCTTCAGATTGTTGGTGATGACCTGGGTGACGCCGTTGCTGACGTCGCCGTCGGCGGGCGAGCCCGGCACGAAGTTGGAGATCGCGATCGGGATCGGCCGAAACTCCGTTGGATTGAGTTCGAGCCGCTTTTGGCCCTGGGCCAGGGCGTGTCCGCCCCCGAGCGTCGCGAGCGCCGATCCTGTCAGCGTCATGAAGCGGCGGCGGTTCATCGATAGGACGTCATTCATCGCAAAATTCTTTTGTTCGGATGTCACAACATATCTTTCAGGCCGAAGCGCATTGGAATGGTCTTCCAGGTGTCATACTGCTGCTTCGGCAGGAACGAATAGACCTGACACTGCACGATGGCGCGCTTGGCGCTCTCCGCCACCGCCTGAGCAATCGACCGAGACGGGCCGCGAACCGCGACGATAACCGGCTCGGACGCAAGCGAGCCGTCGATTTTCATCGGGATATCGATGTCAGCTTCGTATTGCTCGGCGTCTTGCCCGTTATAGGTGGGCGTGAAGCAGCGCCGGACCGCATTCGTGAACGCGCCTCCCCACGTCGCAACGTTGTTGGCAGCAGTCCCGGTCGTCGATCCCAGCGCAGCCGACGCATTCAGCGCCGCGCCGGAGAGCTCGTGCCGGGTCGCCGCGCGCTTGTCGAGGTCGCGCTGGATCTGCGCGGGATCGAAGCTGCGCTCCTTGGGCTTCGGTTGCTGCTGCGGCTGCACCGCCGCGACCTTCTGCTCGACGGGCTTCGGCGGAGGCTTCTTGGTCTCCAGTTTCTTCTGGAGCTCGGCGATCGGATCTTCCTTGGCCGGATCAGGCTTCTTTTCCTGCGGCTTCGGCTCTTCCTTCGGCTTCGCCTCGGCGACGGGCTTCGGCGGCTCGGGCTTCTTCTCGACCGGCTTCTCGACGGGTTTCGGCGGCGGCTCGGGCGTCGAGTTGGTCTTGATCAGCTCTTTCTTCTCGGTGACCTTGCCGACCGCATCTTCCTCGGGCTTGGCCTCGGCGATCTTCTCGACCTTGGGCTTCGGCTCTTCCTTCTTGCCGGTCTTCTGCCCCGACATCATCTGCGCAAGCTGATCGGTGGAGATAATGTCGATCGGAAGCGACTCTTCCGCGACAAAGGCCTTGCTGCTAAAGGTGACCAGTCCCCATCCAAGCACGAGGACGTGGAGGGCAATCGACGCAACGAGTGTCTTGTCGACGTTCACCTTCACCGGTTTACCCCTGATCCGCCTCGGTCACGAGCGCCAGCTTCTTGAAGCCCGCGCCGGACAACAGGCCCATGACCTTGGCCACCGTTCCGTAATCCGCCTTCTTGTCGGCGCGCAGATAGATGCGCTCCTCGAGCCCGCCGCGCGCGTCCGTGATCGCCTTCAGCTTCGGGATCAACTCGTTGATCGCGATCTCGGCGTCGTTGATGAAGACCTTGCCCTTGATGTCGACCGACATCTGGATTGGCTTCTGGTCGTTGTTTTCGAGGCTCTTGGCCTGGGTCTGCGGCAGGTCGAGCGGCACACCGACCGTCAACATCGGAGCCGACACCATGAAGATGATGAGCAGCACCAGCATCACGTCCACCATCGGCGTGACGTTGATCTCGGCCACGACGGGCTTGCGCCGGCCACGGCGCCCGCCGCCTCCGGACGAACTAGCTACGTTCATCGCCATGATCGAGTGCCCAAATTGCCCCTCACACTATACATGCCGTCCGTCAGCCCCGCTCGTCGATCTGACGCGACAGAATGGCGGAAAATTCATCGGCGAAACCTTCGAGCCGCTGGGCCTGCCGGTTCACCTCGGAAGTGAACTTATTGTAGAAAATAGTGGCAGGAATGGCGGCGATAAGGCCGACGGCGGTCGCAAACAGCGCTTCCGCGATGCCTGGCGCGACCACCGCCAGGGAGGTATTTTTCGACGCCGCGATCGACTGGAAGCTCGACATGATGCCCCAGACCGTGCCGAACAGGCCGACAAAGGGGCCGGCGGAGCCGACGGTGGCGAGCACCAGCAGCCGGCGTTCCAGCCGCTCGACCTCGCGCGCGATCGAGACGTTCATCACCTTGTCGATGCGCATCTGAAGGCCCGCGACCGAGCGGGCGTGGCTCTCGAACGAGCGCTTCCACTCGCGCATGGCGGCGACGAAGCAGGCCGCCATGGAATGCGTCGGCTTGGCCGAGAGCGTGCG
Source organism: Bradyrhizobium sp. 61 (assembly GCF_023073075.1). NCBI lineage: Bacteria > Pseudomonadati > Pseudomonadota > Alphaproteobacteria > Hyphomicrobiales > Nitrobacteraceae > Bradyrhizobium > Bradyrhizobium sp. 61. The sequence continues at coordinate 208,970 of NZ_JADPIU010000052.1, read as the reverse complement.
ATAAAGCTCCTCGATCGACTCGCCGGACCAGAAGGCCTGCTCGAACCGGTCCATCGAGCGCCGCGTGCGCGCGTAAAGAAAGATCTTGTCGATCGCGATGGCCCAAACCCAGACCGAGCAGGCGAGAAGCCCCAGCATCACTGCTTTCACGATCCAGTGAGCCTGCCAGAACAGCGCAATCAGCGACACGTCCGCGGAAGCGGCAACCGGAAGGGCTGACTGAGCCACGTCGGCCGGATTCATAAGCAGTATCCTCTCAAGGCGATCATTTCCCTGACCTCTCCGGCCAGCAAATGGCTGCCGGTTCCCCAACAGCCGCGCTAGAACCGGCGCGGCCGGCAAGCCCGCTCAAAGCCTTGTCTTTCTGGGGTACAGGGGCTCGTCCAAAGCCGGCCGTCTGCATTCCCTGCCAAGATGTCAAAACTATGGGCCTTGAGCAGGCTCCGGGCACGACTGTCCGCAATTACCAGAGCCCGCCGATGGTTAACGTGCGGTTACCACGGCCGAATTTGGCTGCCGGAAAGGTAGGCAGCGCAGGCGGTTGGCCGCTTTGCCGCGGGACATGGCGGCGACGGATCGGAGCCGGGTCCACTGGCGAGGTCGGTTCCCTCCCCCCTTGCGGGGGAGGGCTAGGGAGAGGGGTACCACACGGGGGCTCCCACCGAAATCGAACACACGCAACGAGCACCTTTTCCTGGGCTACCCCTCTCCCCCGCCCTCCCCCGCAAGGGGGGGAGGGAGCGCAGTGTGCTCCGTGCGGGCACCCGATTTCTTATCGCTGACCGTTCGATCAGCGCTGCCATCAGCGGCCGATTTGCCCGACGGATTCCGCCTGATAGGCTGCGCTTGCATAGATCAACAAGGGCCGGGACAGCCGGCCTCGCCAAGGGAGCAAGCCGTGCAAAATGCGGGAACACGCCTGCGGTGGCTGAACGCCACGATCGTATCGATCTGCCTCACAGCCTTTGACCCCGCGCACGCGGCGTCGGTCGCGCCGGTCGCCGCGCAAAACGGCATGGTGGTGTCCGCGCAGCATCTGGCGACCCAAGTCGGTGTCGACGTGCTGAAGCGCGGCGGCAATGCCGTCGATGCCGCTGTGGCCGTCGGTTATGCCTTGGCCGTCGTCTATCCGGCCGCCGGCAATCTCGGTGGTGGCGGCTTCATGACGATCCAGCTCGCCGACGGCCGCAAGACCTTCCTCGATTTCCGCGAGACCGCGCCCAAGGCGGCGACGGCCAATATGTATCTCGACAAGGATGGCAACGTCATCAAGGGCATCTCGACCAAGGGACATCTGGCTGTGGGTGTGCCAGGCTCCGTCTCGGGCATGGAATATGCGCGCGAAAAATACGGCACCATGAAGCGCGCCGACCTGCTCGCTCCCGCGATCCAGTTCGCCGAACAGGGATTTGTACTCGACCAGGGGGACATCGACCTGCTGCGCTCGGCAACCGACGATTTCAAGGACGATCCAGCATCGAGCGCGATCTTCCTCAACAACGGCCAGCCGTTCGGCGTGGGCGATCGACTGCTGCAATCCGAACTGGCGAAAACCCTGCGCGAGATCAGCAGCAAGGGCACCGACGGCTTCTACAAGGGCTGGGTCGGCAGCGCCATCGTGGCATCGAGCCAGGCCGGCAAGGGCCTGCTGACGCAGGACGACCTCGACGGCTACAAGACGCGCGAGCTCGCACCTGTCGAATGCGACTATCGCGGCTATCACGTGATTTCCGCGCCGCCACCGAGCTCGGGCGGCGTCGTCATCTGCGAGATCCTAAATATCCTGGAGGGCTACCCTCTGAAGGAGCTGGGCTACCATTCCGCGCAGGCCGTCCACGTGCAGATCGAGGCCATGCGGCATGCTTACGTGGACCGCAACAGCTATCTCGGCGATCCGGATTTCGTGAAGAATCCGCTCGACCGCCTGCTCGACAAGAATTACGCGACCAAGATCCGCGCCGTGATCGATCCGAACAAGGCCGCAATCTCCAAGGACATCAAGCCGGGCGTCGCGCCGCACGAGGGCAGCAACACCACGCACTATTCAATCGCGGACAAGGACGGCAACGCGGTATCGGTGACGTACACGCTGAACGATTGGTTCGGCGCCAAGGTGACGGCGGCCAAGACCGGCGTGCTGCTGAACGACGAAATGGACGACTTCACGGCCAAGGTCGGGGTGCCGAACCTGTATGGCCTGGTGCAGGGTGAGGCCAACGCGATTGCTCCCGGCAAGCGTCCTCTGTCCTCGATGAGCCCGACCATCGTCACCAAGGACGGCAAGACCGTCATGGTGGTGGGCACGCCCGGCGGCAGCCGCATCATCACGGCGGTCCTGCAGACCATGATCAATGCGATCGACTACGGCATGAACGCGCAGGAGGCCGTCGACATGCCGCGCATCCACCAGCAATGGCTGCCTGATATGACCAATGTCGAGGACTATGCGCTGTCACCGGACACGCGCAATATCCTGGAAGGCATGGGCCACAAATTCGGACCGCCGCAGCCGGCCAACCATCTGGCGGTCATCATCGTCGGCGCGCCGTCGCTGAACGGCGAGCAAGTCGGCAATAATCGTTACTACGGTGCGAACGATCCACGCCGAAACAGTGGGCTGGCGGCAGGGTATTGATCTACGCCACCCTTACGACTGTCATACCCCGCGACCCGGCTACGCCAAGGCTTCGCCGGGGCTGCGGTCCGGGGGCGCCGAAGCTTTAGCGTAGGCGGCAAGCGGGGTATCCAGTACGCTGCGGCTCCTCCGCATCTCAATGCTGTCTCTGGAATACTGGATTGCCCGCCTTCGCGGGCAATGACGGCGGTAGAAATGGTCGAGGGCCGCCCCTCTACCACTTCTCCTTCGAGGTCCGCACATCGAGCTCGAACGACCAGGCGCGCTCGGGCTGGCGATAGAGGAAGGCGAAGGCATCGACGATGCCATCGATGTCGATCAGGCTGTCCTCGCGGCCGGCCGCATCCGGGAATCGTGAAAAGATCTTGTCGCCGGCGATCGCGCCATCGACCACGACATGGCCGACATGGATGCCGGCGATCGCGTATTCCTTGGCCATCGCCTGCGCCAGCGTGCGCAGGCCGGCCTTGGACGAGTTGAAGGCGCCGTAGCCGGAGCGTCCGCGCAGCGAGGCACTGGCGCCAGTGAACAGCAGCGTGCCGGTCTTCTTCGGCACCATGCGCCGCACCGCCTCGCGGCCGAACAGGAAGCCGCCGAAGCAGACCACGCGCCAGGCGTTCTCGAAATAGTCGGCCTCCATCTCGATGATCTTGCCGGGCGTGTTGTTGCCGGCGTTGTAGATGGCGAGGTCGAGGTTGTCGCCGGCGGCATCGAACAGCGCGACGATGTCCCCCTCCCTGGTCGCATCGGCAACGAAGGGCACGGCTGCGCCGCCCGCCTTCGTGATGTCGTCTACAACGGCCTGCAAGGCAGACAGCGTCCGGCCCGCGACGATCACCTTGAGCCCATCGGCCGCAAAACGCTTGCAAAGCCGGGCCCCGACCCCGCGGTCCGGTCCAACGCCGATCACGATTGCCGTCTTCATTTGCATGTCTCCTAGGGATCGATTGATGGCTCAAGCCGCCGAGGCGGGCTCGGGGCAATTGGTCAATCGCGCGGGATTGCCGATCGCGGTGCAGCCAGCGGGCACATCACCGGTCACAACAGCGCCGGCGCCAATCTTTGCGAAATCACCGATATTGATGTCACCGAGAATGGTCGCGCCGCCACCGATGTAGACGCCACGGCCGATGCGCGGCGAGCGCGTCGGCAATTCACCGCGACGGCCGATGCTGACGCTCTGGAGGATGGTGACCTCGTCGCCGATCACCACATTCGCACCAATCACGATGCCGGTGGCGTGGTCGAGATAGACGGACGATCCAATGGATGCGGCCGGATGAATGCTGATCTGCAGCAGGTTGGACGCCTCGTTCTGAAACAGCAGCGCCGCGTCGCGATGGTCGTGACGCCAGAGCCAATTCGAGACGCGCCAGGCTTGCAGCGCGACATAGCCCTTGTAATGCAGCAGCGGCGGCAGCAGGTCGGTGATGGCGGGATCGCGCAATGCGATGGCCTGCAGATCTCGGCTGGCGGTTTCGATCAGGTCTGGCTCGCCTTGAAAGGCGTCGCGGGAATAGGACGTGAAGCGCGTGCGCCCGGTGGTGCCGCTGCCGAGCCGCTGCCCGATCAAATCGGCCAAAGCGGCGGCAAAATCATCGTGAGCGAGAATGGCACGCGCAAGGGCCTTGCCGAACACGGGGTCGGCATCGGCCGCGCGCTGCGCCTCGCTGCGGATCTGTCGCCAGAGGCCGTCGCTCGCCGTGATCGCAGCTTCCGCCATTGTCGCCTCCGGTCCGCCCACTCTTGTGAAGGCGAATATAGGCGGTCCGGATCGGGGCGCCAGTCACGCCGCCGGGACGCGCTTGCTCTCGCCCTCAAGACCGGGCCGGGCCCGCTCGCGCAGGCTGAGCGCGTAGAGCCAGCCGCCCGCCGCGATGAGCACCGGCAGGACGAAGAGCGCGAAATCGCGGAGCAGGATCATGGGGCGATACTCCCCTTCGCAAACGAGACCGCGCGGCTGAGTGCGAACGAGGCGAACCAATAGAGATAAAGGCTGAGAAAGAACCGCCAGGATTCGCCGAGCTGCCACTGCGGATAGAGCTGGACTTCCGTCGGCCATCCATTGAGGAACGCGATCGCCACCGGCACGGTGTTTCCGAACCGGTCGAACAGCGCCGAGGCGCGCTCGAGGAGCGCGATGCTATTACTGATCTCTTTGCGTCCGGCGTTGGTCATGGTCGTACCCGTCAGCGCGCGGGAGATGCGCCGTCAGGGCTTGGTCGGGCGTGGTGCGGATCGGGTTCTACCGGTCCTGCACATGTACGTGATCAACGCCGCAGAACGCACGCCCACCGGCGCAGAGGCGAAAATGGCAATCGGGATCGGACGCGCAGCTGCCATAGACCAAGCCGATGTAGCCCAGCACCGCCAGGGCGGTCACGGCAAGCAGCAGGCGGGTGTAGAGGTCCATGATGCGCGTCGTCCAGCAGCGCGGCGGATTGAGGTGGCACGCGCAAGTCTTGGTGTCGGATCGTCGGCAGTTGGTTCTGGTCCCCTGAGACCAAACCGCCCGCCTGCGGGTTGCGCAGGCGGGCGGCTCGGGGCCATCAGGACTTTGGGGGCATGCGCCTGAAGGCTTTGAGAGGCAGACCCCGGATCAGCCGTTTTAGATCAGCCTTTTTAGATCAGCCTTGCGGCTGGTCGGTCGGCGGCGGGGTCGGGCGCGTCTTGTGTTGCGCCATGAACTGGTCGAACTCTTCCTTGTCCTTGGCGTGACGCAGACGGTCGAGGAAATTCCTGAACTCGACCTGCTCTTCCTCGAGCCGCTGCAGCGTCTCGGTGCGGTATTCGTCGAAGGCACGGTTGCCGCTCGAGGGCGGGCCGAAGCCGAAGCCGAAACCACGGCGCTCCATGCGGCCGCGCATGCGGTCCATCTTGTACTGCATCCGCTCCATCTTGTTCTGCCAGCGATCCTGGTGGCTCCAGCAACCCATTTTTCTGCTCCCGAGTGTGAAAAAGAGAAGGGCAAGTCCGATCGGCCACCAGATGATGAAGCCGAGGATGGTCACGGCGATCCAGCCGGGATGCCAGGGCGTATCGAGCATGTGGGGGCGCTCATAGCGTTCGTCAGAGGAACCGCGCCATCGATTGACATCAGCGGTGTAGGCCATTTCCATCTCCATCACGGCACCAGCGCCGTTGTGAATGTAAATAACATTTACATAGCTAGACCATCCCGCGATTTTGTCAAGCCGGCCGCCTGACAGGGTCGCCGAATTATTTGCGCAATTTTATTTCGGCTTGCCCCAGGGGCCGCCGGGCGGCAGGCCAGAACCGGAGGATGCCTCCGGTGGCACCGGCGGCGGCTCGGCGCTTCGTGCCGGCGGACGGCGGTCGGTCGGGAAGCCGAGGCCGCGGAGATAGATCAGCACCTCGGCTTCGAGCAGGTCATCCGGCGACATCGGCAATTTTCGCCGCGCGGCGTCGCCGCGTGAGAACAGCGAGGCCACGCCGTGGGCCATCGACCAGATGTGCAACGCCATCATCATGGCTGGTGGCCGCGGCGTGCCGGGCGGCGCCAGCGCCGCAAGCCGTTCGGCGGCGGCGCGAATGATGTTGAAGGCGCGTTCACTGGCGGCCTGCAGGGCCGGATTTGAATCGACCGGCACGCCTGATTCGAACATCGCGTTGTAGAAGGCAGGCTCCTCGCGGGCAAAGGCGAGATAGGCCTTGCCGACGCGTTCGAACGCCGTGACCGTATCCGGGCGCCCGTCGTCCCAGGCCGCGGTCAGGCGCTGCTCGAACTGCTCGAAGCCGCGCTGCGCGATCGAGGACAGCAACTCCTCGCGATCGCGGAAATGCCGGTAAGGCGCCGCCGCGCTGACGCCGGCCATGCGCGCGGCATCGGCAAAGGTGAAGCCGGCCGCGCCCTTCTCGGCGATCAGCCCGAGGGCAGCCTGCAACAGGGCTTCCTTCAGATTGCCGTGGTGATAGCCGCGCTCGGTGCGGCCCTGGTCCTTACGCCAGCTCATGTGAACAGCTTTTACATGAGCCGGGCGTGAAGTCACTAGCGCAGGCCGGATTTGATTAACCGGCCAACTCGTCATTCCGGGGGCGGCTCGACCCGGGGCTGCTCGACGAGCCGAACCCGGAATCTCGAGATTTCCGGGTTCGCGCGTGTGCGCGCCCCCGGAATGACACGGCCTAGCCGCCGGGAATCGGCAGCACCGGCATGATCTCGACGCGTTCGCCGGGGAAGATCGCGAAGTGCGGGTGGTTCTCGAACATCTTGGCTGCGGCCTCATGGGACGCGGCGCGGACCACGGTGAAGGCGCCCATCTCGTTGGCGATGTCGGCGACGCCCTTACCGTCGACCTTCTTGGTCTTGCCGAGAGGGCCGCCCATGGCCTGGATCGCGCCTTGATGCTTCTCGACCCAGCCTTTCCAGGCCGCCATGCCCTCCTGCTCCTTCGCCTTCCGCGCGGTCTCGGACATCGCGTTCCATGCGGCCCATTGCGGGCTGGTCTTGCTGCCGAGGAAAACGGCGAGATAAGTATCGGTGCTCATTGGTTCTCTCCTTTGTTGATGGATGATGGATTGACGAGCCGCGAATTGATCCGCGGCCGTCTCGGCTACGTCTTCAGATCGTCGAAACCGGCGGCGGCTGCCTGCACCTCCGGCGGAAAGTCGGCCATCTCCTGCACCTGCCGGATCTCGATGACTTCATTGGCGGAGGCCGGGCACTTCTTCGCCCAGGCAATCGCCTCCTCGCGCGAGGCAACCTCGATCATCCAGTAGCCGCCCAGAACTTCCTTGGCTTCGGCGAAGGGGCCGTCGGTCACGATGGGCGCGCCGGTCGCGAACGAGACGCGCGCGCCCATCGACGGCGGGTGAAGGCCGTCGAGCGTGATCAGCACGCCGGCATCCTTCAGCGCCTCGTTGTAGCGCATCATCGCGGCGACGCGTTCGGGATCGAGTTGCACGTCCGGCGGCGCGGTCTCGTAGCCGAGCGGAATCATCAGCATCATGAATCGCATGAGCAGTCCTTGCTTGCTTTGTCGTTTCGGGTTTGCGCGGCGCGGCGCCACCCCCGGAAGGACGGGAGCGGCGGCCCGGGCCGCCCACCCTTACCTCTAAGACGAACCAACCTTTACGGAACCGACAAGGTGATGAAAATTATTCCGGAGGTCATTGCGCCGACCGCTAGCGCGGCTGCGGCAGGAAACGCCCATCCTTCCGGGCCGCGCCGAAATAGACGTCGATGCGGCGGACCTTGCCACCGGAAAAGCTCCGTGTTGCGAAAGCTTCTGCCATCTGTCCCCAGACAGAGATAGGTGACGAAGGCCTCGTCGCCCTGGACGAAAATCCGCTCGATGTCGTGTCGCGCGATCCAGCCGGTGTCCCGCCAGCAGCGCTCGAAATAGGCCGCCTTGTCGATGTCGTCGTCGAACGGACTGGTGAAGCGGAAATCGTCGGCCAATGCGTCGGCGACCCGTTGCCGGTCGTTGCCGAGATAGGCTGCGAAGAGGTCTCGAATCAGGCGCTCGCGGTCGTCGGGCATTGATGGTCTCCGCAGAGAAGATCCTCTTGAAGACGATGCACGAACGCGTGCCCCGACATTGCTTGCCGAATTTCAACAGGGACGATGCGAAAATATCGCGAGGCGGGTCCGTACGATTACGGACCGACTATGTCCACCGCCGTGCATATAGGACGAGAATCTTCGAAAGCAGAACAACATGGCCAGCGCACGCGGAACTACGGAGACCACGCAGCTTGCTGCAAGGGTTTACAGTTGATCAACGCGTGCATGCAACTTTTTCGAGAAGGCCAGTTGCAGCTCGGCCGACGCATAGTTGAACCACTCCGGGGATCTTCAAGTGTTCAATTTCAACAGCAGGCCAGGATCCAGCACGCGCTCGCGGAAGTCGACGCCCTCGATCGCTCGCAGGCCGTCATCGAATTCGATCTCGACGGCACCATCCTCGATGCCAACGAGAACCTTCTGAAAATGAGCGGCTATTCGCTCGCCGAGATCAAGGGCAAGCATCACAGCATCTTCGTCAGCCCGGCCGAACGCGAGAGCGCCCGCTACCGCGACTTCTGGGCCAGCCTGAACCGCGGCGAATTCCAGACCACGCAATACAAGCGCTTCGGCAAGAACGGCAAGGAAGTCTGGGTTCATGCCTCCTACGCCCCGCTGCTGGACAAGAACGGCAAGGTGGTCAGCTTCATCAAGTTCGCCACCAACATCACGGCGTACAAGATCAAGACCATGGAAGACTCCGGCAAGATCGCCGCGATCAACCGCGCGCAGGCCGTGATCGAGTTCAACATGGACGGCACCATCGTCACCGCCAACGAGAACTTCCTGGGCGCGATGGGCTATTCGCTCGACGAGATCAGGGGCAAGCATCACAGCATGTTCGTGACGCCCGAGGACCGCGCGAGCTCGGCCTATGCCGCATTCTGGGCCAGGCTGAACCGCGGCGAGTTCGAGGCGGCCGAATACAAGCGGCTCGGCAAGGGCGGCAAGGAGATCTGGATTCTCGCGACCTACAACCCGATCCTCGACGAGACCGGCAAGCCGTTCAAGGTGGTGAAGTTCGCAACCGACATCACCGCGCAGAAGATGAAGGCCGCCGACAATGACGGCCAGCTCGCCGCGATCCAGAAGTCGCAGGCGGTGATCGAGTTCAACATGGACGGCACGATCCGCACCGCCAACGAGAATTTTCTCAAGGCGGTGGGCTATTCGCTGGCCGAGATCAAGGGCCGGCACCATTCCATGTTCGTCGAGCCGAACGAGAGGAATTCGGCGGCCTACCGCCAGTTCTGGGAGACGCTCAACCGCGGCGAATACCAGGCCGCCGAATACAGGCGGATCGCCAAGGGCGGCCGCGAGATCTGGATCCAGGCGTCCTACAATCCGATTCTGGATCTCAACGGAAAACCCTACAAGGTGGTGAAATACGCCACCGACATCACCGCGCAGGCGATCGGCCGCAAGAAGGCCGACAACGCGCGCGGGCTGATCGAGGCGGTCGCGGCCGGCAGCGAGCAGATGAGCGCCTCGATCCGCGAGATCTCCGCGACCATGGCGAAATCGCGCGAGAACTCCAAGGTCGCGAGCAGCCGGGTCGACGCCGCCGACGGTCAGGCCCAGCGACTGAACGCGGCCGCGCAGGCCATGAGCGGCATCGTCGAGATGATTTCGGGCATCACCAGTCAGATCAACCTGCTTGCGCTCAACGCCACGATCGAATCGGCGCGGGCGGGCGAAGCGGGCCGCGGCTTTGCCGTGGTCGCCTCCGAGGTGAAGAACCTCGCCAGCCAGGCCAAGCAGGCCACCGACACGATTACCTCCGAGATCGACGCGCTGAACACCATCTCGGGCGACGTTGCGAGCTCGCTCACCGCGATCAAGGCCGCGATCGCCGGCGTCAACGAGTTCATCGCCTCCACCGCGGCCGCAGTCGAGGAGCAGAGCATCGTGACCTCCGACATGTCGTCGAACATGCAGCGCGCATCGGCGGAGCTGGCGTAAGCTCTCGCTTTATCACGATCCCCGTCATCCTTCGAGGGCCGCTGAAGAAGCGGCCACCTCAGGGGTGACGGTGAGAGGGACCGACGTCCTTATCCTACCGCTCCCAGCGTCGCGTCGCTTCACTCGCCCCTTCCGGCAGCATCTCGAAGACCGGCGAGGCCAACACCGCATGCACATGCAGCATGGTCGCTCCCGAATTGCGAAAACCGTGCTTGCGGCCGGCGGGAACCAGCAGCGCCTGTCCGGCCGTCACCGTGATACGCCGGGCTTCGATCCACATCTCCGCCTCGCCCGCCCGCACGGTGAGCACCTCCTCGACCGTGTGGCTGTGCGTCGGCGCGCCGGCGCCGGGATCGACCCATTGCTCGAAGATGCAGAGCGCGGTCGCGCCGTTGCGCGCGGATGTGACCATGCGGGTCTTCACACCTGGCCGCCATTCCTCGAGCGGGATCGTGCTGGGATCGATGAGCATGGCCTGGAGCCCTTCTTGCCGGGACGAAAGCGAAGTAAAAGGAGCCGGCGCTCGTAAGCGCCCCCTTTCGGACACAGGACAGATTAGCAAATGCCGCAGGCCCCACAAAACGTCGCCCTCGTCACCGGAGCCGCGCGAGGCATCGGGCTGGCGACGGCCAAGAAATTCCTGGCCGAAGGGTGGCGCGTCGCGCTGCTCGATATCGAGGGGGAGTTGCAGGCAGCCGCGGCGGCGGCCCTGAAGAATCCCGATAACACGCTGGCAATCACCTGCGACGTGTCCGACGCAGCCGCCGTGGGAGCTGCAATGGCGGCGGTCATGAGCCGCTTCGGTCGGCTCGATGCTCTCGTCAACAACGCCGGCGTCGCCGTGTTCGCGCCAGTGCTGGAGACCAGCGACGCCGATTGGAACAGGATCATGGCGGTCAATCTCACCGGCCCGTTCCTGTGCACCAAGGCGGCCGCGCCGCTGATGCGCGAGCAAGGCGGCGGCGCCATCGTCAACGTTACCTCGATCTCGGCGGTGCGCGCCTCGACCCTGCGTTCGGCCTATGGCACCAGCAAGGCGGGCCTTGCGCACCTGACCAAGCAGCTCGCGGTCGAGCTCGCCTCGCTCAACATCCGCGTCAACGCAGTCGCGCCGGGGCCGGTCGACACCGCGATGGCGAAGCAGGTGCACAGCAGGGAGATCCGCGCCGACTATCACGACGCCATTCCGCTCAACCGCTACGGCCTGGAGGAGGAACTCGCCGAAGCGATCTATTTCCTGTGCTCGGAACGATCGAGCTACATCACCGGCCAAATTTTGGCCGTCGATGGCGGCTTCGATGCGGCTGGCATCGGCCTGCCGACGCTGCGCGGCGAACGGCGGAACGGGTGAACGTCGTAGGGTGGGCAAAGGCGCGCAAGCGCCGCGCCCACCTTCCCTCCAGATTTGCGATGCCATTGGTGGGCACGCTACGCTTTGCCCACCCTACGGGATCGAGTTAGTGGAGTGCTCCATGCGACGCATGTTCTTTGTGGGTGCCTGGATGCTCGCATCTGCGCTCTTTACCACCACACCCGCCATGGCCGAAATCCGCATCATCCAGTCGCCGGGCGGAGAGGTCGGGCCGTTCCTCGACCTGTTCGAGCAGGTGCGCGAGAGCGGCGAGCGCGTGGTGATCGACGGTCCGTGCCTGTCCGCCTGCACGCTGGTGCTCAGCATCGTGCCGGGCGAGCGCATCTGCGTCACCAAACGCGCGATACTCGGCTTCCACGCGGCGCGTTCGGTCGACCGGCGCGGGCGCTTTTATGCCGAGCCCGAAGCCTCCGACGCGGTGCTGCAGGCCTATCCCGGCCCGGTGCGCGACTGGATCAGTCGGCACGGTGGCCTCTCGTCCAGATTGCTTTTGCTGAAGGGCCGCGACCTCGCGGCGATCTATCCGCGCTGCCGCTGAGCAACAGGCGGCCGCCAGCGATGTGACCGGTTGCATCCGCCGCTGTCCGGCGATTAGGCAGTTTTGCAAAATCCCGACGATCCGGACACGAATCCGCTCAACCGCTTGGCAATGCCTGCCCAATTTACGCGGTTTGCGGCCTTTCCCGACCGTCTATGATGGTCCCGTCCAGATTGAGGCCGCTTGGGTCACGATGGCTGCAGGGCCGTCATAATCTCAGCAATGGTCACAGACTAGGATGGATCCGCTTTTTCAAGATTACTCATTTTCAAACCGGTCGCAGGCCGTGCAGCCCATCGATTTTCACTACCGCCTGTCGGACCAGGGACGCATTGTCCTTGGCCAGTTGAGCTCCCAGGAAACCGTCGAATTCGAATTGCTGTCGCGGAGCCACCGCGAGGGCCTGATGGACCTGCCGTCCGAGCTGCGGCTGCTCGAGCTCTATGTGAAATATATCGGCTCGGGCGCAGAGGCCGCGCTCGCGCCGTCGGAGCCCACGTGGCAGGCGAGCGAGCCACTGCAGCGGCGGAGACCGCCGCGTGCGCGAACGGCACGGCCGCGCAACTACATCCTCTCGATGATCGTGATCGCGAGCGTCAGCTTCACGCTCATCGCGTTGCTGGTGAGCTAGCAGGCAAGCGCGACGGCGAAATTGCGCCGGTCACGCATTTCGTCGGGCCTAGCCTAGTAGAGCCTCTGGATGGTCTGCGCCAATTCCAAGGTCGCGCAGATGAGCATGCCCCAAAGTGCAAAATTGATTTGTAGCGCCGCTGCCATCGGTCGCTCCCTTCCCAAGTTACGCCCACCCCAGTTTGTAGAATTTATGAAGAAATTATTAGCGATTCTGTCGTGGAGTTTACAGCCTAATATTTCGCCAGTTGTTGTGCGATGCGATCCGCATGATTTCACGAAGCGGCCTCACTGCTCTCGCAATGTGATGCGAGAGCACGATTCCATATTGGGCCATGGCGGCCACGTCGTTTCCCTTAGGTTCCATTTAACCGGCGCGATGCAAGGCTCCGCATGCGGAGTTTGCGTGTCGCGTACCGCACCAAGGGTCCGGCATGCTGCGTCACGGCTTCGTCTTGCTCACTTTTTGCGCAGCGCTCCTCGGATGCGCGGCGGCGTCGGCGCAGGAGCGCCGACCGATCGCATGGGACGGCCTCGGCCGGGATCCGAACCAGGCCCCTCACCGCTCCTCTGTCACAAAGCGGCGCGCCGCGAACCCGGCGCCTGCGCAGGACAATCCCAATCAGGAGCGGGAAAGAGTGCTCGGCACGTTGCGCCCGTTCTCCGAGGCGTGGTGGGTGGTCCATGACGAAATCGAGGCGGAGAACGACAGGCAGCTTGGCACGAAACTCGTGATCTGCCCTCGCTGCGTTGAATCGCCGCCGCCAAGCGATGACGCGACCGGATCGCTCCGGTGAGCGAGCACGCGGCGATCAGCCGTGTGACATGACGACGGCATGAGTGACCCACTCCCGTAACAACGGGAGTGGGATCGCGGCTTGGCGTGTCAGGCCGACGCGCCCGTCACATGCCCTCGGCCGGGCAGTTCACCATCCAGGGAATGCCGAACTTGTCGACGCACATGCCAAAGCCCTTGGCCCAGAACGTCTTGCTGAAGGGCATGATGACGGTGCCGCCGTCGGCGAGCGCGTTGAACTTGCGTTCGCCATCCGCGGGGTCCGTGACCGTGAGCGAGACCGAAAAGCCCTGGGCTTTCTGAAAATGCTCGGGTGGCGCGTCGGAGGCCATCAGCACGCTGCCGTCGGGCAGCGACATCCGCGCATGCATGATCATCTTCTCGCGGCCGGGCGCGGCGGGCATGTCCGGCGGCGCTTCCGATGAGCGCATCATGGCGTCGATCTTGCCGCCCAGAACCTTGGCATAGAAGTTGAACGCCGCTTCGCAGGTGTCCTGATAGAACAGATAGGCATTGATCATCGTTTCTCTCCTCTTCGTTTTCTTGTCGGTTCCTTGGCTGCTCCTTGGGGCAGCAAGCCTTGCTACTTCTCGGTGAGCTTCTTCAGGCTGGCGAGGCCGGCCTCGAAGTCCTTGCCGATCATGTTGTCCATATTGATGAACACCTGCATCACCTTGGACATGAACGGCGCCGGACCGTACATCGCCCATGTGACCAGTGTGGCATCGCCTTGCGGCACAAAGGTGAACTCGGCGGTGTTGTGGCCTTCGAACGGGCGCTCGAAATCGAGCTTGATGCGAAGCTTCGACGGCGTGCTCGCCTCGAGGATCTCCATATGCCCGGCGCCGACATTGTTGTTGCCGTCCCAGGCATAGGTCGCGCCCTTGCCTGACGCGGTTCTGCCGAAGGTCCGCTTCATGCCGGGGTCGCGATCCTCATAGGGCGACCAGCTCATCCAGAAATGGAAATCGGCAACGTGCGGATAAATCGCATCGGCCGGCGCCTTCACGGCGAGCGATCGCTCGACACGGAACGTATCGGGTTTTGTCAATGCGAAGACGAGGACCGCGGCTATGCCGACGGCGAGGACGACGGCGATGATGGCAATGGCTTTCAGCATGAGTGGCTCCCTGGATATGGAATTAAGACGAAGGGGAACGGCGGGAGCCGACAATCGGCGGGACGAAATTTTTGGCCGTCACTTTGCCTTTGCGCCCTGCCTGGCGCCGCCATTGGCGCCCTTCGGCTGGCTATCCCGGATCAGGCGATCAATATGCATGCGGATATGGGCGGCTTCCGCCGAAGTATTGGCGAGTGCGATGGCGTGGTCGAAGGCGATGCGGGCTTCGTCGTTACGGCCGAGCTGCATCAGGAAGGCACCACGCACGCCGTGGAAATGAAAGTAGTTGGTGAGTTTCGGCGCCAGCGGCTCGATCAGTTCGAGCGCCGCTTGCGGCCCGCGCACCTTGGAGACCGCAACCGCGCGGTTGAGCGTCACCACCGGCGAAGGCTGCATCACTTCGAGCGCGCCGTAGAGCAGATCGATCTGCGTCCAGTCGGTTTCCTCGGGCGTCGACGCACGCGCATGCAGCGCGGCGATCGCGGCCTGGACCTGATAGGGGCCGCTACGGCGATGGCGCATCGCCTTGTCGATCAGCGCCAGGCCTTCCGCGATCATGTTGCCGTTCCACAGCGTACGATCCTGGTCGTCGAGCAGGATCACCGCGCCGTCCGCGGCAAAGCGCGCGGCGCTGCGCGCATGCTGCAACAGCAGCAGCGCCGCGAGCCCCATGATCTCCGGCTCGCTCTGGAACAGCCGCAGCAGCAACCGCGCCAGCCGGATCGCTTCCTCGCACAGCGGCTTTCGGATCTCCGCCGTGTCGCCGCTGGCCGAATAGCCTTCGTTGAAGATCAGGTAGATCATCGCGGCAACGCCGGCGAGGCGCTCGGAGCGTTCGACCGCGCCGGGCGTTTCGAACGGCGCCCCGGCCTCGGCGACCTTCGCCTTGGCACGGGTGATGCGCTGCTCCATCGCCGCTTCCGAGACCAGGAAGGCGCGCGCGATCTGCTTCACGGTGAGGCCGGAGACGATGCGCAGCGCCAGCGCGATCTGCTGGGTCGCCGGCAGCTGCGGATGGCAGCAGATGAACATCAGCCGCAGGATGTCGTCGCGGTAGTGCGAGCCGTCGAGCCGCTCGGCGAGCGCGCCCTCGGCGTCGTCGAGATCGGAGATGGCCTGGTCATCCTCGGGCAGCGGCTGCTGCTTGCGGGCGCGGCGGACCTCGTCGATCGCGACGTTGCGGCCGACCATGATCAGCCAGGCCGCGGGATCGCGCGGCGGCCCGTTCTGCGGCCAGGTCTTGAGCGCGCGCAGGCAGGCGTTCTGGAAGGCCTCTTCGGCGGTGTCGAGATCGCGGAAATAGCGCAGCAGCGCGCCGACCGCCTGGGGTCGCGCCGAGGTCAGCGCGGTCTCGATCCAGGCGGTGTCGGCCTCGCTCACGTCGAAATTCCTCCGGGCCGGAATACGCCGACGGGGCGCACCTCATAGGCGCCGCCGGGATTGGCCGCGCCGAGGTCGCGCGCAACGTCGAGGGCCTCGTCGAGGTTCTTGCAATCCACGATGTAGAAGCCGAGCAATTGCTCCTTGGTCTCCGCATAGGGGCCGTCGAGCACCAGCGGCGGGTCTTCCTTGCGCAGCGTCGCCGCCGCCGTGGTCGGCAACAGCCGCGCCACCGGACCGAGCCGGCCCTGCTGTGTGAGCTTGTCCTGCACCACGGCGAGCTTCTTCATCACGGCCTCGTCCTGGTCCTTGCTCCAGGAGCCGACGAAGTCCTCGTCGTGATAGCAGAGGATCGCATAAAGCATGGGCAGCACCTTCCTGAACGCTTGTTTTTAAGACGAGCCAATATGCCCCGCCCCGACAGGGCTGCGGAAAAAATTTGCGAGAAAAATCCGTCGGATCGTGCCAAGGAGGGTTTTCAAAACGGAACCGACGAGGCACTTCGAATGAGCATGGGCACACTGGCCGTCCTGATCAACAGCACGCAGCAGAACTGGCTGCCGGAGCGCTGGAAGGCCCGGTTCGACGCGGTCAGCAGTGGCCGCCGCGTGGTGCTGCTGCCCGACGCCGGGCTCGATCCGGCCGAGGTGCACTATGCCGCGGTGTGGAAGCCGGTGCCGGGCGACCTCAGCTCTTTCCCCAATCTGCGTGCGATCTTCAATCTGGGCGCCGGCGTCGACGCGCTGATGGCCGACAAGAGCCTGCCCGACGTGCCGCTGGTGCGCGTCGCCGTGCCTGATCTCACCAATCGCATGACCGAATATGTCGTGCTGCACGTGCTGATGCACCACCGCCAGGAGCTGTACTTGCGGGACTCGCAGCGCGCAAAACGCTGGGAGCCGCAATATCAGTGGCCGGCGAGCGCCGTCACCGTCGGCGTGATGGGGCTTGGCACGCTGGGTGCCGATGCCGCCGACGTGCTGCGCCGGCTCGGCTTTCGCGTTGCCGGCTGGAGCCGCAGCCCGCGCACGATCGAGGGCGTCGAATGCTTCCATGGCGCCGCACAGATCGACGCGTTCCTGCGCAAGACCGACATCCTGGTCTCACTGTTGCCGCTGACGCCGGATACGCACGGCATCCTCAACCGCGACGTCTTCACCAAGCTCAACCGCAGCAGCCCGCTCGGCGCGCCCGTTCTGATCAATGCGGGTCGCGGCGGCTTGCAGAACGAGGCCGATATCCTGGCCTGCCTCGACGACGGCACGCTTGGCGCGGCCTCGCTCGACGTTTTCGTGCAGGAGCCGCAGCCTGCCGACAGCCGGTTCTGGACCCATCCCAAGGTGCTGCTGACCCCGCACAACGCGGCCGACACCGACGCCGATGCAATCTCGGCCTATGTCGCCGAGCAAATCGCAAAGTTCGAGGCCGGCGGTGCGCTGGAGAACGTGGTGGACCGGGCACGGGGATATTAGACGCTTCGGCAGGCTGAGAGAGGCACGCACGCGCCCCACCCTCGCTGTCGTCCCCGCGTACGCGGGGACCCACACCGCGTGATTTATCGTTGCGGATGGTCGCAGTACCGAACGACCAGCCTTCGCCAAACCACTCCCTGTGGTTATGGGTCCCGGGCTCGCGCTACGCGCGCCCCGGGACGACGGCCTAACTTTTGGCCCCCACCATCACGTCAATCGCACCCTTCACGATCGCCTCGAGCTCCTTGCGCGACACGCGGGCGCGGGAGCGGATGGCGATAGAATGCACGGTTGCGGAGGCGAGCTGCGCCAGCACGGCCGGGTCGACGCTCGCGGGCAGCTCGCCCTTCTCCTTGGCGCGGCGGAAGCAACTGGCAAAGGCCTTATCGAGCTCGGTCAGTCCATCCAACACCATGGCACGGATCTCGGGATCGCCGACGGCTTCGGACGCCGCGGTCACCACGGTGAAGCAGCCGCGCGGACCGGTCTCGCCGGAGAGATAGATGTTCAGCGCGGACGCGAAGATGCGCTCGAGCCGCTGGCGCACCGGCATCTCCTGGCGAAAGATCTCCACCATCGAAGCGCGCGCGTCCTCGCGGTAGCGCTGGTAGCTCTTGATGTAGAGCTCGCGCTTGTCGCCGAAGGCGCCGTAGAGGCTCGGCCGGTTCATGCCGGTCGCTTCGCTGAGATCGTCCAGCGACGTCGCCGCAAAACCCTGCCTGCGGAACAGGTCGAGCGCCTTGCCGAGCGCGACGTCGGGCTCGTAGGCGCGCGGACGGCCACGCCGCTTCGGCTCATTGGCGGCAGCAGGCGGCTTCGATTTTTGTACCATTTCGCAAATTAATCCTTGACCGCCGCCATATTATACAAGATGGTACAAAAATCAATCTGGCCAGGTTGAGCGACACCCAAAGAGGAATTGCCCAAGGAGGCCCAAGATGGATCTTTATTTCTCGCCGCTCGCCTGTTCGATGGCGACCCGCGTCGCGCTGTATGAAGCCGGCGCCGAAGCGAATTATCTCGAAGTCGATCCGCCGACCAAGACAGTGCTGAACGACGGCACCGACTTCCGCACGGTCAACCCGATAGGCCTCGTGCCGACGCTGCGCACCGACGAGGGCGTGGTGCTGACCGAGAACGCCGCGATCCTGCAATATGTCGCGGATCGGTTCCCGCAATCCGGCCTCGGTGCGGCCCAGGGCATCGATCGCACCCGGCTGCATCAATGGCTCTGCTTTATCGGCACCGAGCTGCACAAGGGCCTGTTCATCCCCCTGCTCGACCGCAAGGCGCCGCAGGAAACCAAGGCCTATGCACTGGAGAAGAACCTGTCGCGGCTCGACTATCTCGACAACTACCTGAAGGGGCGCGACTTCCTGCTCGACCATTTCAGCGTGGCGGATGCCTATCTCGTCACGGTCATCAACTGGACCATGGCGACCCCGCCGATCGAGCTCGCCAAATGGCCGAACGTGAAGGCGTATCACGACCGCCTGCGCCAGCGGCCGTCGGTCGCGAAGGCGATCGCCGAAGAGTTCGAGCTGTACAAGGCCGAACAGGCGCGGAAGAAGGCGGCGGCTTAAGGCCAAAGCGATATCTTCGCAAAGCGACGTCGTCCTGGCCAAACCGGGACGGCGTCGTTCTTTCGGCAATCGACTACCTCGGCGCTTGCAGCACGATCCCATAGCGACCGTAGATCCGATCGATCGTGCCGTCGTTGCGCAGCCGTTCCAGCGCTCCGTCGATCGCCTCGCGCAACGCATCATCCGGGCGGACCATGCCGACGGCGACATTCCAGTTGAGGTCGGCCACGCCCTCGTCGCGATCCAGGATCCGGAGTGCCTTGTCGGGATGCGTCAGATTGAAATAGCCCGCCGCGGTGGGCGTGACCGCAGCCGCATCGATCTCCTTGTTTGATACGGCGTCGAGGCTGTCGGTCTCGAAGCCGAAGATCGATATGGGCACGTGCCGTTGACCGATGATCATGGCGGCGACAGAGCCGACCTGCACCCCCACCTTGGTATGCTCGCCGAGACTCTTGAACGATGTGAGCGCGCTGGATGACGGCACCGCGAGCGCGACGCCCGTGCGATAGTACGGTTTCGAGATCCTCAAGCGGGTCTCGCCTTGCGCTTCGCGATCGGCGATGACATCCAGAAGAATGTCACAATTGGCGCTGCGCATTTGGTACTGCGTGATGATCCAGTCGAGCCGTAGCGAGACACCGAGCTCGCGTGCCAGCACCTGTCCCAACTCGACCTGAAAGCCGGATGGATCGCCGCCCTTGCGCGCAAAAGGAAGCGAGTTGGGATGCGCGCATAGTCCGAGCGCGCCACTCGCGCGGATCGCCTCCAGGGTTCGCGCGTGCGCCGGTCCGGACAGCCCGATGGCGGCACCGACGATAATCAGGACAATTGCCTTCATGCCGCGTCTCATCTGGATGGATCAGGTCCCGGCGGGTCAGCCCTCGCGCGGCTTCAAGGCGCGGATATATTTGACGATCTGGTCGATCTGCGCGTCACTGAAGCTCTCGCCGAATGCCGGCATCGCACCTTGCTTGCCGATCTTGATACGGTTGTGCAGAAATTCGTCGTCTCGTTGCGAATTCATCAGTTGCGGTCCCCTGCCAGCAGCCCGGCCGCCGTCGGAGTGGCAAAAGCCGCAGGTCCCCGCGAACAACTGCTCGACGTCCAACGACCCGTTGTCCGGCGCCGGCGTGGCAGATTGAGCTCGAGCCACCACAACGCACAGCAACGAAGCGCCCAGCACCGCCGGAAGCGACTTCAAATGCAGTTTCAACACGTCCGCTCCATTCCTGAATCACGCCCGGCCGCTGCAATCGACCGAGGAGCGGGTTTGCACCCGCTCCTCGGCAGATCGTTTGAGACAGACTATTTCAAGCTGAAGACGACGAGGGCGCCGTCGTCACGCGGCATGCTCTTGTAGACGCCGCCGAAGTTTGGCGCATATTCGTCCGCCAGCATGCCGCCGAAGCCGGCCGCCACGGCGATATATTGCTTGCCGCCGACGGAGTAGCTGACGATACCGCCCTGGTGGCCGGTGCCGTTGTTGTGCTTCCACAACTCGGCCCCGGTTTCGGCATCGTAGGCGTGAAGGATGCCACGGGAGTCGGGTACGAACACAAGATTACCCCCGGTCGACAAAACGCTCCCAAGCGGCGGCTCGGGAAAGCGAACCTCCCATTTCTTCGCGCCCGTTATCGGGTCGCGCGCGTCGAGATGTCCGTAGATCTCGCCGCTCGGAGGCGGCACCATCTTGAAGTCGGCGCCGATATTGAGCTGGACCTGAGGCGCGGTGACCGGCGTCGTCTTCTGAATATCCAGCGTCATGCACCATTCCTGGCCGATCTTGTAGTAAAGACCGGTCTTCGGGTTGTATGAGCCGGCGTTCCAGCTGATGCCGCCGCCAATGAAGGGACACAGCGGTACTTCAGTGACTTTCCCGACAGGGAAATCGCGACGGCCGATCAGCGCGCCCGTCTTGGGATCGATATCCTTGACGAAGTTGATGTTCTCAACCAGCCGCCAGACGTTCTTCACGCCAAGATTACGGTCGTAGACGAAGACGAAGCCGCCCTTGTTCGGATGAACCACGTATTTCTGGCCGTCGCGCTCGAGCATCACGAACTCGCCGACGGCGCTGTCGAAGTCCCAGGCGTCGTGAGGCAGTTCCTGATGGTAGGATTTCAGCTTTCCGGTATCGATATCGAGAGCGATGACCGAACTCGTATAGAGATTGTCGCCGGGACGCGCACCTTGCGTCTTGTAATCAGCGCCCGACCAATCGTAGAGCGGCGCCGGGTTCGCGGTGCCCCACAGGACGGAGTTGGTCTCGGAGTCGTAGGTGCCCGGCATCCAGCCGCCGCCACCGCCCGTGCGCCAGGAATCGTTGCCCCAGGTCTTCATGGCCTCGTCGGTGCCCGCGACCGTCAGAAACTCCCACTTTTTCTTGCCGGTGGTGGCATCGACGGCGAAGATCGGGCCACGGCCCGGCCATTCACCCCCCTGCGAGCCGATGATGACGCTTCCCTTCGCGTAAAGTGGCGCGCCAGTGAAGCCGACCGTGAGCTTCTGCGAGTCGATCAGCCTGGTTTCCCAGAGAACCTTTCCCGACTTCGCATCGAGCCCGAACAGACGACCATCCATCGTACCGACGAAGACTTTGCCTTCACCAAGGGCTACACCGCGGTTGTAGGGCGAGTGGGTCTGTCGGCTGATGAGCGCCTCATCGAGTTCCGGAAAGAACGACCAGATGACCTCGCCGGTCGCGCCGTTCAGCGCAAAGACCCGACTGTACGAACCCGAATAATAGAGCACGCCGTCGGCCACGAGCGGCATTGACTGCAGGCCGCGCGTCGATCGTCCGGGAATGTGCGTCCAGGCTACGCCCAGATTGCCGATGTTGCTCGCATTGATCTGCGCGAGCGGGCTGTAGTGATGGGATTTGTATGAACCATGATAGGTGAGCCAATCGTTCTGACCGGCGTTCTCGATCCGGGCAGTATCCACGGATTGGGCCAACGCCGCCGACGCCGCAAGTGTCGCGCCGACAACAAGAGGTAGACCAGAATTACACCAACGCTTCTTCATCCGTTCCTCCCGCTTTTGTGTTTTGTTGAACTCGCGTCTCGCAGACGCTGCGAGGGATGTTTGCAGCTCGCTAAGTGTCGGTTCTTCTCCATCGCATATGAGCTGCCAACAGCTCTCGATCTCTCTCGGCGGACATCGCCAAAAGGAGCTACGTTTCCTGGACTGGTTGCTGTTGCACTCCTGCTCGCTCTCACAGAGTACGCCGGATGAGGGAGGGCGCAAAGATGGAATGCGCGAGCGGCGCGAATTTAACGCGCAGCACGAATTTGAAACGTCAGCTTCGCTGACCGTTTCGTCTTGGCCGCAGATCTCGGACTCAAAAATCGCAGCGCCCACGGAGAAGCCTCATCGCGTGATCATTTGGACGGGGGCGGCGTCAATCTCTTTTGAGCAATTCAAGAACGGCCATCATACCGGAGCGATATACAAAGCCTTGCTCAAAGCGCGACGCCGCGCCATACAAGTGCCGCGATACGCGACCATTGAATACAAGCAATAATTGATCCACTGACCATCCTCTCCTTCCGCGATTTTGCTCTGAAGACCGAACGGCACCGCGGCCGGCGGCCTGGGCGCGAAGCAGGGCCAAGCTGGAATAAGAAGAATGCCCGTTTCTTTACGAATTGTTCGTTCGACGAAACGTGCCGGCCTTGTTGCGCTCGCCCTCACCGCACTCGCGCAAGCCGCGCACGCCGCCGACAAGCCGCCGCTCGCTCCCGATCCGCCGGCGCCGCTCGCCACGACCTCGCGGGTGTCCGCAACCATCGAGTTCGGTTTGCCGGCGCTCGCCAAGGCGATCGAGCAGGATATCCCCAAGCGGCTTGCCACCATCGACGAGCGCGTCAACTGCGTGCACCGCCGCGTACTGATGTTCCGTGTCAACGCCAATTGCGACGTGTTTGGCTTCGTCAATCGCACCAGCGGCGTCTCGCTCTATGGCCGCGGCGACCGCGTCTATGGTGCAGTCTCGATCTACGGCGCGGCCGAAGGCCAGGGCGCCAACCGCTTCACCGCGCGCATCCGCGGCCAGACCGAAGCGCGCGCGACCATCGAGGCCGAGGCACGGCCCGCGCTGCGCAAGGACTGGTCGCTCGACCTGAATTTCAGCGACTCCTTCCACTGGAGCGAAGCACCTTATTTGCACGTGCTCGGCCGCGAGTTCGATCTTGCGCCCTACGTCGAGCCGCGCATCCGTACGCAGCTCGCGCGCGTG
The DNA here is from genome assembly GCF_023073075.1 of Bradyrhizobium sp. 61. Classification (NCBI taxonomy): domain Bacteria; kingdom Pseudomonadati; phylum Pseudomonadota; class Alphaproteobacteria; order Hyphomicrobiales; family Nitrobacteraceae; genus Bradyrhizobium; species Bradyrhizobium sp. 61. The sequence goes on along the minus strand of NZ_JADPIU010000052.1, from coordinate 185,715 downwards.
CGATCACGTGCGCTGGCGGCGGCAAGGAAACTCAATCTGCGGGACAAGGCGGCTGCTGCCTGGACGCATGCGTTCGAACCGATGAAGCTCGCCGACGAGCCGCCGGTGTGGCTGCAAGTGACGCCGCAGAGCGCAGCCTTCGCCGGCGTCCGCGCCAACGACAAGGTTCTGTCGGGCTCGCTCGAACTCTCCGGCACTGCAGTGACGTCAATCGGACAACCGGGAGCGAGCGTCGTGCCGACTCCGCTGCCGACGCTAGGCACCAACGTAGCCGCACCGGGCACGTTCGACGTCATCCTCCCCGTTCGCATCGGCTATGACGCGATCAAGGACAAGATCAACCAGGCGATCGCAGTGCTGCCGGCGCAGGACACGAATTTGCGCGAGGTGCAGGTCTATCCGTCGTCGGGCAAGCTTGTGATCGGCCTTCGTCTTGCGAATACCTCTGACAGCGATCCCAATGCGGGGCAATGGAGTTATCTCGCCGCTGCGCTCAAGATTGACGACGGCAATAAGAGCGTAGGTCTTGGCGATCTCGACGTCGCCACACAGGACGGCGGACAGAGCGACACAGCCTTGCAACCGATCGTCGCGCAATTGAAGCAGGCCGTGAACATCGACTACGGCATTTCCTACCAGAACCTGCTGATGGCGGCGAACCAGCGACTGACGCGGCCACTCAAGGACGGCTTTCGCGCAGAAGGAAAGCTGTCGTCGGTTCAGTTCGACAAGGCACTGCTGCTGGCCGACGGTCTGACGCTCGCTCTGCGCGCCAGCGGCGAGCTGAAAATCCTGTACGGGATGTGACCATGCGCAGGACCGGCTTGCAGATGCTGAGCCTATTCGGCCGCGCGGTGATGGCCGCACTCGTCATGTTCGCCGGGTTGGTAGCGGCACGCGCGCAATCGCCCTTCTACGACGCGCCCGCATCGCTCGCGGACGGTCCGCCCGGCAGCCTGGTGCGACAGGAGCCGATGGATGGCGCGCCGCTCGGCGCCTCGAGCTACCGCGTGCTCTACCGATCGACCGGATTGAAAGGCGAGCCCATTCTCGTCTCGGGCGTCGTCATCGTGCCGCAAGGACCGCCGCCACCGGGCGGCCGCCCGATCGTGGCCTGGGCGCATCCAACGTCAGGCATTGTGCCGCGCTGCGCGCCGTCGCTCGCGATCTTCCTGTTCCAGCAGATCCAGGGACTGCGCTCGATGGTGGCGCGTGGCTACATCGTCGCGGCGACCGACTATCCCGGGCTCGGCACGCCGGGTCCGCATCCTTATCTCGTCGGCGAGAGCGAGGGCCGCGCCGTGCTCGACATCGTGCGCGTCGCGCGCGATCTGCCGGGCGCCGGCGGGACTAAGGATTTTACCTTGTGGGGACACTCGCAGGGCGGACAGGCTGTGCTGTTCGCCGGGCAGCTGGCGCCGACCTATGCACCCGATCTCCATCTGCTCGGCGTTGCGGCTGCAGCGCCTGCAACCGATCTTGCCACGCTGATGAGCGACGACATCAACTCCGTCGGTGGCAAGAACATCACGGCGATGACGCTATGGTCGTGGCATCGCGTCTACGGCGCCGCGCTCGACGGCGTCCTCGATCCGCGCGCGCTGCCGGTGATCGACCGGCTGGCACGCGAATGCATCGAAGGCCCCTTCGATATCTTCATCCGGCAGCGGACCGAGCGGCCGCTCCAGAAATATTTTCTGACCGTGCCGGATCCGACCAAGCGCGAGCCCTGGCGCTCGCTGCTGGAGAAGAACAGCGCCGGCACGTTGCCCGCCGGCATGCCAGTGTTCCTCGCTCAAGGGACTGTCGACCAGATCATCCGGCCCGCGGTGACGCGCGCCTATATGGGCCGGCTGTGCAAGGCGGGCAGCCCCGTGAAAATGGTCACCCTTCCCAACATCGGACACGGCCGCGCCGCACAGGCGAGCACGATGGCCGCTGTGAACTGGATGACCGACCGCTTTGCCGGGAAGCCGGCGCCGAACGACTGCGGCGGGTAATCGCCGCAGTCGTTGCCGGAGCGTTAGCTACCCATAAGCGGCAACAGCGTTGTCAGCCGACACGAGACCGCTCTCAACGTCATCCTTGATCGCTGCACGATCGCGCTCCTTGGGGTCGCCGATACCGGCGCCGCCCGGGGTCATCACCAGCAGCCGGTCATCCGGTGGAATGGTCTGAAAGCCCTTGCCACGCATCTTCTGGCCGGACTTCAATCCGACATAGCCGGCCTCGCCGTTCTTGCCGCCGTCGCGACCGCGCGGCGGATGATCGATGCGATCGAATGCAGCGAGGATGTCGAAGGGCGCATCGATGCCGCTGCCGACCTCGATGATCTGGCCGAGGCCGCCGCGGGTGCGCCCTGCCCCGCCGGAATCCGGGCGAAGCTCCTTGCGCCAGAAGATCAGCGGCGTTTGCGTCTCCGCGATCTCGACCGGCGTGCCGCGCACGCCGCTGGGATAGGCGGTGGCCGACAGCCCGTCCTTCGCAAAGCGCGCGCCGGTACCGCCATTCGAAGTTACCGCCATCGAGAACCCGTAATTGCCGCCGGCACCTGAGCGGGTCTGTCCGCGGACGTTGAGATTCCACAGGCACGAGGTACCTTCCGCGGGTACGCGCTCGGGAATGATCTGGCGCAGGCAGCCGAACACCACGTCCGGCAGCATCTGTCCGACGATATGACGCGACGCCACGGGCGCCGGCTTCGGCGCATTCAGGATCGCGCCCGCGGGAGCCGACACCGTCAGCGGCGAGAGCGAGCCGGCATTGTTCGGGATCTGCGAGGCGACGACGCAGCCGAGGCCGAACACGGTGTAGGCCGTGGTGTAGGACAGCGGCACATTGATGCCGAACTTCGAGGCGGCCGAGGTGCCGTCGAAATCGACATGGATGCCCGTCTCGGAGATCGTCAGCGTCGCCGCGAGCGTCACCGGCGCATCATAGCCATCGACGACCATGGTGTTGTGCCAGCTGCCCTTCGGCAATTTCGCGATCTCGGCCAGCACGGCCTCGCGCGAGCGGTCGCAGATATAGTCGCCGAGCTCGTCGAGCGTGTCGATATCGAACTCGGTCATCATCTCGACCAGGCGTTCGCAACCGACGTCGTTGCACCCGGCGAGCGAATAGGTGTCGCCCTCGGTGTCGATCGGCAGCCGCGTGTTGGTGCGGATCATCGCCATTAGCGTATCGTTGACGACGCCCTGGTCGATCAGCTTGAGCATGGGGATGTAGAGCCCCTCCATGAACACGTCGGTGGCGTCAGGGCCGAAGCCGATGCCGCCGATGTCCATGAGATGGCTGGTGCAGGAGAACAGCGCGACCGGCTTGCCGTCCTTGAAGCAGGGCGTGGTGACGACGAAGTCGTTGAGATGACCTGTGCCCATCCAGGGATCGTTGGTGATGTAGGCGTCGCCTTCCTTCATCGTCTCGATCGGGAAATGCGCAATGAAGTGCTTGACCGATTCCGCCATCGAGTTGACGTGGCCGGGCGTACCGGTCACCGCCTGCGCCAGCATCCGTCCCCTGAGGTCGAACACGCCGGCGGAGAGGTCGCCGCATTCGCGCACGATCGGGCTGAAGGCGGTGCGGAGCAGCACCTGCGCCTGCTCCTCGACCACGGCGATCAGCCGGTGCCACATGATCTGGAGGTCGATCAGGCTCGCGCCATTTGCCTTGGTCATGATCAGGCCGCCTTTCGTTCCATGACGATGCTGCCGGCACCGTCGATATGCGCGTCAAAACTGTTGGAGACGAAGGTGGACGTCTCGTCCTCGGCGATCACGGCGGGACCCGCAATGGTCGCGCCCGGTGCCATGTCCTCGCGGCGATAGAGCGGGATCTCGATCACCTCCCCCGCGCGTCCGTCGAAGAATTTGCGGCTGCCCGAGGCCTTGCCGGCGGGCTTGCGCGCGACGGAAGCGACGACAGAAGGATTGTGCGCATCGGTGGTCGCGAGCACCGACCAGCTCAGGACCTCGATCGCAGCGCCCGGGATCGGCCGCTCGAACATCGCCGAATAGTCGGCCTCGAACTTCTGGCGCAGGCCGGAGAGATCGGCCGATGTCAGCCGCCGGTTCGGCAACTCGACCGAGATCTCGTGGCCCTGGCCGACATAGCGCATGAAGGCCGCGCGACGTTCGCGCACCGGCGCACCGGCCGCGCCCGGCTCCACCAGCGCGCGCGCTTCAGTCACCATCTCCTGGAGCAGGTCCGAGACCCCCTCGGTGTCGAAATCATCGAGGCGGACATGGCGGCTGCGCACCAGCTCGTAGGCAATGGGAGCAGCCAGGAAGCCGACGGCCGAGCCGACGCCGGCATTCGAGGGCACGATGACCCGCGAGACGCCGATCTTCTCGGCGACGCGCGCCGCATGCAGCGGCGCGGCACCACCGAAGGCGATCAGCGTGTGCTGGCCGACGATCTCGCCGCGCTCGACCGCATGCACGCGCGCCGCGCTCGCCATGTTCTCGCAGACGACCTCGTGCACGGCATAAGCCGCGGTTTCCGCCGACAGCCCCAGCGGCTCACCGACGGCGCGCAACAGCGCCTCCTTTGAAAGCTCCGGGTTGAGCTTGATCGTGCCGCCCGCAAAGGCATCAGGATCGATCATACCGAGGGCTACGTCCGCATCCGTCACGGCCGGACGCTGGCCGCCGCGGCCGTAGCAGGCAGGTCCCGGCTCCGACGAGGCGCTCTCGGGGCCGACAGTGACACGCTTCATTGCATCGACATGCGCGATCGAGCCGCCGCCGGCGCCGATCTCGACCATCTCGATCACGGGGATGCGCACCGGCAGGCCGGAGCCCTTCAGGAAGCGCGCCGCGCGATCGACCTCGAACACGCGCGAGGTCTCGGGCTGGTATTTTTCGATCAGGCAGATTTTTGCGGTCGTGCCGCCCATGTCGAAGGACAGCACCTTGCTCTCGCCGAGCCGCGCTGCGATCTGCGCCGCGAAGATCGCGCCGCCGGCGGGACCGGATTCGACGAGGCGCACCGGAAAGCGCCGCGCCGTCTCGATCGAGGTGACGCCGCCGCCGGAGGTGACGAGATAGATCGCGCCGCGGAACTGCTCGACCTGCAAGGCATCCGCCATGCGGGCGAGATAGCCGTCGATCAGCGGTTGCACATAGGCGTTGGCGACTGCGGTCGACGTGCGCTCGTATTCGCGGATCTCCGGACACACCGCAGAGGACACGGTCACGGAGATGCCGGGCATCTCCTCGCTGAGGATCGCGGCCGTGCGGCGCTCGTGCTCGGGATTGGCGTAGGAGTGCAGGAAGGCGATCGCGACGCTCTCGACGTTCAGCGCGCGCAATTTTGGCGCGAGTGCACGTACTGCCGCCTCGTCCAGCGGGAGGCGAACGGCGCCGTGTGCGTCGATCCGCTCCGGCACGGTGAAGCGGAGAGACCGCGGCGCCAGCGGCCTCGGCTTGTCGATGCCGAGATCGTACTGATCATAGCGGCTCTCGGTGCCGATATCGAGCACGTCGCGAAAGCCGTCGGTCGCAATCAGCGCGGTCTTGGCGCCGCGGCGCTCGATGATCGCATTGGTCGCGAGCGTCGTGCCATGAATGAAGACGTCGATGTCGCTCATATGCGCGCGCGCGTCAGCGAGAATGAGACGCATGCCGTCCAGCACCGCCTGCTCGGGCCGCTGCGGCGTCGTCAGCACCTTGCGCGTCTTGCGATCCTGCCCCACGTCCAGCACGATGTCGGTGAACGTGCCACCGATATCAACGGCAAGCCGCACCTCGGCTCCCTCAAGCATTCCAAATTCTCCGTGCTGATCGACAAACTGCGCGAAAACCGCAGCAATTTTCATACCAGCGACAACGCCCGGGGTGAAGCGTCCGAGCCGTTTTGCGTGGCACCTATGCGGTAGAAGGGTGCGGCCCACGCGCTCAGAGCAGGAATGCAAGCGCCGCCTCGCAGCGCTCCTCGACCTTGAGCGTGAGGAGATCGTCGGCGCGGGTGCGTCCGAGATTGACCGCGGCGATCGGGATCTGCCGGTTCGCGGCAGACTGCACGAAGCGGAATCCGGAATAGACCATCAGCGAGGAGCCGACGATCAGCATGGCGTCGGCCTGCGCCAGATGATCCTGCGCGGCGGCGACCACGTCGCGCGGCACGTTCTCGCCGAAGAACACCACATCGGGCTTGAGGATGCCGCCGCAGGCTTCGCAGGCGGGCACCTTGAACGACGAGAAATCCGCATGCTCGAGATCGGCGTCACCATCAGGCGCATCCGCGGCGTCGAGCGTCAGCCATTCCGCATTGGCACAGCCGAGCCTGTCCTGGAATTCGTTGCGCGGGGTCTTCGCCCCGCAGCCCATGCAGCGGACCAGATCGAGCCGGCCATGCAAATCGATCACCTGCCGGTGGCCGGCGGACTGATGCAGCCGGTCGACGTTCTGGGTCAGCAGCATCTCGCAGCGCCCGCTCGCCTCGAGCCGGGCAAGCGCATGATGCGCATCGTTCGGCCTCGCCTGGCCGAACCGCCGCCAGCCGATCAGGCTGCGCGCCCAATAGCGCTGGCGCGTAGGCTCTTCCGACATGAAGGCCTGGAAATTGACCGGCTGGGTCCGCTTCCAATTGCCATGGCTGTCGCGGTAATCGGGAATGCCCGAATTGGTGCTGCAGCCGGCGCCGGTCAGCACGAACAGACGTTCGTGCCGGCCGACAAAATCTTCGAGCGAACGGTTTGCCTGCGGAGGGTTTGCCATGGCGCAGATGTAGTCTGCGCCGTGTCGTTTTGCCAGATGTCCGCCGCCGCAACGTGACAGCCGCCCGCGGTCGAAGCCGGTCAACTCTAGCTGGCCCAGTTCTCGCGAAACTCGGGGAACAGCGTCAGGCCTCCGCAGGCGTAAATGGTCTGGCCCGTGATGTAGCTGGCGTCATCCGAGGCGAGGAAGGCGAACACGGCGGCGATCTCTTCCGGCGCGCCGACCCGTCCCAGCGGAATGTGGCTGGTGACGACGCCGCGCTTGGCGGGATCACCCGTCCACGCCGCGTTGATCGGCGTGTCGATCGCGCCCGGGCCGACCGCATTGACGCGAATGCCGCGGCCGGCGAATTCCAGCGCCAGCGTGCGCGTCAGATTGGCGATGCCGCCCTTGCTGATCGAATAAGCGAGATAGCCCGGCTTCGGGATGATCTGGTGGACGCTGGAGCAGTTGATGATGCTGCCGCCTCCGCCGCGCGCGACGAAATGGGCGAGCGCCTTCTGCGCGCAGAGCACGGCGCCGTTGAGATTGACGTCGATGATGCGGCGGTAGGTGTCGATGTCGAGCGCCTCGCTCGGCGACTCCCGCTGGAAGCCGGCATTGTTGACGAGGCAGTCGAGCCGCTTCCAGCGCGAAAGCACCGTCTCGAACATCGCAGCGACCTCCTGCTCATTGCTGACATCGGCCTTGACGACGACATGATCGAGCTTGCCGTGGCCGCGGTCAGCCGATCCTGTCCTTGCAAGCGCGAGCGTCTCCTCGGCCCGCTCGGGGTGATCGACATAATTGATGGCGACGGTCGCGCCCTCCTGCGCGAGCCGGATGGCGACGGCGCGGCCGATGCCTTGCGAGGCACCGGTCACCAGCGCGTATTGGCCGACGAGGCGGGAGGAAAACGGGGTCGAGCGATCGGTCTGCGGCATGAGCTTTCTCCGGGGATGCTTCATCATGGACGGAACCGGCGTTTTGTTCCATCCCGCTTGCGCATCGCAGGGATTCACTCGGCGCGGCGCGCGAGCGGCGAGGTCAGGATCTGGTAGAGAATGATGGCGCCGAAGGTCGCCGTGCCGATCCCGCCGATCGTGAACGCGCCGAATTTGAGCGTGAGATCACCCGCGCCCGCGGTCAGCGCCACAGCGACGGTGATCAGGTTCGCCGGATTTGCGAAGTCGACCTTGTTCTCAACCCAGATCCGGCCCGCCATCGCGGCGATCAATCCGAACAGCACGATCGAGAGGCCGCCGATGACGGGACCCGGGATCGACAGGATCAGTGCGCCGAATTTCGGCGAGAAGCCGAGCAGGATCGAGACCGTGGCCGCGAATGCAAACAACAGTGTCGAATAGACTTTCGTCGCCGCCATGACGCCGATGTTCTCGGCATAGGTGGTGACGCCGGTGCCGCCGCCGCAGGCTGCCACGATGGTCGCGAGGCTGTCGGCGAACAGCGCGCGGCCGAGATAGGCATCGAGGCTCCGGCCCGTCATCGCGCCGACGGCCTTGATGTGACCGAGGTTCTCGGCGACGAGGATGACCGCAACCGGCGCGATCAGAAAGATTGCATCGGCGTGGAACGTCGGCGTGGTAAAGCTTGGCATGCCCAGCCAAGGCGCGGCCGCGAGCTGCGCGAAGTCGATCGGCTTGCCGAAGCCGAGGCCGTTCGCGAACAGCAGGTACAGGAGATATCCGCCGATCGCACCGAGGATGATCGGTAGGCGGCGCCACAGGCCTGGAGCGGCAACGGCCACCACGCCGATGATCAGCACCGTCGCGAGCCCGATCCAGGTGTCGAACGCGTTGACGCTCACCGCCTTGACCGCCACGGGCGCGAGATTGAGGCCGATCGCGGCGACCACGGCGCCGGTGACGGCCGGCGGCATCAGGCGCTCGACCCAGCCGACGCCCGACCACATCACGATCAGCGCGATCACGCCGTAGAGCACGCCGGCGCCAACGATGCCGCCGAGCGCGACGGAAAGGTTTGGATTCGGCCCCTGCCCGGCATAGCCGGTGGCGGCGATGACGACGGCGATGAACGCGAAGCTCGAGCCGAGATAGCTCGGCACGCGCCCGGCGACGATGACGAAGAAGATCAGCGTGCCGATGCCGGAGAACAGGACCGCAACATTGGGATCGAACCCCATCAGCAGCGGCGCGATGATCGTCGAGCCCGACATCGCGACGCAATGCTGGAGACCGGAGACGACGGTCTGGCCCCATGACAGCCGTTCCTCCGGCATGATCACGCCCGAGGCCTTGAATTTCCAGCGCGGAAAATAGCTTTGCGGCTGCTCGTCCGAGCCCATCGTGGTTGTCATATTCCCCCCGTTGCGGTGCAGCGACCGATCTTCGTGCGATCCGACAAAAATGTGATTGTCGCTTCTGCGGCGACCATCACATGATGCGAGTCATGCAAGATTCAAAGCTTGCAAAATTGAGATCTTGCAGAATCAAAAATCAATGCGTTCCGGGGCACACACTATGACACAAGTCGCGATCCAGCCAGCCGTCCATCGCCGGCATCAACCCTGGTACAAGATCCTCTACATCCAGGTCCTGATCGCGATCGCACTCGGGGTGCTCATCGGCTATTTCTATCCCGATCTCGGCAAGGAGCTGAAGCCGCTCGGCGACGGCTTCATCGCGCTGATCAAGATGATGATCGCGCCTGTCATCTTCTGCACCGTGGTGCACGGCATTTCCTCGATGGGCGACCTCAAGCGCGTCGGCCGAGTCGGGCTGAAGTCGCTGATCTATTTCGAGACGGTCTCGACCGTCGCGCTCGCCATCGGCCTGCTGGTCGGCGAGATTCTCCAGCCCGGGCACGGCTTCAACATCGATCCCGCCACGATCGATCCGAAGTCGGTCGCGACCTACGTCACCAAGGCCAAGGAGGAAGGCATCGTCGCCCATCTGATGGCGATCATTCCCGACAGCTATGTGGGCGCGATCGCGCGCGGCGACCTGCTTCAGGTGCTGCTGATCTCGATCCTGTCGGGCTTCGCCATCGCCTTCCTCGGCAAGGCCGGCGAGCCGATCGCGGAGGCGATCGACAAGGCCGCGAAAATGTTCTTCGGCATCATCCGCATCATCGTGCGCGTGGCGCCGATCGGTGCGTTCGGCGCGATGGCCTTCACCGTCGGCGCCTACGGCCTCGGCTCGCTGCTCAACCTCGCCGCCCTGATCGGCACGTTCTATCTCACCAGCATCCTGTTCGTGCTGATCGTGCTGGGCTCGATCGCGCGGCTCTCCGGCTTCTCGATCCTGCGCTTCATCGCCTACATCAAGGACGAACTCTTGATCGTGCTCGGCACCTCCTCGTCGGAAACGGTGCTGCCGCAGATGATCCAGAAGATGGAGCATCTCGGCGCCTCACGCTCGGTGGTCGGCCTCGTCATTCCGACCGGCTACAGCTTCAACCTCGACGGCACCAACATCTACATGACGCTGGCGACGCTGTTCCTGGCGCAGGCGACCAACACCCATCTGACGATCTGGCAGGAGCTCGGAATTCTCGGCATCGCCATGATCACCTCGAAGGGCGCCTCGGGCGTGACCGGCGCCGGGTTCATCACGCTTGCCGCGACGCTCTCGATCGTTCCCGACATCCCGATCCAGTCGATCGCGATCCTGGTCGGGATCGACAAGTTCATGAGCGAGTGCCGCGCGCTGACCAACCTGATCGGCAACGGTATCGCCTGCGTCGTCATCAGCATCTCCGAAGGCGAGCTCGATCGCGAGGCGCTGCACGAGACCATGGCGCATCCGCTGGAGATGGGCGAGGCGCTGGAACCGGGCGGCAGCGCGGCCTCATAGGCCGCGCCACGCAGCCGGTAGAGCCTCAGAGAGTCGCGTTGGCGACCAGCTCGACCCTGCGCGCGATCTCGATCGCCTGCAGGAACGCCTCGTCGTGACTGACCACGAGCAGCGCGCCGTCATAGGCCCTCAAGCCTGCCTCGACGGCTTCGATGGACTCGATGTCGAGGTGATTGGTCGGCTCGTCCAGGATGAGCAGGGACGGCGGCGTCGACCCGCCTAGAACGCAGGCGAGGCCCGCACGAAACAGCTGTCCGCCACTCAGGCTCCCCACGATCTGCGAGGCGGCATCGGCGCGAAACGCGAACCGGGCCAGGGCAGCATGGCACTCGTTCGCGCTCGCTTTCGGATTGAGACGCCCGAAATTGTCCAGGATGGAGATCGCGGGATCGAGCAGGCTGACCTTCTGGTCGAACAGCGCGAAGTCCGGCCTGACCCGCACGGTGCCCGCAAACGGGCGCAACTCGCCTGTGACGAGCTTGAGCAACGTTGTCTTGCCGGAACCATTCGGCCCGACGACCCCGACGCGCTCCGGGCCGACGAGCGTGAGTGAGAGATCGCGCAGGACCGGCTGCTCCGGCTGATAGCCGGCGTTGACGCGATCGAGCCATACCACCTCCCTGCCCGCCGGCAGGCCGGTCGGGGGCAGCTTGACCGACAGCGGCTGGCGAATCTCGACGCGCCGGCGAGCCGTGTCGACGGCCTCGATCGCCTCCGAGCGCCGCCGCTCGGCGATCTGCGCGGTCTTTCCGCCGCTGTCCTCGCTGCGGTCCTTGCGTGCACCGGCGAGAATGCGCGGCATGTCGCCCTTGGCGCGCTTCTTCCTGCCGCCGCTGTCCTTGCGCGCCTTGCGTTCCGCTGCCTCCTGCGCCTTGCCGTCGATCTCGGCGAGATGCTTCTCGGCATGCGCAAGGTCGTGCCTGACGGCAGCGAGCTCGATGGCCTTCTGCTCACGGTAACTGCTCCAATTGCCGCCGTACCGTCTTGCCCCGAGCGATGTCATCTCGACGATGGCATCCATGGTCTCGAGCAGGTCGCGGTCGTGACTGACGACGATCGCCCCGCCCCGCCAGCCTGCGAGCAGGTCGACCACTGACTTACGTCCATCCCGATCGAGATTGTTGGTGGGCTCATCGAGCAGCAGGAAGTCCGGCTCGGCGAAGACCAGCGCGGCCAGACGGATCCGCGTGATCTGCCCGCCCGACAAACGATCCAGCTCCGTGTCGGTATCAGGATCGAACCCGACACGCGCGAGCGCGGACGCAAGCCGCGCTTCAAGCGTCCAGTCGACGTCGGTGACTTCGTCGGCGAATGCATCGCCCCGCTCGGCACGGCGAAGCAGCTCCAGCGCTGCGCGCGCGCCGAACAGATCGATCACCGCGGCGCCCGCAGGAAGCTGGACGTCCTGGCGGAGCATTCCCACGGTTCCGCTCAGGAGAACGCGTCCCGCTTGGGGAATGTGCTCTCCGGTGATCGCAGCAAGCAGCGTTGTCTTGCCGACGCCGTTGCGGCCGACGAGACCAGCCCGTTCGGCACCAAATGTCAGCTTGAGGTCGGAAAGGAGAGGACGGCCGTCAGGCGTGGACAGCGAGAGGTTCGACAGAATGATCGATGCAGGCATGGAATTCCCCGTGAGCAAGGCGGATGGGCGTTGCGGTCGGGGTGAAATCCATGGATGCGAAACTCCTGATTGATGTCTCGCTGATAATACCGCCGGGCGCCGAGATCAAGGCGCATTCCGTGCGACGCGTCCGGGCCAATCAGCGAAGCATCACGAAGCTGTTGATGGACGCTGCATGGGGCATGCGGTAAGGGGCAAAAAACAACGTGTCTCAACCAAGAGGCCATCTCTTGAGCGGCAAGCCGAATAGCCCCCTCGCCCAACTGCTTCAGCAAGCCTTTCTGGCGCTACGTGCAAAGCAGTTCGACATTGCAAGGCAGCTTGCGACCGAAGCCCTGAAATCAAATCGCACCGACCGGAATGCCGTGCTGATCCTCGCCCATGCCCTGCTCGGCCAGGAGCGTGCGGAGGAGGCGATTGCGCCGCTGGAGAAAGCCGCGAAGCGCAATAGCGATCCCGAAATCGAGACGCTGCTCGGCCATGTGCTGTGTGCCGCGCGGCGCAGAAGCGATGGACTGGCGCAACTGCGGCGAACCACAGCGCGCCGTCCGCCCTATCTGCCCGCGTTCCAGGAGCTGGCGGGCCAGCTTGCGAACGCCGGCGAGGTTGGCGAGGCGGTCGGGATGATCGAGCAAGCCCTCGCGCTCGCCCCGGCCAGCGTCGATCTGCAACTCGACCTTGGCCGCATGCATGTCCGGAATAACAATCGCGCCAAAGCGCGTACCGTGCTGACCGCGGCGCGCGCGATCGGGCCGGGACGCACCGATATCCTGACCGAACTTGCCTGGGCCGAGCTTCTCGACGGCGCCTATGCGGAGGCCGCCGACACCTACCGTCACGCGCTCGGGCTTCGCCCGGACGACGCTCTCTCCCGCGCCAATCTCGCGATCTGCCTGATGGAGATGGGCGAACGCGATGGCGGCGAGGCGGCGCTGCGGTCCGTGTATGGCGGACGGCCGCAGATGCTCAGCCGCGCCGCCCTCACACTCGCCGCCTCGTCGCACGGCCGCTTCTTCTTCCGCCCGAGCGCCGCGGCGAAATTCCTGGGAGCCAGGCCCGAGCGGGCTACGCCCTGAATTTCCGCCGGTACAGACCCGGCTCGCGCTTCAGCGCGGCGCGCAGGGCGTGGACCTTCTGCGCTTCATCCTCGGTGAAGGCCGAGGTCTGCCGCGTCCAATCCTCACGCTTGACCGGAATGCATTGCGCGATCGGTGTGCCCTTGGGCAGCACGCCGCGAAAGCCCGTATTGTGCCAATGCGCCGGAAAGTGGATCCAGCTGTCGCGATAGCGATCGCAATCGACGAGGCCGCTCAGCGTGACGAACGGCAGGTCGAAGCGATTGACCGGATGGGTGAAGAACAGCGAATAGCCTTCCGGCGCCTCGATGGTCCAGAGATTGTGAAACTTGATGACGAAGCGATCGGCCTCGAACAGCGGCGAGCCGGTGAGCTGGCCCTGATCGTGAAAGCTGATCGGCGAGCGCGGAAAATCGATCTCACCGCCGGGCGGGATGTCGTTGTCCCAGCTGATCTCGCCATCCTCGACCCTGATATCGCAGATTAGCGGGATCAGGAAGCCGCATGTCATCGCGTCGATGAACGGCGGGCAGCGCTTGACCGTCTCGTCATCCTGCTGATTGAGGGCACTGAAGGCCGTGGTCGGCATCGCCTTGAGCCAGTCGGGAACGCCGAGATTCGCCGGCACCGGCTGCGGCAGCAGGCCTTCGAGTTCTCCGGGGCAGCGAAATTTGATCGCGAGCTTGTTGTTATTATTCTGCGAGGACATTGGGCATTCCAGCCGAGTCCCCTACTGATAAACGGAAACTGCGGCGCGTCAAAGCGCCGCAGCTAATCCAGACCATTACATCTTCGTCATGTTCGGATCGACGGCTCTCTTCACGGGTCCGTGAGAAGAGCGCAATCAGCCCTTGAGCGCAGTGACCACCACCTCGATCAATGCACCGCCGCCGAGATCGGCGACGCCGACTGTGGCGCGCGTCGGCAGGTTGTCGCCGAAGAACTCGGTCCAGGCCGCGTCCATCTCCTTCTTCTTGGAGAGATCCGTGACGAAGATCGAGGTGCTGACGACGCGCGACTTGTCGGTGCCGGCTTCCTTCAGATAGCCGGCGATCTTGCCGAGGATGTTGCGGGTCTGCTCGCCCATCGAGACCGAGGTGTCGTCGGCGATGGTGCCGCCGATGAATACGAAGCCGTTGGCCTCGACGGCGCGGTGCATGATGGGCGTGCGGATGCTGCGGGTGATGCTCATGATGTCCTCTTCTTAGAGCGTGGAAGGATGGAAACGATCGATGCCGAGATCGCCGATTCGGGTCTGGGTGCCGCCATTGACGATCAGCTCGGCCATCACGGCGCCGGCGCCGGGGCCGAGCTGGAAACCGTGCAGCGAGAAGCCGAACTGGTGATAGAGGCCCTTGTGTCGCGAGCTCGGGCCGAACACGGGGATGTCGTCCTTCATCTTCGCCTCGATGCCGGCCCAGGCGCGGACGATCGTCGCGCTGCGCATCACCGGGAACAGCTCGAACACGGTGCGCGCGCTGGTTGCGAGGCTCTTCCAGTCCAGCACCGTCTCGTTGCGATCCTGATAGGGCGTCGCCAGATGACCGCCGCCGATCAGCACGGTGCCGTTGGTGAATTGCTTGAAGGAGAGCTTGCGTCCGCGCAGGATCACGACGGGGTCGATGAAGTGCGGCACGCGCGAGGTGATCATCAGCATCGGCGCCACGGTCTCGACCGGAACGGGCTCGCCGAGCGCAGCGGCGATGTTCCCGGCCCAGGCGCCGGCGGCATTGACGAGCACCGGCGCGGCATAAGTCTCGGTGCCGACATCGACGTGCCAGAGGCCGTCGCTCTGACGGATGTTGCTGGCCGCCACGCCCTCGCGCACGGTCGCGCCGAGCTGCTCGGCCTTGCGCCGGAACGCCGTCGTTGTCTGCGCCGGATTGGCGGCACCATCGCGGCGCGACACCACGCCGCCCGGACATGTCTCAGCCACGGCCGGCACCAGCCGTCGCAATTCAGTCGCGTCGATCAGCTCTTCATGGGTGAAGCCGAGCGCGTTCAGCTCAGCGACGCGCGCGCGGCAGACCGCGAGCTCCTCCTCGTTCTCCGCAACGAGAACCTGACCGTAACTCTCAAAGCTGCAATCGTCGTCAAGGAGATCTTTGATCTTCTCCCAGATTCCCATCGAGCGGATCGAGAGCGGGATTTCGGGCACGTGCCGCGCGAGCTGGCGGACACCGCCGGCATTGACGCCGGATGCATGGCGGCCGGCGTAGTCTTTCTCGATCAGCACCGGCTTCATGCCGGCGAGACACAGATGCAGCGCGGTCGAGCATCCGTGGATGCCGCCGCCGACGACGATCGCATCCACGTTTTGGGTCATCCGCGCACCACCGCCTTGACGTCGGCCTCGCTCTTCGGAACGGCGGCGAGCTCGGCGAGCGTGATCGGCTTGACCGGCGCGCGCAGCCGGTAATAGCCGATCTCCTGAGCCGTCTTGCCCCGCGCCTGCGCCATCAGCTCGGTGACGGTGAGGCCGCAGAGCCGGCCCTGGCACGGCCCCATGCCGGTGCGGCGATAGGCCTTGAGCTGGTTCGGCCCGGTCGCGCCGATGGCAACGGCATCGAGAATGTCCTTCGCGGTGACTTCCTCGCAGCGGCAGACGATGGTGTCGCCCGTGGGAATGCGGAACTGCGGCGCGGGGCGGAACAGCGTGTCAAGGAAGACGCGGCCGCGCTCGGCCTTGGCGAGATCGGCGCGGAGCGTTGCCATCGGCGCAAGCTTTGTCGCAACCGCAGGCGCCAATGCCTCCACCGCCGCGCGCGCCGCGATGCGGCCACGGACCACAGCCGCATTGGCACCACCGATACCGGCGCCGTCACCAGCGATCGCGATGCCAGCGACCGATGAATTGCCGCTCGCGTCTAACACCGGCGACCAGCACAATTGCAGATCATCCCAGCGATGCTCGATTCCGGCCGACATCGCCAGATTGACGTTGGGCACGACGCCCTGATGCAGCAGCAACAGGTCCGCCGGAATCGTCTCGCGCTTGCCGCCGGCGACATAGCTCACATTCGCGAGCTGGCCATCACCGGATGCCGAGAGCTCGGTCACACCTGAGACGACCTGCACCTTGGTTTTTACCTCGCGCATCATCGACAGCCCCTTGGTGAAATAGGGCGAGGTCAGGAAGGCGAAGGCATGTGGCAGCGCGGCGAAGTAGTTGCCGCGCTCGGTGGTGTCGAGGATGCGATCGATGCGGCCGCCCAGCCGCAAGATCTGCGCGGCGAGCAGCCAGAGCAGAGGCCCCTGCCCCGCGATCACCGTGCGTCCGTCAGGCACCAGGGCCGACGATTTCAGCATCGTCTGCGCCGCGCCCGCGGTCATCACGCCCGGCAAGGTCCAGCCGGGAATCGGAAACGGCCGCTCCAGCGCGCCGGTCGCGAGGATCACGCGCTGCGCCTTGAGGAAAGCGGACGCACCGCCGATCGATACGGCGATCTCGAGGTTGCGGTCGAGACTCCAGACGGTGGCGCGATGGATAATCTCGGCGCGGCTCGCGCGGAGCGACTGAACGAGATCGGCACCGACCCAATAGTCGGCGCCAAGCTGGTTGCGGTCGGTCACGGGCGTAGACGAGATGGCGCGAAACACCTGGCCGCCGGGGCCGATGTTCTCGTCGAGCAGCAGCGTCGACAGGCCCGCTTCGGCGGACGTCGCAGCGGCCGCGAGGCCGGCGGGCCCGGCGCCGATCACCACGACGTCATAGGCTTCGCGCTTGGGAGCCACAGTCATTTTCCGATCTCCCGCTTGCCCTTCTGAATCTCGATCTGCATGCCTTCGGCGACGGGCACGAGGCAGCCCTGGCGGTTGCCGACACCGTCGATGGTGACGAGGCAGTCGAAGCACACGCCCATCATGCAATAGGGCAGACGCGGCGCGCTGCTCACTGCGGTGGAACGGCGCGCATCACAGCCGGAGGCCAGCAGCGCGGCGGAGACGGTGTCGCCCTGGCGCGCCGCGATGGCTGCGCCATCCACGAAGATCTGGACCTGCGGTCGCTTGTCCTGTTCGGATCGTCTAAACATGGGATGCCTCTTGGCTCCTTTAGATATCTCTAATAGCCGCTGTTGTTCGCAGCACCGGCGGCGCCGAAACGGCTGGCCGAGAACGCGCCGACCAGCTCCGGCTCGAGTGCGCCAGCTGCGACCATGCGCGCGATCTCGAAAGCGTGGTTGGAGGCGAGCGTCACGCCGGAATGGCAACAGGCGACGAAGGCGCCGGGATGCGTCTCCGACTGGTCGTAGATCGGAAAGCCGTCCTGCGGCATGACGCGGATGCCGGCCCAGCTCCTGACCACGTTGAGCCGCGCCAGATGCGGAAACATCCTTTGCGCGCGATCGGCCATCACGGCGCTGACGGAATGCTTCAGGGTGCGATCGTCGAGCTCGTCCTCCTTGCTGTCGCCGATCATCACCGTGCCCTCGTCGGTCTGGCGGATCGTGGTCAGCGGGTGCGGCAGGAACGGCATGGTGCGCTCGGTCACCACGATCTGGCCGCGGGTCGGGCCCATCGGCGCGTGGAGGCCGACCATCGGTGCCAGCGTCTGGTTGGCATTGCCGGCCGCGAGCACGATCTTGGCGGCGCGCAGTTCGCCCTTGGGCGTGGTCAGGCGGAATTCGCCACCGCTCTTGCTGATCGCCGAGACCGGGCGCTCCGGAAAATAGTCGATGCCGAATGCCTTGAAGCCGGTGTGGAAGGCACGGAAGGTCCGCAGCGAATTGACGTGGCCGTCGAGCGGACAATAGCTGCCGCCGGACACTTCCGGCCCGATCAGCGGCAACGACTTCTTCACCTCGGAGGCGGAGAGCATCTCCATCTTGTAATCGGCAGCACCGGTCTGGTTGTACATGCGCTTCACCAGCTCGGTGCGCTGGCCGAATTCGTCGTCGCCGAGCGTCAGATGGAAGCCACCGTTCTGTTGAAGCGAGACATCCAGGCCGGTCTGTTGCTTGAGTTCGGAAGCAAGCCGGCCCCACGCTTGCGACGCCTGCACGGTCCAGACCGTGTAGGCCGGCATGCCGAGCCCCTTGCTCTGCACCCAGACCAGCGCAAAATTCGCGCGCGAGGCGCGCTTGGTGATGTCGCCTTCGTCGAGCACGGCCACGCTCTTGCCGAGCCGGCCGAGGCCCCAGGCAATGGCGGAGCCGAGCAGTCCGCCGCCGACCACAGCGACGTCGTAGTCTCCTGACATAAATTTCTCCTATCGTCCCGTATCGCCCTTGCCGGCGAGCACACGGTCGAGTCCGTAGAAGCGGTCGAGCAGAATGAGGGCTGTCATGGTGATCGCGATCACGCAGGCCGAGACCGACGTCACCAGCGGATCGATGTTGTCCTGGATATAAAGGAACATGCGCACCGGCAACGTCTCGGTGCCGGGTGCCGCGAGGAAGACGGTCATGGTGAGATCGTCGAAGGACTGGATGAAGGCGAGCGCCCAGCCGCTGATGACGCCAGGCAGGATCAGCGGCAGCGTCACGCGGCGAAACAGCGTCCAGCCGTTGGCGCCCAGCGAGACTGCCGCCATCTCGACCGAGAGGTCCATGCCGGTCGCCGCCGCCAGGGTCAGCCGCAACGCGAACGGAAACACGATGATGACATGCGCGATGATCAGCGCGGCAAAGCTGCCGCCGAGGCCAGCCGAGGTGAAGAAGCGCAGGAAGGCGATGCCGAGCACGACATGCGGGATCATCAGCGGCGACAGGAACAGCGCCGCGAGCGCATCGCGGCCGCGGAAGCGATAACGCGCGATCGCCAGCGCCGCCGGCACCGCGAACAGCAGCGCCACGAAGGACGAGAGCGCACCGAGCCCCAGGCTCACCCAGAAGGCATGGATGAACTCGGGATAGTTGGCGATCGCCCTGAACCAGCGCAGCGAAAAGCCGTTGGTCGGCAGCGACAGGAAGCCTTCGGGCGTGAAAGCAACGAGGCATACCACCAGGATCGGGGCGACCATGACGATGACGAAGATGGTGTGGAAGATCAGCGCGAGCGGGCCGTTCCGGCTCATCGGAACACCTCCGCGTAGCGGCGCTCGATCAGCGCGTTGCTGCCGACGACGATCAGCACCAGCGCGACCAGCAGAAGGGTTGCGACCGCTGCACCGAGCGGCCAGTTCAGCGTGTTGAGGAATTCGTCATAGGCCAGCGTCGCCGCGACCTTGAGCCGGCGGCCGCCGATGATCGCGGGCGTCGCGAAGGCACTGGCGGAGAGCGAAAACACGATGATCGCGCCCGACAGCACGCCCGGCATGATCTGCGGCATGATGATGCGGCGGATGATGGTCACGGGCCCCGCACCGAGCGACATCGCGGCGTTCTCGATCTGCGGGTTGAGCCGCTGGAGCGCGGCCCACACCGACAGCACCATGAACGGCATCATCACATGGGCGAGCGCAACCACCATCCCTGTCTCGGTGAACATGAAGGGAATGGGCGAGCGGATCACTCCGAGCGACATCAGGAGCTTGTTGACGAGGCCGTTGTTGCCGCCGAACAGCAGCGCCCAGCCGAGCGTCCGCGCCACCACGGAAATCAAGAGCGGCCCGAGGATGATCAGCAGGAAAAAGCTCTTCCAGCGGCCGCTCATGCGGTTGAGGATGTAGGCTTCGGGTGCGCCGAGCAAGGCGGTGAGCAGCGTTGTCAGGATCGCGATGCGAAACGTCCGCCAGAACATTTCGGCGTAATAGGGATCGGTCGCGATCTCGTGCCAGTTCTTCAGGATGAAAACCGGCTCGATGCCCTTGTACTGACCCCAGTCGTGAAACGACAGCATCACCGTCATCGCCAGCGGAATCAGCAGCACGCCGACGAACAGCATCAAGGCGGGCGCCGTCAGCGCCCATGGCGCACGCGCGTTGCGCTCGTCAGCGGCCGTGCTCATGCGCCGGCCCTCGCGCGCACGCTCATGTCCTCGGGCCGCCAGACGAGGCGAACCGCCTCGCCCTCAGCCGGCGGCGCCGTCCCGTCATTCTGGCGGATCACGATCGCCGGCCCGCATTCGCTGTCGCACTGGAACAGCCAGTGATTGCCCTGGAAGATACGCGTGACGATCTTTGCGCCGAGCCCCGTATCGCCAAAGCCGATCCGTTCAGGGCGAATGCTGACAGTGACGGGGCCACTGAGCCCGGCCGGCGCCGGCGCGTTCCAGGAGCCAGCCACCAGCCGCACCGCCGTCGCGGTCCGATCAATCGTCGCCGCAAAATCGTTGGTCTTGCCGAGGAATTGCGAGACGAAGGCCGAGGCTGGCTTCTCATAGGTCTCCTGCGGCGAGCCGATCTGCTCGATGCGGCCCTGGCTCATCACCACGATGCGGTCGGACAGCGACATCGCCTCGTTCTGGTCGTGGGTGACCAGGATCGTCGTGGTGCCGATGGTGCGCTGGATCTGGCGCAGCTCGATCTGCATCTCCTCGCGCAGTTTGGCGTCGAGATTCGACAGCGGCTCGTCGAGCAAGAGCACGCTCGGCTTGATCACCAGCGCGCGCGCCAGGGCCACGCGCTGCTGCTGACCGCCGGACATGCGGCGCGGATGGCGGTCCTCGTAGCCGGCAAGCCCGACCATCGCGAGCGCGGCGCGGACGCGCTCGGCTCTTTCGGCGCGCGGCACGTTGCGCATCTCGAGGCCGAACGCGACGTTCTCCGCCGCCGTCATGTGCGGAAACAGCGCGTAGCTCTGGAACACGATGCCGAGCCCGCGCTTCGCGGGATGGATCGCGGTCAGGTCCTTGCCCTCCAAGCGGATCGCGCCGCGTGTGGGATCGAGGAAGCCCGCGATCATCTGCAGGGTCGTGGTTTTGCCGCAGCCGGACGGGCCGAGGAAGGAGATGAACTCCCCCTTCCCCACCGACAGACTGAAGTCATCGACCACAGTCTGCGCGCCGAACTGTTTTGCGACCCGATCGAGCTCGAGATAGGCCATGCGCTGTCTCCGCAACGATCAGATCAACGCTCGACCTCGCGATTCCAGCGCTTGGTCCACTCCTCGCGCTTCTCGTTGATCACAGTCCAGTCCGGATTATAGAGCTTTGCCGCGCGCTCGCCGATCGGCGCCATCTTGCCGAGCTCCGGCGGTACCACCAGTGATTTCAGCACCGGGCCGTAGCCGTAGTCCTTCAGCATCACGAGCTGGATTTTTGGGTCGAGCAGCATCTTGACGAAGTTGGAGGCGAGCGGCGAGGCATTCGGCTTGGTGATCGGACACGCCGTCGTCAGCAGCGTCGCCGCGCCTTCCTTCGGATAGACGAAGTCCACGGGGAAGCCGGTGTTGGCGAAGCTCTGCACGCGGCCCGTGCCCCACACCGCGATCACGGCCTGGCCGGACTGGAACAGCTCGGTCATCTTGCCCGGCGACGGCTCATAGGCGAGCACGTTCGGATTGATCTGCTCCTTGAAGATCTTGAAGCCGGAATCGACGTTGGTCTCGCCGCCGCCGTTCATCTTCGACAGCATCACCAGCGCTTCGAGGCCGTAGGTGTTGTTGATCGGCGGGATCACGAGCTGTTTGGCGTATTTCGTGTCCTTGAGATCGTTCCAGGAGGTCGGCGGCGCCCAGCCTTTCTCGGCGAACACCTTGGTGTTGTACATCAGGCCGGTCGCGACGATGCCGATCGCAACAGCGCGATCGTCCTTGAAGCGGGCGGTGTCATAGAGATCGGCGGCCGGCAAGCCTTCGAGCTTGCCGCAGAAGCCGAGCTGGATCGCCTGGTACATCGGGCCGTCATCGACGATGGCGACGTCGATCTGCTGGTTGCCCTTCTGCGCCTGGAGCTTGGCCAGCGTGTCGGTGGAGTTGCCGGCGACGTACTCGACCTTGACGCCGTTCTCCTTCTCGAAGGCCGGGATCACCTCATCGCGGATGGTCTTCTCGAACGAGCCGCCGTAACCGGCGACGTAGAGCGTTTTCTGCTGGGCCGAGGCGGCCGACGAGACGGCGATGAGCGCTGCGATGCTGACCGCGGTCAGAAGGCTGAGAGTCTTCATATGGACCGATCTCCAATACCGAGATGAGGTGACGTGCCGAAAAATCTCTGACTGAGGCGCCTTCCGCATTTCCTTCCGCGCAAACCCCTCCGGACAGGGCTCCGGCCCCTGTTCGCTAGGTTTTGGCGCGATCTGGAGGTTTGAACCCCTCCAATCTGCCGAAAAAGCGGGCTGTCTCCAGTCCTGATGAAAAAGATCGCAAACCCTGGCTTCCATCGTCCAATGAATAATGGCACCCTCTGCATGCCTAAATATTATGGATGGAAATTGGGATGGCGCGGATCAATTCGCGGCAGGTGGAGGCCTTCCGCGCGACGATGCTGACCGGCAGCGTGACTGAGGCGGCAGCGCTGATGACCGTGACGCAGCCGGCGGTCAGCCGGCTGCTGCGCGACCTCCAGGCGCTCCTCAAGATGGAGCTGTTCGAACGGCGCGGTACCGGGCTGGTGCCGACCGCCGCGGCGATGGCGCTCTATACCGAAGTGGAGCGCTCCTTCGTCGGGCTCGAGCGCATCACGGCGGCCGCCGAGGAAATCCGTGGCCGCCGCACCGGCTCGCTGCGCATCGCCGCGCTGCCGGCGCTGTCGAACGGCTATCTGCCGCGGCTCGCCGGACATTTCCTGAGAGAACGGCCCAACCTCAACCTCGCCTTCTTCGGCGTGATCTCGCCGATCGTGGTCGATTGGGTGCTCAACAATCAATGCGACATCGGCTTTGCTGAGGTGCCGATCGCCCATTCCGGCCTGCCGAGCCAGCGGCTGCCGGCGTTGGCGCGCGTCGCGGTGCTGCCGACCGGTCATCACCTCGCGGAGAAAGAGGTGCTGGAGCCACGCGATTTCGAGGGCGAGACGTTCATCTCGCTGTCGGCGGGGTCGTCGAGCCGGCACCTCGTCGACCAGGTCTTCCATCGCCACGACGTCCGCCGCGTGCTCAGGGTCGAGACCACGCTGTCGGAGATCATGTGCGGCATGGTGTCATCAGGGCTTGGCGTCGCGATCTGCGATCCCTTCACCGCGCAGGAATTTTCCACCCGCGGCGTCGTCGTGCGCCGCTTCCTGCCGCGCATCGACTTCGAATTCTCTGCCGTTTTTCCGGCGCAGCGCAGCCCCTCGCCGGTGGCGCTCGATCTGGTCGAGACCATGCGCAAGGCGCTGGTGGAATTCGAGGACGACGCAGCGCTCAGCCGCTGAACGCGGCCTGCGCCTCCGGCAGGTCCCAGATCTTGCCGATCGCAGCGGTACCCGCTGCCGTGATCGCCGCTTCGTCAGCGCCGAGATAGCATCCCTCATCGACCAGCATGCGGCCGTCGACCATGACCTGATCGATATTGGCGCGGTTGGCGAGCGCGATCAGCGCGCGGCGCGGATCGAACAGCGGCTGAAGATGCGGATGGGTGAAATCGACGACGGTGAGATCGGCGGTCGCGCCGGGCTCGATCCGGCCGAGATCGGGCCGCTTGATGACGTCGGCAGCCACGGCCGTGTTGGCCTCGATCAGTTCCGGCGAATTGGCGACATCGGCGCGGGCTGCGGTGACCTTGGAGATCAGCGACGCCGCATTGAGTTCGCCCAGCAGATCCATGTTGTAGCCGTCGGTGCCGACCACGGTGCGCACGCCGTGCTCGGCAAAACGGCTGAACGCCGCGGTGACGCCGGCGCGGGCGAACACGCGCGGGCAGTTCAGCACGGTCATGCCGCGGGCGGCCATCAGCCTGAGATCGTCGTCGGTGCTGAACATGCAGTGCGCGGCCATGAGGTCGGGCGCGAGCAGGCCTAGCCAGTCCAGATATTGCGCCGGCGTGCGGCCACCATAGCGCTTGCCGATGGTCTCGACCTCGGCGCGGCTCTGCGCCATGTGCGTCGTGATGGGCACGCCAAGCTCGCGCGCCCGTGCGGCGCAGGCCTTCAGCAGATCGGGACCGCAGGTGTCCGTGGCGTGCGGGCTCATCGCAAGACTGATGCGGCCGTCGCCGCGATTGTTCCAGCGCTGATAGAGCGCGTCCCACGTTGCCATGTCGGCGGTGCCGTCGTCGCCGGAATAGCGCACCACGCCGTCAGGACCCGCCTTGGCATCTGACGTCGAGAACAGATAGGGCGCGCCGTAGAAGCGGATGCCCATCTCCTCGGCTGCATCGAACATTTCGGGGATCGAATTCCGGAACGGCTCCATCACGGTGGTGGCGCCGCCCTTGAGGAGCTGGAGGATGCCGAGCCGCGCGACCGCAAGGCGCTCTTCCGCCGACAGGATATCGGCACCGCGCTTGGTCAGCGGCAAGAGCACCGTATAGACGATGCTCTGGTTGTTCTTGCGGCCGTTGCCATCCTCGGTGTGGCTGCGCGCCACCGCTTCGGAGAAGCAGTGATTGTGCAGGTTCAAGAGACCGGGCAGCACGAAGCGGCCGGGGCGGTCGTAAGTTTGATCCGCACTCGGCTTGCTGCGCGTGATTGCCGCGATCTTCTTGCCTTCGACCAGGACCCAATGGTCGTGCAGCACATCCTGCGCGCCGTCTTTCCGTGACAGCACATAGCTGCCGAAAATTGCTGTGGTGCTCATGCGGGGCGTACGTTCCAGAAGACGGCGGTGCCGTCGAGAATGCCGGTGATGGCTTTGCGATAGGCGGTCGGCTGCTTGTACAGGCCGATCGGAATATAGGGGATTTCCTCGAACGCGACCGCCTGGATCTCGCGGCAGATGCGCTGCTGCTCGGCGAGTTCGGAGGCCGCCAGCCACTGGCCGCGCAACGGCCCCATCTTCTCGCTCGCGTACCAGCCGGCGACCTTGCCCTCGCCGCGGATGTTGGTGTTGCCGGCCGGATTGAGCCAGTCGATGCCCTGCCAATTGCCGACCGCCGCACTCCAGCCGCCCTGCCCGATCGGGTCTTTCTTCAACTGGCGCTGCAGGACGACGGCGAAATCGAGCCCGGCATATTCGACGTTCATGCCAGCCTTACGCAAGCTGTCGACCGCGATCTCGCCGAGCGGTTTTTGCGCCAGCGAGTTGGTGGGGACCAGCACCACGATCTTCTCGCCGTTGTAGCCCGCGGCCTTCAGCTCGGCCTTGACCTTGGCGTAGTCGCGCGGCCCACGGAACACGTCGAGGCCGACGTCGCTCGCCATCGGGGTATCAGGCGCGAAATAGCCGATCGGCGAGACCTGGAAGGCCGGATCGGTACCGGCCACTGCCGTCATGAACGCGGATTGATCGATCGCACCCAGCAGCGCGCGGCGCACGGCAGGATTGTCGAAGGGCGGCTGCAGATGATTGAGGCGCAGCATGCAGGCGTAGCCTCTGGGGTCAAGGATGCGCGTCTCGATATCGCCGGCGGCCTTGATGATCGGCAGCAGATCGTGCGGCGTGGTCTCCTGCCAGTCCTGCTCGCCGGTCTGGAGCGCGGCGACGCCGGTGCCGGCATCGGGCGTTGTGGTCCAGACCACGCGATCGTAGTGCACGATCTTCGGTCCCGCGGTCCAGTCCGGCTTGCCGTCGGTGCGCGGCTGGTAGCGCTCGAATTTGGCATAGGCGTTGCGCGCGCCCTGCACGCGCTCGTCGGCGAGATAGCGGAACGGGCCGCTGCCGATGACTTCGGTCAGCGGCTTGAACGGGTCCTGGCTCGCCAGCCGCTCCGGCATCATGAAGCAGGGATTGATCGCGGCCTTGCCGAGCGCCTGCGGCAGCAGCGGGAACGGACGCTTGAGACGGAAACGGATGGCGCGGTCGTCGGCAGCCGAGAGCTCGGCGGTCGCCTCCAGCAGCTCGCCGCCAAAGCCGTCGCGCGCCGCCCAGCGGCGGATGCTGGCGACGCAGTCGCGGGCCAGCACACGTTCGCCATCGTGCCAGAACAGGCCGTCACGCAAGCTGAGGTCCCATTGCAGCAAGTCAGCGGAGATGGCGTGGCCCGACAACATCTGCGGCGAGACCTGGAGCGAGGAGCTCATGCCGTAGAGCGTGTCGTAGACCATGAAGCCGTGGTTTCGCGACACCTGCGCGGTCGAATAGATGGGGTCGACGAAGGCGAGGTCGATGACGGGAATGAAGCGCAAGGTGCTCTGCGCTTCGGCGCGGACGATGCCCGGCAGCGACAGCGCCGGCATTGCGGCGGCGGCCTTGAGGAGCGAGCGGCGGGAGATCGGCATGACAAAAGGCTCCTGAAGGATCTTACGTGTTCAACAACACCGCGCCGATCGCAGCGGCGACCGCCTGCTGCGCCGGTTCGATCACGGGCACGCCGATCGCATCCGCGATCGCCGCGCGGTGCGAGGCCATGCCGGCGCACCCCATCACCACGACATCGGCGCGGCATTGGGTGACCAACGCGCGGCCGGCCTCGATCAATCGGCCGCGGATGTCGGCACTCGCCGTCTCCGCGGCACTCGCGCCGACCGACCAGCTTCCGGCGTAACGGCTATCGACGCCCATCACCCGCGCCATGCGCTGCTGGCGGCGAATGCTCGATGGCGACAGCGCGATGATGCCGAAGCGTTCGCCCAGCATCAGCGCGCGAAAGATGCCGCATTCGGCGATGCCCAGCACCGGGCGTCCGCCCGCTGCCTCGCGCACCGCATGCAGGCCGGGATCGCTGAAGCAGGCAAGCACGAAGGCATCCGCATTGTCGCGCGTGACGCGATTGACCAGCGGCATGACCACGCTGTCGGCATCGCGCTGCGAGCTGATGCCCGGCGGTCCCTCGGCGAGGCCAACCACCTCGATGTCAGGTCCGCCGGCAATGCGCAGCGGCGCGACCGCCTCGTCGATCGCCGCCGTCACCGACGCCGAGGAGTTGGGGTTGATGACGAGGATGCGGCGACGGGTCATGGTACTGCTCAGCGGTTACCGGCTTCGTGGCGCAGGAAGTTGTCCGCGATCTTCTCGCCGGTCGTGATCCAGACGTCGGGGCACGACTTTGCGTAGGTCAGGAACTCGCGCAGCAGGCGCAGCCGCATCGGACGGCCGCTGCACTGGGGATGCAGCACGGTCGTCACCATCGCGCCCCAGTCCCTGGTTTCGTCGAGCTCGTCCTTCCAGATCGAGAGTACGTGCTCCTTGGGGAAGATCGAGCGCGGGCTGAAGCGGGCCGACAGGCCGTGCATCCAGTCGTCATAGCTCGCAGTGACCGGCAGCTCGATCGTGCCGGGCTTGCCGTCGGCGAGACGATGGCGGTAAGGCCGCACGTCGTCGCGGAAGGAGGACGTGTAGACGATGCCGTGACGTACGAGTGCTGCGCGCAGCTCCTCGGTGAACTCGCCATAGGGCGCGCGATAGCCGGTCGGCCTGACCCCGAGCCGGCGCTTGAGCGCCTCGAAGCCGCGCTCCAGCTCCTCCTCGATCCAGGGATCGCCGGGATCCGGCAGCAGATGATGATAGCCATGATGGCCGATCTCGTGGCCGGCCTTGAGGATCGACTCCGCCATCGCCGGATGCGCGTCGACAGACCATCCCGTGACGAAGAAGGTCGCCTTGAGATCGAGCTGGTCGAGCAGCTCCAGCAGTTTTGGCGTGCCGACGCGCGCCTCGTAACCGCCATAGCTCATGGTGATGAGCCGCTGCGCGTGCACCGCGTCCTTGCTGGTCCACGCGCTCTCCGCGTCGACGTCGAAGGACAGGAACATCGCCGAAGTGTACGGCTTCGGCCAGGGATATTCCGGCGCGGGATCGGCGGTGTTGGCCGGAACGAGCGGGATGCTCTTGAGTGCCTTACTGTCCAGCATTGATGGTCGCCTTCTCTAATCCGTTGTCGTTCAGTTTCCACTTGGCAAGCAGGGTCTTGTAGGTGCCGTCGGCGATCAACCCATCGACCGCTTCGAGAATGGCCTGCTGAAGTGCCTTTTCCTTGACCGGCAGGGCAATGCCGGTGAATTGCTGCGCGATGGGCTCGCCCACGGACGCATAGGCGCCGGGCTCGAGGTCCATGATGTAGGGCAGCGTCTCGTTGCCCTGGGCGGCGGCATCGATGCGGCCCTGCCTGAGCTGGGTCCGCGCGTCGGCCGAGCCGTCGGTGCCGATGAACTGGATCGGATTGCTGCCGCAATTCTTCTCGCTCCACGCCGCGATCTGCGCCGGGAACATGGTCCGGCGGCTGGCGCCGACCTTCTTGCCGCAGAGCGATGCCGCGTCCTTGAACTCCGCCTTGCGCGACTGCTGCACGAAGAACTGCGGGCCGCTCCTGAGATAATCGACGAAGGACGCGATGTCGTGACGGCTCGCGTAGTCCGTGAAGCCGGACAGGATCGCGTCCACCCGCCCGGTCGAGATCGACGGCATGAACTCGGCAAAGCTCGTCTCCTGCCATTCGATCTTGACGCCGAGCTTGCGGCCGATGGCTTCGCCGAGATCGATGTCGAAGCCGGACAGCGCGTTGGTGGCGGGATCGCGGAACTCCATCGGCGGATAGTTCGGCACCAGCGCCACCTTGAGGCTGCCGCGCTTGGCGATCTCCGCCGGCAGCTCGATGGACAAGGCCGAAACGGTCATGGCGCCGAACAGCGCCGCCGCAACCCAAAGTCTCTTCATCAACACGCCCCCATTTCAGATCACAGCCGAAAGAAATGCCTTGGTGCGCTCCTCGCGCGGCGCACCCAATACGTCCGAGGCGCGCCCCTGCTCGACGATCGCGCCCTGGTCCATGTAGACGACGCGGTCGGCGACCTCGCGCGCGAAGCCGAGCTCGTGCGTCACCACCATCATGGTCATGCCGCTCTTCGCCAGCTCCTTCATGACCGCAAGCACCTCGCCGACGAGCTCCGGATCGAGCGCGCTGGTCGGCTCGTCGAACAGCATCAGCATCGGCTTCATGGCGAGCGCGCGCGCAATCGCCACGCGCTGCTGCTGGCCGCCGGAGAGCTGCGCGGGATACCAGTCCGCCTTGGCGGACAATCCGACGCGCCGGAGCAGTTCGAGCGCCTCCGCGCGCACCTCGTCGGATTTACGCCCCTGCACCTGAAGTGGACCTTCGATGATATTCTCCAGCGCGGTCTTGTGCGGAAACAGGTTGAAGCGCTGGAACACCATGCCGGTCTTCAGCCGCTGCCGCCCGATCTCCCGCTCGCTGAGGCGATAGAGCTTGCCGCTTTGCTCGCGCACGCCAAGCAGCTCGCCGTCGAGCCAGATGCCGCCGGCATCGATCGCGGCAAGCTGGTTGATGCAACGGAGCAGCGTGGTCTTGCCGGAGCCGGAGGCACCGATCAGGCACATCACCTCACCGGGCCAGACGTCGAGCGAGACGCTTCTGAGAGCCTGGAACTCGCCAAAGCTCTTGCTGACGGAGCGGATCGCGACGAGGGGTTTTGTCATCGCGCCAACCGCAATGTGCCGCGGGCAAAACGGCGTTCGAGCAGCATCTGGAGCGGCGTCAGGATCGAGACCACGAGCAGGTACCAGAGCCCGGCGACGATCAGGAGCTCGATCACGCGCGAATTGGCGTAGTAGATGTTTTCGGCGTTGTGCAGCAGTTCCGGATACTGGATGACGCTTGCGAGCGAGGTCGCCTTCACCATGCCGATGAACTCGTTGCCGAGCGGCGGGATCACCACCCGCATCGCCTGCGGCAGGATGATCCGGCGCAGCGCGCGCAACCGCCCCATGCCGATCGCCTGTGCCGCCTCGTATTGCCCGATGTCGACCGACAGCATGCCGGCACGCATCACCTCGGACGTATAGGCGCCCTGGTTGATGCCGAGCCCGAGCAGCGCGGCAAGGAACGGCGTCATGACGTCGACCGCGCGCGCAGACCACAGGCCGGGAATGCCGATGGTCGGAAACACCAGCGCGAGGTTGAACCACAACAGCAGTTGCAGGATCAGCGGCGTACCACGGAACAGCCAGGTGTAGCCGGCCGCGACCGTCTTCAGCACCGGATTGGGGGACAGCCGCATGACCGCGACGACGACGCCGAGGACAATGCCGAGCGCCATCGCCAGCACCGCCATCACCATGGTGTTGACGATGCCTTCGAGAATGACTTTTGCGGTCAGGAAGCGGCTGACATAGGACCATTCGATCTGGCCGCCGGCGAAGGCGCGCACGATCGCCGCAAGCACGAGGACGATCAGGGCCGCGCTGAGCCAGCGAAACCAGTGCGGCTCGCGCGCGATCCGCATCCCCGACAAGTCAGGGAAACCCTCCGCGAGTGCCGGCACCGGCTTCATTGCGGTGCCGCATTCAGCATGGGCTGGGCCACCGCGTTGGCCCCCAGGCCCCATTTATCGAGAACGGCCTTGTAGGCGCCGTCGGCGATCATCGCCGTGAGCTTCTCCGTCACCACCTCGCGCAAAGCCGCATCGTCCTTGCGGAACATGATGCCCTGGTAGCCTTTGGCGAAGGGCTCGCCGACGACGCGGTATTTGCCGGGTTCCTGCGTCTGCGCGTAAGGCAGCGTCTCGCTGCCCTGCACTGCGGCGTCGATGCGGCCCTGCTTGAGCTGGTTGCGGACGTCGATCGAGTTCTCGCCGGGGACGTACTGAATCGCCGGCTTGCCGGCCGGCTCGCAGTTCTGCTTGCTCCACTTCTCGATCTCGACCGGGAAGCTGGTGCTGCGGGTGGTGCCGACCTTCTTGCCGCAGAGATCCGTCGCGTCCTTGGCCGCATTGTCCGCCATCACGAAGAACTGCGGGCCCGTCGCGAGGTAGTCGACGAAATCGGCGGTCTCGCGCCGCGAGGCGCGGTCGGAGATGCCGGAGATGATGAAGTCCGCGCGCCTGGTCTGGAGCGACGGGATCAGCTCGGCGAACGGCGTCTCGCTCCAGACGATTTTTACGCCAAGCCGCTTCGCAAGTTCGTTGGCCAGATCGACGTCAAGCCCGACGAGTTCGTTGGTGGCGGGATCGCGGTACTCCATCGGCGCGTAGGTGGAGTTGACCGTGAGCTTCAACGCGCCCGCCTGCTTGATCTCCGCGGGAAGCTCCGCCGCTTGCGCCGACGTTACGGTAGCCAGTACTGCGAAACCGAGAGAGAGCGAGAGGCGTATCATGTCAGCTCCTTTGCCAACGTTTTGCTTTGAGTCCTTTGCCAGCGCCGTGCCAGTCAGTCCGCGTCGAGAACGGCCGGCTCGATGACGCCGGCGCGTTCGGTGATCACCCTGTATTGCTCCGGCCGCCGGTGGGCGGCGAAGTTGAACATCTTGTCCTTGCCCTGGCGGCAGAGATCGAGATCGATATCGGCGACGATCACCTCGTCGGCCAAAGTCTGGGCTTGCGCGACGATGCGGCCATTGGGATCGACGATGCAGGAGCCGCCGATCAGCCCGGAGCCGTCCTCCTCACCCGCCTTCGCCACCGAGATCGCCCAGGTCGCGTTCATGTAAGCGTTGGCCTGCGTCACTAGCGTCGAGTGGAAGGTGCGCAAGGACGCGTCTTCAGTGACGCCGCCATTGGGATCATAGGCCGCCGAATTGTAACCGATGCAGACGAGTTCAACGCCTTGCAGGCCGAGCACGCGCCAGGATTCCGGCCAGCGGCGGTCGTTGCAGATCATCATGCCCATGATGGCGTGGGCCCAGGCCGATCCGGCGCGGAAAGCGGGAAAGCCGAGATCGCCATATTCGAAATAGCGCTTCTCGAGCTGCTGGTAGCGCGCGCCTTCGCGCGGCTCGACCGAGCCCGGCAGATGCACCTTGCGATAGCGGCCGAGGATCTCGCCGTCGCGATCGACCAGGATCGCGCAATTGTAGCGGCGGCCGTCCGGCGTCAGCTCGGCATAGCCGACATAGAAGCCGACGCGAAGCGCGCGCGCACGGTCGAACAGTTTTGCCACGGCCGGGTTCGGCATGCCGCGCTCGAAATAGTGGTCGAGCGCGTCGCCTTCGAGCAGCCAGCGCGGGAAGAAGGTGGTGAAGGCAAGCTCGGGAAACACCACGAGGCTGGCGCCGCGGCCGGCGGCCTCCTCCAGCATGTCGAGCATTCGCGCCAGCGTATGCTCGCGCGTATCGGCTTTTTGCGTCGGCCCCATTTGAGCTGCGGCGGCGCGAAGGACACGAACCAAGATTGCCTCCAATATGTGCGCAGTGCTGCCTCAATGGGCGAATGAACCCTTTGATGCGACGTGCAAATCCGCGACCATTACGCGGAAGCGGGGCTGCAAAATCAATTCGTTCTGCTATGATGTTTTGGCCCAGAGTATAATCGGCAGTGATATGAACCTGCGTCAGCTCGAGATCCTGCGTGCCGTCATCCGCCATCGCACCACGGTGGCGGCGGCGGACGAACTGGCGCTGTCGCAGCCCGCGGTCAGCAACGCGCTGAAGACGATGGAGGCGCAGGCGGGCTTTGCGCTGTTCGAGCGCGTCAACAACCGGCTGTTTCCGACCGCGGAGGCGATGGCGCTGTACAAGGAGAGCGAAGCGATTTTCGCGCTGCACGCCAAGCTCGAGAACCGCGTCCGCGATCTGCGCGAGAACCGCTCCGGGCATCTCGCGCTCGTCGCGACGCCGCCGCTGGCCTACAGCATCATCCCGTCGGCGCTCTCAAGCTTCCTTCGCCGCCGCCCTGAGACGCGCGTGTTCTTCGACGTGCGGCGCTATGAGGGCATCATCGAGGGGGTGCTCAGCCGCGTCGCCGAGCTCGGCTTCGCGCTGGGGCTGACGCATCATCCCGGCATCGCGCATGAGGTGGTGCATACCGGTGAGATGGTCTGCGTCCTGCCGCCGCAGCATCCGCTTGCCGACAAGCCCGTGATCTCGGCCGCCGATCTGTCCGGCATGCCCTTCATCGGGCTCGAGCGCGGCACGCGCCTCGGCGAGGCCGTGCGCGACAGCTTTGCCCGCGCCGGCGCGCCGTTCCAGCCGACCGTCGAGGTGCGCTACTGCAACACGGCTTGCGTGCTCGCCGCCGCCGGCGTCGGCGCCGCCGTGGTCGATCCGTTCTCGCCGCGGCAGAACGGCGGCAGCGGCCTCGTGGTGCGGCCGTTCACGCCCACGACGCACGCGGTTGCCTATATGCTATGGTCGGAAGCCGAGCCGCTGTCGCGCCTGGCCAAGGCGTTTCTCAACGAGGTCCGGAAAGAGAGCGCACTGCTGGCGCGCCCAGCGCCACACCAGCAACATGGGGCAGAAAGCGACTGAGCTTCGCAACCTTTTGACCCGGGGGGCACATGGCACGCATCACCATCATCGAGACCGGACAGGTCCCGCAGAAATACCGCGAGCAGCACGGCTCGTTTCCCGACATGTTCGAGCGCATGGTCCGCGCCGAGGACCCGACCGCCACGGTGGACGTCGTCAGCATCCCCAATGGCGACGCACTCCCCGACCCGAGCAAGCTCGAGGCCGTGCTGATCACCGGCGCTGCCGCCGGTGTCTATGACGGGCTCGACTGGATCGCGCTGCTGGAAGATTTCGTGCGCACGGCTTACGCCAACAAGACGCCGATGGTCGGTGTCTGCTTCGGCCATCAGCTGATCGCGCAGGCGCTCGGCGGCACCGTGCAGAAGTCGGAGAAGGGCTGGGGCATCGGCCGCCACGTCTATCAGGTGCTGCCGGAGAACGGCGTCGTCGACGGCAAAGCGGTTGCGATCGCCGCCTCGCATCAGGACCAGGTGGTCGAGCCGCCCAGCGATGCGCTGACGATCCTCTCGTCCGAATTCACCCCGCATGCCGGCCTGCTCTACGCCAACGGCACCACGCTGACCGTGCAGCCGCATCCGGAATTCGACGTGGAGTTTGCGCAAGTGTGCTGCGAGCTCCGCGACGGCAAGGCGCCGGAGGATGTCGTTGCGACCGCGAGGGAGTCGCTGGCGGAGCCGATGGACAACGCGAAGCTGGGTGGGGCGATCACGCGGTTTTTGGCGCGGCGCGCGGCTCCGTAGTCCGCGGCGCTCACCGCGCAGGCTCTTCCCTTCTCCCCTTGTGGGAGAAGGTGGCGCGAAGCGCCGGATGAGGGGTCTCTCTCCACGCATTCAATAAGAGTTGGACTCGCGGAGGGAGACCCCTCACCCGTCTCGCCGCTACGCGGCGAGCCACCCTCTCCCACAAGGGGAGAGGGTGCAGCGAGCTCGCTGCACTATCTCCGCAAACCTCAGAACGGATCCGTCCCCAAGCCCGGCACATCCGCCGGTCGCGGTCCCGGCGCCGGCCAGTGAAACCGGCGGTCCTTCTCGGCAATCGCGATATCGTTGATCGACGCCTCGCGGCGCCGCATCAGCCCGTGCTCGTCGAACTCCCACTGCTCGTTGCCGTAGGAGCGATACCACTGGCCGCTGGCGTCATGCCATTCGTACTGGAAGCGCACCGCGATGTGATTGCCGTCGAAGGCCCATAGGTCCTTGATCAGGCGATACTCCCGCTCCTTCTCCCATTTGCGGGTGAGGAACGCGACGATGGCCTCCCGGCCCTGGAACACCTCCGAGCGATTGCGCCAGCGGCTGTCCTCGGTATAGGCGAGCGAGACTTTCACCGGATCGCGCGAATTCCACGCGTCCTCGGCCATGCGCGCCTTTTGCGCGGCGGTCTCACGGGTGAAGGGTGGAAGCGGCGGGCGCGACATGGTGGCCTCATCGGTTGGTCCGGGCCGCAATTTATCGCCGCAATTGGCGGAGTCGATAGGCCATCACCTATCGGCCGATCACTTATCGGGCGATCAGGAAATCAGATCGGCCTTCATCAGGGCGCGGATCGATTTCGGGATCGGCTGAGCGCGGCCGCCGCTGATGAAGGCGACGCGGACCTCGGCTTTCACCAGCACGTCCTCGGCCCGCCGCACCTCCTGCGCCAGCATGATGGAGGCGCCCTTCACCGCAACCGGCCACGTCACGACGTCGAGCACGTCGTCCATCCGCGCGGGCTTCAGAAAGTCCAGATGCATCGAGCGCACCACGAAGGCAAAGCCCGCGCCCTCCGTTTCGACCTGGTCGAACAGCGCCTGCTGCTCGGCCCCCATCAGCCGCAGATGATTGGTGCGCCCGCGCTCCATGTATCGGAGATAATTGGCGTGATAGACGATGCCGGAGAAGTCCGTATCCTCGTAGTAGACGCGGACCTGCATGTGATGGCGGCCGTCGCGGATCTCGCCGTCGAGATGGGCTGTCACGTCGCGAGCCTCTTCGCTTTTTGCAACCGGTCCGTTTTGCGCAAAAACAGCCGGCCGCGCAAGCGCAGGTTATGCCACGGCCGGCGTCCTTCCCAGCGTCACCTCGACGATTTCCGGCGGCACGCCGACGCGGACCGGCATGATGCTGCAACCGAGGCCGCCGGAGACGATGACGTCGCATTTCAGCCGGAAGTGACCATAGGCGAGCCGCACGCCGTGCTGAGGCGAAACAGCCGGCGACCAGCCGAACAGGCGGACCTGGCCGCCATGGGTATGGCCGGACAGTTGCAGCGCGACGCGCGCGGGTACGAGCGGCGCGATATTGGGCTCATGCGCGAGCAGGATGACCGGCGCATCGTCGGTGACCTTCGCCAGCGTGCCCGCGAGATCGTCGGCGCCAAGCCGATGCACGCGGCCATAGCGCTTCGCGGGATAGTAGGCGAGTTGATCGCCGAGGCCCGCGAGCCAGAAGGAGCGTCCGTCCTTGGTGAGACGCACGACGTCGTTCTCGTAGACGGGAATACCGGCCGCCTCCAGCGCGCGATGGGCGGCTGTCGGCCCGTGCCCGGCCTGCTGCACGGCCCTGTCCACCCAATAGTCGTGATTGCCCATGACGGCATGGACGCCGAGTGGTGCCTTGAGGCCCGCGAGCACCTTGGCCCATTCGCTCGACGGAATGATGCGCGTGACCTGGTGAACACCCGCGACATAGTCGCCGAGCAACACGATGACATCTGCGTTGAGCGCATTGGTGCGATCGACGATGCCCTCGATCCGCTCCAGCGACATCCAGGGATCGCAGGCATGAATGTCGGTGACGATGGCGATCTTGAGCGGAAAATCCGCCGGCCATTGCCGCGGGGTCGGGTGATAGCGGGTGACGCGGAGCCGCAGCGGCTCGACGCCGACGCCATAGGCCGCGGTCGAGACGCCGAGCGCGGACAGGCCGCCGATGGAACGGATGAGATGACGACGCGTGATCATGGAAGCCCGATGGTGATGCACCTTTGTGATGCGGTCCGATTGGAGCGGAATTGGGGTCCGCTCGTGCAGACGGCCTGCATTCGCGTGCAGACCGTTTGCACAAAGGTTACCGGAAGTTCATGACGATAGCTGCACCCGGCATTTGCGCGAGATCAGTCGTCGCTCTCGTCCGAGCCGAACAGGCCGAACTGTGCCGCGGCATCGCGCGAGGGCTCGGCGATGCCGAGATGGCGGAAGGCGTGCGAGGTGAGCAGGCGGCCGCGCGGGGTGCGCTGGAGATAGCCGCACTGAATGAGATAAGGCTCGATGATGTCCTCGATCGCATCGCGCGGCTCGGACAGGGCGGCGGCCATCGTCTCGACGCCGACCGGGCCGCCGCCATAGTTCTGCGCGATGGTCGTGAGGTAGCGGCGGTCCATGGCGTCGAGGCCCGCGGCGTCGACCTCGAGCGCGCTCAGCGCGTGGTCGGCGATCTTGCGGTCGATCGAGGCGGCATCGGCGGCGGAGGCGAAATCGCGCACGCGCCGCAACAGGCGGCCGGCGATGCGCGGCGTGCCGCGGGCGCGGCGCGCGATCTCGTTGGCACCGTCGGCGCTCATGCCGACATTGAGCACGCGCGCGCCGCGGGTGACGATGCTTTCCAGCTCTTCGATGGTGTAAAAATTGAGCCGGACCGGGATGCCGAAGCGGTCGCGCAAGGGATTGGTAAGGAGGCCGGCGCGCGTGGTGGCGCCGACGAGCGTGAATTTCGACAGCTCGATCTTCACCGAGCGTGCCGCCGGGCCCTCGCCGATGATCAGGTCGAGCTGAAAGTCCTCCATCGCGGGATAGAGCACTTCTTCCACCGCCGGGCTGAGGCGATGGATCTCGTCGATGAAAAGCACGTCACGCTCTTCGAGGTTGGTGAGGAGTGCGGCGAGATCGCCGGCCTTGGCGATCACCGGACCCGAGGTGGCGCGAAAGCCGACGCCAAGCTCCTTGGCCACGATCTGCGCCAGCGTGGTCTTGCCAAGGCCGGGCGGGCCCACGAACAGCACGTGATCCAGCGCCTCGCCGCGCTTGCGCGCCGCCTCGATGAAGATCGAGAGATTCTTGCGCGCCTGCTGCTGGCCGACGAAATCGGACAGCGACTGCGGGCGTAGCGCGGTGTCGCCGACGTCATCGGAGCGGCGCTCGGGCGTGACGATGCGTGGGGGAGTGGTCATGCGGGCAGGATAACACGATGCAGCGGTTTCGCGAGCCACCAGCACAGGCTGGCCGGAATGACGGCGACGACGGCGAGCATCGCCGAAAGCTTCAGCGCCTCGGGCGCGGAACGGACACTCGGCACGATCACCGCCGAGGTTTCGGAGGGCACGACGAACATGCCAACCATGACGAAGCCGGCCGCGCCCACGGCCGCGGCGAGCCACGCCATCCAGATCATGTTGAGATCGGCGTAGACCGCCGCCAGCGCAAATATCAGGCCGGCGACGACTGCAGGAAGGAACGAGGCGAGAATCGTGACGATGGCCAACAGCACGACCGCGATCGAAACCAGGGCACGCAGTGCTTCCAGTTCGAGGAACACGAGAAACATCTGCAGCACCGCGGCGCCGAGCGCCGTTACCGTCACAGCAACCAACGCGGCGGTCGTCAGCGGCCCGACAATGGAGAAAATCACGACGATACCGGCCACGCGCGAAAGGCGACGAAACAGGGCGGCGACGGGATTGGAGTGGGCCGCGCTCACTTCGACAGCTCCTTCAGGCCTAGCCGGATGAGTTGCGCGGTCTCGGCGCTCTCGCCCGCGCTGCGCGATGCGGATGCAATAGCGGCAGCCGCCTGCGGCTGGCCGTAGCCGAGATTGACCAGCGCAGAGATCGCATCTGCCACCGGGCGCGGCGCGCGCTGGTCGTCGACGGCGCCGGCGAGATGCACGACGGCGGGATCGACATTGGCGAAGGCCGGCGCCTTGTCCTTCAGCTCGGTGACGATGCGCTCGGCAACCTTGGGGCCGACGCCCGGCGTGCGTGCCACCGCGGCCTTGTCGCGCAGCGCGATGGCGTTGGCGAGATCGGAAGGCGCCAGCGTGCCGAGCACCGCGAGCGCGACCTTGGCGCCGACGCCCTGCACGGTCTGGAGCAGGCGAAACCATTCGCGCTCCTGGTCGGTGCGGAAGCCGAACAGCTTGATCTGGTCCTCGCGGACGTAAGTCTCGATCGACAGCACCGCGGCCTCGCCGGGCGCCGGCAGATGCTGCAGCGTTCGGGCCGAGCAATGCACCTGATAGCCGACGCCGCCGACGTCGAGGAGGACATAATCCTCGCCGTAGGAATCGATCAGGCCCTTGAGCTTGCCGATCATAAGCCCACCACCTTCAGCCTGAGCGCCGTGCTCTGGCGGTGATGGGCGTGGGTGATGGCGATGGCGAGCGCGTCGGCGGCGTCCGCTGACGGCGGCTCGGCTTTCGGCAGCAAGATCTTCAGCATCATCGCGATCTGGTGCTTGTCGGCGTGGCCGGCGCCGACCACCGTCTTCTTGACCTGGTTCGGCGCGTATTCGGCGACAGTGATGCCGAACATCGCAGGCGCCAGCATGGCGACGCCGCGGGCCTGGCCGAGCTTCAGCGTCGCGACGCCGTCCTTGTTCACAAAGGTCTGCTCGACCGCGGCTTCCATCGGCTTGTGACCGGACAGGACGGCGGCAAGCCCCTCATGGATCGCGAGCAGCCGGCTCGCCAGCGGCAGATCGTCCGGCGGTTCCACCGAGCCGCAGGCGACGTAGATCAAACGATTGCCCTCGGCCTCGATCACGCCCCAGCCGGTGCGGCGCAGGCCGGGGTCGATGCCGATGATGCGAACGGGGCCACGAATCGGGAGCGCAGTCATGGGCCAGTGATAGCGGCTGGCTGCGGTGGGGGAAACAGAAACAGAACGGAAGTAACAGGGGAAGTGATGGGGAGCGCTGCTGCCAACCACAAACCGGCGTCATACCCCGCGAAGGCGGGGTATCCAGTACGCCGCGGCTTCTCCGTATCCTTCTGGCGTCTCTGGAATACTGGGTCGCCCGGTCAAGCCGGGCGACGACAGCGGAATTTGGGGCTAGCGGCGTCAGCCGCCAATCTTCGCCATCAGCGCGTCCGACACCTCGAAATTGGCGTAGACGTGCTGGACGTCGTCGTGCTCGTTGAGCAGGTCCATCAGCTTCAAGAGCTTCTCGCCGGTCTCGTCGTCGACCGCGACCGTATTCTGCGGCTTCCAGATCAGCGCGGCCTTGCGCGGCTCGCCGAACTTGGCTTCCAGCGCCTTGGCGACGTCGCGATAGCCTTCGGTTGAGGCGTAGATCTCGTGTCCGCCTTCGCCCGAGACCACGTCGTCGGCGCCGGCCTCGATCGCGGCATCCAGCACCGCGTCGTCGGAGGCGACGCCGCGGTCGTATTCGATGATGCCGGTGCGGTCGAACATGAAGGAGACCGAGCCGGTTTCGCCGAGATTGCCGCCCGATTTGGTGAAGAAGGAGCGGATGTCGGAGGCGGCGCGGTTGCGGTTGTCGGTCAGCGCCTCGACGATGACGGCGACGCCGCCGGGGCCGTAACCCTCGTAGCGGATCTCGTCATAGTTCTCGCCCTCATTGCCGAGCGCCTTCTTGACGGCGCGCTCGATATTGTCCTTCGGCATGTTCTCCTGGCGCGCCGCGATGATGGCCGCACGCAGGCGCGGGTTCATGTTGGGATCGGGGGTGCCCAGCTTGGCCGCGACGGTGATTTCCCGCGCCAGCTTGCCGAACAGCTTCGACTTCTGCGCATCCTGCCGCCCCTTGCGGTGCATGATGTTCTTGAATTGGGAATGTCCGGCCATGCGTGTCTCGTAAGGAATCGTGCGCCAAAGGTGAGGGTGGGAAGCGCGGCCTTATAGGCCGCCAACCCACCGGAATGAAAGAGGCTCTACGACCTTAAGGTAATACCGTAGTGCCCCGTGCCTAGGAGTCAGGCACCGTTAACCCTGATTTCATTCCGGCTTGCGAAAATAGCAACCGCCCGTTCCCCGACAAGAGTGACCTGATGGCGTTCGCATTGTTTCGGAAGCGTCTGCCCGACTTGTCCGCGCCCGTGGCACCCCCACAGGCCGCGCCGTCGCCGGTCGATCCCGCGCCCGCCCCGTCGGCCGAGGGCGATTCCGCCAGGGAAATCCTGGAACTGCTGGAGCTCGAGCTCGGTGCCATGATCCGCCAGCTCGAGCGGGCCGCCAATTCGGTGGCCGGAGGCGCGGAGGCGACCGCGGCAACGCTCGCGGACATTCGCGAACGCACCGACGCCCTCACGGGCCGCACCAATGCGGCGCAGTCGAACGCCTCGACCTTCGCCCATGCCGCCGACAAGTTCACCCAGTCCGCGCAAGGCATCGGCGCGCAGGTGCGCGAGGCGGGCAAGCTCGCCGACGAAGCCAGCGCCGCGGCGCAGGAAGCCCGCGCCAATGTCGACCGCCTGCGCGAATCCTCCGCTGCCATCGGCAATGTCGTCAATCTGATTGCGCAGATCGCGCGGCAGACGACGCTGCTCGCGCTCAACTCGACCATTGAGGCCGCGCGCGCGGGTGCGGCGGGCAAGGGCTTTGCGGTCGTCGCCACCGAAGTGAAGGCGCTCGCGGTGCAGACCCAGGGCGCGACGGAGGAGATCACCAGGAAGATCGACGCGCTCCAGCGCGACGCCGCCGGCTCGGCCGACGCCGTGCATCGCATTGCGCAGGCGATCGAGGCGATCCGCCCGGTGTTCGACACCGTCAACGGCGCGGTCGCCGAGCAGAATGCCACCACCAGCGAGGTCTCCGGCAACGCGGCCAGCGCGTCGCAGTTCATCATCTCGGTCGGCGAGAGCGCGGCCGAGATCGACGCCGCGACCAAGGCGGCCGAGACCCACGGCGAGAACGTCGCCAGCGCCGGCAAGGCCGTCACCGCCTTCGCACGGAAGCTGAAATCGCGCTGCGCGGTGCTGCTGCGCCAGAGCGAGCACGACGACCGTCGCAAGACCGAGCGGCTGCCCTGCCATCTCAAGTTCGAAACCGCGCGCGGCGTGTTGCAGGTCTACGAGATCGCGATGGACGGCGTGCTGATCGGCGGCGCGGAGGCGGCGAAGCTTGCCACGCAGGCCGTCGTCGACGGCACGCTCGAAGGCGTCGGCGCCTGCCGCCTGCGCGTGATCGAGCAGTCCAAGGCCGGCGCCCGCGCGCAATTCGTCAGCCCCAATGCCGATCTCAACGAGAAGATCGAAGACAGGCTCTGGTCGATCCACGAGGAGAACACCGAGTTCGTCACCCGCGCCATGGAGGCCGGCACGGCGCTGACCCGGATTTTCGAGCAGGCGGTTGCACGCGGCGAGGTCAAGATCGACGACCTCTTCGACACCGATTATGCGGAAATCGCCGGCACCAATCCGCAGCAATACCGCACGAAATATCTGGACTGGGCCGACCGCGCGCTGCCGCCGTTCCAGGAGGCCTTTCTCGCCAAGGAACCGCGCATGGCATTCTGCGCCATGGTCGACCGCAACGGCTTCCTGCCGGTGCACAACAAGATCTATTCGCATCCGCAGCGGCCGGGCGACGTCGCCTGGAACACCGCCAACAGCCGCAACCGGCGGATCTTCAACGACCCGGCAGGGCTCGCCGCCGCGCGCAACCTGCGCTCGTACCTGGTCCAGAGCTATGCCCGCGACATGGGCAACGGCAACACCGTGATGATGCGCGAGATCGACGTCCCGATCCGCGTCCAGGGCCGGCACTGGGGCGGATTCCGCACGGCTTACAAGCTGTAGTGCACGCTCAGGCAAGACGCCGGCCGCGAATCATCCTTTAAGGCTGGAATTGGAATTGGAATGGGAATGCCGCGGGGAGCCGGCGAACGGCTCTGACTGGAGGACTCTCAAAACATGTCCGTCGCACAACTGGCAGTCCTGGACACCGGCTCCAACCGGACACTTGCCGAACGTCTGATCGACCAGCTCGCCGACCGCATCGGCGGCCTCGGCGTCGAGCTCGCCGACATCGCCGGCAACGTCCAGGAAGTCGCAAACCGCGTCGCGAACCAGTCCGAACGGTTCCATCATCTCCAGGAGACGGCCGAGACGATGGTCTCGGCCAATCACGATATCGCCAACGCATCGCAGGCGGTGCAATCGACCGCATCGGCGGCGGTCGGCGAGATCGCGCAGTCGCGCGGCGCGGTCGACACCGCGGTCAGCCACATCTCCGAGCTCGTCGCGGCCGTGGAGCGGATCGAGGCGCGCTTGAGCGCCGTCGGCTCGGCGCTGGCGCAGGTGGCAAAAGTGTCCGGCTCGATCGAGGCGATCGCCAAGCAGACCAATTTGCTCGCGCTCAACGCCACCATCGAAGCGGCCCGCGCCGGTAATGCCGGCCGCGGTTTTGCGGTGGTGGCAAGCGAGGTCAAGAATCTCGCGGAGGCTACCCGTGCGGCCACGCATCAGATCTCCGACACCGTGCGCGATCTCGACGGCCAGATCGAAGGCCTGATCGGCGAGAGCAGCGACGCTTCGCAACGCGCCAAGACTGCCGGCGAAGGCGCCCAGCAGATCTCCGGCATCATCTCGCGGGTCCAGCAGGGTTTTGCCTCGGTGGAAGCGGAGATCGACAGCGTCACGCGCGCCGCCACCTCCAATCTCGGCCATTGCGACACGGTCATCAGCGAGCTCAACGAGCTCGCCAAGGGCGTCGACCTGTCCTCGCGCGATCTCAAGAACGCCGATCAGCGCGTGACAAAGCTGCTCGACACCTCCGAAGCGCTGATCGCAATGATCGCCGACAGCGGCGTGGAGACATCGGATGCGCCGCTGATCCGCGTCGTCGTCGAGACCGCAAAGCGGATATCGGACGAGTTCGAGGCCGCAATCGACCGCGGCGAGATCACGCTCGACCAGCTCATGGACGAGAACTACCGGGAAATCCCCGGCACCGATCCCAAGCAATACAAGACCAACTACGTCGACTTCACCGACCGCGTGCTGCCCGCCATCCAGGACCCGATCCAGAAGTCCGATTCCCGCATCGTGTTCTGCGTCGCCTGGGCCAAGGGCGGTTATCTGCCGACCCACAACCCGAACTACCGCCTCCCGCAGGGCAAGGACCCCGTCTGGAACAACGCCAATTGCCGCAACCGCCGCCTGTTCAGCGACCGCGCGGTGAAGAAGGTCGCGGCCAACACAAAACCGTTCCTGCTCCAGACCTATCGCCGCGACATGGGCGGCGGACAGTTCGTGCTGATGAAGGACCTGTCCTCGCCGATCGTGATCCGCGGCAAGCACTGGGGCGCCTTCCGGATGGGTTTTCGGCAGAGCTGAGGGTCGCTCCGGCGGCCCCCTGAATCAAAAACCTGAAAAACAACCCCATGCACAGTAGCGGGGGCCTGGGGAATCAAGGACTTACGCCGGCAGGCCAGGACGCAGTTTGACGCGTCGGGCAAAACAGGCGCATAATACTACTATTCCGAAATCACCCATACGTGCAGACAAACCCCTCACCCGGGTCAGTCTGCATCTGCCAGCGCAGCAGCCCACTCCCGCAAAGTGGAGCTATCGCGTATGGCATTTTGCACGACCTGAGCGCGCGCCTCGTCCTTCGAGACGACCGCTTCGCGGTCTCCTCAGGATGAGGCTAAGCGGCATCGGTGCTCGTCAAAACGACGGCCGCACACTCGGTCCTCATCCTGAGGGCCCGCCGTAGGCGGGCGTCTCGAAGGATGGCCGCGAGCAAGGACGCGCCACGGCCCGACTTTCCCAATCGCACGAATTTCGTCATCGCATGAATTTCCGCATTCGCACGATCATCTGCGGCGCTCAACGGTGCTGCGACGAAAATGCGTCAAAACATGACGCTTATCATATCAATTAGCCCAATTCCGTTGCGGCGATCGCCGCACCAATTCGTGAACGTCATGGCCTGACGCGTCGGCAGCGCAAATATGCATCGCCGGAAATTCTGGCGCTTCATCGTTTCGCATCAGTATGATTATTGTCGCGCACGAATTCGCCGACGAGATCGCCGCAAGCGATCAAGCGAGCAAGGGGATGCTTATGGCAACAACTCTCACCATCAACGGCGAAACCAAATCGTTCGACGCGCCGCCGGAAATGCCGCTGCTGTGGGTGCTGCGCGACATCCTCGGCATGACCGGCA
Source organism: Bradyrhizobium sp. 61 (assembly GCF_023073075.1). Taxonomy (NCBI): domain Bacteria; kingdom Pseudomonadati; phylum Pseudomonadota; class Alphaproteobacteria; order Hyphomicrobiales; family Nitrobacteraceae; genus Bradyrhizobium; species Bradyrhizobium sp. 61. The sequence continues at coordinate 141,336 of NZ_JADPIU010000052.1, read as the reverse complement.
CCAAATTCGGCTGCGGCATCGCGCAATGCGGCGCCTGCACGGTGCATGTCGACGGCAAGGCGGTGCGGTCCTGCGTGCTGCCGGTCAGCGCAGTCGCGAACCGTGCCATCACCACCATCGAGGCCGTCGGCAACACGCCGTCGGGTGCGAAGGTGCAGAAGGCCTGGCTTGATGCCGAAGTGATCCAGTGCGGCTATTGCCAGTCGGGCCAGATCATGGCCGCGGCCGCACTGCTGGCGTCAACGCCGCACCCTGATGATTCCGACATCGACGCCGCGATGGCCGGCAACATCTGCCGCTGCGGCACCTATGTCCGCATCCGCGAGGCCATCAAGCAGGCGGCCTCCGGCCGGCAGTCGTGAGGTCCGCCATGAATGCACACAACAACGTCTCCCGCCGCGCGCTGCTGACCGGCGGTCTCGCCACCGGCGTCCTGCTCGCCTTCCATCTGCCGCTGCGCGCCGCCGTCAACGAGCCGGAGCAGCCGAAGGATACGACCGACGGCAAGTTCGCGCCCAACGCCTTCATCCGTATCGACGAGACCGGCGAGACCACGCTGATCATGCCGCAGGTGGAGATGGGTCAGGGCATCTACACCTCGATCTCGATGGTTCTGGCCGAAGAGCTCGACGCCGATTGGGCAAAGGTCGGGGTGTTGCACGCGCCGCCAAACGACAAGTTCTACGCCAATCCCGCCTTCGGACTGCAGGCGACGGGTGGTTCGACGTCGATCCGCGCCTGGTGGAAGCCGCTACGCGAAGCGGGTGCCAGCGCGCGCGCGATGCTGGTGCAGGCCGCCGCCGCGCAATGGCAGGTCGAGCCCGCGAGTTGCACGACGTCCAAGGGCGAAGTCATCCATGCGGCAAGCGGCCGCAAGCTCGGCTATGGTGAGCTCGCGCTGGCGGCACAGAGCCAGACACCGCCGAAGGATGTCCCGGTCAAGGACCCCAAGGACTTCGTCCTCATAGGCCAACCGCTGAAGCGGCTGGATACACCGGACAAGGTCAACGGCAAAGTCGTCTACGGCATCGACGCGATCCTGCCCAACATGAAGATTGCCGCGATCGCCAATTGCCCGGTGTTCGGCGGCAAGGTCGGCAAGGTCGATGACAGCGCAGCGATGAAAGTCGCCGGCGTGCGCAAGGTCGTCGTGCTCGACGACGCCGTCGCCGTGATCGGCGATCACATGTGGGCGGCCAAGAAAGGTCTCGAAGCGCTCAAGATCGAGTGGAACGAAGGACCGAACGCCAAGATCTCCACCAAGGACATCTGGGACGATTTACGCAAGGCCAGCGAGAAGGATGGCGCGATCGCGAAATCCGTCGGCGACATCGCCAAGGGGCTTGCCAGCGGAGACAAGTTCGAGGCGAGCTTCGAACTGCCGTTCCTCGCGCATGCCTCGATGGAGCCGATCAACGCCACCGTTCACGTCAGGCCGGATGCCTGCGAGATCTGGACCGGCACACAAATCATGACGCGCGTGCAGTCGGAGGCGGCGAAGGCCGCCGGCCTTCCCGTCGAGAAGGTGATCGTCAACCAGCACCTGCTCGGCGGCGGTTTCGGCCGCAAGCTCGAACCCGACATGGTGGTTGCGGCGGTCAAGATCGCCAAGCAGGTCGACTATCCCGTCAAGGTGATATGGACCCGCGAGGAGGACATCCAGCACGACGTCTACCGCCCGGTCTATCGCGACCAGGTCAATGCGACCCTGGTCGACGGCAAGGTGGCGGCCTGGAAGTACAAGATCGCAGGTTCTGCGGTGATTGCCCGCTGGCTGCCGCCAGCGTTCCAGAAGGGCGTCGATATCGACGCGGTCGACGCCGCCGTGGAGACGCCCTACGACTTTCCCAACTTCCACGTCGAATATGTCCGTGCCGAGCCACCGGCTGTGCCGACCGGCTTCTGGCGCGGAGTCGGCCCGAACAACAATGTGTTCGCGTTCGAATGCGCGCTGGACGAGCTTGCGCGCAAGGCCGGCAAGGATCCGGTCGAATTCCGAAGGTCGATGCTGACCAAGACTCCGCGTGCGCTCGCGGTGCTCAACCTTGCCGCGGAGAAATCCGGCTGGGGCCAACCGCTGCCGGCCCGCGTTGGCCGTGGCGTCTGCCTGCAGCCATCGTTTGCGAGCTTCCTCGCAACTGTTGTGGAAGCCGAGATCGACGACATCGGCGAGATCACACTGCGCCGCATCACCTCGGTGGTCGACACCGGCATTGCGGTCAACCCCGATACGATCAAGGCGCAGATCGAGGGCGGGCTGATCTTCGGCCTCACCGCCGCGCTCTATGGCGAGATCACCATCGACAAGGGCCGCGTACAGCAGTCGAACTTCCACGACTACCGCATGATGCGCATCAACGAGACGCCGAAGATCGAGGTCATCGTCGTCAAGAGCGGCGAAGCGCCCGGCGGCATCGGCGAAGCCGGCGTCAATGCCGGACCACCGGCCCTGCGCAACGCGATTTACGCCGCAACCGGCGTGGCGCTGCGGCGCCTGCCGATCGACCGGAAACTTCTGGCTGCGGGGAAGAAGGCATGAGCGGCAAGATGCGTATCCTCACAAGCCTGGTCGTGATCGCCATCGTCGTGGCGGCGCTCGGCGTCTGGATCATCCGCGGGCCCGGCCCGCTCGACTTCGCCGACGGCACCAAAGTGGCGCTGGCGGATTATCGCGCGGGCAAGCCGACCGGCGTACCGGCCAAGCTGGAGAAAGCGAGTGTGGTCGAGCGCGGCGAGTATCTCGCGAAGGCGGCCGACTGCATGGTCTGCCACACCAAGCCCGGCGAGAAGGAATATTCCGGCGGGCTCGGCTTCAAGCTGCCGTTCGGCACGCTCTATTCGACCAACATCACGCCGGACAAGGACACCGGCATCGGCAATTACAGCGACCAGGATTTCCTCAACGCGGTCCAGCGCGGCACGCGTCATGACGGCGCGCGGCTCTATCCGGCCATGCCCTACACGTCCTACACCTACATGACGGACGAGGACGTGCTGGCGGTGAAGGCGTATCTGTTCAGCCTGCCGGCGGTGCGCGCGAAAGCGCCCGACAACACGCTGTCGTTCCCGTTCAACCAGCGCTGGGCGATGATCTTCTGGTCGGCCGTGTTCAATCCGGACGCGCGCTTTGCGCCTGATACCTCGAAGAGCCCGGAGTGGAACAGAGGTGCGTATCTCGCCGAAGCGCTGGCGCATTGCGGCGAGTGCCACACGCCGCGCAATCTCGGCTTTGCGCTCGACAACCGCAAGAAGTTCGGCGGCGCGATCACGGCGGGCTGGCGCGCTTTCAACATCTCCTCCGACAAGGCCACCGGCCTCGGCAATTGGCGCGACGAGGACCTGATCTCGTATCTCTCGCTCGGCCACGCTCCGGGCCACGGCTCGGCCTCGGGTCCGATGGGCGAAGCGGTCGACCGCAGCTTCAGCCAGTTCGCTCCCGAAGACATCCGCGCGGTCGTCGCCTATCTGCGCAGCGTGCCGCCGGTGGCCTCGCCCGACCTGCCTGCCACCACGGCACCGGCCGCGCCCGCCTCGCACAAGGACGGCGTCACGGCCGACGCACGCGGCAAGATGGTGTTCGCCAGCGCCTGCGCCAGCTGCCACGGCTGGAGCGGCGAGAGCCCGGTCTCGCCGATGGCGACGCTGACCGGCACCTGGGCCGTCAACGACCCCGCCGCCACCAACGTCGCGCAGATCGTGCTGTCGGGTACCAAGCGGCATACGCCCGACGGCGCGCTCTCGATGCCGGCGTTCGGCGATGCGTATAGCGACGACGAGATCGCGGCGGTGGCGAATTACGTCACGGCACGGTTCGGCACCAAGGGCTCGAAGCTGACGGCGAAGGATGTTGCGGAGCTGCGGGAGCAGACGGCGGAGTAGTGTACGACGAGATTGACGCGTGATCGCGCGCCAATCTCCGCCGTCGTCCCGGACAAGCGAAGCGCAGATCCGGGACCCATACCCACAGGGCGGGATTTGGCGAAGATTCGGTGTGGGAGCTGTGCCCCACACTACTCCCTGGGGTTATGGGTCCCCGCCCCCGTGCGCAATTGCGCACTAGGCGGGGACGACACCGAGGATGTGGCGCCGCTTTCAGCTCAACCATAACATCGGCGCGGACGCTTCACCCGCCCGCACCGATCTTCCCCCTCACGTAATCGCGATCGGACATCCGTTGCTTCCCGTCGCGCCCTTGATGGGCGCCGGGGTGAAGGAATAGACGAACTGATACTTCTTCTCGGCGATCAGATCGTCGAAGATCAGGTTCTCGTGGTTGTGGATGCCGTGCTTGGTCTGCAGCTCGGCGTGGACCACGAAAGCGAGCGACTTGTCGGGATTGGGTACCACCTCGACCGCCCAGGTGTCGGCGCCGGTCAGCGCAAGATCCTTTTCGACCACCCACTTCGCAGCATCGAGGCCGATGCCCGGCTCGCCGCTGTTGAAGCGATCATTGTTCTTCATCCACAGCGAGCCCCAGCCGGTGTGGAACATGATCGCGTCGCCAGGCTTGATGTCGCTCTCGGGGATGTTCTGCTTCGCCAGCGCCGCCTTGATGTCAGCCGAGGTGATCTCCTGCCCCGCATCCATCATGCCGCCCTTGAGCGCGACCATGTCGAGCAGATGCGCGCGGGTGAAGATCGGCTTAAGCTTCTCGACGCCAAGCTTCTTGAGACCGTACGCGTCGCTAATTTCTTCGGCTGTGAAGCCATTGTAGAATCGCATCTCGCTCTTGTCGCCGTCCTTGCCCATCTGGATGCCGATATGGCCGAGGCCGTCGAACTGCGTACCGGTCTGGCCGATCTCGGTGGCCAGGAATTCGTCGTGATAGACCATCTTATTGTCACCGAACGGGCCGCCGGTCGGGCTGCCGGGAATGCGCAGTGCGAATATACGCGCACCAAACAGCGGCATGGCGGCTTCGTAGACGCGGCCGATCTTGTAGATCTTGCCGTCCTTGATCCATTTCGCCGCGTCGAGGACCTTCGCCGGGGTGATGTGGTTGGATGCGCCGGACTCGTCATCCTTACCCCATTTCGATGGCCACCAGGGCTTGTCGGTGCCCTTGGGCATGGAGGTTGCAGTCTGCGCCCGGGCCTCACTGATCGGTGCAAGCGCGAACTTGCCGTGCATCGAGCCGGCGAGCGCGGCTCCAGCAACGCCGGCGATGCCCGCGGTGCGGAGCAGGGTCCGGCGATCCGTCGTGGAGCCGCCGCCGTCTTGATCTACGTTATTGATCTCGTTAGACATTCCACCCTCCCAGGTTGTGGTCAGAACAATGTCTGACTCTAAAATTGTTTCCGCTAGCCTCCTCCTCCGCTACGCTGTTGTCCAGCGACAAAAATAAGACGGCCGACGCGAGAGCTTCCCATGGGCCTGTTCGAAAGCGATAAATCCGCGCAGCGACTTCCGGTATCGCTGATCACAGGCTTTCTCGGCAGCGGCAAGACCACGCTGCTCAATCGCTTGCTGCGCCACGACGACATGAAAGACAGCGCCGTCATCATCAACGAGTACGGCGAAGTCAGCCTCGACCATCTCCTGGTCGAACGCGTCGACGGCGAAGTCGCCGTGCTCGCGAGCGGATGCATCTGCTGCACCATCCGCAGCGACCTGGAGCAGACGCTGCGAGACCTTCTGGTGAAGCGGGACCGCGGCGAGATTCCGCCGTTCCGCCGTATCCTGGTCGAGACCACCGGGCTCGCCGACCCCGCGCCGATCGTGCAGCTCCTGCTCAACAATCCGCTCGTCTCGCACTTCCTGCGGCTCGACACGGTCGTGACCACGGTCGATGCGGTCAACGCGCCGCATCAGCTAGACCGGCAGTATGAGGCGGTGAAACAGGTAGCGTTGGCCGACCGGCTGTTGATCACCAAGAGTGACCTGGTCGAGGACATCGCGGCGCTTGAGCTGCGTCTGCGGCGGCTCAATCCCGGCGCCAGAATCGAAAGCGTCAGTCACGGCGAGATCGATCCCGCGCAGCTATTCGGCGCCGGCCTGATCGATCCCGAGCTGAAAAGGATAGACGTCGAGCGCTGGCTCAACGAGCGGGCCTTCGCGGAACCAGATGCGCACGCCGGCCATTCGCATCACGATCATCACGCGCACCATGATCATGGCCATCATGATCACGATGCGTCGATCGCGAGCTTCATGCTGGCGTTCGACGAGCCGCTCGACTGGATGGCCGTGACGCACTGGCTTGCGCATTTACGCAACGCGCGCGGCCAGGATCTGCTGCGGGTGAAGGGGATCCTCAATCTCCGTGACGAACCGGCGCCGATCGTGATCCATGGCGTGCATCACGTCTTCCATCCGCCGGTCGCGCTCAGCGGCTGGCCCGACAGCGATCGCCGCTCGCGCATCGTGTTCATCACACGCGGCATCGCGCGTGCGGACGTGCTTGAGCTCTGGCAGGCCGTTCGCGCCGCGGCGTGAGGCGCGTCGAAATGAGCGACGCTGCTCTTACCCTCCCCTGGAGGGGGAGGGTGGCCAATACCGCGAGACTTCAGCTCAACCAGAATTTCGGCGTCGCTGGCTCCAGCCGGCCGCCGACGCGCACCGGCGCAATCTTCAGCGCGAGTCCCGTCGCATCGTCCGTCTCGACCGCCACGCCGCTGAGCGTCGCGACGCCAGCCGCCGGCTCGAACCGGCCGGAGGGAATCCCCGACGTGAAGCGCCGCAGCGGCTCTTCCTTCTGCATGCCGATGATGGAATCGTAATCGCCGGTCATGCCGGCGTCGGTCATGTAGGCGGTGCCGCCTGACAGAATCTGGTGGTCGGCGGTCGGCACATGGGTGTGGGTGCCGACGACGAGGCTGGCGCGGCCGTCGCAGAAGAAGCCGATGCCCTGCTTCTCGCTGGTCGCCTCGCAATGGAAGTCGACGACGATGGCGTCGGCGGCAACGCCGAGCGGGCAGGCACCAAGCTCGCGCTCGAGCGCGGCAAAGGGATCGTCGAACGGGGTCATGAAGACGCGGCCGAGCGCGTTGACGACGAGCGCATGCTTGCCGTTCTTGGTCTCCACCAGCGCGGCGCCGCGGCCGGGCGTGCCCCGCGGGTAGTTCGTCGGCCGCACCAGGCGTTCGGCGCGCTCGATGAACACCAGGGCTTCACGCTGGTCCCAGGAATGATTGCCGAGCGTCACCGCGTCGGCCCCGGCATCGAGAAACTCCTGATAGATCGCTTCCGTGATGCCGAAGCCGCCGGCGGAATTCTCGCCATTGACGACGACGAAATCGAGCGACCAGTCCTTGACCATGCCGGGCAGATATTCGGCGATGGCGTTGCGGCCGCTACGGCCGACGACATCACCCACGAAGAGAATGCGCAACTTCAGAACTCCGGAAATCGAACACGTCCGATTCCGTTAGCACATAATCCAGCGCGACGTCGTGCGATAGTGCCGGAACGGCCTTGATCTCCTGGGCCGCAAAAGCAAGCCCGATGCCGACGATCTGCTTGGTCTTGCGCAGATGCGCGAAGGTGTGGTCGTAGTGCCCCGCGCCATAGCCGATGCGATGGCCGAGACGGTCGAAGGCCGCGAGCGGCGTCAGCATGACGTCGGGGATGACTTCGGCCGCGGCCGGCGACGGCTCGGGAATGCCGAGCGGGCCGAGCATCAGGCGGTCGTTCGGATGGAAGATGCGGAAGATCAGCGACTGGCCGCGGGCGGTGACGCAGGGCAGCGCGAGCTTTGCGCCCGCCTCGGCGAGTGCCTTCATCAGCGGCAGCGGATCGATCTCGCTGCGGATCGGGGAATAGCCGGAGACGATGCTGCCGGGCAGGAGCGGGAACGGCAGCCCGCGCTTGGCGAGCTTTGCGGCGGCGGCGGTGCGCTTCTTCTCGCTCAGCGCATCGCGCGCCGCGAGGGCTTTGGCACGGAGTTCGGCTTTCGAATTGGACATGCGCTTTGGTCCCCCACGTCATCACCCACCTTGTGCGCCCTTGCGCACCGGGACGGGTGATCCAGCATTCCAGAGGCGGTGGTGATTCACACAGAGGCCGCGGCGTACTGAATGCCCCGGGCGAGCCGGAGCACGACATCTACCGAACTGGCCGCAGTTGTTTCGACAAGCACAAACCAAGCAAACAAAAGTGCGAAGCCGCGAACGCCGTTGAAGCACTCGATCCCGGAGTTCCCTACGAAAGTAGGTGGGCACCATATGTCCGAGCCCACGGGCCCGGCCAGGGACAGTTCCCTAAAGGATCGATAAGGCCCCGGGGATATATGGCTCCTGACGCACGTCGCAGCCTCGCCCGCGCAATGTAACAACGATACTGACGAACCGCCAGCCCAACGGGCGGTCCGCCCAAAATCAGCCGATCGCGATCCCGTTGCCCACCGTCCGGTTCAGGACCTGGGTCGACTTCTCGATGCGCTCGGCGGCGGCGTTGAGCGCATTCACCACGGCGGTCTGGGTCATCCGGGCGCGCTCGACGGCGGCGTTGCGGAAATCCCTGAGCTCAGTCAGCTCCTGCTCCATGGTGCGGACGCGGTTGCCGACGTCGACCAGCTCGTCGCAGACGGTCAGCGCCGCCATCACGGTGAGCCTGGCATCACCGATCTCGCCGAATTTTCCGCGCAGCGACTGAATTCGCGTCTCCAGGCTTTCGGCGAGCTTGAGCAGCCGCACCTCCTGGCCCTCCTCGCAGGCCATGCGGTATTGCCGGCCGTTGATGGTGACGTTGATGTGGCTCATCCGTCCTCTCCGGTATCGAGCACCGAGCGTATCGTGACGATTGCGGAATCCAGCCGATCGGAGATTTCGCGATTGGTGCGCTCGAGCTTGCGCGCCTTCACCAGCGCGCCGTCGAGCTCATCGGCAAGCCGCGAGCGATCCGCGCCCAGTGCCTGGATTCGCGCCGCGAGCTCGTTCTCGTCGCGATCGGCATCGCGCCGCCGCTCCACCGCGCTTTCGAGCGCGTCGAGCGCCGCCATGAGTCTGCGGGTCGCGATCTCGATCTCGACGGCCGAGGACTCCGTCATGGCAGAGCTGTTGGAAACGCGATCGTTCATGCAGTCAGCGGCGGAACCTGTGGCCTTGCCCGTGGGGCTTGCCGTCCGGCAAAAGACTCGGTTCGGCAAACGGTTAGAAGCAGAAATTTACGTGGCAAGCTAGCGGAGCGCAACGCCGCCGCGAAACTATGCACTGCTAACCAACTTTTACGGCCAAACCGACGTTTGATTGCCTTGGACTCCCGGAACCGAGGTGCTATCCCAGCCCAACCTTCCGTGGCCGCCAGGCTCCCCCCACGCGGCCCGCACCACCGCCAAGCGCCTCATTTCAGACGGATTTCAGACATGACGCAAGTCGACCACAACCGCATGGCCAACGCGATCCGTGGCCTCTCGATGGACGCTGTCGAGAAGGCGAAATCGGGCCATCCTGGCCTGCCGATGGGCGCTGCCGACGTCGCCACGGTGCTGTTCACGCAATTCCTGAAATTCGACGCCGCAGTCACCGATTGGCCCGATCGCGACCGCTTCGTGCTCTCGGCCGGCCACGGCTCGATGCTGCTCTATTCGCTGCTGTATCTGACCGGCAATGCCGGCATGACGCTGGATCAGCTCAAGCAGTTCCGCCAGCTCGGCGGCTTGACCCCGGGGCATCCCGAGAACTTCCACACCAAGGGCATCGAGACCACCACCGGTCCGCTCGGCCAGGGCATCTCGACCGCGGTCGGCATGGCGCTCGCCGAGAAGATGCTGGCCGCCGAGTTCGGCAAGAAGATCGTCGACCACCACACCTACGTGCTCGCCTCCGACGGCGACCTGATGGAAGGCGTGTCGCAGGAAGCGATCGCGATGGCCGGGCACTGGAAGCTCAACAAGCTGATCGTGCTCTACGACGACAACGGCATCTCGATCGACGGGCCGACCTCGATCTCCGATTCCGTCGACCAGGTGAAGCGCTTCAAGTCCGCGGGCTGGGCCGCCGAAAAGATCGATGGCCATGACCAGGCCGCCATCGCCGCTGCGATCACCCGCGCGCAAAAATCCAACAAGCCGACGCTGATCGCCTGCCGCACCACCATCGGCTTCGGCGCGCCGCACAAGGCCGGCACCGCGAAGGCGCATGGCGAGGCGCTCGGCGCCGACGAGCTCAAGGCCGCCAAGGAAAATCTCGGCATCTCGCTCGAGCCGTTCTCGGTGCCGGATGACGTGCTTAAGGCCTGGCGCGCAGCCGGCAGCCGCGGCGCGGCGGCACGACAGGAATGGGAAGGACGGCTCGGCGAGCTCGGCAGCCGCAAGCGCGCCGAGTTCGAGCGCCGTCTGCGTCACGAGCGTCCGGCCTCGCTCGCGAAGGCCGTGCGCGCGTACAAGAAGGAGCTGCTGGAAAAGCCGATGACCGCGGCGACCCGCAAATCCTCGGAAGCGGTGATCGAAGTCATTGCCGGCGCGATGCCGATGGAATTCCTCGCCGGCTCCGCCGATCTCACCGGCTCCAACAACAACAAGGCGAAGTCGGCGACCGCCTTCTCCGCCAAGACACCCAAGGGCCGCTTCATCCATTACGGCATCCGCGAGCACGGCATGGCGGCCGCGATGAACGGCATCTTCCTGCATGGCGGCTTCGCGCCGAACGGCGCGACCTTCCTGGTGTTCACCGACTATGCGCGTCCCGCGATGCGCCTTGCCGCGTTGATGGGCGCCGGCGTCGTCTACGTGATGACGCACGATTCCATCGGCCTCGGCGAAGACGGCCCGACCCACCAGCCGGTCGAGCATCTCGCGGCACTTCGCGCCATCCCGAACATGCGCGTGTTCCGCCCCGCCGACTCCATCGAGGTCGCCGAGTGCTGGGAGCTTGCGCTCAATCGTATCGACGGCCCGACCGTGCTGGCGCTGACACGTCAGAACCTGCCGCAGCTCCGCACCAATGCGCCGAACGACATTCCCTGCGCAGCCGGCGCCTACGAGCTGGTCGCCGCCCAGGGCGAAGCCAAGGCAACGCTGTTCGCTTCCGGCTCCGAGGTCGAGATCGCGGTCGCCGCCCAGAAGCAGCTCGCCGAGCGCGGCATCGCGTCACGGGTGGTCTCGGTGCCCTCGCTCGAGCTTTTGTTAGCGCAACCAGAAGCCAAGCGTGCCGAGATCATCGGCAACGCGCCGGTGAAGGTCGCGATCGAGGCCGCAGTGCGCTGGGGCTGGGACGCCGTGATCGGCCAGGATGGCGATTTTATCGGCATGCATTCGTTCGGCGCGAGCGCGCCGGCGAAGGATCTTTACAAGCATTTCGGCATTACCGCCGAGGCTGCGGTTAACGCTGTGCTGAAGCGCGTTAGCTGAGAGTTGAGCTTGCCAAAAAAAAGGACTACGTAGTCTCTCATATGATCAAGCATCGCCCGGCCGAACCGGGCGTCCGCCCTAAAAAACCCTCGCAGGCGCGCTAAGCGCGTTGTGCGGGATGATCGGGGTTATCGAACACGTCATTGAACGGTCATAAGGAGATGAAACATGGCAGTCCGCGTCGGAATTAACGGTTTTGGCCGCATCGGCCGCAACATCCTGCGGGCTATTGCCGAGTCCGGCCGCAAGGACATCGAGGTCGTCGGCATCAACGACCTCGGCCCGGTCGAGACCAACGCGCATCTCCTTCGCTTCGACAGCGTCCATGGCCGCTTCCCCGGCACCGTGACCGTCGATGGCGACTCCATCAACCTCGGCGGCGGCAAGATCAAGGTGACCGCCGAGCGCGATCCCTCGAAGCTGCCCTGGAAGGATCTCGGCGTCGACATCGCGATGGAATGCACCGGCATCTTCACCGCGAAGGACAAGGCGTCCGCGCATCTGGCCGCCGGCGCCAAGCGCGTGCTGGTCTCCGCACCCGCCGACGGCGCCGACGCCACCATCGTCTACGGCGTCAACCATGACACGCTGACCAAGGATCATCTGGTCGTCTCCAACGGCTCCTGCACCACCAACTGCCTCGCGCCGGTCGTGAAGGTGCTGAACGACCTGGTCGGCATCGAGACCGGCTTCATGACCACGATCCACGCCTATACCGGCGACCAGCCGACGCTCGACACCATGCACAAGGATCTCTATCGCGGCCGTGCGGCGGCGATGTCGATGATCCCGACCTCGACCGGCGCGGCGAAGGCGATCGGCCTCGTGCTGCCCGAGTTGAAGGGCAAGCTCGACGGCGTCTCGATCCGCGTGCCGTCCCCGAACGTCTCGGTCATCGACCTCAAGATCGTCGCCAAGCGCGCCACCGACGCCAAGGAAATCAACGCGGCGATGAAGCGCGCCTCCGAGCAGCAGCTCAAGGGCATTCTCGGCTACACCAACCAGCCGAACGTCTCGATCGACTTCAACCACGATCCGCACTCCTCGACCTTCCACGAGGACCAGACCAAGGTGCAGAACGGCACGCTGGTGCGCGTGCTGTCCTGGTACGACAACGAGTGGGGTTTCTCGAACCGCATGGCGGACACCGCCGTCGCGTTCGCGAAGGTGATCTAACTCCGCTCTCGTGTCCCGGACGCGATGCAGCGTGAAACGCTGCGTCGCAGATCCGGGACCCATGTCCCTCCAGCGTAGGTCCCGGTTCTGCATAGCGGCACTCCGCGCAGCTATGCGCCCGGGACAAGAGAGTGTCCGATGACCAACAAATTCCGCACCCTCGACGACGTCGATGTGAAGGGCAAGCGCGTGCTGCTGCGCGTCGATCTCAACGTGCCCATGGACAACGGGCGCGTCAGCGACGCAACCCGGCTCGAGCGCGTTGCGCCGACCATCACCGAAATCTCGGACAAGGGCGGCAAGGTCATCCTGCTCGCGCATTTCGGCCGGCCGAAAGGACGCGACCCCAAGGAGTCGCTCAAGCCGGTTGCCGAAGCGCTGTCGAAGGTCGTGAACAGGCCCGTCGCCTTCGCCGACGACTGCGTCGGCGAGCCCGCGGCCACGGCCGTAGCGGCGCTGAAAGATGGCGACATCCTGTGCCTGGAAAATACCCGCTTCCACAAGGAAGAGGAAAAGAACGATCCCGCCTTCGTCGCCGAGTTGGCGAAACTCGGCGACATCTGGGTCAATGACGCCTTCTCGGCCGCGCACCGCGCCCATGCCACGACCGAAGGCCTCGGCCACAAGCTGCCGGCCTATGCCGGCCGCACCATGCAGGCCGAGCTCGTCGCACTAGAGAAGGCGCTGGGCTCGCCGACCAAGCCCGTCATCGCGATCATCGGCGGCGCAAAGGTCTCGACCAAGATCGATCTGCTCGAAAACCTCGTGACCAAGGTCGACGCGCTCGTGATCGGCGGCGGCATGGCCAACACCTTCCTGCACGCCCAGGGCGTTGGGATCGGCAAGTCGCTGGCCGAGAAGGATCTCGCCGCGACGGCGATCCGCATCATGGAGAAGGCGGAAGCCGCCAATTGCGCGATCATCCTGCCGGTCGACGCCACCGTCGCCTATCATTTCGCGGCGAACGCGCCCTCGCATGCCTACGGGCTCGATGCGATCCCGGCCGACGGCATGATCCTCGACGTCGGCCCGCAATCGATCGCGCGCGTCCACGCCGCCATCGACGACGCCGCCACGCTGGTCTGGAACGGACCGCTCGGCGCCTTCGAGATGCAGCCCTTCGACCGCGGAACCGTGTCGGCGGCCAAGCATGCCGCCGAGCGCACCAAGGCGAAGAAGCTGATCTCGATCGCGGGCGGCGGCGACACGGTCGCGGCCCTCAACCAGGCCCATGTGGCCGGTCAATTCACCTATGTCTCGACCGCCGGTGGCGCATTTCTTGAATGGATGGAAGGCAAGCCCCTTCCCGGCGTCGAAGTTCTGCGCACCAAGTAATCAGTCGGCCTTTTAAGTCGGCCTTGCAGGCCCAAACCGGAGAAAAAGACAGATGGCTCGGATCACGTTACGTCAATTGCTCGACCATGCAGCGGAGAACGATTACGGCGTACCGGCCTTCAACATCAACAACATGGAGCAGGCGCTGGCGATCATGGACGCGGCCAACACGGTCGACGCGCCCGTCATCATCCAGGCCTCGCGCGGCGCGCGCTCCTACGCCAACGACATCATGCTCAAGCACATGATGGACGCGGTCACCGAAATCTATCCGCACATCCCGGTCTGCGTGCATCTCGACCACGGCAACGAGGCTGCGACCTGCATGACCGCGATCCAGGCCGGCTTCACCTCCGTCATGATGGACGGCTCGCTCAAGGCCGACGGCAAGAGCCCGGCCGACTGGACCTACAATGTCGGCGTCACCAAGACCGTGACCGACATGGCCCATCTCGGCGGCATCTCGGTCGAGGGTGAGCTCGGCGTGCTCGGCTCGCTCGAAACAGGCATGGGCGACAAGGAAGACGGCCACGGCGCCGAAGGCAAGCTGAGCCACGACCAGCTCCTGACCAATCCGGACGAGGCCGTGAAGTTCGTCCAGGAGACCAAGGTGGACGCGCTCGCGATCGCGATGGGCACCTCGCATGGCGCCTACAAATTCACCCGCAAGCCCGACGGCGACATCCTGGCCATGAAGGTGATCGAGGAGATCCACCGCAAGCTGCCGAACACGCATCTCGTGATGCACGGCTCCTCGTCGGTGCCGCAGGACCTCCAGGACATCATCAACGAGTTCGGCGGCAAGATGAAGCCGACCTGGGGCGTTCCGGTCGCCGAGATCCAGCGCGGCATCAAGAACGGCGTGCGCAAGATCAACATCGACACCGACAACCGCATGGCCATGACCGGCCAGATCCGCAAGGTGTTCAAGGAGCACCCGGAAGAGTTCGACCCGCGCAAGTACCTGAAGCCGGCGATGGAAGCGATGACCAAGCTGTGCAAGCAGCGGCTCCAGGAGTTCAATACCGCAGGCCAGGCCTCCAAGTTCAAGAAGGTCCTGACCCCCGCCGAGATGGCCAAGCGCTACGCCAAGGGCGAGCTGGATCCGAAGGTGGCGTAAGGCCTTCAGCCACATCCTCCCGTCATTCCGGGACACGCGAAGCGTGGGCTATGATGCGCAATTGCGCATCTGAGAATCCATAACCACAGCCTGGGGTTATGGATTCCGGGCCTGCGCCTTTCGGCGCATCCCGGAATGACAGAGGGCCCCCCTTTTACCCTGCGACGAACGTTAACTCGGCAATTGCCCGAGAACGGTCTATTTTCACAGGCAAGGGCAGCATCGTTTTGGGAGGACCTCTCGATGAATCTGACTGAGCTCAACAGGATCGCGACCGCCATGGTCGCGCCCGGCAAGGGCATCCTTGCCGCCGACGAATCCTCCGGCACCATCAAGAAGCGATTTGACGCGATCGGGGTGGAATCGACGGAAGGCAATCGCCGCGACTATCGCGAGATGCTGTTCCGCTCCAGGGAGGCCATGAGCCAGTGCATCTCCGGCGTGATCCTCTATGACGAGACGATCTGGCAGGATGCGAAGGACGGCACGCCCCTGGTCAAGCTGATCGAACAGAGCGGCGCCATCCCCGGCATCAAGGTCGACGAGGGCACGCAAGCCTTGCCGATGTGCCCGGGCGAGCTCGTCACCGTCGGGCTCGACAAGCTCGCCGAGCGCCTGAAGAAATATTACGAGCGCGGCGCCCGCTTCGCCAAATGGCGCGCGGTGATCGATATCGGCAGCGGCATTCCCTCCATGACCGCGATCGGCGTCAACGCCCATGCGCTGGCCCGCTACGCAGCGCTGTGCCAGGCCGCGCAGATCGTGCCGATCGTCGAGCCTGAGGTGCTGATGGACGGCGATCACGACATCGACCGCTGCTATGAAGTGACGACCCGCGTACTCAACAAGACCTTCCAGGAATTGCGCGTGCAGCGCGTCGCGCTCGAAGGCATGGTGCTGAAGCCGAACATGGCGATCTCGGGCAAGAAATGCGCGAAGCAGGCTCCCGTCGAGGAAGTCGCGGAGAAGACAATTCGGCTGTTGAGGGCCTGCGTGCCCGCGGCCGTGCCCGGCATCGCCTTCCTCTCCGGCGGCCAGTCGGACGAAGAGGCGACTGCGCATCTCAACGCCATGCACAAGCTCGGCCCGCTGCCCTGGGGCCTGACCTTCTCCTACGGCCGCGCGCTGCAGGCCGCGCCGCAGAAGGCCTGGTCCGGCAAGGCCGAGAATGTCGCAGCCGGCCAAAGTGCATTCAGCCATCGCGCCCGGATGAATGGTCTGGCGTCCAAGGGCGAATGGCAAAGCAGCCTGGAAAAGAAAGCAGCCTAGATCTTGTCGAACAAATCGCCTCCGCCGCGCCCGGCGCCGCGTCTCTATCTCGCGACGCCTGCCATCGATGATCCCGCTGCGTTCGCCGCCGAGCTGCCGGGCCTGCTCGCTGCCGCCGACGTCGCGGCCGTGCTGCTGCGGCTGAAGGAGACCGACCAGCGCACCATGATCACGCGCATCAAGGCGCTGGCCCCGCCGGTCCAGAAGGCGGGCGCCGCGCTGCTCGTTGAAGGTCATGCCGAACTGGTCGCACGTGGCGGCGCCGACGGCGCGCACCTACCCGGCATCGCCGCGCTGAAAGAGGCGCTGCCATCGCTCAAGCCCGATCGCATCGCCGGCGTCGGCGGGCTGACGACGCGGCACCATTCCATGGATGCGGGCGAGATAGGCGCGGACTACGTGCTGTTCGGCGAACCTGATGCAAAGGGCCAACGCCCGTCGTCCCAGGCGATCGCCGAGCGGCTGGACTGGTGGGCCGAGCTGTTCGAGCCGCCCTGCGTCGGCTTTGCCACCTCGCTCGAAGAGGCGCACGACTTCGCCGCCAGCGGCGCCGATTTCGTGCTGGTCGGCGATTTCGTCTGGTCCGATCCGCGCGGTCCCAAGGCCGCGCTGATCGAGGTCGACGCTGAGATCAAGAAGGCCCATGCGGCTGCGCTTGCGGGTCAGGAGCACGGCTAGCGCCCGACATGAAGCTCCCGCGCATCACCATCCTGGCCACGCTGCTGCTGACGGCGCCCGCGGCCGCGCAGCTCCAGATCACGCCGCCGGTGGCCACGCCGAGCGCTGTGCCTGAGAAACAGAAGCCCAAGCCGCCTCCGGCCGCCAAGAAGAAGGAGGCCGCGCCGGCGCCAAAACCTTCGGCCTCGCCCAAGCCGGCCGCCTCGCCCAAGCCGGCGCTGCCCGCAACCGTGATCCCCGCACCGGCAACCGACAATCCCAATGTCGATCTGGTGTTCGGCGCCTATCAGCGCGGCCAGTACAAGACGGCGTTCGATCTTGCCACCGCCCGCGCAGAAGCGGGCGATCCCAAGGCGATGACCATGCTCGGCGAGCTCTATTCCAACGCCATGGGCATCCGCCGCGACTACGCCAAGGCGCTGGAATGGTACAAGCGCGCCTCCGATGCCGGCGACCGCGAGGCGATGTTCGCGCTCGCCATGCTGCGAATTTCCGGCCGCGGCGGCTCGGTCGACAAGAGCGAGGCGGTGAAGCTGATGGCTTCCGCCGCCAAGCTCGGCGAGCCCAAGGCGGCCT
The DNA here is from genome assembly GCF_023073075.1 of Bradyrhizobium sp. 61. Taxonomy (NCBI): domain Bacteria; kingdom Pseudomonadati; phylum Pseudomonadota; class Alphaproteobacteria; order Hyphomicrobiales; family Nitrobacteraceae; genus Bradyrhizobium; species Bradyrhizobium sp. 61. Next base: position 123,895 of record NZ_JADPIU010000052.1, on the reverse strand, counting down.
ATAACCTCGCGCTGCTTTACCTCGACGGCCAGACCCTGCCGCAGGACGTCAAGCGGTCCGCCGAGCTGCTGCGTCAGGCCGCCGATGCCGGCCTGCCCGAGGCGCAATACGCGCTGGCGACCTTCTACAAGGAAGGCACCGGCGTGCCGAAGGACCCGGAACGCGCGGTGCGGCTGCTCCAGGCGGCTTCACTGGCGGACAATGTCGATGCCGAGGTCGAATATGCCATCGCCATGTTCAACGGCACCGGCACGGTGAAGAACCAGCCGGCCGCCGTCGCGTTGCTCCGCAAGGCCTCCCGCCAGGGCAGCGCGATCGCGCAGAACCGCCTGGCCTGGGTGCTGATCAACGGCATGGGCACGTCCGTGGACAAGGTCGAGGGCTTTAAATGGCACCTGGTGGCGAAAACCTCCGGCAAGGGCGATCCGGAGCTCGACAAGCAATTGTCCGACCTGCCGGCCGAGGACCGGGGCAAGGCCGAGGCCGCCGCCAGAAAATGGCTCGGGACCAAATGACTTGACGCAAAGGCCCTCGCAGGGCACCCCATCCTTCAAACAGGCGCGATTTCGCGCCATTTCCCCCGATCAAGACCAGAGCACATGCTGTATTCCGCCACTATCAACGTCATGGTCAAGGCCGCGCGTCGCGCCGGCCGCAGCCTCAAGCGCGATCTCGGCGAGATCGAGCATCTCCAGGTCTCGCTGAAGGGGCCGGCGAATTTCGTCTCGCTCGCCGACAAGCGCGCCGAGGAGATCCTCTACCAGGACCTCGCCAAGGCCCGCCCCGGCTACGGCTTCATCGGCGAGGAAGGCGGCACCCGCGAAGGCAGCGACAAGAGCCACACCTGGATCGTCGACCCGCTCGACGGCACCACCAACTTCCTGCACGGCATCCCGCAATTCGCGATCTCGATCGGCCTCGTGCGCGAGGGCACGATCATTGCGGGCGTGATCTACAACCCCGCCAATGACGAGCTCTACATCGCCGAGCGCGGCAAGGGCGCCTTCCTCAACGACCAGCGCCTGCGCGTGGCCGGCCGCCGCCAGCTCAACGAATGCGTGGTGGCCTGCGGCCTGCCCCATATCGGCCGCGGCGACCACGAGGAATTCCGCCGCGAGATGACCGCGATCCAGGACCGTGTCGCAGGCCTCCGCCGTTTCGGCGCCGCCTCGCTCGACCTCGCTTTCGTCGCCGCCGGCCGCCTCGACGGCTACTGGGAGCGCAACCTGCAATCCTGGGACATCGCCGCCGGCATGATCATGGTGCGCGAGGCAGGCGGCACGGTGAGCGACATCGCAACGCCGGGTGATGCGCTGGTGACCGGGCATGTCGTGTGCGGCAATGAGTTCGTGCACGGGGAGCTGGTGAAGATTTTGCGGAAATAAACGGGAGGGTAAGCGGAAATCGCCCTCGCGAAAGCCTATTGACCCTTTCGTAGCAATTAGGGAGAATCTCAACCTATAGTACACCGCTCTGGGCGGAGGAATTTTTGAGATGCCAATGACCCAAGACGAACTCAAAAAGGAAATTAAGCAGAACAACGATAGTGATGTTTGGGAGGATAATTATGGTCCGACCTCAATCGCAAATTGCCTAGTGCACGAAATTTGGGTCAAAGACCAGTATAAGCAGTTTGCTAATCGCTTCGTTGTCGAGGCATCTGGGCAGATACTCTATTTCCAGACATTCGAAACGCTCGGCGCCTATTTCGACCGCCTATTCAAACAACCATCATGGTCGGAAAAGGAAGCCGCCTACTCCCTGAAGAAATTCAGCTTATACATAGCGGCATTTGTTTTTGTACTCTTCGCCTCCGTCTTGGCATACCTCGTCGCGGTGAAGGGCGATGCCAGCGGCGCACTATTGACTGCCTTTGCAGGGGTTATCGCCAGCGGCGGCACAGCTTTTTTTGGCGTCTGGGTGGCGAAACCAGCAGAGAGCACCAGCGCGTCACCGACAGGCTAGACTAGCGCCCCGGCTTCACCCGCGCCGGCGGGCCGTACGCTTCGCTTTCCTTCGCGGCCTTCGGCTCCCTGTCCCCAGCCAGCACGCGCTGCACCGAGACGAAGAACACCGGCACCATCAGCAGCGCCAAAATCACCACCGCGATCATGCCGCCCATCACGATGCTGCCGAGCGCCTGCTGGCTGGCGCCGCCGGCGCCGTGCGCAATCGCCATCGGCAGCACGCCGCAGATGAAGGCAAGGCCGGTCATCAGGATCGGGCGGAAGCGCAGGCGGCAGGCCTCGATGGTGGCGTCCACCAGCGGCTTGCCTTCTTTCCGCAGATCTTTGGCGAACTCGATGATCAGGATCGCGTCCTTTGCCGCGAGGCCGATGATGGTGATCAGGCCGACGGTGAAATAGACGTCGTTGGGCAGGCCGCGCAGCATCGCCGCAGCCACCGCGCCGACGATGCCGAGCGGCACCGTGAGCAGCACCGCGAGCGGAATGGTCCAGCTCTCGTAGAGCGCGGCAAGACACAGGAACACCACGAACACCGACAGCGCCAGCAGCAACGGCGCCTGCGAGCCCGACAGTTTTTCCTGGAGCGACTGTCCGGTCCATTCATAGCCGAAGCCGCGCGGCAATTTGCCGGCGAGCCGCTCCATCTCGGCGATCGCGTCGCCCGAGGTGAAGCCGGGTTTCGCCTCGCCGGAGATGCGCACTGCGGGATAATAATTGAAGCCCGCGATCTGCGTCGGGCCGCGCGCCCATTCGACCGTGGCGAAAGAGGAGAACGGCACGAGCTGGCCACGGCTGTTCTTGACGTTGTAGTTGAGGATGTCCTCGGTCCGCATGCGGTCGCGGGCATCGGCCTGCACCACGACGCGCTGCATGCGGCCGCGGTTCGGGAAGTCGTTGATGTAGTTCGAGCCGAGATTGGTCGAGATCGTGTTGTTGATGTCCTCGAAGGTGACGCCGAAGGCGCCCGCCTTTTCGCGGTCGATCACGAGATTGACCACGCCGGCCTCGGGCAGGCCCTCGATATAGACCTTCTGCAGCACCGGGCTCGCATTGGCCTCCGCGATCAGCTGGTCGGCGGCGCGCATCAATGCCGGATAGCCTTTCTGGCCGCGGTCCTGAAGGCGGAACGAGAAGCCCGAGGAGTTGCCGAGATTGTCGATCGGCGGCGGCTGGAGCGCAGAGATCTTTGCATCGCGGATCGACGACGACAGATCGCGGTTGATGTCGTTGACGATCGCGGCGGCGGAGTCCTTCGGCCCGCGCTCCGACCAGTCCTTCAGCGTGATGAAGGCCTGCGCGGTGTTCATGCCCTGGCCGGAGAAGCTGAAGCCGGTGAGGAAGGTGACATCCTTCACACCCGGCCGCTCGGCGAGATATTTCTCGACCTTCTCGATGACGGCCTCGGTGCGGGGATACGACGAATCCGATGGCGTCTGCACGTCGGTGGTGACGAAGCCCTGGTCATCGATCGGCAGGAAGCCGCCGGGAAGGCTGACGAAGGCCCAGGAGAGACCAACCAGCAGCGCGACATAGACCAGCATCAGGCGGCCGGTCCGCTTCAGCGAGAAGCCGACGGTGCGGGAATAGCCCTCCTTGCCGCCTTCGAGCATGCGGTTGAACCAGCCGAACACGCCCCGCTTCGCATGGCCGTGGCCGGCCGCGACGGGCTTCAGAATCGTCGCGCACAGCGCCGGCGTCAGCGACAGCGCGAGGAAGGCGGAGAAGCCGATCGCGGCGACCATGGTCACCGAGAACTGGCGGTAGATGATGCCGACCGAGCCGGGGAAGAACGCCATCGGCACGAACACCGCCATCAGCACCAGCGTGATGCCGATGATGGCGCCCGATATCTGCGCCATCGCCTTCCGCGTCGCTTCCTTCGGCGGCAGGCCTTCCTCGGACATGATGCGCTCGACGTTCTCGACCACGACGATGGCGTCGTCGACGAGGATGCCGACCGCGAGCACCATCCCGAACATCGAGAGCATGTTGATGGAATAGCCGGCGAGCAGCAGCGTGGTACACGCGCCCAGCAGCGCCACGGGCACCACGATGGTCGGGATGATGGTATAGCGGATGTTCTGCAGGAACAGGAACATCACCACGAACACCAGCACCACGGCTTCGACCAGCGTGGTCAGCACCTTCTTGATCGAGGCCTCGACCACGGGCGTGATGTTGTAGGGGATCTCGTAGGAGATGTTGGCCGGGAAGAAGCGCGACAGCTCCTTCATCTTCTCCTCGACCGCGCTCGCGGTCGCCAGCGCGTTGCCGGTCGGCGACATCAGCACGGAGAGGCCCGCGGTCGGCTTGCCGTTCAGGCGCGTGTTGAACTGGTAGCTGAGGCCGCCGACCTCTATGCGTGCGACATCCCGCAACCGCACCGTCGAACCGTCGGCATTGGCGCGCAGGATGATGGAGCCGAATTCGTCCGGGGACGAGAGCTGGCCCTTGACCAGCACTAGCGAGGAGGTGCGCTGGCTCGAGGTCGACGGCTCGGCGCCGATGCTGCCCGAAGCGACCTGTGCGTTCTGCGCGGCGATCGCCTTGTTGACGTCGTCCGCGGTCAGCCCGTAGCCGACGAGCTTTGCCGGATCGACCCAGACGCGCAAGCTGCGCTCGGTCGAATAGAGCGTGGCGCGGCCGACGCCGGGGATGCGGCGGATCTCGCCGAGCACGTTGCGGATCATGAAGTCGCCGAGGCCGACTTCGTCGAGGCTGCCGTCGGTCGAGTTCAGCGTGATGATCTGGAGCACGGCGCTCGAGGCTTCCTCGATCAGGATGCCCTGCTGGATCACCGCACGCGGCAGCCGCGCTTCGACGCGCTTGATGCGGTTCTGCACCTCGACGGAGGCGGCGCTGGTATCGGTGCCCGGCTGGAAATTGGCGATGATCTCGACCTGGCCGAGCGAGTCGCTGGTCGATTCGAAATTGAGGATGCCGGAGGCGCCGTTGAGCTCCTCCTCGATCAGCCGCGTGACGCTGTTGTAGAGGTTTTCGGGCGAGGCGCCGGGATAGCTGGTCGAAATCGAGATCGAGGGCGGCGCGATGATCGGATATTGCGCGATCGGCAGCAGCGGGACCGCGATCGCGCCGATCAAGCAGATGAACAGCGCGACCACCCAGGCGAAGATCGGCCTGTCGATGAAGAAACTCGCCATGGCGCGTTACCGCGTCAGCTTCTGGGCGTGCCGATTGTCCGCGGTGGCGTCCGCTTCCGACCAGGATTGCGGCTTCACCTTGTCGCCGGCGGCGAACTTCTGGAAGCCTTCGACCACGACCTTGTCGCCGGCCTTCAGGCCCTCGGTCACGAACCAGAGTCCGTCCTGCACCGACCCCGTGCGGACCGGCTGCACGGCGATGTGGTTGTCGTCCTTGACGACGAACACCTCGCTGCCGCCGCCGCCATTGCGCTGGATCGCCTGCTGCGGCACGGCGATCGCGTCGCTGTCGAGACCCTGGTCGATGCGGACGCGGACATACATGCCCGGCAGCAGCTCGCGCTTGGGATTGCGGAATTCGCCGCGCAAGGTCACCTGGCCGGTATGCGCATCGACCTTGGCGTCGGAGAACAACAGCTTGCCGTCGAGCGAATAAAGGGTGTTGTCGTCGAGCACGAGGCGCACCTTGGCGGCATCCGCCGCGATGCGCTCGAGGTCGCCGCTCTCGAAGGCGCGGCGGAGCTGGTTGAGCTCGGTCACCGACTGGGTGAAGTCGGCATAGATCGGATCGAGCTGCTGGATGCTGGCGAGATTGGTCTCGTTCTGCACAGCGAGCGCACCCTCGCTGACCAGCGCCGCACCGACGACGCCGTCGATTGGCGCGCGCACGGTGGCGTAGTCGAGATTGAGTTTGGCGCGTGCGAGTTCCGCCTTGCGCCCTTCGACCTCGGCATGGGCCTGACGCTCGGCCGCGATCGCCTTCTCGTTCTCGGCTTCCGGGGCGGCGCGATCCTTGGTGAGGGTGGCGATGCGGTGCGCCTGCTGCCTGGCCTGCATCAGCCCGGCCTCGGCCTTGGCGACGGCCGCCTCGGTGGCCATCACCTCGACCTCGAACGGACGCGGATCGATGCGATAGAGCGCATCGCCGGCCTTCACTTCGCTGCCCTGGCGGAACAGGCGCTCGACCACGATGCCGGAGATGCGCGGCCGCACGTCGGAGACGCGCGTCGGCGCGATGCGGCCCGGCAGCTCGCGCACCACGGCGCGCGGCTGCGGCTTGACGATGACGATGCTGACGTCAGGGTCGGCGGGCTGGGCAGCGGACACCGCAGAGACGGATTCGTCGCAGCCCGCCAGCAGCGGCGTAAAGGCCGCGAGCATGATTGCAACGCATGCCGATCGCGCGCGAAGTCCTGACATGAAGTTAAGTGCCCCGATGTTGTTGAAACTGAAATCACGCTCCGCGCGAACCCGTTCTGGGCGATTCCATGCGGCTGGTGCCGTCAAAATAGAACGTACTTGCTGCGACGCAACGCATTGCGCGGGCGGCTCAATGCCACATGACCTATCCTGCTGAGTTCAGGGCGCTTTTCGGGACTCACCGGATTGTGAGTCGAGTTCCATCACCGCGAGCTGCGACAGAAGATCGCAACGAAACGTTACGAACCTGAAAGACGACCGTCTTTCGGCCCGGCATAGCGCCGGTGCAAAGCGCTGGATTCACCACGTGAGGCGGAAGCCGCCGGTGCCCTTGTAGTTGCGGTTGTCCGAGCTGTTGTTGAGGCTCGCATTGTAGGAGACCTCGCCGAAGACGGCGTAGCGCCCGTTGGCCCAGCTATAGGTGCCGCCGCCGCCGATGCTGCCCCACAGCCGATCCTGCGCATTGGCAAAACCGATGCCTGCGACATCGACATTGGTGCCATTGAGGAACTCGTAACGCAGATTGGCAATGCCGTAGACATCGGATCGCACGATGCCCGTGGCATCGTTCCAGGTCCTCTGATGGTTGAGGGCAAGGCCGGCACGGCCGAGCAGGCTGTCACCATCGCGCAACGCTACCTGCGCGCCGAACCGATCGGCAAAGCTGTCGAAGGCGACTTTCGAATAGGAGAGCTGCGCCTGCGGCGTCAGTGACCAACCATTGCCTATGCCGATCCGCTTGCCGGTTTCGGCGCTGAAGGCATAGCCGAACCCTTCATTGCCGTGGGTCAGGGTGTCAGCCAGCACGGACGACAGATCGCTGCGGTAGAACATCGACTGCGCCTGACCGTCGACATAGAAGCCATTGTCGCCATACCAGGTCAGCGTGCTGCCGACGCCCGTCCCTTCAACACGGATACGGCCATTGCCGAAGAACGACGCGACATTGGCGGTCGTCAGGCCATATTGCGCGGTGAGGCCGACGATCAGCCGGCCCCGCTCGTTCTCCAGCACAAGGCCATCGAGTCCCGTCTGCACTTTCAGATGATCGGCCTTGTAGGTCGAGTTGGTGGTGTTGGAGGGCTGCAGGTCGGAATGCCCACCTTCGATGCGGCCCCAGAACGCGGTGGGCGCCGGCGAAACGGTGCCTGCCACCGGCGCGGCACCGGCGCGCGCCATGGCGTCGCTGCCACCCCAATAGCGGTTGCCGACGCGCTGCTGCAGCGTCGGCAGATCGTTCATGCCGAGCAGCACCTGCGCGTAGTTCTCGTACAGCGGAACGCCCGGCTGATAGAGCGGACCGGGAGGTACCGAGGCCGGCGGATTGATCAGGCTCGAGCGCAGATACCAATCGCCGTCGCCGGGAGTGGCGATGCCGTTCTTCTGCAACGTATAGGCATAGGCGCCGCCGACCACCGCCTGCTCGCCGTGAAGGACATAGCTGCCCAGGAGCGAAAAACTGCCGTTGGACGTACCGGCCACGTCGATCACCTTGATGCCTTCGGTGGTCTGCGCGCCGGTGCCGCCGACATTGGTGATACGCAGCGACGACGAGCCCGACGTGCTGCCCTGCACCCGCAACAGGTCGGTCGGCGAGCCGTCGCCACCGAGCCGGGTGTTGAGCTGAACCGTGCCGCCATTGCCGACGTAATTGCCGGCCACGGTCAGCGTGGTTCCCGGCGCGCCGCCGAGGGTGACCGTGCCGGCATTGCCGAGCGAGGTGAGCGTTTGATTGAAGCCGGCGAGGTCGAGTGTGCCGCCGGCGGCCACGTTGAAGGCCGACGCTGCGCTGAACGTGTTCGCCGCTCCCGCGCGCAGCGTACCGCCGCTCACGTTTGTCGCCCCGTTGTAGCTATTGGCGCCGGTCAGCGTCTGCGCCCCGGCGCTGACTGTCAGGCCGCCCGTGCCACCGATCACGCCGGCGAACGTGTCGTTCGCGTTGGTGATCGTCAGGTTCTTCGCGCCGAGGCTGACGCCGCCGCTGCCGGCGAGGCTCTGAATGCTGGTGCCGCCGGCGGTGATGCCGGAAATATCGAACGTCCCGTTGGTGACGACGCGGCTCGAATTGCTGATGGCGCCCGCACCGGTGAGCGCAAGGATACCGGCCTGGATCACGGTCTGGCCGGCATAAGGGCTGCTGGCGGCAAGGTTCAGGGTGCCGTTGCCGATCTTGGTCAGTCCGCCGGCACCCGTGAAGGCAGAGGTGGCATCGGTGCCGACCGTGAACGCGCCGCTGTCGATCGTCAGCCCGCCCGCGAGGATGTTGAGCTTGGTGCCCGAAAATCCGTTGATGAAAGTCGCGTTGCTGGCCGTCGCCCGCAGGATACCATTGTCGAAATTGGCCTGGCTCGCGCCGGGGCCGCCCCGCAACGATTGAGTTTGCAGCATGCCGCCGCCACTGATGTTGAGCGTGCCGGAAGAGGAGGCGTTGCCGCCCAGGATCGTGCCGACTCCTGTGGCGACTGCTCCGCCATTTTGAATGTTGAGCGTGCCGACGCCTAGAAAGCCGACATAGAAGGTTCCGGCGGGTACGTTCCATCGCGATCCCGGTCCGGTGACAGTCACGATTCCGGTGCTTCCGGCCGAAATTCCGATCCGCGATGAGCCGGTACTCGTCAGCGTGCTGCCGTTCTGGATCGTCAGATTGCCGGCCGTTGCACCGCTGTTGCCAATGGACATGGTCCCCACCGAAACACTGAACGGGCCGCCGACGCCGAGGATCGTCTCCCGTTGCGGCGGCGCACCCAGGATACCGATGTTGACGGTTTGACCTGGGACGGGAGGGGCCGCGGTCGTCCAGTTGCCGCCGGCCATCCAATCGTTGCTGGTCAAGCCGGTCCAATTGGCCTGGGCCGAGGCTGATCGTGCGAACAGCGCCGACAGCGCCACAACCAACAGGCTCGCCAGCAGCAAGCGAAGCATGCGAGTCCGGGACGTGCCTGGGGAACAATGCCGAGTCCGATTCGGACTCCTGCGAAGCATGTCATCTGATTGTCGTCGGATCGTCGCAGCAGCCCCGATGCATTCGCGCATGCACTATTCCAATTGCGTCCACACCGTTCGAGGATGCGGATTTTCTTGTCGTGTGGTCCACGAAGTACAACCACAACGCTAGGCGAGCAGAAACGATCAGACAACAATCGAAACGTGCTGCTCCGAAGATACACGCGGCGTGTGCCGTTTGCGCAACGAAAGACGCTTAACAAGTTCTTTCGGGAGTACGCGCTCTAACCCGCCTTCATCCGGTAGTGGCTGACACCCCATTCGCTGCCATCGGCGTAGCCGAACAGTCCTGATGTCGCGAGGAAGAACCAGCGCCAGCGTCGCATCCACAAAGCGGTCTCCTCGCCATGGACGCTGCGCAGGGACGCTTCGATCGTGTCGCGATGCGCATCGAAATTGGCGAGCCAGTCGTTCGCGGTGCGCTGATAGTGCGTTCCGCTCCAGCACCATTCCTTCTCGATCCTGAAGACGTCGCCGAATTGCCTGACGAGGTGATGGCTCGGCATCAATCCATCCATGAAGACATGCTGCGCGATCCAGTCCTCGCGATTGGCGCGGTCGAACAGATGAGAGCCGGAGCGATGGGTGACGATGTGCATGAAGAAGCGCCCGTCAGGCGCGAGCCAGGACCGTACGCGCGTCATCAGCTTGCGCCAGTTCATCATCTGCTCGAACATCTCGACCGAGACGATGCGGTCGAACTGCCCATCGGGCGCGAACACGTTCATGTCCGCCGCGACCACGCGCAGGTTCAACAGCCCGCGCAGCCGCGCCTGCTCCTCGACATAGGCGCGCTGGGCCTGCGAGCTCGACACCGCCGTCACCTTCGCGTGCGGGAACCGCCGCGCCATCCACAGCGACAGCGAGCCCCAGCCGCAGCCGAGCTCGAGGATGGTCTGGCCGTCGGCGAGACCGGCGTGCTCGACGGTCTGGCGCAGCGCCTCCTCCTCCGCCTCCTGCAGCGTGCTCGCATCGGACTTGTAGAAGCAGGACGAATATTTGCGGTTGGGGCCGAGCACCTCCGCAAAGAACGCCGGGGGCACCTCCTCATGCCCGGCATTGACGGCGTCCACGTCCCCGGCGATCGGCCGCAGGATCATCCGCCCGGCGAAGGCGGCATCGTCGGCCGCGCCCAGCGCGGACATGCGCGTCGCCGTGCGCGAGCACAGGCGCTGGATCGCGGCGCGGATCACGACGTCCGGCAGTGGCACGCGTTCGGCAGTCCCGAAGATCGCGGAAACGACGCTCATGCGATCACTCCGTTGATCAGGTCTCGTTGTGGCGGCGGCGGAAGGAACGGACAGGTTCGGGCGTTGCCACCCGCCCGGCGGGCTCTGAGGTCCAGACAGGATCGACCGCGCCGCAGATGCTGCCGCGCCACCCAGGCGAGCGCCATCCGGACCGCGAGCAGGAGCGCGATGACAGCCACTCCCCAGGATTCGTCACCATGCAAAAAATCCGACCTAAGCCTGCGGAATGCCGAAGTTTTGCAAATTGCGCCTCTATCAAAGCGCGGTTTCAGCTTTGGGTTCCGAGAGCTCTCCACGAAATCGGCACATCCGGCGCTTTTTTTGGGCTGCCGCTGTGCCATAGTGCGCCCCGCAAGCAAGTTCGTAACGGATGATACCGGCCATGCCGCCAGGCGCCTCGCCCCGCTCCCCCATCGATATCGAATATACCAAGCTATCCTCACCCAGCGTTTTCCTGGTGCGGATGCTGGTCTTTCTGGTGCTGTGCACCCTGGTCGGCGTGGTGCTCTACAAGCAGATCATCCTGGCCTTCTTCGCCAATCCCGGCCTCAATGCCCTGATCGGCGGCGTGCTGTTCATCGGCATCATCCTGGCCTTCCGCCAGGTGATCCGGCTCTACCCCGAAGTCTCCTGGGTCAACAATTTCCGCATCGCCGATCCCGGCCTGGCGCCGTCCCGGCACCCGAAACTGCTGGCGCCGATGGCCATGATCCTCGGCGGCGAGCGCACCGGGCGGATGACGATCACCCAGACCACCATGCGGCACCTGCTCGATTCGATCGCGACCCGCCTGGACGAGGCCCGGGACATCTCCCGCTACATGACCGGCCTGCTGGTCTTCCTCGGCCTGCTCGGCACCTTCTGGGGCCTGATCGAGACGGTCGGCTCGGTCGGCAAGGTGATCGACGGGCTCAAGGTCGGGGGCGATTCCGGCGCCCTGTTCGACACGCTGAAGGAGGGCCTCGCCGCCCCGCTCGGCGGCATGGGCATCTCGTTCTCGAGCTCGCTGTTCGGCCTCGCCGGCTCGCTGATCCTCGGCTTCCTCGATCTGCAATCGAGCCAGGCCCAGAACCGCTTCTACACCGACCTCGAAGACTGGCTCGCCACCACCGTGCGCGAATATGGCCACGGCGAGGTTGCGGTCGCAGCCGCCGGTGGCGGCGGCGGCGTTGCCAGCGGCGAGCTCCAGGCCGCCGTCGAGCGCTTACGCTCCGTGCTCGAGGAAGGCAGCGCCAGCCGCGGCACCACGGCGGCAATGGCGAGCCTTGCCGAAGCCATCCAGGCGCTGGTCTCGCACATGCGGACCGAGCAGCAGATGATCCGCGAATGGGCCGACGGCCAGGGCGAGCAGAACCGCGAGATCCGCCGCCTGCTGGAGCGCATCGCGCGCCAACCGGAGAAGGGCTAGGCGCTTGCGTGCCCCGGACGCGGCGCAGCACGAAGTGATGCGCTGCTGAGCTGGGGCCCAGAGAAACGAAGGAATGGTCCCGGCTCTGCGCAGCAGCGTTGCACGCTGCAGCGCGTCCGGGACACGAGAGAACGGAGACGTAAATGGCTCTAGCCCGCGGCCGCCGCAGCGAAGCCGGCTTCAACTACTGGCCCGGATTCGTCGACGCGCTGTCGACGCTGGTGCTGTCGATCGTCTTCCTGCTGTCGGTGTTCCTGGTCGTGCAGTTCTTCCTGTCGCAGGAGGTCACCGGCAAGGACAAGGCGCTGGAGCAGCTCAACGCCAAGATCGCCCAGCTCAACGAGCTCTTGTCGCTGGAGAAGCTCGGCAAGCTCACGCTGGACGACCAGGTCTCGCAATTGAAAGCGGGCCTCGCCTCGGCCGAGACCGAGCGCGATCGCATCAAGGGTCTCTATGACGGCCTCGCCGCCGCCGGTAACGACGCCCAAGGCAAGACCACCGAGCTCGGCAAGGCGCTGGACTCGGAGAAGGCGGTCTCGGCGCGGGCGCTGGCGCAGATCGAGGTGCTGAACCAGCAGATCAGCGCGCTGCGCCGGCAGCTGGCCGCGTTGGAGGAGGCGCTCGACGCCAGCGAGAAGCGCGACAAGGAATCGCAGAACCGCATCGCCGATCTGGGGTCTCGCCTGAATGTTGCCTTGGCGCAGCGCGTGCAGGAATTGTCGCGTTATCGCTCGGAGTTCTTCGGCCGCCTGCGCACCATTCTGGGCAATCGCCCTGACATCCGCATCGTCGGCGACCGCTTCGTGTTCCAGTCCGAAGTGTTCTTCGACACCGGCCAGGCGACACTTCTGCCCGAGGGCCGCGCCGAGCTCGACACATTGGCCACCGCGCTGATCGATCTCGACAAGAAGATCCCGAGCGAAATCCCCTGGGTGCTGCGCGTCGACGGCCACACCGACGTGCGCCCGGTGAGCGGCGCGAATTTCAAATCGAACTGGGACCTGTCCGCGGCGCGCTCGATCTCGGTGGTGCAATATCTGATCTCGCTTGGTGTGCCCGCCCAGCGCCTCGTCGCCGCCGGCTTCGGCGAATTCCAGCCGCTCGACGCCGCCAACACGGAAGAGGCCTACAAGCGCAACCGCCGCATCGAGCTGAAGCTGACGGAGCGGTAGTGAGCGCCCTCCACCTCCGCCCCTACCACCCCGAGGACGAAGCCGCCGCGATCGACCTCTGGCATCGCACCTGGCAGCAGGCCTATCCGCAGATCGATTTCGCCGCGCGGCTGGACTGGTGGGGCGAGCGCTGGCGCAAGGATCTGGTGCCGAAAGCCTCGATCGTCGTCGCCGAAGCGGACGGCGTGCTGACCGGCTTCGTCACCATCGACGGTGAAGGCTATCTCGACCAGCTCGTGGTCGATCCCGCGCACTGGGGCTCGGATGCGGCGAGGCTGTTGGTGGATGAGGCCAAGCGGCTGTCACCGTCAGGCGTCACGCTGCTCGTCAACAAGGACAATGCCCGCGCCATCCGATTCTACGAGCGCAACGGCTTTGCCCATGCCGGCGACGATTTGAACCCGACCTCGGGACGCCCGGTGCTGAAGATGATTTGGCGGGCGTGACGAGGTTTGCTGCCGCCCCTCCTCCGCTGTCATGCCCCGGCTTGCCGCCTTCGCTGAAGCTTCGGCGTGCCGAGCGCTCGTGTGGGCCTCGGCGTAGCCTTGGCGGAGCCGGGACCGGGGCATCCAGTACGCCGCGACTTCTCCGAATCCCACTACCGTCTCTGGAATACTGGATCGCCCGCTTTCGCGGGCGATGACACCGTGAATGAGGCAGCAGGCGGGACGCCTCACGCGCCCTCGAACTGCAACCTCGCGAGCCTCGCATAGAGCCCGTTCTTGGCGACGAGCTCGGCATGCGTGCCCTGCTCGACGATCTTGCCCTGGTCCATCACCAGGATGCGGTCGCAGGACAGCACGGTGGCGAGACGATGGGCGATCACCAGCGTGGTGCGGTGGCGCATCAGCTCTTCGAGTGCGGTCTGGACCAGCGTCTCGCTTTCGGCATCGAGCGCCGAGGTCGCTTCATCGAGCAGCAAGAGCGGCGCATCGCGCAGGATGGCGCGGGCGATCGCGATGCGCTGGCGCTGGCCGCCGGAGAGCGTGACGCCACGCTCTCCGAGTGGAGTCTCGAAACTCTCGGGCAGGCGGCGGATGAACTCGGCGGCATGCGCGAGCTCGGCGGCGCGCTCGACCTCGGCATCGGTCGCATCGGGCCGGCCGAAGCGGATGTTCTCGCGGGCGCTCGCGGCGAACACGTTGGATTCCTGCGGTACCAATGCGATGCGCAAGCGGAAATCGCGCGGGTCGGCGGATTTGACCGGCACGCCGTCGAGGGAGATCGCGCCGCCCCGCGGGTCGTAGAAGCGCAGCAGGAGATGAAAGATGGTGCTCTTGCCGGCGCCTGAGGGGCCGACGATCGCGACCTTCTCGCCGGGGCGCACGGTGAACGACACGGCATCGAGCACATTGACGTGAGGCCGCGCCGGATAAGCGAAGCTGACCTGGTCGAAGCCGACCTCGCCGCGCGCCGGCACCGGCAACGCGCGCGGGGACGCCGGCGCGGTGATCTCGGGCTGCACATGCAGGATCTCGAACAGGCGCTCGGCGGCGCCGGAGGCGGCCGAGACCTCGCCCCAGACCTCGCTGAGCTGGCCGAGGCCAGCCGCGGCGAAGGCCGCATAGAGCACGAACTGGCCGAGCCGACCCGGCGAGATCGTGCCGATCAGGACGTCATGCGAGCCGATCCAGAGGATCGCGACCACGCTTGCGAACACGATGAAGATGATGATGGCGGTGAGCACGGCGCGGGCCTGCGTGGAGGTGCGCGCGGCTTCATAGGCCTGCTCGACCTCGCCGCCAAAACGCTTCTCGGCTAGCCCTTCGCTGGTATAGGCCTGCACAGTGCGGATGGCGCCGACCAGCTCGCCCGCATAGGCGGAGGCTTCGGCGAGCGTGTCCTGCGCGTTGCGCGACAGACGCCGCACCCAGCGCCCGAACGCGACCAGCGGCAGCACGATCAGGGGAATGGCGAGCAGCACGAAGCCGGAGAGGCGCGGGCTGGTGATCACCATCATCGCCGCCGCGCCGAAGAACATCATGAGATTGCGCAGCGCGATCGAGACGGAGGCGCCGACCGCGGACTTGATCTGGGTGGTGTCGGCCGTGAGCCGCGACACCAGCTCACCGCTGCGCGCGGAATCGAAGAAGGCCGGCGAGAGCGAGAGCAGATGGGCGAAGACGTCGCGCCGGAGGTCGGCGACGATGCGCTCGCCGATCGTCATCACGAGGTAGTATCGCGAGGCGCTGGCAAGCGCGAGCACGGCGACCACCGCGATCATCACCGAGAAGTAGCTGTTGATCAGCGCGATGCCTTCCGGCGTCAGGCCGAAATCGATCATCCGCCTCACAGCGATGGGCACCAGCAGCGTGGTCAGCGCCGCGACCGTGAGCGCGACGAAGGCGAGCGCCGCGCGGCCGCGATAGCGGGCCACATAGGGCGCAAGTGCCAGCAGCGGCCGTAGCTTCGCGCGGCCCTTCGCCGGCGTCTCGATCAACTCGGCTTCGATCGACGGGGCCTCAGGCCCGGCGCGCTCGTCGCGGTACTGGTCGTCAAGCCGTTCCACAGCGCTCATGAGATCGGACCCAAGGAGACATATTAGCTCCACATAGGCCGCTGCGGGGGGAGTGGCAAATCCGGGATGTCCCTTAGGGGACGGCCCGGTTCTCCTTTGCCCACAATGGCTTGTTTTAAAGGGGCCTGTGGGGTATAGACCCCGCCAAATCCGTCATTCGATAGCCACTCAAGACAGGCGCCGGGCGCCGAGGAATTGCCATGAAAGCCGAAATTCATCCGAATTATCATACGATTAAGGTCGTGATGACCGACGGAACCGAGTACCTGACCCGCTCCACCTGGGGCAAGGAAGGCGACACGCTGAACCTCGACATCGACCCGAAGTCGCATCCGGCCTGGACCGGCGGCAACGCCCAGCTGATGGATCGCGGCGGCCGCGTCTCGCGCTTCCAGAAGAAGTTTTCGGGCTTTCTCAAAAAGGATTGATCCCGCCCGCAAGGCTGGACACGAAAAACGCCCCCGGTCAGACCGGGGGCGTTTTTGTTTGTAGCGAGACCAGTAGGGTGGGCAAAGCGAAGCGTGCCCACCCTTCCTTCTACGATCCGGAAAGCAAAATGGTGGGCACGGCGCTTTGCGCCTTTGCCCACCCTACGAGACCTGTGACTACGGCACCTGGGTGCTTACCGCTCGAACGCGGCCTTCAGCGCGTTGAGCTGCGGCACCAGCGGGTTGCCGATCGCCACGTATTCGACCGGCGGGGTGTGGATGGTGGTGTCGAGGCGGCGCACGCGGGTCTGAAGGCTCATCGAGCGATGGATCAGATCCTGGAGCTGCGAGGGCAGCTTCTCGACGGTATCGGACGGGCCGGGATCGGCGGCGCTGAGCTTGACCTTGGTCTTCTCGCGATTGGCCTGGCTCAGCGTCATCTCGCCTTCCTTCACCGCGCGGTGCAGCAGCAGCCACGAGGCAAGCTGCATCAGGCGGGTGGTCAGACGCATGCTCTCGGTCGCATAGGTGAGGCTGACGGCGCGATCGAGCGCCTTGGCCTCGGTGCGGCCGGCGCCATCGAGATAGGCGGCCGTCTCTTCCACCAGGTCCATGCCCTCACGGAACAGGACGCCGAACGCCGCAGAATTGGTAAACCGCTCGCTGAGTTGAACGAGAGCACCTTCGGCTTGCAAACGTTCCATGGTTAACGCCCCTTACGCAACTGTCTGACTGTCCGGCTTTGGCGCCGGCTTATGATGAACAAATCATTGCGCGAGCCGGACGCGGAGTCCAGCGACAAGCGCGGATATGGTTTCCGCGCGTCTTTCCTCGGAATTCAACCGGAACGGGACCCAAAAAGGCAAAAAAAGAGCCGCCGGAGACCGGCGGCTTTGAAAGTTGATAACAGGGAGGCGTCAAACAGAGTGGACAGGAGCCACTCGGTGTCCAAACGAGGACAGCTCCAGTCATAAACCCGAAAGCTTAATTGGAAGTAAACGAGCTAATTTTTTGAGAGTTCGTTAGCCATGTCGGTCACTGGCCGAGGGGGCGGCGGAACAAACTCGGCACTCGTCATTCCGGGGCGCCACGAAGTCGCGAGCTTTGATGCGCAATTGCGCATCTGAGAATCCATAGCCACAGGCGGATGCGGTGGCCCGGCTCAGCCTGCCCGTTTCAACTGCCCGTGATTATGGATTCCGGGCTCGGCGCTGCACGCCGCCCCGGAATGACGACGCGAGATAGTTTTGCGCGAAGCATGGGTCCCGTCTCTGCGCAGCAGCGCTACGCGCTGCACCGCGTCCGGGACACGAGAGGTGAGCGCTGGGCCCTACTTCTTGAAAAAACTATCCGCCGCATTGCGCGAGGCACGCTTCTTGGTGGCGGCTTCCTCGAGCCTTGCGATCTCGGTGTTGAGCAGCGCCACTCGCTCGGTCAGTTCTTCCACTGACAGGAGTGAGAGATCCTGTCCGATTTCATGGCTGACCTTCTTGCGCGGCTTGTCGTCGTCCTCGATGGCCATGTGTCCTCCCGGGCAGTCCTGTCCTGAACGACGCCGATCTGGCGCTTTCCGAGCCGAAATGGTATCGCTTCTGCACAAGGAGAATTTGCAGTGACTTTCGCGAGCGCGCAACACCTGACGCGAATGCCCCGGCCCGACCGCAAGGAGGTTGACCGGACGAGATAAGCGCGCGTCCACGCGCGTGAGGCATGAGCCGACCCCAAGCCCTTCCGATCATGCGGGAGGGCTTTTGATTTTTCGTCGGTCGGCATCACCAAACGCGAAAGACCGCAGTCATGACCAAAATTCTCATCACCAGCGCCCTTCCCTACGTGAACGGCGTCAAGCATCTCGGCAATCTCATAGGCTCGCTCCTCCCTGCCGATGTCCATGCCCGCTTCAGGCGGCAGATCGGCGACGACGTGCTCTTCATCTGCGCCACCGACGAGCACGGCACGCCGGCCGAGCTCGGCGCCGTTCGCGCCGGACAGGATGTCCGCACTTTCTGCGACGCGCAGCACGCAATCCAGGCCGACATCTACCGCCGGTTCGGCCTTTCCTTCGACCATTTCGGGCGAACCAGCTCGCCACAGAACAGCGCTCTGACGCAGCACTTCTATCGCAGGCTCGACGATGCCGGATTGATCGAGGAACGTAAGTTGCCGCAGGTCTGGTCGCCCACGGACGGCCGCTTCCTGCCGGACCGCTACGTGCTCGGCACCTGCCCGCATTGCGGCGACCCGTCCGCGCGCGGTGATCAATGTGACCAGTGTGGCGCGCTGCTCGATCCGCCCGAACTGATCGACCCGCGGTCTGCGCTGTCGGGCGACCGGGCGCTGGAGGTCCGAGAAAGCCGCCATCTGTTCCTGCGCCAGTCGCAACTTGTCGGAGCGTTGAGCGCGTGGATCGATAGCCGCTCCGGCTGGCCCTCCTTCGTGGTATCGACCGCGAAAGGCTGGCTGACAGCCGATCTGCGCGATCGCTGCATCACGCGCGATCTGGCCTGGGGCATCCCGGTTCCGCGACAGGGATTCGCCGACAAGGTCTTCTATGTCTGGTTCGACGCGCCGATCGGTTACATCGCCGCCACCCAGGAATGGGCCGCCGCCGCACCTAGCCGCGACTGGCGAAAATGGTGGTGGCAGGCCGACGACGTCCGCTACGTCCAGTTCCTCGGCAAGGACAACATCCCATTCCACACCGTGAGCTTCCCGGCGACGCTGATCGGCTCGAACGAGCCCTGGAAGAGCGTGGACGTGATCAAGGGATTCCACTGGCTCAATTACGAGGGCGGCAAGTTCTCGACCAGTCGCAATCGGGGCATCTTTACCGACCAGGCCCTGGAGGAATTGCCCGCCGATCTCTGGCGCTGGTGGCTGATCGCCAACGCGCCCGAAAGCGCCGACACCGATTTCAACGTTGCCAGGTTCGTCGCCGACGTGAACAAGGATCTCGCCGACATCTTCGGCAACCTCGTCAATCGCATTGTCAGCTTCGCCCATCGGGCCTTCGACGGCCGGATTCCGGAAGGCGGCGCTCCTGACGAGGCCGAGCACCTGCTCGCACAGGAACTGGAGCAGCGGATCGCGACGCTGCGACGGCACCACGAGGCGCTGGAGTTTCGTGCAGCGGCTGCCGCAACGCGTGCGATCTGGGATGTGGCGAACGCTTACCTGCAGCATGCCGCGCCGTGGACGGCCATCAAGTCCGATCGGCTTCGCGCGGCGATCGTGACGCGAACAGCCCTCAATCTGGTCCGCACCTGCGCCGTGCTGGCGTGGAGTATCGTGCCCAGCCTGTCGGAAAATGTGCTGCACGCCTTCGGTGGCGAGGATGCCGCGCCACGCTGGCCCCGTGGCCCGATCGCGGACCTGCTCGACGGCGGCGCCGGCACAGCGATCGCGCCGATCGGTCCACTGGTCGAAAAAATCTCTCCCGAAAGAGCAAGCCATCTGGCGGCGCGGTTCGGGCCTTAATGTCGTTTCACTTCGGCGGAAAAAGGCGATATGCCATCCGCCGAATTCATTCATCCAAGGACACATCATGGACAAGCTGCCCGCGCAAATGACCGTGGTCGCCATCTCCAAGCCCGGTGGACCGGAGGTGCTGGTGCCGGAACAACGTGCCGTTCCGCAGCCCGGTCCCGACGAGATCCTGGTCAAGGTGCAGGCCGCGGGCGTCAACCGGCCCGACGTGGCGCAACGCTCCGGCGCCTATCCGCCGCCGCCCGGCGCCAGCGACCTGCCGGGGCTCGAGATCGCCGGCGAAGTGGTGGCGGTCGGCAGCAACGCCAAACGGCACAAGATCGGCGACAAGGTGATGTCGCTGGTCGCCGGCGGCGGCTATGCGCAGTACTGCATCGCGCAGGACGCCCAGGCGATGAGCGTGCCGCCGGCACTGTCGATCAAGGAAGCCGGCGCGCTGCCGGAAACCCTGATGACGGTCTGGCACAACGTGTTCGAGCGCGGCGGCCTGAAGGCCGGCGAGACGCTGCTGATCCATGGCGGCTCCTCCGGCATCGGCACCATGGCGATCCAGCTTGCGAAAGCCTTCGGCGCGAAAGTGTTCGTCACCGTGGGATCGCAGGACAAGATCGATGCCTGCCTCAAGCTCGGGGCCGACCGCGCCATCAACTACAAGACCGAGGACTTCGTCGCCGTGGTCAAGGAAGAGACCGACAAAGCCGGCGTCAATCTGATCCTCGACATGGTCGCCGGCGAGTATGTCGACCGCAACTATGATGCCGCGGCGGTCGACGGCCGCATCGTGCAGATCGCAACCCTCAACGGCCCCAAGGTCAGCGTCAACATCGCCAAGGTGATGGTGAAGCGCCTGACCCATACCGGCTCGACCCTGCGCCCCCGTAGTAATGCGGACAAGGCGGCCATGGTGGCCGCAATCGAGGCGAAAGTGATGCCGCTGTTGCGCGAAGGCCGCGTCAAGCCGCTGATGGACAGCAGTTTCCCGCTGGAAAAGGCATCCGATGCGCACCGGCGCATGGAGACCTCGGCACATATTGGCAAAATTGTGTTGGAGGTCTAGGCCAACGGCCCATCAGGCAAGGCGGAAACCCTTTGATTTTCCTCGCTTTCGTGGCATCTATCGCGACGCGCCGAACCATCTTGTTCCGTTCGGAAAACGCCTTGCACTGACCATCTTGCACTGAAGAGTTTGCGTCGAACGCGGAGAACCGACCTTGCGTCTGATCAGGTGCCTCGCGCCCATAGCGCTGGGCCTCATGATTCTCGTCGCCGCATCCCCGGCGCGCGCGCTGGATGCCGTCAGCGTCCGCGGCGACGCGCCCGCGATCGACCTCACCGGCGTGCTCGAGCATCAGCGCAGTGACGCCGATCGCATCCAGGTCTCCACCGCACCCGGCACCGACGGCATCGTCCGCCGCATCGAGGTGCGCGCCCGCGAGGGCGGCCAGAACTGGGTGGTGTTCGCGCTCGCCAACAACACCGACGACCAGCTCGACCGCCTGATCGTCGCCCCGCATTACCGCATCGTCTCGTCGGGCCTGCTGTGGCCCGACCTCGGGCTGTCGCGCATCGCGACCATCACGCCCTCGATCGGCGACCGCCCGGAGCGCCAGGAGAGCGCGACGGCCGACGTGTTCCGCATCACGCTCGATCCCGGCGCCGTCGTCACCTTTGTCGCGGAACTGCGCACCGACAAGCTGCCGCAGCTCTATCTGTGGGAGCCCGAGTCCTACAAGGACAAGGTCAATTCCTTCACGCTCTACCAGGGCATCGTGATCGGCATCTCCGGGCTTTTGGCGCTCGTGCTCACCATCCTGTTCGTGGTGAAGGGCAGCATCATGTTCCCGGCCGCCGCGGCGCTGGCCTGGGCGGTGCTGGTCTATATCGGCGTCGATTTCGGCTTCTGGGGCAAGGTGCTCGATATGTCGAACAACGCCGAGCGCATCTGGCGCGCGGCGGGTGAAGCGATATTGGCGGCGACGCTGCTGGTGTTCCTGTTCGCCTATCTCAACCTCAGTCGATGGCACGTGCGCTATTCGCACATTACGGTGCTCTGGCTTGCCTTCCTGGGTTCGCTGGTGGCGCTCGCCTTGTTCGACCCGGCGGTGGCTTCCGGCATCGCCCGCATGTCGCTGGTGCTGATCGCCTTCGCGGGCTTCGCGCTGATCGTCTACCTCTCCACCCACGGCTTCGACCGCGCGGTGCTCTTGATCCCGACCTGGTTCCTGCTGGTGGTCTGGGTGGTCGCGGCCGGCATGACGGTCGCGGGCTCCGTCACCAACGACATCGTCGGCCCGGCTCTGCTCGGCGGCCTCGTGCTGATCGTGATGTTGATCGGCTTTACGGTGATGCAGCACGCCTTTGCCGGCGGCAGCGCCACCACCGGCGTCGTCTCCGACATCGAGCGGCGCGCGCTGGCACTGGCCGGTTCCGGCGATCTGATCTGGGACTGGGACGTCTCCGCCGACAAGGTGTTCACCAGCCCCGAGACCGAAGCCCTGCTCGGCCTCAAGCGCGGCACGCTGGAAGGCCCCGCGGCGTCGTGGCTCGAGGTGCTGCATCCGCTCGACCAGGACCGGTTCCGCGCCGCGCTCGACAGCGTGCTCGACCAGCGCCGCGGCCGCCTGGTGCAGGACTTCCGGCTGCGCACGCCGGACGGTCATTTCATGTGGTTCGCGCTGAAGGCGCGCCCGGTGGTCGGCTCGGACGGCGAGGTCTCGCGCGTGGTCGGCACGCTCACCGACGTGACCGAGCTGCGCAACGCCGAGGAGCGCCTGCTGCACGATTCCGTGCATGACAACCTCACCGGCCTGCCCAACCGGAAACTGTTCATGGATCGGCTCGGTGCGGTCGCGCATTTCGCCAAGACCATGCCGACGCTGCGGCCGACGCTGATGGTGATCGACCTCGACCGCTTCAAGCAGGTCAACGATTCCGTCGGCATCGCGGTCGGCGACTCGATCCTGCTGACGCTGGCCCGCCGCCTCACCCGCATCCTGAAGCCGCAGGACACGCTGGCGCGGCTCGCCGGCGACCAGTTCGGCCTGATCCTGCTCTCGGAGCAGGACCCGGCCCGCATCACCGCCTTCGCCGAGACCATCCGCAAGACCATCCGCGCCCCGATCGCCTTCAACGACCGCGAGATTTTTCTCACCGCCTCGATCGGGCTCGCGCTGTCCGATCCGCAGACCCAGTTGACGGACGAGATCATCAAGGACGCCGAGCTTGCGATGTATCATTCCAAGCGGATCGGCGGCGACCGCATCGACGTCTACAAGCCGGCGATGCGCGCGCGAAAGACCGACCGCCTGACGCTGGAGAGCGAGCTGCGCCGCGCCATCGAGCGGCAGGAGCTCACGATCCTGTATCAGCCGATCGTGCGGCTGGAGGATCGTTCGATCGCCGGCTTCGAGGCGCTGGTGCGCTGGGATCATCCGAAGCTCGGACGCATGGCGCCGTCGGAATTCATCAGCATCGCGGAAGAGACCGGCCTGATCGTCGACCTCGGCATGTTCGTGCTCGACCAGACCGCAAAGCAGCTTTCGGTGTGGCAACGCGCGATGCGCTCGCGCGAGCCGATCTTCGCCTCCGTCAACGTCTCCTCGCGGCAATTGCTGCGCCACGATCTGATCCACGACATCCGCACCGTGCTGTCGCGCTCCTCGGTGGCGCGCGGCACGCTGAAGCTGGAATTGACGGAATCGCTGGTGATGGAGAACCCGGAGCACGCAGCCCAGATGCTGACGCGGATCCGCGAGCTCGGCACCGGGCTGTCGCTCGACGATTTCGGCACCGGCCATTCCTCGCTGGCCTATCTGCAGCGCTTCCCGTTCGACACCATCAAGATCGACCAGTCCTTCGTGCGCACCACCAACCGCGGCACCCGTCCGGTGATCCTGAAGTCGATCATCGCGCTCGCGCATGATCTCGGCATGGACGTGGTCGCGGAAGGCGCCGAGACCGATTCCGACGCGGTCGAGCTCTACCAGATGGGCTGCGAGTACGCGCAGGGCTTCGCCTTCGGCGAGCCGATGGACGCGGACGCGGCGATGCGTCTGCTCACCGAAGTGCGGCTGGAAGCGGCGAGCTAGCGCTTATCTTCTTCCGCTCTCCTCCCGGAAAGGGTCGCTCGCAAAGCGAGCGGGGTGCCGCACTGGCGCGCTTATGCCGGGCTTGATCCAGATCAATGGGCCCTGCTCGACCACCATGAAAGATGGCACGCAGCATTCGATCCAGAACGGCTTCGTCATCGAGGTCACTGGGCTCGCAGCTGTCGTTCTCAGAATGAGCAGACCACGCGTCTTTCTCAGGAGTCACGGATGACTCGGCACCTTTTCTACGCGATGACCCTCATCGGCACCGGAGTGTTCCTCGCCTCATCGGCCGAAGCAGTGACAGCCGCACGATGCGAGGATCGAGGCGCAAATTGCCTCGGCACATGTGCCGACTACACCGGCGGGGCCGGTGACGTTCGAGGGCGCCAGAACACATGCGTGCGCGTCTGCGACCGGCAGACGACCAGATGCCTGATACGAGCCCATGACGAACGCTGGCCCCATAATCGCCAATGAAGGCCGTGGCTCTACACTTGGGCTAACGCCCCCCGTCTCGCGCTTGCGGCGCACCGCGTCCAGCTGACCTACCCTGGCTTGCGTCGTAGCCCCGCGACCAAACAAAACCCCACCACCAGCGAGATCGCGGCAAGACCGCCCCAGACCATTCCCGCCTGTTCGAGATAAACATCCTGCGTTACTGGGTCGTAACAGCGGCCGAGCTCGTTGAAGCAGTCGCGCCAGCGCCAGTAGCGGGCCTCGAAGGCGAGCGCGAACAGCACGCCTGTTGCAATCAGGGCTGCGCCAAAAATCCCCCTTAGCCAGCGCAAAATCATGCAGCGTCAGCTCACCTGCGCTGCTTCTTCTTCGTGAATCGCACGCTCTGGCCGTCTGGCATCCGCGTCGCGACGAAGCCCGCGGCGAGGCAGGCTTCGCGCTGGGGCATCTGGATGTCGGGGCTGCGGAGGCTGTCCCACCATGAGGCGCGATTCGCCGCCCGCGGCAGGGCCGAGCCGATGATCTCCTCGATCTGCTCGAAACTCAGCACGAATTCCGTTTGCTTCTGCCGCATCAGGTAATCCCGCAGCGCGTCGTAATCGTTCACAATCGTCCTCTCGTCCCAGCTCCGCTGCCCAAAAGCGATGCCCGCGGAAACCAATTCTTAACTCATTGTGGCAGCGCCGTCCCGGCTTAAACACTACGCAAGATTTCGGGCGCATCCACTAGTGTCGGGAGCACTCGATGCAGTCTGGATGGCGCGACGTCACGACCCGCCGGCCGTGGCGGATTTCGGCGAAGCTGCTGATCATATCGTCCGTCGTGACGGTGATCGGCTTTTCCGCCATTTGCGTCAACGTCATGCTGGACATGCGCCGCGGCGAGGAGGCCCTCGCTCGCCAGACGCTGGACAATCTGGCCACCTCCATCGAAGCAGATATCAGCCGCAACATCGAGATCTACGATCTCTCCCTGAAGGCGGTCGCCAGCAACATGCTGCTGCCGGAGATCAACGCGGTCTCGAAGCCGATCCGTCACCTGATCCTGTTCGATCACGCCACCACGGCGCGGCACTTCGGCGCCATCCAGGTGTTCGATGCCGAGGGCAGGCTGACCATCGACGCCTCCACGCTCGATCCCCTGCCGGAGAACCGGAGCGAGGAGGACTACTTCAGGGTTCATCGCGACGATCCCGACGCCGGCCTCTTCATCAGCCGTCCGATGCTGTTTCGCGGCGCCTATTCCATCGTGCTGAGCCGGCGCATCAGCGATACCGACGGCGGCTTCTTGGGGGTCGTCACCGGCTCGATCCGTTTCAGCTATTTCCACGAATTGTTCGAGCGCCTGAACCTCGATCCCGACGATACCATCACCGTGCTGACGCGCGATCGCACCATCATGATGCGGCGGCCGTTCGATCTCGACGTCATCGGCAAGAATCTGGGGACGCAGCAGAGCTGGAAGGCCGACAATCTCAAGGCCGGCGGGTCCTATGCGGGCCAGGGCCCGGTGGACGCGACGCCGCGCCTCTACGTCCGCAGCACCGGCCCGGGTCCGCTGTTCGTGGTGGCAGGCAAGCCGCTCGCCGCCGTGTTCGAGCTCTGGCAGAAGGAAGCCTACCGCATCGGCGCCGTGGTCCTGGCGCTCATCCTGTTCATGCTGGCCTCGACGCTGGTGCTCGCCCGCGAGATCAGCCGGCGTGCCGAAGCCGAGCGCAAGCTCGAGGAGATGGCGACGACGGATGCGCTCACCGGCTTGAAGAACCGCCGCAAGTTCGATCAGGTCATCGACGTCGAATGGCGCCGCGCGATGCGCCAGAAGACGCCGGTCGCGCTGCTGATGATCGATGCCGATCACTTCAAGGCCTACAACGACACGTTCGGCCATCAGGCCGGCGACCAGGTGCTGGTCGGCATCGCCATCTGCATTTCCGATTCGGTGCGGCGGTCCGGCGACTGCGCCGCGCGCTATGGCGGCGAGGAATTCGCGGTGCTGCTGCCGAACACCTCGGCCGCCGAGGCCCTCAATGTCGCCGAGACGATCCGCGGCAAGGTGCAGGGCTGGTCCGACGACCAGGCGGCGTCGACGGTCTCCTGCGGCATTGCGGGCTTGGTTCCTACGACCGGCCTGGACTGGCCGGTCCTGGTCGCCGCCGCCGACAAGGCGCTCTATGCGGCGAAAGCCGGCGGCCGCAACCAGTCCGTGGTCGCGAGCCTTCCGAAGCTGTCGCTGGTGGCTTGAGGCCTCAGTGTCGTCCCCGCGAACGCGGGGACCCATACCGCGGAATCTATCGATCGTCGGAGGTAGCAGTACCGATCGACGAGTCTTCGCCAAACAACTCCCTGGGGTTATGGGTCCCGGATCTGCGCTTCGCTTGTCCGGGACGACACCGAGAGTGGCAGCTACTGCCCCAGATACTTCTTCATCTCCGCGATCAGCCCATCGCGCAGTTCCGGCCGCTTCAGGCCGTAGGCGATGTTGGCGCGGAGGAAGCCGGGCTTGGAGCCGCAATCATGGCGCTCGCCCTCGAACTCGACGCCGTAGAATTTCTGCGACTTGGCGAGGCCGATCATGGCGTCGGTGAGCTGGATCTCGCCGCCGGCGCCGCGCTCCTGGGTCTCCAGGATCTTGAAGATCTCCGGCTGGAGGATGTAGCGGCCGGTGATGGAGAGGTTGGAGGGCGCGGTGCCCTTGGCCGGCTTCTCGACCATGCCGTCGACCTCGAACATCTTGCCGGTGCGCTTGCCGACGCCGCAGATGCCGTATTGATGGGTGAGATGGTCGGGCACCGCCTCGACCGCGATGACGTTGGATTTTTCGCCGAGCGTTGAAGCCGTCTCGATCATCTGCTTGAGGCAGCCGGTCGTGTTGAGCACGAGCTCGTCGGGCAGCACCACCGCGAACGGCTCGTTGCCGACGATGTCGCGCGCGCACCAGACGGCGTGGCCGAGGCCGAGCGGCGCCTGCTGGCGGGTGAAGCTGACTGCGCCGGCCTCCGGCTGGTTCTGCGCCAGGATGTCCTGCTCGGCCTTCTTGCCGCGCGCGGCGAGCGTCGCGTCGAGCTCGAACATCTTGTCGAAATGATCTTCGATGACGTTTTTGTTGCGGCCGGTGACGAAGATGAAATGCTCGATGCCGGCTTCCCTCGCCTCGTCATAGACGTACTGGATCAGCGGCTTGTCGACGATGGTCAGCATTTCCTTCGGCATCGCCTTGGTGGCGGGCAGGACGCGGGTGCCGAGGCCGGCGACGGGGAATACGGCTTTGCGAATTTTCATGGGACAGATCGAATACCTGAGGACGTGAAGGGAGCAATGGTATCTTGCTAGCTTGTTTGCAGCCGCTAACAAAGGCGGATGTGGGGCCTCGCACTCACAGAGTTGAGAAAAAGGCCGACACCAAAATTTCACCTTTGTTAAGCTATTGGCAACCGGTACCGGGCCTCCTGAAGGCGGATTTTCGGCCGGACAGGTAGGGTATGATGCAATCAGTGGCAGCGCTGGCGAAACGTGCTGGATTTGTGACCGGCGCAATGATGCTTGCGGCCGCCGTGCTGCTGCCTGTCAGCGCGCACGCCCAAGCGCAGAACGGGTTGTCGAACCTGTTCGGCGGTATTTTTTCCGGCTCGAATCCAGCGCCCTCGCAAGCCCCGCCCGGCCCCGGCGGCGCCTTGCCATGGACCGGCGAGGACGGCGCCTCCGGCCACCCGTTGATGACGGCCGCCGCGATCCGCGAGGCCGCCTCAAACTTCAACAATTGCGTGGCGGGGATGTGGCCCGATGCCGCACGGCGCAACATCACGCAGGAGAACTTCCAGCGCTTCACGGCCGGGCTGTCGCCTGATCTGCGCATCATGGATCTGATGGATTCGCAGCCGGAGTTCACCAAGTCGATCTGGGACTATCTCGACATCCTCGTGAACGACAACCGCCTCGCCAAGGGCCGCGAGGTCCTCGCCAAATACAAGGCGCAGTTCGACGCCACCGAAAAGGCCACCGGCGTCGACCGCTACATCATCGCCTCGATCTGGGGCATCGAGTCCAATTACTCGACGCAGATGGGCGACCGCAGCGTGCTGCAATCGACCGCGACGCTCGCCTGCATCGGCCGCCGCCAGGCCTATTTCAAGGACGAGTTTCTCTCCGCGCTGGAGATCCTCAACCGCGGCGATCTCAGGCCTGAGCAAATGCGCGGCTCCTGGGCCGGCGCCTTCGGCCCGACCCAGTTCATGCCGACTGCGTTCAAGCGCTTTGCCGTGGATGGCGATGGCGACGGACGGCGCGACGTCGTCGACAATCCCACCGATCTGATCGCCTCGACCGCCAACAATCTGAAGAAGGACGGCTGGCAGGCCGGCCAGACCTGGGGCTACGAGGTCGTGGTGCCCCAGGGCTTCAACTACATGCTGGCCGATCGCGCCAAGGCGATGACGATGGCGCAGTGGGAGAAGCTCGGGCTCAAGCGCCCGGCCAACCAGCCCTTCCCGCATCCGGCCGAGAAAGCCTATCTGCTGGCGCCCGCCGGGGCGCAGGGCCCGGGCTTCCTGATGCTGCAGAATTACCGCGTCATCATGAAGTACAACCCGGCCGAGGCTTATGCGCTGGCGATCGGCCATTTCGCCGACCGCCTGCGCGGCGGCCAGCCCTTCGTGCAGCCCTGGCCGCGGCAGGAGCGCGAGCTGTCCCGCACTGAACGGCTGGAACTCCAGCAGCTCTTGGCCCAGCGCGGCTTCTACAAGGGCACCCCGGACGGCCAGTTCGGCGGCCAGACCCGGGAGGCGCTGCGCAATTTCCAAGCCTCGATCGGGGTCCCCGCCGACGGATTTGCCTCCTCGGACGTGCTGGATCGCCTCCGCGGGCGGTAAAACCGCCCCGAAAGTAACCCTGAACAGGGAAATTGCCCGATCGCCTTGACGGGGACGGCGGTTCCCCGGTGTATGGCAGAAGAATCTGCCCGTTTGGCGCCTGATTCCGCTATTATATCGAGCCTGTCCCAATCCCCATTGCGCGTGCCTGAGATCGCATGTCGAAGAAGTCCCTGTTCAAGGCGCTGACCGAGACCGGCCCGCTGATCGCGCTGGGGACGGCGCTTGCGATTCTGGTGTCGGTTGCAGGACCCGCCTCGGCGCAGTTCTTCAACTTCCCCGGTTTCGGCGGTCCGCCGCAGCGGCAGGCCCCGCCACCGCGGAACGGTGGAGGCGGCGGCTGGTTCGGCGGCGACTTCTTCGCGCCATTCCAGCAGCCGCAGCAGCAGCAGGCGCCGCGCCAGGATTTTTCGCGCGCGCCGGCACCAGCCAAGCGCGACACCACGCCCGACAAGAACGTGCTGGTGATCGGCGACGCCATGGCCGACTGGCTCGCCTACGGCCTCGAAGACGCCTACACCGAGCAGCCCGACATGGGCGTGATCCGCAAGCACAAGACCACGTCCGGCCTGATCAAGTACCAGCCGAAGGGTGAGCCCGCGGACTGGGCGGCGGCAGCGAAGGGGATTCTCGAGACCGAGAAGCCTGATGTGATCGTCGTCATGCTCGGCCTCAACGACCGCATCTCGATCCGCGAGGCCGCACCCGACAAATCCGACAAGGCGACGGACAAGAAGAACGACAAGGGCGCGCGCGCCAAGCCACCGGCCAAGCCGGGCGATGCTAAACCCGACACGGCCGCCAAGCCGGACGACAAGCCCGCCGACACCGACCTGCCGCAGGACGATGCCGACAACGCCGACACGCCGGCGGTCACAGCGCCGGAGAAGACCGCGCGCAACCCGAACGGTCTCTACGAATTCCGCGACGAGCGCTGGGTCGAACTCTACGGCAAGAAGATCGAGGAGCTGGCCAACGTTCTCAAGTCCAAGGGCGTTCCGGTGCTCTGGGTCGGCCTGCCCGCGATCCGCGGCCCCAAGGGCACCGCGGACATGCTGTTCCTGGATTCGCTCTATCGCGAAGGCGCGGCCAAGGCCGGCATCACCTATGTCGATGTCTGGGACGGCTTTGTCGACGAAGCCGGCCGCTTCCTCCAGAAGGGCCCGGACTTCGAGGGCCAGATCCGCCAGCTCCGCAGCTATGACGGCGTCTATTTCACGAAACCCGGCGCACGCAAGCTCGCCCACTATGTCGAGCGCGAGATCACGCGCCTGCTCGCCGGACGCTCCGGCCCGATTGCGCTGCCGAGCGAGCCTGCGACCCCCGACACCAGCGCCGAGCCCGGCAAGCCCGCGCCGCGGCCGCTGGCGGGACCGATCGTGCCGCTGGTTGCGGCCTCGATCTCGGCCGATCAATTGCTGGGCGGACCGGGTTCGCGTCCCGCTGCCGTCGATGCGCTCGCCGCGAAGACGATGGTGAAGGGTGAGCCACTGGCCGCGCCCGCCGGCCGTGCCGATGATTATGCCTGGCCGCGCCGCGAAGTCGGCCGCGAGCAGGCCAAGGGCGATACGCCGATGGCGGCGTCGACGCCGGATGGTGGTGCTGCTGCTCCCGGTACGCCAAGCGCTGCCGCTGCGATCGCGCCGCCAAGACTCGCGCCGAAGAAGCCGCCGGTACAGCAGCAGCCGCAGCAGCCGGCCCAGGCAACGCCGGCATTCCGCGATTTCTTCGGCTTCGGCTCTCCGCAGCCACCGCCGCGTCAATTCGCGCCGGCGCCGCGCAATCCGAATCTCAATCCCGCGATCCCGCGCCCGCCCGGTAACGTCGGGCGATCGGCGGAGATGTTCCGGTAAGCGAAGGTCTCGCGTCCCGGACGCGTCGCAGCACCTCTTGGTGATGCGACGCAGAGCCGGGACCTAGCCCACTCACGAATTTCACAAAAGAATGGGCCCCGGCCCAGCAAAGCGGCGTTACCGGACGATGCTACGCATCGCCCAGGCCGCATTGCGTCCGGGGCACGAAGGAATTCGGGTGGTGGCGACTAGCCGTAATAGCGCCAGCGCGGCGGCGGGCGACGGGCGGGACGCGACATCAGAAGCGCGAGTGCGAAGCCGATCCCGCCGGCGATCAGCAGCGCACCGAGCGGATTGTCCTGCACCTTCTTGGCAATCGCCTGCGAACCGTCGCGCAAGGTCTCGGCCGGCTTGTCGTAGGCATCCTTGGCGTAGCCGGCCGCAGTCTCGCCGGCGTCGCGCACGGCATCCTTGGCCTGGCCGTAGAGATTCTGCACGGTGCCGGCGGCTTCCCGCGCCTTGCCTGACGCCTGTGTCTGCGCATCGCCAGCGAGATCACCGACGGCGCCTTCTGCGCGCCCAGCGAATTCCTTGGCCGATCCGACGATCCGATCCTTGTCCATGTTGCTCCTCCTCGGGGGTCAACCCAAGTAACCGATCAGGAGCAGCGCAGTTCCAAGCTTCTGCGAAAGTGTGTAGTCCGGACTACGCTTCCGCCTGCGCTCTTCGGGTTACGGCGGGCCAGTCGCTCCATCCGGGCTACAGGATGAGCCCGCCATCGACCACCAGCGTCTGGCCAATGATGTAGGACGACAGCGGCGAGGCCAGGAACAGCGCCGCGCCCGCCATGTCGGCCGGCGTGCCCAATCGCCGCAGCGGAATGCGCGACAACGCGCCTTCGAGCCGCTTGGGATTGTCGGTGGTCACCTTCGTCATCTTGGTGTCGACGAGTCCGGGCGCGATACCGTTGACGCGGATGCCATCCTCGGCCCAGGCCTCGCCCAGCGTCCGCGTCAATCCGACTGCGCCGGTCTTCGAGGCGTTGTAGGCGGGATTGCCCATGGTGGAATGATAGGCTGCGGTCGAGGACACCATGATCAGCGCGCCCTTGCTATCGTGCAGCATGGAATGAAAGCGCGTGGCGCAGGCCATCAGGCTCATCAGATTGACCTCGACGACCTTGCGGAAGCCGGCCATCTCGAACTCGCCGCGGCGATAGAGCACCGCGCCCTGAGCGAGCACGAGCACATCGAGACGGTCGAAGGACGGCTTGAACGCTTCCACCGCGCCGGTGTTGCCGACGTCGAGCTGCGCATAGGAAAGACCCGTGAGATCGGAGCCTTCTTGCGCCGAATATTCCGCGGGATGAGCACGCGTGCCGCAGACTGCAACTTGCGCGCCCTTGGCGCGAAAGGCTTGCGCGATGCCGTTGCCGATACCGCTGGAACCGCCGACCACCAGCACCTGCTTGCCTGAGAAATCGAGCTCGTTCGCCATCGCGGCCTCCCCTTTTGTTTTGCTTGTTTGACCTGTCTGCGGATCGATGCCAGCCTTGTCCATCTCATAACAAGAAACAAGAGACGCGAGGAAACGGCATGTCCGAATTCAAGGAGCTCAGCCGGTCGGTGAAGGGCCTAACCGTTCTCGTCACGGGTGCGGCGAGCGGCATGGGGCGCGCGACAGCGCGCGTGTTCGCCGCTGAAGGCGCGAACGTCGCCGTCACCGACTTTGATGAGCAGGGCGCGCTGTCCGTTGCCAAGGAGATTGCCGCGAACGCCGGATCCGCGAAGGCGTGGAAGCTCGATGTCGCCGATGGCGGCGAGATCAAGCGCGTGGTTGGCGATGTCGCGGCGCATTTCGGCGGGCTCGACATCATCGTCAACAATGCCGGCATCTCCGTGCGCGTCGCGATCGACGACGAGGCTTACGAAGACGCCTGGGCCAAGGGCATCGCCGTGATGCTGACGGCGCATCCGCGTATCATCCGCGCCGCGCTGCCGCACCTGCGCAGGTCGAAGAGCCCGCGCATCGTCAACATCGCCTCGACCGAGGCGCTCGGCGCCACCGCATTGCACAGCCCCTATTCGGCGGCGAAGGGCGGCGTGGCGAGCCTCACGCGCTCGCTCGCCGTCGAGCTCGGCCGCGAGGGCATCACCGTCAACTGCATCTGCCCGGGCCCGATCCGCACCGCCATTACCGACCGCATCTCCGAAGAGCACAAGACGATCTACGCCAAGCGCCGCACTGCACTCGGCCGTTACGGCGACCCCGAGGAGGTCGCGCATATGACGCTGAGCCTGTGCCTGCCGGCTGCGTCTTTCCTCACCGGCGCGGTGATCCCTGTCGACGGTGGCCTGATGGCGCGCAACGCGTGAGAGCCATGACGCTTAAGAGATATGCGCGCCGAGCGTTGACAACTCCGGT
Source organism: Bradyrhizobium sp. 61 (assembly GCF_023073075.1). Lineage (NCBI taxonomy): Bacteria > Pseudomonadati > Pseudomonadota > Alphaproteobacteria > Hyphomicrobiales > Nitrobacteraceae > Bradyrhizobium > Bradyrhizobium sp. 61. Next base: position 90,674 of record NZ_JADPIU010000052.1, on the reverse strand, counting down.
CGCGGGAGTAGCTTTTTCACCGGCAGAGCGGGACCAACCGCTCGCGGTTCGCGGGAGAAACACCATGACGATCGCCATCCGGCAGCTTCAGAAACATTTTGTCGGTGAGGTTTCGGGCCTCGACCTGCGAAAGCCTCTCACCGAGGCCGAGGCGCGCGAGGTCGAGGCTGCCATGGACAAATATGCGGTGCTGGTCTTCCACGACCAGGACATCACCGACGAGCAGCAGATGGCCTTCGCGCTGAATTTCGGCCAGCGGGAGGACGCGCGCGGCGGCACCGTGACCAAGGAAAAGGACTACCGGCTCCAATCGGGCCTCAACGACGTCTCCAATCTCGGCAAGGATGGCAAGCCGCTGGCGAAGGACAGCCGCGCGCATCTGTTCAACCTCGGCAACTGCCTATGGCATTCCGACAGCTCGTTTCGCCCGATCCCCGCAAAATTCTCGCTGCTGTCGGCGCGGGTGGTGAACCCGAAGGGCGGCAATACCGAGTTCGCCGACATGCGCGCGGCCTATGACGCGCTCGATGACGACACCAAGGCCGAGATCGAGGATCTCGTCTGCGAGCACTCGCTGATGTATTCGCGCGGATCGCTCGGCTTCACCGAGTACACCGACGACGAAAAGCAGATGTTCAAGCCGGTGTTGCAACGTCTGGTGCGCACCCATCCGGTGCATCGCCGCAAGTCGCTCTATCTTTCATCGCATGCCGGCAAGATCGTCAGCATGAGTGTCCCCGAAGGCCGGCTGCTGCTGCGCGATCTGAACGACCATGCGACGAACGCAGAGTTCGTCTATGTCCACAAATGGAAGCTGCATGATCTCGTGATGTGGGACAACCGCCAGACCATGCATCGCGTCCGCCGCTACGACCAGTCCCAGCCCCGCGACATGCGCCGCGCGACGGTGGCGGGGACAGAGCCGACGGTACAGCAGCAGGCGGCGGAGTAGGCGGCATTGGAGTAGCCACAAATTCCGCCGTCGTCCCGGACAAGCGTAGCAAAGCGAAGCGCAGATCCGGGACCCATAACCACAGGCCGTGGTTTGGCGAAGACTAGTGGTGACCAGCCCGCTTCAACAACGACTTCCTGTGGTTATGGGTCCCGGATCTGCGCTCCGTTCTGGACAACGCTACGCGTTGCCAGAAACTCCGCTTGTCCGGGACGACAGCGGAGGTTGGCGCAACAGCTACGCGTGTCCCGCATCGTTCGAGAGCATGCCGGGATCGATGCCGATCTTGCGCAGCGCGCGTCCGTACTTCTCGTCGACATCGTCGCCGAAGATCAAATCCGAATCCGCATCGCAATGCAGCCAGCCATTGCTCTGGATTTCGGTCTCGAGCTGGCCCGGCGCCCAGCCGGCATAACCAAGTGCGAGGATGGCGTGCTTCGGGCCGGAGCCGTTGGCGATCGCCCGCAGGATGTCGACGGTCGCGGTGAGGCAGACGCCGTCGTCGATCCGGAGCGTCGCGTTCTCAATGTAGAAATCGCTGGAATGCAGCACGAAGCCGCGGCCGGTATCGACCGGCCCGCCACGCAGCACCTTCATGCTTTCGGCGTTCTCCGGCAGCTTGATGTGCTCGCCCTTCTTGATGATGCCGAGCTGCTGCAACAGCTCGGGGAAGTCGATGCTGCCGGCGGGATGATTGACGATGATGCCCATCGCGCCCTCGGCGGAATGCGCACAGAGATAGATCACCGAGCGCTCGAAGCGCTCATCGCCCATCACGGGCATCGCGATCAGGAGCTGGCCGTCGAGATAGCCGGCCGAGCTGGGAAGCGCGGGGGCCGCGCTGCGGGTGCTTTCGCCCGTCCTTTTGCCTGTGGGAGCCATCGGTGAAGCACTCCGGTTTCGATTCCTATCCTGATGTCGGGCCGGGCTGCTGTCAAATCAAGGCTTGCACAGATTTGATTCAGGTGCATCCATCACAAGCAATTCAATGGTTTGCCCAGGGGCGACCCTGTAAAGACGTGCCATGCTGACAAGAGTTCCCCTGCATGCGGCGTTTGGCGTCGCAACAACCCTGCTTGCGTCGTCGATGACGCTCGCAGCCCGCGCCGACGACGCTTCGCCCTGGCAGCGCGACGGCCATTCCGCAGTGCGATTGCTGGCGGGATCGCGCAGCGGCGCTGTCCTGCTCGGCGGTATCGCCTTCCAGCTCCAGCAGGGATGGAAGACCTACTGGCGCATCCCCGGCGATTCCGGCGTTCCGCCGCGGTTCGATTTCTCCAAGTCGGACAATGTCGAAGCGGTGACGGTGATGTGGCCGGCGCCGCTGAAATTCGATGACGGCGCGGGCGGGCATTCGATCGGCTATCACGGCCAGATCGTGCTACCTCTGCGCATCGTGCCCAAGGCGCCCGACAAGCCGGTGACGCTGCGCGCCGAGATCAACTACGCCGTGTGCGAGAAGCTCTGCGTTCCCGTCGAGGCCAATGTCGAGCTCGGCTTCAACAACGTCGCCTCGACCGAGGACGCCAATCTGCGTGCCGCGCTCGACACCGTGCCGAAGCCTGCCGCGATCGGTGATCCCAATCCGCTGACCATCCGCGACGTCAGACGTGACGGTCCCAAGAATGTGGTGGTCGACGTGGTCGTGCCTGACAGCCGCGGCGTCAATTTGTTCGTGGAAGGGCCAACGCTCGATTGGGCGTTGCCGATTCCGGCGCCGGTCGAGCGCAGCCCACCCGGCGTGCAGCGATTTTCCTTCGAGCTCGACGGACTGCCGCCGGGCGCCAAGCCCGACGGAGCGGCGCTGAAGTTCACGCTCGTCGCGCCCGAGAAGTCGTACGAGTTCAATACGAATCTGGAGTGAGCCGGAGCTGTCGTCCCGGGGCGCGCGCAGCGCGAGCCACAGGGAGTGGTTTGGCGAAGACTCGGAGTTACCAGCCAGCGCAACAATGTCTCCCTGGGGTTATGGGTCCCCGCCCCCCGTGTGCAATTGCGCACTAGGCGGGGACGACGCCGGTGGCTGGAGCGGCAGCATGCCTCACCCAACCCAATCTTAACGAATGGTTGCTAATCCCCAAGGGCTACCGCATCAGGCCTGCCGCAGCACGCGGGACGCCTGATACGGACGCCCTGGGGATCTCGAATTGGCCGTGATGGATGCAGAACCCGCAACGACCGGACCTGCCGGCCTCATCGCGCGGCTGCGCGCGAAGCTGACGGGCGGGTCGAACGAAGCGTCGCTGACGCGGCGCTTGGCCGGCACCATCTTCATCATCCGGGTGATCAGCGCGGGCCTTGCCTATTTCTCGCAGGTTCTGCTCGCGCGCTGGATGGGGACGTCCGACTACGGCATCTACGTCTATGTCTGGACCTGGGTACTGCTGCTCGGCAGCATGATGGATTTCGGCATCTCGGCCTCCGCGCAAAAGATCATTCCGGAGTATCGCACCAGCGGCGAGCATGCGCTGCTGCGCGGCTTTCTCTCCGGCAGCCGCTGGCTGACCTTTGCCGTGTCCACGCTGGTGTCGCTGGCGCTTGCCGGTATCGTCAAGCTGCTCTCGCCCTGGATCGATCCAGCCGAGGTGCTGCCGCTCTATATCGGCTGCATGACGCTGCCCGCCTTCGTCGTCGCCAACACCCAGGACGGCATCGCGCGCTCGCATGACTGGATGCAGCTCGGCCTGATGCCGCAATTCATCATCCGCCAGGCGCTGATCATCGGCATCACGGCCGCTGCCTTCCTGCTCGGCTATCACCTCGGCGCGGTCGCCGCGATGGTCGCGAGCGCCGGCGCGGTGTGGATCGCGATGACCGGGCAGATGGTGGTGCTGAACCGCAAGCTCGCCGATCACATCGAGCCGGGCCCCAAGACCTACGACATCGGTGGCTGGCTCGCCGTCTCGCTGCCGATCCTGCTGGTCGAGAGCTTTTACCTGCTGCTGTCCTATACCGACGTGCTGGTGCTTCAGCAGTTCCGCCCATCGGACGAGGTCGGTGTCTATTTCGCGGTGGTGAAGACGCTCGCCCTGGTCTCGTTCATCCATTACGCGATGTCGGCGACGACAGCGCATCGCTTCGCCGAGTACAATGCGCTCGGCGACAAGGCGCGCCTGTCGGCCTATGTCGCGCATGCCATCAACTGGACGTTCTGGCCGTCGCTGGCCGCGACCATCGTGCTGCTTGCGCTTGGCAAGCCGCTGCTCTGGCTGTTCGGCCCGCAATTCACGGTCGGCTACGACATCATGTTCGTCGCCGCGATCGGCCTCGTGGTGCGCGCCGCGATTGGACCGGTCGAGCGCCTGCTCAACATGCTCGGCCAGCAGAAGATCTGTGCGCTGGCCTACGCGCTGGCCTTCGTCATGAACCTCGTGCTCTGCATCGCGCTGGTGCCGCGCTTCGGCGGTCACGGCGCCGCGGCCGCGACCTCGATCTCGCTGACATTCGAGACGGTGCTGCTGTTCTGGATCGTGCGCCGGCGGCTCGGCCTGCACGTGCTGGCGTTTGGCAAATAGGCGCTGCCACCCGGGTTGCCGGCCTGGAGAATGGCTGTTTCGCGCCTTGCGCGGCGGCGACTGAAACCCCCTCCCCGCCCGCCGCCTATAGCAAGATTTTTCTTATTCAACCGAAGCGATTGCGTTTCAGGGAAATTTTATTCTACGTCATATTGCTCAACCGACGAGATAAACCTAAGATTCCCCAGACATGATTGATCCGCTCTATGTCGCCTCCGGATTTGGCGTCGGCCTGCTTGTCGGGATGACCGGCGTGGGTGGCGGCTCGCTGATGACGCCGCTGCTGATCCTGCTGTTCGGCATCCACCCCTCCACCGCCGTGGGCACCGACCTGCTCTATGCCGCCGCCACCAAGACCGGCGGCAGCGTGGTGCATGGCTGGTCGCGGAGCGTGCACTGGCCAGCGGTACTGCGGCTCGCCTGCGGCAGCATCCCGGCGAGCGCGCTGACGCTGCTCGTGCTGTGGAAGCTCGACCTCAGGAGCGATTCCGAGCGCAGCCTGGTCAATCTGGTGCTGTGCTTTGCACTGCTGCTGACCGCGACCTCGCTGATCTTCCGCAAGGCCCTCATGGAGCGCTATCGGAAGCGCCTCGAGCAGGTCAATGCGCGCACCACCGCGATCGCGACCGTCGTCACCGGCATCGTGCTCGGCGTGCTGGTGTCGATCTCATCCGTCGGTGCGGGCGCGGTCGGCGTCACCGTGCTGCTGCTGCTCTATCCGCGCCTTCCGATGGCGACCATCGTCGGCTCGGACATCGCGCATGCGGTGCCGCTGACGCTGGTCGCGGGCATCGGACATTGGGCGCTTGGCGATGTGGATTGGGCCCTGATGGGCGTACTGCTGCTGGGCTCGCTGCCCGGCATCATCGTCGGCAGTCTCAGTGCAACGCGCGTCCCCGAGACGGTGCTGCGCCTGACGCTTGCCTGCGTGCTGTTCGTGGTCGCCGGCAAGATCATGTTCGCGGAGCTGAACCTGTCCTCCGCGATCGTGACGGCGCTGGCCTGGACGCATTAGGCCGGCCACCCGCCCTAGCTGTCATCGCCCGGCTTGACCGGGCGATCCAGTATTCCAGAGCCTAACGTTGGCGAACTCGCTCTTGCAACTTCCGCCGCGGCGTACTGGATGCCCCGGTCAAGCCGGGGCATGACACCGGTCGTTACTCCGCCGTCCAGCCGCCGTCGATCGACAGGTTGGTGCCGGTGATCTGCGCGGCATCGTCGCCGCACAGGAACAGGGCGAGGGCTGCGACCTGCTCGGAGGTGACGAACTCCTTGGTCGGCTGCGCGTCGAGCAGCACGTCGTTGATGACCTGCTCGCGCGTGAGGTTGCGCGCCTTCATCGTGTCGGGGATCTGCTTCTCCACCAGCGGCGTCCAGACATAGCCGGGGCTGATGCAGTTGCAGGTGATCTTGTGGGTCGCGACCTCGAGCGCCACGGTCTTGGTCAGGCCGGCGATGCCGTGCTTGGCCGACACATAGGCGGACTTGAAGGGCGAGGCGACCAGCGAGTGCGCCGACGCCGTGTTGATGATGCGGCCCCAACCCTTCTTCTTCATGCCGGGCACCGCGGCACGGATGGCGTGGAAAGCCGAGGACAGGTTGATCGCGATGATCTGGTCCCACTTCTCGACCGGGAATTCCTCGATCGGCGAGACGAACTGGATGCCGGCATTGTTGACGAGGATGTCGACCGAGCCGAACGACTTCTCGCCGAGCGCGATCATCCCGGCGATCTCGGCGGGCTTGGTCATGTCGGCCGGCGAATACACCGCCTTCACGCCGAAGTCGGACTCGATCTTGGCGCGCTCCTTCTCGATATCTTCCGGCGAGCCGAAGCCGTTGATGACGACATTGGCGCCGGCGGCGGCGAAGGCGCGCGCGTAGGCGAGCCCGATGCCGCTGGTCGAACCGGTCACGACGGCGTTCTTGCCTGACAGACTACCCATGTTATTCGCTCCTTTTTGGCGGGGGCGCGGTGACGTCCCCCGTGAGATCGTAGGTCACCATGGTCTCGCCGGACTGCGGCCGCTCGAGCCAGTCCTTGTGGCGCATCGACAGATGCACGTCGCGCACGCCGGCTTCCCAGTGCTCGACCATGGCGACATGCGAGAAGTCGTAATCCTTCGACGAAGATTCGTAGTTCTTGCTGCGATAGATCAGGTGCACCACGGTGACCGTGCTTTCACGCGATACCTTCGCGAGGAATTCCACGGAAGGATCATTCTTCAGATAATCGGGCAATTTGGAAATCAGATCGCGCACGGCCCGGCGCGCATTATGGATCTGCTTGTTCTTGTCGGTGTTCATCCGCGTTCGGCTGGAGAAGCGGATGTCCTTCTCGCGCTCGGTCGCCTCGAGCAACGAATTCGGCAGATCGCCGCGGGCGCTGAACAGATCGACCTGGAAGATCAGCATGTCGCGAGCGACCTCGGCATCGAGCACGTAGTCGAGCGGCGTGTTGGAGGCGATGCCGCCGTCCCAATAGTGCTCGCCTTCGATCACGACGGACGGAAATCCCGGCGGCAGCGCGCCGGAGGCCATGATGTGCTCGGGGCCGATGGTCTTGCCGAGCTTCTTGAACTCGTAATTGTCGAAATATTTGAAGTTGCCCGAGGTGACGCCGACGGCGCCGACCGACAGGCGCGTCTTCAGATCGTTGATGCGATCGAAATCGACCAGGCGCTCCAGCGTCTTCTTCAGCGGCGCGGTGTCGTAATAACTCTCGGCCTGCTTGGTGCCGGGCGGCCAGAGCGGCGCGGGCGGAATGCGCGGCGTGAAGAAACCGGGCACGCCGAAGGTCGCGATCAATGCGGCACTGGTCGAATTGAACAGCTCGCGGCTGTGATCGCTCTTGCCGATCGGCTTCCACGGCACCGGCGCCGACACCATCTCCCAGAATTCCTTGAGCCGCTTGACGCGGGTCTGTCCCTCGTTGCCGGCGATGATGGCGGCATTGACCGCGCCGATCGAGATGCCGGCGACCCATTCCGGCTCGAAGTCGAAATGGCACAGCGACTGGTAGGCGCCGGCCTGATAGGAGCCGAGCGCACCGCCGCCCTGGAGGACCAGGACGCGCTGCGCCTTCGCGGGGACTGTTGCGACTTCCGGGCTATGATCTGTCATCTGGGAACAATAGCAAAAGGCGAGCCACCGTGGCGACAGTCCGCCGCGGCGTCAATGCATCCCGGGATCAAGTCTGGCTTATCGGGGGTCGGTCGAGGCCAGGATCATGGTCCAGAACACCTTGTATTTGGTGCCGGGAGCATAGCCCGCCGCGATGCCCAGTTTTGTGACACCGCTCTTGAGCATGTTGGCCCGGTGCGGAGGCGAGTCGCGCCAGCCGGAAAACGCTTCCGCCAGCGTATGATAGCCCGCCGAAACGTTCTCGACCGCCACCGTCGCCGGATAGCCGCCCGCGCTGAGGCGCTTGGCCAGCGGGGCGCGGACGTCATGGTCCATCTTGTTGGCCGCCGCCATGGCCTGGGACTGGGATTCGGCGAGCCGCATCAGATCGGGGTCGATCACGACGGTGCCGAGGGCGTTGTTCTGGCGGTATTGCGAGATCATAATCGCTGCCGCCTGCGCATCGAGCTTGGTGCCCGGGACCGACATGTCGGCATACATCGACGGCTGCTGGACCGGTGCTTCGTTGCCGGCGCAGCCGGCGAGAAGCAAAGTGATGAGTATTGCGGCCGCAGCGCGCATGTTCAGGGGCCCCCAAATGAGGGGCCGTTGTTGCATACCAACCGTGGCTGAAAGGTGAATATTGAGGAAGATTTGAGCTTTCGGCCGAGGCGCCTACTAGCCCGCAAATATCCGGTAGCGGCGCGGTTCGAGGCCGATCGTGTCGCCGGCGCGCAGTTCCCTGTCGCGGGGGGCGTCGATCTCGATGGTCTCGCCGCCGGATAGCGCCACCTCGGCCCGCTGCACGGGGCCGAAATTCCGGACGTGCTGCACAGCGCCCTCGAAGGCACCGCTTCCGGGCGGGCCGACCAGCATATCATGTCGCCGCACGAACAGTTTTGACGCGCCAGACACCAAGCCGTCTGCTGCAAGATTGAGTGGGCGGTCGCCGAGCCTGATGACGCCGCCTTCGACCTGGACCGGCAGCTCGATGGATTCGCCGATGAAGCCGTGGACGAAGGCGGTCGCCGGGCTTTCATAGACGTCGTCGGGCGAGCCGATCTGTTCGATCCTGCCCTTGTCCATCACCACGACGCGGTTGGCGACTTCGAGCGCCTCCTCCTGGTCGTGGGTGACGAAGATCGAGGTGACGTTGATCTCCTGGTGCAGCGAGCGCAGCCATCGGCGCAGCTCCTTGCGCACCTTGGCATCGAGCGCGCCGAAGGGCTCGTCGAGCAGGAGGATGCGCGGCTCGATCGCGAGCGCGCGGGCGAGTGCGATGCGCTGGCGCTGGCCGCCGGAGAGCTGGCTCGGATAGCGGTCGGCGAGCCAGTCGAGCTGCACGAGATCGAGCAGCTCCTTGACGCGCGCACGAATGGTGGACTCGTCCTTACGGCTGGCGCGCGGCTGCACGCGCAGGCCGAAGGCGACGTTCTCGAACACCGTCATGTGGCGGAACAGCGCGTAGTGCTGGAACACGAAGCCGACGTTCCGTTCGCGCGCGCCCCGCGCCAGCGCATCCTCGCCATTGAAGGAAACCTCGCCGGAATCGGGCCAGTCGAGGCCGGCGATGATGCGCAGCAGCGTGGTCTTGCCGGAGCCGGACGGACCGAGCAGCGCCAGCAGCTCGCCATTGTCGACCTTGAGATCGACGCCGTCGAGGGCTTTGAAGCTGCCGAACTGCTTGACGAGATTCCTGACTTCAATGGTCACTTGCGTCGTGTCCTTCGTCGAGGTGACGTTCGAGAACGGTCTTGGCGATCAACGTGATCAGGGCCAGCATCGCCAGCAGCGAGGCGATCGCAAACGCAGCGACGAACTGGTACTCGTTGTAGAGAATCTCGACCAGCAGCGGCATGGTGTTGGTCTCGCCGCGGATGTGTCCGGATACCACCGACACGGCGCCGAATTCGCCCATCGCGCGCGCGTTGCAGAGCAGGACGCCGTAGAGCACGCCCCATTTGATGTTGGGCAGGGTGACGCGGAAGAAGGTTTGCAGGCCGGAGGCGCCGAGCGAGATCGCGGCCTCCTCCTCCTGCGTGCCCTGCTCCTGCATCAGGGGGATCAGCGCGCGCGCCACGAACGGGAAGGTCACGAAGGTGGTGGCGAGCGCGATGCCGGGCACCGCGAACAGGATCTGGATATCGTGATCCCTAAGCCAGCTGCCGAAATAGCCCTGCGCGCCGAACAGCAGCACGAAGACGAGGCCCGAGATCACCGGGCTCACCGAGAACGGCAGGTCGATCAGCGTGATCAGGAAGGTCTTGCCGCGAAACTCGAACTTGGCGATGGCCCATGCCGCGACGAGGCCGAATACGAGATTGAGGCCGACCGAGATCGCCGCCACGATCAACGTCAGCTTGATTGCAGCCAGCGCTTCCGGCTCGGCAAGCGCAGAGAAATAGGCGAGAACGCCTCTCGAAAAGGCCTGCGCGAACACCAGAACCAGCGGCAGCACGACGAAGACGCTGAGGAAGATCACCGCCAGCGCGATGATGGTGATACGTATTGCCGGCGGCTCGGTGCGGAGGCTGTCGCGTGCCGCAGCGGCGTGCGCACGCGCGCGCGCATCGGTCGAAGGCAGCGAGACGGAATCTGCGATCTGCATCGTCATGATCTGCCCTCAGCGCGCCGGAATCCGGCTCTGCGCCCAGCGCTGGAGCCGGTTGACGGCGAAGATGATGACGAAGGAGACGACGAGCATGACCACGGCGATGGCGGTCGCGTCGGCATAGCGGAATTCGGACAGCCGGATCACGATCAGGAGCGGTGCGATCTCGGAGACATTAGGCAGATTGCCGGCGATGAAGATCACCGAGCCGTATTCGCCGACCGCGCGGGCGAAGGCGAGTGCGAGGCCGGTGAGCAGCGCCGGTCCGAGCGAGGGCAGGATCACGCGGATGATGGTCTGCCAGCGGCTGGCGCCGAGGCTGCCGGCGGCCTCCTCGATCTCGGGGTCGAGGTCCTGGAGCACCGGCTGCACGGTGCGCACCACGAAGGGGATGCCGATGAAGATCATGGCGACGAAGATGCCGATCGGCGTGAACGCCACCTTGATGCCGAGCGCGGCGAGCGGCGCACCTAGCCAGCCCTTCTCGGCAAACAGCGCGGTCAGCGCGACGCCGGCGACCGCGGTCGGCAGCGCGAACGGCACGTCGACGATGGCGTCGAACAGCCGGCGTCCGGGGAAGCGGTAACGCACCAGCGCCCAGACGATGATGCTGCCCATGACGAGATTGACGCAGGCCGCCGCAAAGGCGAGGCCGAAGGAGACGCGCAAGGCGTTGAGGGTGCGGCGGCTGGACAGGATGTTCCAGAATTGCTCGGGGCTCAGCTCCAGCGATTTCAGGAACAGCCCGGCAAGCGGAATCAGGATGATGATGGAGAGCCAGGAAAGCGTCAGTCCCATCGTGAGACCGAAGCCCGGCAATGTCCGTCGTCGTGCTGCAACTGCGCTCACCAGGCCCCCTGCTACTCCTAAGACGGCGCCCGATCAGTTCTTGTAGATCTGATCAAAGACGCCGCCGTCGGCAAAATGTTCCTTCTGCGCCTTGGTCCAGCCGCCGAAAACGTCGTCGATCGTGAACAGTTCGACCTTGGCGAAGGAGTTTTCGTACTTCTTGGCGATCTCGGCGTCGCGCGGACGGTAGAAATTGCGCGCGGCGATTTCTTGACCTTCCTTGGTATACCAATACTGGAGGTAGGCATCGGCCGCGTTGCGGGTGCCTTTTTTATCGGCAACCTTGTCGACGATCGCGACCGGCGGCTCGGCGAGGATCGATTGCGGCGGCGCCACGATCTCGAACTTCTGCGCACCAAACTCCTTCAGAGCGAGGTAGGCCTCGTTCTCCCAGGCCAGCAGCACGTCGCCGACGCCGCGCTCGACGAAGGTCACGGTGGCGCCGCGCGCACCGGTGTCGAGCACCGGCACCTGCTGGTAGAGCTTTCCGATGAAGTCCTTGGCCTTGTCGGCCGAGCCGTATTTCTTTTGGGCAAAGCCCCAGGCCGCGAGATAATTCCAGCGCGCCCCGCCGGAGGTCTTCGGGTTCGGCGTGATCACCGAGACACCGGTCTTGAGCAGATCGTCCCAGTCCTTGATGCCCTTCGGATTGCCCTTGCGCACCAGAAACACGATGGTCGAGGTATAGGGCGATGAATTCTGCGGCAGACGCTTCTGCCAGTCGGTCGCGGTGAGGCCCTTGTTCGCGACGGCGTCGATGTCATAGGCAAGCGCGAGCGTCACCACGTCGGCCTGCAATCCGTCGATCACGGCACGCGCCTGCGAGCCGCTGCCGCCATGCGACTGCTTGATCTCGACGCTCTTGCCGGTTTCCTTCTGATAGGCATTCGCGAACGCCTTGTTGAACTCGGCATAGAGCTCACGCGTCGGATCGTACGACACGTTCAAGAGATTGATGTCAGCGGCGAGAGCCGAGCTTGCCAACAATCCAGTCAAGAGCAGCCCTGCCGCGAGCGGAACGATACGGCGCATCATGTCCATCTCCATTCACCTCGACGACGTCATCGTCATCGATGGCACGCGGGCATAACTCGGGGCGAAACGCTCTCAAGTCAACGGAACCGGATTTTCTTGTTCGTAGCCGGACAGCTCGACTGTGCTACGAAGTCTTCATCGTGTGGATGCCGCATTCTGTCTTGGCTCGGCCGCGCCAGCGACCGGCGCGTGCATCCTCGCCCTCGGCCGTTCTGCTGGTGCAAGGCATACACCCAACCGACAGGAAACCGGACTCCACCAGCGGATGACGCGGCAATTTGGCGCGGACGAAAATGGCTTCGAGTTCCTCGCGCGAGACATTGGCGAAGGGGTTGAACTTCAACCGCGCGCCATCATCCTCGACCACCGGAATGTCGGTGCGCGCATTACCCTGAAAGCGCTTGCGGCCATTGAGCCACGCATCGAACGGCTTCAGCGCACGCGCCAGCGGCTCGACCTTGCGGATGCGGCAGCAGGCGTCTGGATCGGAGAACCAGAGGTCGCGGTCGGGATCTTCGCGCGACAGCGTCTCCTCGGCAGGCCTGATCGAGCGGACGTCCTTCAAGCCGAGTTCCGCGATCAGCGTGTCGCGATAGGCCAGCGTCTCCTCGAACAGCCAGCCGGTGTCGAGGAAGATCACGGGGATCGCCGGATCGACGTCGGCCATGACCTTCAGCAGCGTCGCCGATTCCGTGCCGAAGGACGACACCAGCGCAAGCTTCTCGCGCCCGACCGCCTGCAACGCCGCGGCGATGACCTCCGCGGGCGAAGCATCGCGCAGCGCGCGATCGAGTTCCTCCGCCGAGGGCAGCGCGGACGCGGACACCGAAGCGACCTGGGGCGCGATTGCGTTCACGTGCCGACACCTTCGGAGTGACGCAGCTGCATCCGCCGGTGCAGCGCGGTGATGCGGCCGTCGCCGGTCGGCTGATAGAACACCGAATAGCGCTTCGCCGTCTGCATGAAGGCTTCCGCGTCGGCCTGCTTCTTGACCTCGAAGGAATCGAAGCCGGCACGCAGCATGAACACGAACTGATCGCGCAGCACCTGGCCGGTGGCACGCAAATCGCCGCGATAATTATAGCGCTCGCGCAGCAGGCGCGCCTGGCTGTAGGCGCGGCCATCGCGGAAGCTCGGGAACACCAATGCGACGACGGCGATCTTGCCGAGATAGGGCACGAGCTCGGCGATATCGCGATTGTTCGGCCAGATCACGCCGACCTTGCCGCCGCGCTTGAGCAGCGCGTCCGCATCACTGAGGAAGCGCTCGGCCGGCACCAGGATGTCGCCGCCCTCGGGCAGCGGCGTGTCGACGGCAAGCTTGACGAAGCTGTCGTCGGCGATTTTTCCGCCGTTAACGAGTGGCATAGACGCGCTCCTTGAAGGGTTCGACGCCGAGGCGCTTCACGGTGTCGACGAACAGCTCCTCCGGCCGCTCGCGCAGCGCCAGATAGGCTTCCACGATGTCCTCGACGACGTCAGCGACCTCGTCAAACTTGACGCCGGGGCCGATCAGATTGCCAAGCGCGGCGCTCTCGTCGGCACGGCCGCCGATGGTGATCTGGTAGACCTCCTCGCCGTTCTTCTCGACACCGAGAATGCCGATATGGCCAACATGATGATGGCCGCAGGCATTGATGCAGCCGGAGATGTTGATATGCAGCCGCCCGATCAGATTGGCGAGCTCATGGTTGGCAAAGCGCCGCGTCAGCTCCTGCGCGATCGGGATCGAGCGCGCATTGGCCAACGAGCAATAGTCGAGTCCCGGGCAGGCGATGATGTCGGTGATCAGGTTGACGTTCGGCGTCGCCAGCCCAAGCTTGTCGAGCGCCTTCCACAGCGCCGGCAGGTCGCGCTTGGCAACATGCGGCAGCGCCAAATTCTGCTCATGACCGACGCGGATCTCGCCGAAGGAATATTTGTCGGCGAGATCGGCCAGCGCATCCATCTGCTCGGCCGTGGCATCGCCCGGAGGCGCGCCGATCGGCTTCAGCGAGATCGTGACGATGGAGTAGCCCGGGTTCTTGTGCGCGGCGACCGAGTTCTTGCGCCACGCCTCGAAATCGGGATCGGCCGCGGCCTGGCGCAGCTCGTCCGGCATGTGCGGCAGCTTCTCATAAGCCGGATAGATGAAGCGCGAGCGGATGTCCTCGATCACCTCGTCGTCGATCTGAAGCGAGGAGTTGCGGATATGCTGCCACTCCTCCTCGACCTCGCGGGAGAACTTTTCGATGCCGAGCTCGTGCACCAGGATCTTGATGCGCGCCTTGTAGATATTGTCGCGGCGTCCGTACTGGTTGTAGACGCGCAGGATCGCCTCGATATAGCTCAGGAGATCGCGGCCGTGGACGAAGTGCTTGATGGTCTTGCCGATGAACGGCGTGCGGCCGAGACCGCCGCCGACCAGCACCTCGAAGCCGGTTTCGCCCTTCTCGTTCTTGATCAGCCGCAGGCCGATGTCGTGGACCTTGATCGCAGCGCGGTCGTGATCCGACGCGGTGATCGCGATCTTGAACTTGCGCGGCAGGAACGAGAATTCCGGATGCAGCGTAGTGTGCTGGCGGATCAGCTCCGACCAGATGCGGGGATCCTCGATCTCGCCCGGCGCGACGCCGGCCCACTGATCCGAGGTGACGTTGCGCATGTTGTTGCCGGAGGTCTGCATCGCGTGGATGCCGACCTCGGCAAGATCGGCCAGCGCATCCGGCAGGTCCGAAAGCTTGATCCAGTTGAACTGGATGTTCTGGCGCGTGGTGAAATGGCCGTAGCCGCGGTCATATTTGCGCGCGACATGGGCAAGCTGCCGCAACTGGTTCGACGCCAGCGTTCCGTAGGGAATCGCGACGCGGAACATGTAGGCGTGCAGTTGCAGATAGACGCCGTTCTGCAAGCGCAGCATCTTGAATTCGTCCTCGGTCAACTCGCCCGAGAGACGGCGTTGCACCTGGTCGCGGAATTCCGAGACGCGCTCGTTGACCAGCGTGCGATCGATTTCGTCGTAAGCGTACATGATTAAAGTGCCTTACAGCCCGACCTGCGATTAAACCGGCAAGTCGATGGTCACGCCATCGCGGCGGATCTGCTCGCGCAGATTTCCGGGCACGATCTTGCCGTCCTCGCCGATCTGGACCGGAGCGATATAGGGACCAATCGCGCCGACGTCATCGGCCACGGCCTCGGCGAGCAACGCTTTCGCCTCATCGGAGTTTCGCACGATCGCGGCGTCTGCGAGGTCAGCCGACCAGCCCTTGGCAGCGGTGCGGTAGACGACAACGCCATCCCAGGTACGGTTAGCGGTCACGACGGAGGAATCGCTGATTTTAAGTTTCTTTTGCAAGGGAGAGGTCATTCGGCAGCATCCAGGAGGTCAGAGATGATTTGTTTGGGTGTTTCGCGGCGAAGTGAACCGGCATGCCGGACCACGTCGCCGATGATGAGGATGGCGGGACCGCCATGGGTCCGCCGCACGAGCTCGGGCAGGTCGCGCAGCGTGCCGATCGCGCCTTGTGCGTCCGGCCGCGTGACGCGGGAGAACACGCCGACCGGCGTCTCCGGCGAACGGCCGGCCGCGAACAGGCCTTCGCGGATTGCGGGGGCAGCGGTCATGCCCATGTAGACCACGACGGTCATCTTGGTGTCGGTCAGCGTCGACCAGTCCACATTCTCGGCATCGCGCGCCTTGTGCGCGGTGAGGAAGGTGATGCGGGTCGCCTCATGACGATAGGTCAGCGGCACCTCGAAATCGGCGGCGCCGCCGAGCCCAGCGGTGATGCCGGGAATGATCGAATAGGCGACGCCGGCCGCGCGCAGCGCTTCGACCTCTTCGCCGCCGCGGCCGAACACGATGGGGTCGCCGCCCTTCAGCCGCACCACGCGCTGGCCGGATTGCGCGGCCTCGATCATGCGCTTGTTGATGGCGTCCTGGCCGATGCCCGGCTTGCCGACGCGGCGGCCGACCGGAACGCGCGTGGTGTCGCGGCGGATGCGGTCGAGAATTTCACCCGAGACCAGTTCGTCATGGAAGACGATGTCGGCATCCTGGAGCGCGCGCAGCGCCTTGATGGTGAGAAGGTCGGGATCGCCGGGCCCGGCGCCGACCAGCGCGACGGAGCCTTCCGGCTTGTCGGCACGCGCGAACGCGGACGGATCGGAGATCGCCTTGATCGCGGCGTCGGCCTCGCACTTGCGGCCCGCGAGCACGGACGCGCCGATCGGACCGTCGATGACGCGCTCCCAGAAGCGGCGGCGCAGCGGAAACTCGGCGATGCGCTCGTTGATGGATTTGCGGAAGCCGCCGATGAACTCGGCAAGCTCGCCGATGCGGGCCGGCAGCAGCGCCTCGATCTTCTCGCGCACGCGCCGCGCCACCACGGGCGAGGTGCCGCCGGTGCCGACCGCGACCACCACGTCGCCGCGATCGACGATCGCCGGAAAGATGAAGCTGGAATGTTCGAGATCGTCCATGACGTTGACGGGCAGGCCGAGCGCCTTGGCGCGCGCCGACATGGCAACGCCGACATCGCCCGCGCCGGCGCAAACGATGGCAATGACGCCCGAGAGATCGGCGGTGAGCGGATCGCCAGTGGCGATTTCAACCCGCGCAGCGTCTTCGGAACTGAGGCTCAGGTCCTGATTGCCGTCGATCGCATGCACGCGGATGCGCGCACCGGCAGCAGCGAGCACGCGCAGTTTGGCGCGCAAAAGCTCACCCGCGCCGATGAGGACCACCGGACCGGCCTTGAGATCGAGGAACACCGGCAAGAACCGCATGCGATACTCGCTTCCCCCACATCCGGGGTTGACTGGAATTATTTTCTATATATGTGTCGTTTCGGGCGCGCAAAGAGAAAATTTTTTCTTCTCTTCTGCACCGCAACTATAGAAAATTCGCCTCCAAACGCAAAGTGGCAGAGATGCATCTTCTCAGGACCGATTCCGGTGCAGATGGACGGGACTTACGGGCTCCCGTTTCCGAGCAAATTCCCGTCGGGCTGACCGCCCCCAGCATGGACCATTTGGACCAGCTCGAGGCGCAGAGCATCTACATTTTTCGCGAGGCCTTTGGCCGCCTGAAGAAGATCGCCCTGCTGTGGTCGCTCGGCAAGGACTCCAACGTCATGATCTGGCTGGCGCGCAAGGCGTTCTTCGGCCGGCTGCCGTTCCCGGCCCTCCACGTCGATACCGGCAAGAAGTTTCCGGAGATGTATCGCTTCCGCGATCACTACGGGAAAGAGTGGGAGCTCGACCTGCGCGTCGAACCCTGCCCGCCGATCGATGCCGTCGACCCAACGCTGCCGCCGGCGGCCCGTTCCGCTGCGCGCAAGACCGAAGGTCTGAAGATGGCGCTCGCCAAATTCGGCTTTGACGGCCTGATCGCCGGCATCCGCCGCGACGAAGAGGCGACGCGCGCCAAGGAGCGCGTGTTCTCGCCGCGCGGGCTCGAAGGCAATTGGGACGTGCGCGACCAGCCGCCGGAGTTCTGGGATCATTTCAATGCGTCGCCGCCGCAAGGCGCGCATTTGCGCATCCATCCGATCCTGCATTGGACCGAGGCCGACATCTGGGCCTACACCAAGCGCGAGAACATTCCGATCATCCCGCTGTATCTCGCCAAGGACGGCAAGCGCTATCGCTCGCTGGGCGATCAGGACATCACCAATCCGGTCGCGTCGACCGCGTCGAACATCGACGAGATCCTGGCCGAGCTCGAGCAGACCAAGGTGCCGGAACGTGCCGGCCGTGCGCTCGACCATGAGACCGAGGACGCCTTCGAGCGTCTGCGCGTCGCCGGCTATCTCTGATTCAAGGACGCAACGCGGCTATGAACATGATCGTCACCCCCGCTTCGCCCGCAACTCCGAACGGCACCACGCGTCCGCAGGTCCGCATCGTCATCGTCGGCCATGTCGACCACGGCAAGTCGACGCTGGTCGGCCGCCTGCTGCACGAGACCGGCAGCCTGCCCGACGGCAAGCTCGAGATGCTGAAAGCCGTCAGCGCGCGGCGCGGCATGCCGTTCGAATGGTCGTTCCTGCTCGACGCGCTCCAGACCGAGCGCGACCAGGGCATCACCATCGACACCACGCAGATCCGCTTCCGCACCAATTCGCGCGACATCGTGCTGATCGACGCGCCCGGCCATGCCGAATTCCTGCGCAACATGATCACCGGCGCTTCGCAGGCCGACGGCGCGGTGCTGATCATCGACGCGCTCGAAGGCGTGCGTGACCAGACCCGTCGGCACGGCTATCTCCTGCATCTGCTTGGCGTGAAGCAGGTCGCGATCGTCGTCAACAAGATGGACCGCGTCGATTTCAGCGCCGAGCGCTTCAAAGAAATCAGCGACGAGATTTCGGCGCATCTCAACGGCCTCGGCGTGACGCCGACGGCGGTGATCCCGATCTCGGCCCGCGACGGCGACGGCGTCGCGGAGCGCACCGACCGCATCGGCTGGTACAAGGGTCCGACCGTGGTCGAGGCGCTGGATCGGCTCGAGCCGGCGCGTCCGCTGGAAGCCCTCGCCCTGCGCCTGCCGGTGCAGGCGATCTACAAGTTCGACGATCGCCGCATCGTGGCGGGCCGCATCGAATCCGGCAGCCTCATTGCCGGCGACGAGATCGTGATCATGCCGGCCGGCAAGATCGCCAGGATCAAGACGGTCGAAAGCTGGCCGGTAACGCCGGTCGCGGGACGGCAGGGCGCGGGGCGCTCGGTCGGCATCACGCTCGACCGCGAATTGTTCATCGAGCGCGGCGACATCGTCGCGCATGTCGGCTCCGCGCCGCGCGAGACGCGCCGCCTGCGCGCGCGGATCTTCTGGCTGCACGACAAGCCGCTCGCCAAGGGCGACCAGCTCCTGGTCCGCTGCGGCCCGAAGGAAAGCCGCGCCACCGTCGTCGCCATCGAGAAGGCGGTCGATCCCGGCGAGCTGTCGAGCGTCGAGAACAAGGCGATCGGCCGCAACCATGTCGGCGAGATCGACATTTCCCTTTCGAGCCCGATTGCCGCCGATCCCTACACCGAGAATCCGCGGACCGGCCGTCTCGTGATCGAGGTTTCGGGGCGCATCGCCGGCGGTGGTCTCGTGCTGTCGGTCGATGCCGGCCAGCGCGCCGTGCCGGTCGACATCGTGCCGGTGGAATCGGCGCTGCGGCCCGACGAACGCTCCGCGCGCTACCGCCACAACGGCGCCGTGGTCTGGCTCACCGGCCTGCCTGCGTCCGGCAAGTCGACGTTGGCAAAGGCGCTGGAACGTCGGCTGTTCACCAATGGCGGCTCGCCGATCCTGCTCGACGGCGACACGCTGCGCGCTGGGCTCAACAACGATCTCGGCTTCTCCGCCGCCGACCGCAGCGAGAACATCCGCCGCCTCGCCGAGGTCGCGACCCATCTCGCCCGCAACGGCCACATCGCGATCGTCGCCGCCGTCTCGCCGGCCCGTGAGGACCGCGCGACCGCGCGCCGCATCGCCGACACCGCGTTCCGCGAGATCCATGTCGCGACGCCGGCAGAGGTCTGCGAGGATCGCGATCCCAAGGGCCATTACAAGAAGGCCCGCGCCGGCGCGCTGGCGTCGTTCACCGGCATCGGCAACGACTACGAAGCGCCGCAGGCTGCCGAGCTCGTGATCGACACGTCAGCCCGCACGGTTGCGGACGCCGCGGACGAGATCGAACGGATGCTGAAGACCACCGGCGTGCTGTTCGACGAGCTCGTGGACCTCGCCGCGAATATTTGAGCGCGCGCTCTCCACGAGAGACGCCGCGCTCTGTCCCCACGCTCTACTGCGTTCCCTCCCCCCTTGCGGGGGAGGGCTAGGGAGAGGGGTCCGCACGGGGACTCTCTCCATCGGCGCTACATGATTTCATCGTCGAGGACAGACACACCTTTTCCTGGGCTACCCCTCTCCCCTGCCCTCCCCCGCAAGGGGGAGGGAGCGCAGTTGTGCGCGTGGCGCTAAGCCGGGCTCAAGCGTTTGTAAAACGAGCTGCCTCCCACACCTCGCCTTGACATTTTGACAACTTTTGGAGGCCTTCTCACGGCCCCGATTTTGGGGCTAATAGGCCCTGAAAGCCGCCCCTTATGGGCGCATTTTGCTGCTGTCGGGTCAAAAGCAGCCAAAAAACAGCCATTTCCAACAAGAAAGCCCATCATGAAACGCGTCGACGCCCACGGATTGAAGATCGCTCCCGTCCTGTTTGACTTCATCGCCAAGGAAGCGGCCCCGAAAACGGGGATCGCGCCGGATGCGTTCTGGGCCGGGGTCGCCGCCATCATCAAGGATCTGGGGCCGAAGAACCGCGCGCTGCTCGCCGTGCGCGACACGCTGCAGGCCAAGATCGACGACTGGCACCGTGCCAACAAGGGCAAGGCGTTCGACCTCGATGCCTATACCGCCTTCCTGAAGGAGATCGGCTATCTCGTCCCCGAGCCGGCAACGCAGAAGGTCGAGACCGCCAATGTGGACGAAGAGATCGGCAAGATCTGCGGCCCGCAGCTCGTCGTGCCCCTCACCAACGCGCGCTACGCGCTGAACGCGGCGAATGCGCGCTGGGGCTCGCTCTATGACGCCTTCTACGGCACCGACGCGATCCCGCACGACGCTGCCGAGAGCGGCAAGGATTACAACAAGGCGCGCGGCGACAAGGTGATCGCCAAGGCCAAGGCGTTCCTCGATGCCGCCGTGCCGCTGGCGACCGGCAGCCACACCGACGTCACCGCCTACAGCGTCGTGGCGGGCCAGCTCGCGGTGAAGCTGAAGAGCGGCAATGCCACCGCGCTGAAGAACGCCGCGCAATTCGCGGGCTTCCAGGGTGATGCCGCCGCGCCGTCCGCGGTGCTGCTCGCCAACAACGGCCTGCACGTCGAGGTCAAGATCGACCGCAGCAGCGTGATCGGCAAGGACGATCCCGCCGGCGTCGCCGATATGATCATGGAGTCCGCGGTCTCGACCATCCTCGACATGGAAGACTCGGTCGCCGCGGTCGATGCCGAGGACAAGGTGCTGGTCTATCGCAACACGCTTGGCCTGATGAACGGCACGCTCTCGGCCGATTTCGAGAAGGGCGGCAAGACGCTGACCCGTTCGCTCAACAGTGACCGCAGCTACAAGACGCCGGACGGCAAGGGCGAAGTGAAGCTGCATGGCCGCAGCCTGCTGCTGATGCGCAATTGCGGTCACCACATGTTCACCGACGCGGTGCTGGACGAGGCCGGCGAGGAAGTTCCGGAAGGCCTGCTCGACGCCGCCGTCTCCGGCCTGCTCGCCATCCACGACCTCAAGGGCAACTCCAAGGTCAAGAACAGCCGCACCGGATCTGCCTATATCGTCAAGCCGAAGATGCACGGCCCGGACGAGGTGTCGCTGACCTGCGAGATCTTTGATCGCGTCGAGAAGATGCTCTCGCTGCCCGAGAACACGCTCAAGGTCGGCATCATGGACGAGGAGCGGCGTACCACCGTCAACCTCAAGGCCTGCATCCAGCGCGCCTCCAAGCGCATCATGTTCATCAACACCGGCTTCCTCGACCGTACCGGCGACGAGATCCACACCTCGATGGAAGCGGGCCCGATGATCCGCAAGAACGAGATGAAGGCGCAGGCCTGGATCAAGGCCTATGAGGACTGGAACGTCGACATGGGCCTGATCGACGGCCTGCCCGGCCATGCCCAGATCGGCAAGGGCATGTGGGCCGCGCCCGACAAGATGGCGGACATGCTGCAACAGAAGCTCGCGCATCCGCAGGCCGGCGCCACCACCGCCTGGGTGCCCTCGCCGACCGCAGCGACGCTGCACGCCCTGCACTATCACCAAGTCAACGTCACCGCGCGCCAGCAGGAGCTCACCAAGGGCGGTCCGCGCGCGAAGCTCTCCGACATCCTCACCATCCCGGTGTCGAAGTCGAACTGGGCGCCCGACGACGTCAAGCAGGAGATCGACAACAACTGCCAGGGCATCCTCGGCTATGTCGTGCGCTGGATCGACCAGGGCGTCGGCTGCTCCAAGGTGCCCGATATCCACGATGTCGGCCTGATGGAAGACCGCGCCACCTTGCGCATCTCCAGCCAGCATCTCGCCAACTGGCTGCACCAGGGTGTCATCACCGAGGCGCAGGTGATGGAATCGCTCAAGCGCATGGCCGTCGTCGTCGACAAGCAGAACGCGGGCGACGCGATCTACAAGCCGATGGCGCCCGCCTTCGACGGGGTCGCCTTCAAGGCCGCCTGCGACCTGATCTTCAAGGGGCGCGAGCAGCCGAACGGCTACACCGAGTACATCCTCACCGCCCGCCGCCGCGAGGCCAAGGCTGCGGGCTAAAGCCCGATCATTCAAACACCAAAGCCCCGGCTCGCGCCGGGGCTTTTTTGTTTTCGGACCGTAGCCCGGATGGAGCGAAGCGCAATCCGGGACCGGCGTTGCTTGGGGCAGGCCCCCCAGATTTCGCTGCGTTCCATCCGGGCTACGCGCCCAGCCCCGCTAGAACACCGTCAGATATTTCAGCAGCGACACCACGCCGATGATGATGACGACCACGCGCGCGATCTGCTTGGCGCGACCGTCCATGGGCAGCATGTTGATGAGATAGAGCACGAGAATGACGACGAGAAAGGTGACGAGTACGCCGACCAGCATCGCAAGGACCCCCCTTCAGGCAAATTGTCTGACGGTGTTCTAACGCCCATCTCCCGCGCAGGTTCCATCACGGCAACCCACTGCAACTTCTAGTAAATACGTAATTCTACGATCAGCCGGCCTGCCTAAAACTTTACCCTTTTCGTTTCAGATGCAGAAACCGTTTGGGTGATGCGCCGCAAACGGCATGCGATTGCCGATCTGTCTGCCCCTCCGTTTTTGATGTTGCCGGGGCGTCTCGACGAACTTTGCAATGGGAATTTAGGGGGGCTTCGATGCTGAATCGTCTGACCGTGTCCGCGCTGCTGAAGGCGGTGATCGCCATCACCTCGGTCTGTGTGGTGATTGCACTCTCGCTCACCGCCTACGCCTCCTGGGACCGCCTCAAGACCGCCAACCGCATCTCGCAGATCGCCGACGCCTCCGCCGATCTGTTCAAGGCGATGCACAATCTGCGCACCGACCGCTCGACCACGTCGCGGCTGCTGAACGCGACCGAGCCGATGGACTCCGAGATCGAGAGATATCTGCGCGCGCTGCGCGATGCGCAGATGCCGGCGATGGCCCGCGCGCTCGAGCTGCTGCCGAGCATCGACTTCCCGCAATCGGGCGCGCTGGTGCCGGAGCTCGCGCGGCTCTACAAATTGCTGGGCGAAGAGCAGAAGCAGTTCTGGGAGGATGTTGCCAAACCGAAGGACCAGCGCCGCGCCGGCCTGACCAAGGAATACATGGAGACGACGCAGGGGCTGCTCGACGTGCTCGACAAGCTCTCGGGCGTCCTCGCCGCCACCGTCAACCACCAGGATGCCGTGATCGACCAGCTGCTGTCGATCAAGCAGAGCGCCTGGCTGCTCCGCAACACCGCGGGCGAGGCCTCACTGATCGTCTCGACCGGACTTGCGGCCGGCAAGATCACGCCGGAGGGCCGCTACAACTACACCCAATTTGTCGGCGGTACGGCCGCGATGTGGAAAGCGCTGGAATTGTCGACCTCGGGCATGCAATTGCCGCCCGCACTCGCATCCGCCATGACCACGGCCAAGACCGCCTATTTCGAGCCGCAATATCTCACCTTGCGCGACCGTCTCGCGGACACCCTGGTCAAGGGTGAGAAGGCCGAGATGACGGCCAACCAGTGGAGCCCGCTCACGGTCGGCCGTATGGCCAGTGCGGTCGCGGTGGCCGAAGCCGCGCTCGACGCCGCCCGGACCTACACGCAGGAGCAGCGCAGTACCGCGCAGCGCGCGCTGATCGTGCAGCTTGCACTCCTGGCGCTTGCCCTCGGCCTCGCCGTCGGCGCGGTCATGCTGGTCAGCCGCCGCGTCATCCATCCCCTCAACACCATCCGCGACGCCATGCTCAAGGTCGCCGGCGGCGACCTTGCCGTCGACAGCGGCTATCTCGACCGCCAGGACGAGATCGGCGCGCTTGCCGGCGCGCTGGAAACCTTCAAGCAGCAGGCGACCGAGAAGCTCAAGATCGAAGAGCATGAGCGCGAGCGCAATGTCGGCGCGGCCGCGCGCCAGCGCGCCGTCGAGACTTATGTCGGCGAGTTCGAGGGCGCGGTGCGCAAGACGCTCGGCGAACTGAGCGAAGCGTCCGGCGAGATGCGCAAGACCTCGGGCGACCTGTCCGCGGTGTCGCGCCAGACCAACGACCGCGTCCAGGTCGCCGGCAAGGCCTCCAACGACGCCTCCATGAGCGTCGACAGCGTCGCCGCCGCCGCCGAGGAGCTCTCCGCCTCGATCAACGACATCAGCCAGCAGGCGGCGCACGCCGCAGGCATTGCCAGCCGCGCCGTCAACCAGGCCCGCGAGACCGACGGCACGGTGCAAGGGCTGGCGCAGTCCGCAGGACGCATCGGCGAGGTCGTCGGCCTGATCAACACCATCGCGGCGCAGACCAATCTGCTCGCGCTCAACGCCACGATCGAGGCCGCACGTGCGGGCGAAGCCGGGCGCGGTTTCGCGGTCGTCGCCTCCGAGGTGAAATCGCTGGCCAGCCAGACCGCAAAAGCCACCGAGGAAATCTCCGGGCAGATCGCCGACATCCAGAGGGTGGCGAGCGACGCCATCAACGCGATCCAGACCATCGGCGGCATCATCGGCGAAGTGAACGAGGTCGCCACCGCGATCGCCGCCGCCGTGCAGGAGCAGGGCGCGGCGACCCAGGAGATCACCCGCAGCACGCAATTTGCGGCGCAGGGCACCAGGAACGTCTCCGACAACATCACCGGCGTGAAGGCCGACGCCGATGCTGCCGCCGGTGCGGCGGACAACGTCAAGCAAGCCTCGGAAACGCTGGAAACCCAGAGCCGTCAGCTCGGCCAGCAGGTCAGCGACTTCCTGGGGAAGATCCGCGCGGCGTAGGACTTGCGGATTGGATAGAAAGCTGCCGCTACACCTTCAGTGTCGTCCCGGCGAACGCCGGGACCCATAACCACAGGGAGAAGTTGTCGCGCAAGCTGCTAACCACGTGCCTTCGTCAAACCGCTTCCTGTGGTTATGGATCCCGGATCTGCGCTCCGCTTGTCCGGGACGACAGTGGAGATCGAGGCGCTAGCGCCGCAACCCACTTGAGGCCGCACCGCCCCTACTCCTTCGCGACCACCGGCACCTGGCGGAACCTGGCGCGCACCGACTCCGGCAGCGGCGAAAAATTCATCGCGACGCCACGGCGGTCGTTGGCGTTGCGGTTGGCGACCACCAGGCCATCGCTGCCCGCGACGATGTCCCCCTTGCGCAAGGTCGGATCGTCCTCGACCTTGACCTGGGCGAGTCCGACCGGATCCTTGCCGTTGCAGGTGCAGCCCGCGACGATCTCGTTGCGGAAGCGGAACGCGTTGGGCAGGTCGGAATAGGATTTTCCCTTGTCCGTCGTGGCGTCGTCGATGTTGCTGCCATAGACCAGCGAGGTTTCGGACGTCGGGCAGAAGCTCTTGCAGGATTGCGCCTTGCTTTCGGTGTCGTTTCCTTGCGCCGGGAAGTAGCGGCCATCGCAACCGCGCACGCAATAGGCGATGCCGCCGCCATAAGAGGCCCGCTGGCGCGGCGTGTCGTAGCGCGGCATGTCATCGGTCGGGAACGGCATGCGGATCTCCGGCGCGGAGCGCGCGCGGAAGCCGCCGAACAGCGCCGAGAAGAAGTCTTCCGCATGCGCCGACGGCGTCAACGCGAGGCCGAACGAGGCGACGGCGAAGCACGCCGCCGCGCCACCGGCCAGTTTGCCGATCGAACGTCTCTTCATATGACCTCGCTCAACTCTCAGTTCACTGCCGACGTCGTGATGTTCAGCGCCTGGCGCCCCGAAGGCAGCGTCGTCACCGGCGGGCGCTTGCGTACGGGGTCGCCGCCCCTGTCGTACCCCTTGGCCATCAGCGGGGCGTTCTTCGGCAGCACCACCACCTTGGCGCCGACATTGACGCGGCTGAACAGGTCCGTGACGTCCTCGTTGGTCATGCGAATGCAACCGGAGGACACGAACTTGCCTATCGTGGTGGGATCGTTGGTGCCGTGGATGCGGTATTCGCTCGAGCCGAGATACATCGCGCGTGCACCGAGCGGATTGCCGGGTCCGCCGGCGACGAAGCGCGGCAGATAAGGCTGACGCGCGATCATCTCGGCCGGCGGATGCCAGTCCGGCCACTCGGCCTTGCGGCTGACGCTCTGGACGCCGGCCCAGGTGAAACCTTGTCGGCCGACGCCGACGCCGTAACGGATCGCGCGGCCATTGCCGAGCACGTAATAGAGGTAAGTGTTGCCGGTATCGATGACGATGGTCCCGGCCGGCTCGTTCCGGTCGAAGCTGACGATCTGCTTGCGCAGCCGGTCGGGCAGAGCGGCATCCTCGTCGGCGGCCTGCGGCGCCGCGTTGACATACCCCCGCGAATAGCTCGGGTCCTGCAGATATCCCTGCGGCTGCATCGGCGCATAACCGAGCGTCTGGGCCTGTGCCGCAAAGGGCACGGTCAGCAATGCTGTCGCGAAGGCAATGGCGGTAGTGGCGCGCAGCGAGAAGCGGCGACGGACTGGAGAGAACCTTGTCATGTGCTGCCCCGTTGGATGTGCATCAGGGTGATGCGGCTTCCCAACAACGCAGCTGGACCGACTCAAGTTCCCCCGCTCGCTGCGGCGGCGACGTCACAGTCAAGCGAGCAAAACTTCACGAAACCGCGATGGAACCGGAACGTCCGCCCGGACGTTCTACTGCCAACAATGGGCGCGCGGAGGCTTCCGTGCGGGAGGAGATATTGTGCGCGTCCTTCCCACTGAACGTCTGATTTCCGGCAATAACGAGGGCGCCCCGCTTCCCGACAGCCATGTCGAGCTGCCGCCGGTGATCCGCCGCACCGAGTTCGTCGCCTTTGCGCTCGCCGGTCTGTTCCTGATTGCCGTGGTCGCCATGCTCTACGTCGCCAGGGCATTCTTCCTCCCGGTCGTGATGGCGGTCGTCGCCGGCACCATGTTGTCGCCGGCCGCCAGCTTTCTCGAGCGGCGGCATGTGCCGCGCGCCCTCGGCGCCGTGCTGATCGTGATCGCGGTGACGACGGTGGTCGCCTTCGTCGTCGCGCTGATCGCCGTGCCAGCGATGGAGTGGAGCTCGCGCCTGCCGGAATTGGGCGCGCAGTTGAAGGAGAAGATGCACGTCTTCGACCGGCCGCTGGCGCTGTGGAAGGAGTTGCAGACGATGGTGGGCGGCTCCGAGGGGCTGCCAAGCCTTCCGCTGCCGAAAGCCGAATGGGTGCAACCGACGCTGGAATTCCTGTCGCCGACCTTCGCCGAATTCCTGCTGTTCTTCGCCACCCTGATCCTGTTCATCGCGAGCTGGCGCGACCTACGGCGGGCGCTGATCATGAATTTCGGCGATCGCGACGCGCGGCTGCGCACGCTGCGGATCCTCAACGAGATCGAGGTCCATCTCGGCAACTATCTTTTGACGGTGACGCTGATCAATGTTGGCGTGGGCATCGCAACCGGTCTCATCTGCGCCATCACCGGCATGCCCAACCCGGCCGGGCTCGGCGCGCTTGCGGCGGCGCTCAACTTCATCCCGATCATCGGACCAGTCGCGATGTTCGTCATTCTGGTCGTGGTGGGGCTCGTCGCCTTCCCGACTATCGGCGGCGGACTGATGGCGGGCCTCGCCTTCGGCGGCATCACCTTCCTGGAAGGGCACTTCGTCACGCCGACCATCATCGGGCGCAGGCTTTCCCTGAACGCGCTTGCCGTCTTCATCGCGCTGGCCTTCTGGACCTGGCTGTGGGGGCCGATGGGCGCATTCCTGTCGTCGCCGCTCCTGATCGTCGGGCTGATCCTGAAGGAGCATCTGCTGCCGGAGAATTCGCCGCAGCTGCCGCAGGCATGACCGGTTTCCCGAACGGAACTTACCCGGGCACGAAACGTTTTCCGGCTATCTCAGCCGCCAACAGCTTTGGAGCTCCTGATGTCAACCAATGGCGAAACCGGGATGAGAGACTGGACCGACAAAGCCACCAGAGAACGCCTCGAGAAGGATGTAGCAGCCGTGAAAAGCGATATCGCCGCCCTCACCGATCAGATCACCGACGCGCTCAACACCTTTGCCAATTCCACCAGCAAGCAGGCCCGCCGCGGCTATCGCCAGGCCCGCGAGAGCGTGGATTCCGCGGTCGACGACATGTCGGATCGCGGCAGCGCCATGATGGAAGCTGCGCAAGACGCCTACGGCTCGATCGAGGAAACGCTGGAAGATGCCATCACGCAGCGGCCGCTCGCGACCGTCGGACTCGCGCTCGGCATCGGCTTCCTGATCGGTGTCGCCTGGCGCCGCTAGCGTGGGCGCAGGACCTTGACGTTGTTACGGCGGCGCTGTCGCGCCGTCGCTGCCGGCTTGCGGGGATCTGAGGAGCAAGGCCATGTTACAGCGCATCATCGACGGCATCAGCGCATCGACGGGCACGACCGTCCGCCTGACATCGCTCGCCGCGGGCGCGGCACTCGCGCTCTTCATCACCACGGGCTTTCTCTGCGCGGCCGCCTTCATCTCGGTCCTTCAGACCTACGGACCGGTGCAGGCCTGCCTGGCCGGCGCCGGCATCTTCTTCCTGCTGACGCTTGCCGCGGCGGGGAGCTATTGGGGCTACAAGCGGGAGATGCGGAAGCGCGCCCGGATCGCCGCCGAGCGCGCCGCGAAGTCGGCCGCTTCGAGCATGCTCGCCGACCCCATGCTGCTCGCGACGGGCCTCCAGATCGTTCGCGCCATCGGAATCAAGCGGCTGCTGCCGATCCTGGCGATCGGCGGCGTCGCCCTTGGAATTATGGCGAGTCGCGCCGGCGCATCCGACGAAGCCTCGGCTGAACCGGCCGAATAGCGGTCGAAGCGCTAAGATAATTTCGTCGTCGGCGGAACGAGCGAGCTTGCGGGAATTCCATCCGGCGATCATGCGCAATTTTGCGCCAGATTGGACAATTCTGGCCCCCCTCACGCAAACGCTACTCGGATAGGCGGGCGGTTGCCGCTAAAAGCAGCGCCCGTGATTCCAAAAGTCATTTTCCGCGATGAAACCGTCCGTCAAGGCGAACCTCGCCGCATTCCATCACGATGCCAGATTGTATTTGACGCTCGGCATTGCCAACTGGTCGGTGTTCGTCGACCACATCCCGAACAACGTCGTCAATCTCCTGACGCTGCGAAATTTCGGCTTCAGCGGCGCCGCGGACCTGTTCGTGTTCGTGGTGGGTTATGGCGTCGCCATCATTCACGGCAGGATGGCGCTGGAGCGCGGCTACGTCGTCGCGGCGACGCGCATCTTTCGCCGCGTCTGGCGGCTCTACGCCGCCTATGTCGTGCTCTTCGTGATCTATATCGACACCATCGCCTATGTCGCCTCGCAATCGATGGCGCCGGAGATCATCCACGAATACAACATCTCGGGCATTCTCGATCATCCGGTGCGCATCCTGGTCCGCGGCCTCGTGCTCCAGGAAGAGCCGCTGAACCTCGACCTCCTGCAACTGATGATCCCGCTGATGGCGTTCTTTCCGTTTGCGCTGTGGGGTTTGTTGCGGCGGCCGAACCTGACGCTGGCGGCATCGGTCGCGCTGTACGTTGCGGCGCGCTGGTTCGACTGGAATTTCCGGGTCTATCCGGACCAGGACTGGACCTTCAATCCGCTGTGCTGGCAGATGCTGATGGTCCTGGGCGGCTGGTTCGCCGTAACAGGCGCCTCGGGACGCGCGTTGCACGGCATGTCCTGGCTGCGGATCCTTGCGGGTGCCTATCTCATCTTCGCAATGGCCGTCACCTTGATGCGGCATTCGCCCGCGCTGTCCGTCTATTTGCCGGACGTCGTCGTCAACAGCATCGCGCCGACAGACAAGGAAAATCTCGCGCCCTATCGCGTGATCCATTTCCTCGCGCTTGCCTTCCTCGCGACCCATCTCATTCCGGCCGACCACCCCGGCCTGAAGTTGCGGCCGCTTCAGGCGGTGATCACATGCGGCGAGGAATGGCTCGCGGTGTTCTGCGTTGCCGTGTTCCTGTCCTTCGCCGGCCATCTCATCCTGATCACCGGACCGAACCTCGTGGTGATGCAGATCGCGGTAAGCCTCGTTGGCTTCGCGGCGATGACGGCAGTGGCCTATTACATCTCGTGGTCGAGGCGGCAGGACCTTCCGGCCGCCCTGCGGCAGCAGGCCTAGAGCTCCGTTCCGATCTAATCGGAACGGAGCTCTAGATTCCTGTCTTGACGCGTTTTCTTCACGCGAACCGGTACCCACTTCGCTCGAGCCAAATAATCGTGCGATTCTGCTAGGCCGAGACCTGTGGCTGCGCTATGCGGGGAGCCTCTGCGTGAGGGGACCGGGCGTGGCGATGGCAAAGGGCGGGGGTGATGAGGCTGACAGCGCGCCCCGGCGCGGCCGGCCGCGATCGATCGAGACCACCAACGCCATTCTCGAAAGCGCCTATGCGCTGATGGCCGCCACCGGCCTTGCCGCCACCTCCATCGACGCCGTCGCACGCCACTCCAGCGTCTCCAAGATGACGATCTACAAATGGTGGCCGTCGCGGGAAGCGCTGCTGATCGACGCCTTCCTTCATCATGCCGCGCAGATGCTGCCGCTGCCGCCTGCGAGCTCCGGCAGCCCCGCGGCGCGCGCACGCCGCCATGCCGCGGCCTATGCCGAGGCGCTCCAGGGCGAGTTCGGCAAGGTGCAGCTCGCCGTCGTCTCCGAATGCATTTCCAAGACCGGCTCGGCGGAGCTGTTCTATGCCCGCTACCTGCAATTCCGCCGCGACGCACTGGTCGAGATGATCGCCGCTGGCCAGACGGATGGCAGCATCCTGGCGGTGGGAGCGCCCGAGGATCTCTACGACGCCATCTATGGCAGCCTGTTCTACCGCTACGTCTTCGGCATTGCACCGATCACGCCGGCCTACGCGCGCAATCTGGTCGACCTGGTGCTGCGGCCGAAGGGTTAGAGCATGATCCGGAAAAGTGCGAAGCGGTTTTCCGAAAAGATCATGCTCAAAGCAACGATCTGAAGCTCGACCTCTATCGCACCGGCCTGACCGGCGCCGAGATCTTGTCCGTGCGGTCGCGCTCGGACATGTCGACCACCGTCTCCATCGGCGCCGTCAATTCATAGACGTAGGAGGCGTCGGTGAAGTAGCGCTTGGCGGTGCCGCCGAGCGCTTCGGGCGCGACACGGTCGAGCAGGATCAGACCGAAATCGGAATCCGGGCGGCGCGTCGCCTCGCTGGTGTTGAACTCCTCCCAGCGGAAATGGAAGACCTCGTCGGTCCCCTCGCCCGTCACCGTCCAATTCGCGGTGATGTGCGGATGCTTTCCGACCAGCGACAGACCTTCGTCGGAGTGCGAGGCGAGCTCGAAGAACAGGAGCGACAGGCTCTGCGCGGCGCGCGCGCTGACCGCGATGTCGGGGCCGGTGACGGCGATGCGGTCGGCATGCGGGATGGCGCGCGCCTCGAACAGGCCCTTCAGCTTGACGCCCTGCCACTGGCTCTCGCTGAGCAGCGAGACCACGTTGGACATGGCGTGGATACGGCCGATCAGCAGTTCACGCGCAACGTCGATGTCCGAGCCGTGGCGCAGCGTGCGCGTCACGATCGACTGGATCACCGCCAGGATGTTCTTGACCCGGTGGTTGAGCTCGTCGATGACGGCGGTCAGCCGGCGCTCGAAGCCGATCCGCACCTGGATTTCCCGGCTGAGCCGCAGATTGTTGTAGGCGACATAGCCGAACAGGCCGCACACCATCGCGGTGATGGCAAAACCGATCGCCGCCACGATGATCGCCGTCTGCTCGGCGCGCCGCGCCGAATTGGTCTTGGCGTAGTAGCCGAGATGCCAGTCGCGCCCGCCAAAGCTCACCGTGCGCGTCGCCGACGGCGCCGGCCCGTCCGCGGCCGTCATGCGTGACGAGACCACGCCCTGGTCGTTGGCAACGAGCTCGCCACCTTCCCTGCGCGGATCCTTCAGCGCGACCGAGAACAACGACATGTCGTCATTGGTCAGCATCAGGGAGGCGAGCTCATAGGAAAATGTGACGAAGCCGGCCGGCTCGGTCGCGCCCTCGGGAATGACGGGCGCGGCCACGATGATGCCGATGGGCCCGCCGCCCCGCAGCAACTGAACCGGGTCCGAGGCGACCGACCTCTTCTCGACACGCGCACGCGTCAGCATGGCGCTGCGCACCTGATCCTGCTCGTAGCTGCGGCCCGGCAGCGCCTTGGTCTCGTTGCTGCGCGGTTCGAGGTCCATCAGCACGTCGATCGGCTGGGTGACCTTCGCAAGATCGATCGGCTTGTCGTCATACGTGCGAATCTGCGGATTGGGGAAGCCGGCGCTCGCGATCGCGTCCTCCGCCGGCAGAAGCTCGTTCGGCTTCAGCCGGGCGACCCACCCGGCGACCACGAAATCGGTCTTGAAGGCGTAGATGGCCGAGCGCAGCGGCTCCAGCATGTTCGGCTTGATGACCGACGGCGCACGGAACAAGCCTGAGGCGACACGCGCGAGCAGCTCGCGCTCGGTCAGCCGGTCCTGGACCAGGCTCGCGTGGACGTCGATCGCGCGCGCCAGCGCGATCCGGTCCAGTGCCAGCTCCTGGTCGTGGACGCGATAGGCCGCGAGCCCGGAGAGCAGGGCTCCGAGCAGGGCGATGAAACCGATGATAAAACCCAGCCGGACCACTTCGACTACTCAGGCGAAAACAGCAGGTCGGCAATAAACACGGAGCATATCAACGCCGCTCGAACGGCCATGTGCCGAAACAGAGTGGACCCCAGTAATGGAGATAATGAAGGAGGAGGCATCAGTACGCAACTTCGGTCGCCTGAAAAGCTTAATTCGCCCGGCCGATGGTCTGGCCATGAAGGCTTTGCTCCGGGCACCGGAGGTAGTTAATCGCCGTGTCCGAAATTTGTTCCGCGGATGCGGCTTTTGCCCCAGACGTTAACGGCGGAAGACGCCCTGCGCCACGTCGTCGCGCCGTCAGCCTGCCCGTTTCAGGCCGCCTTTGGCCTCGATAAAGCCGACGATCTGGTCGAGCCCCTCGCTCTTTTTCAGGTTGGTCATGACGAAGGGGCGCGCGCCGCGCATGCGCCTGGCGTCCGTCTCCATCTTCTCCAGGGAGGCGCCGACATGGGGCGCGAGGTCGATCTTGTTGATGACCAGGAGGTCGGAGCGGGTGATGCCGGGGCCGCCCTTGGACGGGATCTTGTCGCCGGCCGCCACGTCGATGACGTAGATGGTGAGGTCGGCGAGCTCCGGGGAAAAAGTGGCAGCCAGATTGTCACCGCCGGACTCGATCAGCACGAGGTCGAGCCCGGGGAATTTTGCGCGCATGTCCGCGACCGCGGCCAGGTTCATCGAAGCATCCTCGCGGATCGCGGTGTGCGGGCAGCCGCCGGTCTCGACGCCGGCGATGCGGTCCGGCGTCAGCGAGCCCGAGCGCACGAGGAATTCCGCATCCCATTTGGTGTAGATGTCGTTGGTGATCGCCGCGATGTCATAGCGCTCGCGCATCGTCTTGCAGAGCAGGTCCATCAGCGCGGTCTTGCCCGATCCGACCGGGCCGCCTATTCCGACGCGCAAGGGGCCGTGAGATTTCGACATGTCACTCGCTCTCTCTTGATGGATTAAAGGCCGCACCGCTCACGAGCGAAACAGCCGCGTATATTGCGTCTCGTGCCGCAGGCTGGCGAGATCGGCGCGAAACGTCGCGCTGCCGAGGTCGTCCAATGTCGCATTCAACGCACGATTGGCGGTCGCGGCAACGGCGGCTTCCAGCTTCACCAGCACCCGCTGGCTGTCGGTCTGGCCGAGCGGAATGAGGCGGCTCGCCGCCGAAATCCAGTTCGAGACCAGCGCATGCAGGAAGGCGTGCAGCGTCGGCGCCAGCGGCACGCCGTGCACCGCGGCGACCACGCCGACGGCGACGGGATAGACCAGTGCCGTGCGACATGCCGCAACCATGGCATCCAGCCCGTCGGCATCCCACGCGGCGCGGGAGATGTCGATGAAGGCGCGCCCCTGCGAACTCGTCTCGAGCTGCCGCTCGCGCGACGGCACGAAGGCGGCGGCGAGCTCGGCGATATCGTTCAAGGTGGTGTCCTCGCCCAATTCAGTGGCGCGATAGGCGTGGACCAGGAACGTCGCATCGCAAAAGCCGGAGCCGTCGCCCAGCATGGCGTCGAGCCAGTCGGCCAGGGTCGCGGTGTCGGTGATGTCGCCCGCCTCGACCGCCCATTCGATGCCGCTGGAATAGGAGAAGCCGCCGACCGGAAAGGCCGGCGACAGCCACGTCATCAGCCGGTACAGCGCCGCCGCCTCGCGCTCGGCGAGGTCACCGGCACTCACCGGCTCATTTGTGGTCATGAGCATGCTTGTGGCCGTGGTGGTGGTCGGGGTGGTCGCAATGCTCGTCGTGGTGGTGGTCGTGGCCATGGTCATGCGCGGCATGATCATGATGCTCGTGGCCGTGATGATCGTGGCCATGATGGTCATGGTGATCGTGGCCATGATCGTGGTGGTGATGGCCGTGATCGTGATGCGCATGGTCGTCGTGACCATGTGCGTGGCCGCCGTCGGCGTAAGCGCCGCCTTCGGGATCGAACGGCGCCTCGATCTCGATCACGCGCGCACCGAGGCCTTTCACCATGGCCTCGATGACATGGTCGCGGCGGATGCGCAGGCTCTTGGCCATGATCTGCGTCGGCAAATGGCGATTGCCGAGATGCCAGCCGACGCGAATGAGGTGGTGCGGATCGCGGCCGCGGATCTCCAGCAGCGGCTCGGGCGCCGCGACCACTTCGACCAGCCGGCCGTCCTCCAGGACCAACGCATCACCGCCGCGCAGCGCGACGGCATTTTCCAGGTCGAGCAGGAATTCGAGGCCCCGCGTCCCCGTCATCGCCATGCGGCGGCGGTGCCGGTCGTCGAAATCGAGCACCACCGTATCCGCCGGCGTCTCCGTGAAGCCGTGCTGTCCCTTAACCTGCGTCGCCCGGATCATGCTTTTACCCCGTTACCGTGTCTCGACCTTCTCGGGCGTGATCACTTCAATCTTCGGCGGCGCCGTAAAACACTTCACCGCGACGCGGCCGAACGTCTTCATGTGCTCCATGGCGCGATGCGGCACCAGCGCCTCGGCGCTCTCCCACTGCTCGACGAACACCATCTTGGCGGGATCGGTGACGCTCTCGTGCAAATCATAGGCGATATTGCCGGGCTCCTTCCGCGTCTCCTTGATGCAGGCGGTGGCGGCCGCAATGAATTCGGCGCGCGTCTCGGGCTTGATGGTCAAGGTGGCAACGACGTAAATCACGAGAAATCCTCCCGGCTTTTCTTCTAAGGTAAGATACCGGGCGGGACCTTAGACCAGGCGGGGTCGAACGCAAAACCGGAAAAGCCGCCCCCGGGCCTGCGCCGGGAGCATGCGTCCAGGCGCCATTTCAGTACATGAAATATCGCTGCGCCATCGGCAGCACCTCGGCGGGCGCGCAGGTGAGCAGTTCGCCGTCGGCGCGCACCTCGTAGGTCTCGGGATCGACCTCGATATTAGGCGTGGCGTCGTTGTGGATCATGCTCTTCTTCGAGATTTTTCCGCGGGTGTTCTGCACCGCATAGAGCTTCTTGTCGATGCCGAGCTTTCGCGCGAGGCCGCCGGTGACCGCCGCCTTCGAGGTGAACACCACGGACGACGCGGTGCGCGCCTTGCCGAAGGCACCGAACATCGGCTGATAGTGCACCGGCTGGGGCGTCGGGATCGAGGCGTTGGGATCGCCCATGGGGGCGGCGACGATCGAGCCGCCCTTGATAATACAGTCCGGCTTGACGCCGAAGAAGGCCGGCGACCACAGCACGAGATCGGCGAGCTTGCCCTTCTCGACCGATCCGATCAGTTTCGACACGCCGTGCGCGATCGCGGGATTGATCGTGTATTTGGCGATGTAGCGCTTGACGCGGAAATTGTCGTTGTCCTTGCCTTTGTCCTCGGCGAGCGACCCGCGCTGCTTCTTCATCTTGTCCGCAGTCTGCCATGTCCGGATGATGACCTCGCCGAGGCGGCCCATGGCCTGCGAGTCCGAGGACATCATCGAGAGCGCGCCGAGATCGTGCAGAATGTCTTCGGCGGCGATGGTTTCCTTGCGGATGCGGCTCTCCGCAAACGCGAGGTCTTCCGCGATCGAGGGATCGAGATGGTGGCACACCATCAGCATGTCCAGATGCTCGTCGATGGTGTTGCGGGTGAAGGGCCGCGTCGGGTTGGTCGAGGACGGCAGCACATTCTTCAGCCCCGCGACCTTGATGATGTCGGGGGCGTGACCGCCGCCGGCGCCCTCGGTGTGGAAGGCGTGGATGGTACGGCCCTTGAAGGCCTTGATCGTATCCTCGACGAAGCCGGATTCGTTCAGCGTGTCGGAATGCAGCATGACCTGGACGTCGTAATCGTCGGCCACCGACAGGCAGTTGTCGATCGCAGCCGGCGTGGTGCCCCAGTCCTCGTGCAGCTTCAGCGCGCAGGCGCCGCCCTTGATCATCTCGACCAGGGCGGCGGGCCGCGACGCGTTACCCTTGCCGGAGATGCCGAGATTGACCGGGAAGGCGTCGAACGACTGGATCATCCGCCCCATGTGCCACGGTCCCGGCGTGCAGGTGGTGGCGAACGTGCCGTGCGAGGGACCGGTGCCGCCGCCGAGCATCGAGGTGACGCCAGACATCAGCGCGTGCTCGATCTGCTGCGGACAGATGAAATGGATGTGGCTGTCGAAGCCGCCGGCGGTGAGGATTTTTCCTTCGCCCGCGATCACGTCGGTGCCGGGGCCGACGATGATGGTGACGCCCGGCTGGATGTCGGGATTGCCGGCCTTGCCGATCGCCGAAATCATGCCGTCCTTGATCGCAACGTCGGCCTTCACGATGCCCCAGTGGTCGACGATCAGCGCATTAGTGATGACGGTGTCGGCCGCGCCCTGCTTGTTGGTGACCTGCGACTGCCCCATGCCGTCGCGGATCACCTTGCCGCCGCCGAACTTCACCTCCTCGCCGTAGGTGGTGAAATCCTTCTCGACCTCGATGATGAGATCGGTGTCGGCCAACCGCACCTTGTCGCCGGTGGTCGGGCCGAACATGTCGGCATAGACGGAACGCTTTATTTTGACGGACATCACAAGCCCCGTTTGCGTTTGAATTTTTGGTTGTTCACAGCGAAGCCCTCGCTGCGCTTACGGCATCGTCGAATTTTGCATCGAGCCACGAATTGCCGCCACGGCATCCGGCGACGACCCGCTCAGCCCAGCCCGTGTAGTCGGCGAGATCGTCGCGTTCTTCCGCGGACGGGTCGGAATGAATGCGCGCGCCGATATTGCTGATCTTGTCGGCGATCTTGATCAGCTTGGCGCCGGCCGATTTCTTCGGTGCATCGACGATCTGCCGGCGTCGCCGCTCTGGTTTGGGCAGGCTCATGTCGTCGGTGCATTCAACGACGAGGGAGGCGACACGGTCCGAAAACCTCTCCGCAAGTTCCTCGCGCGTCGTCTCGGTGTCCTCGATCGCATCATGCAACCACCCGGCCGCGACCAGCTCGGCATCCGCGCCATCGGTCGCCGTCGCCAGCAGGTTCGCGACCTCCGCGAGATGATTGATGTAAGGCTCGTTCCCCCGCCCCTTGCGCGCCATGCCATTGTGCCGGCGCGCGGCCAGCTCAGCAGCTTCGGAGACGAGGCGCACGGCGGAGAGCATGACTCACAGCTTCCCCATCACGTCGCCGCGAAAACCGTAGATCGTCTTCTTCCCCGCCACGGCGACGAGCTGGACGTCGCGAGTCTGGCCGGGCTCGAAGCGGACGGCGGTGCCGGCGGCGATGTCGAGGCGCATGCCGCGGGCTTTCTTGCGGTCGAATTTCAGCGCGGGGTTGGTCTCGAAGAAATGGTAGTGCGAGCCGACCTGGATCGGGCGGTCGCCGGTGTTGGCCACCGTCAGCGTCACGGTCTTGCGGCCGGCATTGAGCTCGATCTCGCCGTCCTGGATGAAGAGTTCGCCGGGGATCATGCTCTCGCTCCTACCTGATCGGCTCGTGCACGGTGACGAGCTTGGTGCCGTCCGGAAAGGTCGCCTCGACCTGGATGTCGTGGATCATTTCGGGAATGCCCGGCATCACCTGGTCGCGGGTGAGGACCTGCGCGCCGGATTGCATCAGCTCGGCGACGGTGCGGCCGTCGCGCGCGCCTTCGAGGATGAAGTCGGAGATGATCGCGATCGCCTCGGGATGGTTGAGCTTGACGCCGCGATCCAGCCGGCGGCGGGCGACGATGGCCGCCATCGAGATCAGGAGCTTGTCCTTTTCGCGGGGAGACAGGTTCATGCAGCATCTCTTCCGTTCAATGCATCAATTCAGCAGCCATCAACTCAGCCACAGCCGCGGCAGCGCCGCGCCGGTCCGCGCCAGCACCGCCATCATGTCGGCGCGCAAGCGCGCGGCATCTTGGGCACAGAACCGCGCCATTGCAAAGCCATTCCAGGCGGAGA
Source organism: Bradyrhizobium sp. 61 (assembly GCF_023073075.1). Classification (NCBI taxonomy): domain Bacteria; kingdom Pseudomonadati; phylum Pseudomonadota; class Alphaproteobacteria; order Hyphomicrobiales; family Nitrobacteraceae; genus Bradyrhizobium; species Bradyrhizobium sp. 61. Next base: position 51,929 of record NZ_JADPIU010000052.1, on the reverse strand, counting down.
TTCCGACCTCGCCGGCGAATGACTCCGAGGCCTCGCGGATACGCTCGATCAGCCGCTCGTCGCCGGGAACGATCAGCGCCGTGCCGATCGCGGCACCGCCCTTGGCCACCGCCGATCGCCCAAGTTTTGCACCGATATTGCCGTCGAGCCTGACGGTTTCGGCGAACACCAGCTTGCCCCCACGACGCAGCCGCCAGCGATCAAAGAACTCGCCCTGCTCCATCCGCTCGCCCATGGCGGTGCGGCCGAACACGACGATCTCGCAAAGCAGAAGCGAGGCGGCCTCGTCGAGTTCGATGTCGAAACGACGATGGACCCGGGCGCGATCGAACAGGATCGTCTCCTGGGGCAGCCAGCCGAGATGCGCGCCTGCGGCGACCTTCAAGGCGATATTGAGCTGCGCCGCCGCCCCTGGCGCGCGATAGACCTTCTCGGCCGCAGCGGTGGTCAATGTCAGGCGCGACCCCTGCCCTGCCGCGATCTCGATGTCAAAACTATCTCCGCCGGCAACACCGCCAGCCGTGTTGACGAACACGCCGGAGAGCCCCTCGCCCTCCGGCGAGGGAAAGCGCACACGCAGGGAGCCGGACTCATGCAAGACGCCACGCCGCGTCACGCCATCGCGCGCATGGACGTCGAAGCGCACCGCGCCGCGGGCGCGGTTCGCCTCGAAAACCGAAGATGTCGTCAAAGCGTCGCTGCGCATCCGTCTCCCCAGCCGGCCGCGGCAGAAATTTTCGGATTACAGCGCCATCTGGCGGCTGATTTCGGCCGGATCGAGATTGGATCGGTCGCAGGAGAACTTCACCGCGCCGCGATCCATCACCGCGAAACTGTCGCCGAGTTCGCAGGCAAAGTCGAGATATTGTTCGACCAGCACGATGGCGATGTTGCCGAGGTTACGCAGGTAGGAGATGGCACGGCCGATGTCCTTGATGATCGACGGCTGGATGCCTTCGGTCGGCTCGTCGAGCAGCAGCAGCTTTGGCCGCATCACCAGCGCACGCCCGATCGCGAGCTGCTGCTGCTGGCCGCCGGAGAGGTCGCCGCCCCGCCGGCCGAGCATGGACTGCAGCACCGGGAACAGCGAGAACACGTCGTCCGGGATGTGCTTGTCCTCGCGCTTGAGCGGGCCGAAGCCGGTCTTGAGATTCTCCTCGACCGTCAACAGCGGAAATATCTCGCGGCCCTGCGGCACGAAGCCGATGCCCTTGCGCGCCCGCTCATAGGGCTTCAGGCCCGTGATGTCGCTGCCGTCGAGCACGATCGCGCCGGAGGAGATCGGATACTGGCCGACCATGGCGCGCAACAGCGAGGTCTTGCCGACGCCGTTGCGCCCGAGCACGCACGTGACCTTGCCGGGCTCTGCGGCGATGGAGACGCCGCGCAGCGCCTGCGCCGCGCCGTAGAACAGGTTGATGTCCTTGACCTCAAGCATCGCTCAGCGCCCCAGATAGACTTCGATGACCCGCTCGTTGGACGAGACCTGGTCGATGGTTCCTTCCGCAAGCACGGTGCCTTCATGCAGGCAGGTGACCTTGACGCCGAGCTCGCGCACGAACGTCATGTCGTGTTCGACGACCATCACGGTGTGGGTCTTGTTGATCTCTTTCAGCAGCTCGGCGGTGAGATGGGTCTCGACGTCGGTCATGCCCGCGACGGGCTCGTCGACGAGCAGCAGCTTCGGATCCTGCGCCAGCAGCATGCCGATCTCGAGCCACTGCTTCTGACCGTGGCTGAGGCTGCCGGCGAGGCGGTTGCGGGCATCAGTGAGGCGGATCGTCTCCAGCACCTTGTCGATGCGCTCGGACTCCGCCCTGCTGCCGCGCCAGAACAGCGTGCCCTTGACGCTGTGGTCGACATTGAGCGCGAGCAGGAGGTTGTCCTGCACGGTCTGGCTCTCGAACACGGTCGGCTTCTGGAATTTGCGGCCGATGCCGAGCTCGGCGATGCGGGTCTCATCCAGACGTGTCAAATCGGTGACGCCGTCGAACAGCACCGTGCCCTCGTCGGGCTTGGTCTTGCCGGTGATGATGTCCATCATCGTGGTCTTGCCGGCGCCGTTCGGGCCGATGATGGCGCGCATCTCGCCGGGCGCGAGCGTCAGCGACAGATTGTTGATGGCGTGGAAGCCGTCGAACGAGACGTGCACGCCGTCGAGATAGAGCATCGCGGAGGTCGCGCGGGTGTCCATGACGTTCATTGCGCCTACTCCGCCATCTTGGGTTCGGTGACGCCATCTTCGGCCGCGGCGCTCGCGCTGGCTGCGGTGCGTTTTTCCTTCGACGAGTCCCACCAGGCGTTGAAGGTGCCAACGATGCCCTTCGGCAACAGCAGCGTCACCAGGATGAACAGCGCGCCCAGCATGAACAGCCAGTAGGGCGCGAGCATGCCCGAGGTGAAGAACGTTTTTGCGTAGTTGACGACGACGGCGCCGAGTGCCGCGCCGATCAGCGTACCGCGCCCGCCGACCGCGACCCAGATCACCGCCTCGATCGAATTGCCGGGTGCGAATTCGCTCGGGTTGATGATGCCGACCTGGGGCACGTAGAGCGCACCGGCAACGCCGGCCATGCAGGCCGACAACGTGAACACGAACAGCTTGTAGGATTCGACGCGGTAACCGAGGAACCGGCTGCGCGATTCCGCGTCGCGGATTGCGATCAGAACCTTGCCGAGCTTGGAGGACACGACGGAGCGGCAGATCAGGAAGCTCAGGATCAGCGCCAGGCAGCTCAGCGCAAACAGCGCGGCACGGGTGCCCTCGGCCTGCACGTTGAAGCCGAGGATGTCCTTAAAGTCGGTCAGGCCGTTGTTGCCGCCGAAGCCGAAATCATTGCGGAAGAAGGCGAGCAGCAGCGCATAGGTCATCGCCTGCGTGATGATCGACAGGTACACGCCGGTGACGCGGGAGCGGAAGGCGAGCCAGCCGAAGCAGAAGGCAAGCAGGCCGGGCACGACCAGCACCATCAGTGCTGCGAACCAGAGCATGTCGAAGCCGTACCAGTACCAGGGCAGCTTCGAATAGTTCAGGAACACCATGAAGTCGGGCAGGATCGGGTTGCCGTAGACGCCGCGGGTGCCGATCTGCCGCATCAGGTACATCCCCATCGCGTAGCCGCCGAGCGCGAAGAAGGCGCCGTGGCCGAGCGAGAGGATGCCGCAATAGCCCCAGATCAGGTCGATCGAGAGCGCGAGGATCGCGTAGCAGACATATTTGCCCCAGAGCGCGACCAGATAGGTCGGCACCTGCAGCACCGAGCCCGCGGGCAGCAGCAGGTTGGAGAGCGGGATGAGGATGCCGCAGGCCGCGACGATGGCGAGAAAGATCGTCGCGCCGCGGTCCAGCGACCTGGTCAGCATGTGGGGGGTCATGCTTCCACCGCACGGCCCTTGAGCGCGAACAGGCCGCGCGGCCGCTTTTGAATGAACAGGATGATGAGAACGAGGATCGCGATCTTGCCGAGCACGGCGCCTGCGACCGGCTCCAGGAACTTGTTGGCGATGCCGAGCGTGAAGGCGCCGACCAGCGTGCCCCAGAGATTGCCGACGCCGCCGAACACCACGACCATGAAGCTGTCGATGATGTAGCTCTGGCCGAGATTGGGGCTGACATTGTCGATCTGCGACAGCGCCACGCCGGCGATACCGGCAATGCCGGAGCCGAGGCCGAAGGTCAGCGCGTCGACGCGCGAGGTGGCGATGCCCATCGAGGCCGCCATGCGGCGGTTCTGCGTCACCGCGCGCATCTCGAGACCAAGCGCGGTATAGCGAAGCATCGCCAGCAAAATCGCGAACACTGCGAGCGTGAAGACGAGGATCCAGAGCCGGTTATAGGTGATGGTGATCTGGCCGAGCTCGAACGCGCCGCTCATCCAGGAGGGATTTCCGACCTCGCGGTTGGTCGGGCCGAACATGGTGCGGACCGCCTGCTGCAGCACCAGCGACAGGCCCCAGGTCGCCAGCAGCGTCTCCAGCGGACGACCATAGAGGAAACGGATGATGCTGCGCTCGATCAGCACGCCGATGCCGCCGGCAACGAGGAAGGCGAGCGGCACGGCGATCAGCAAGGAATAGTCGAACAGGCCGGGATAGCGGGTGCGGATCACCTCCTGCACCACGAAGGTGGTGTAGGCGCCGATCATCACCATCTCGCCATGCGCCATGTTGATGACGCCCATCACACCGAAGGTGATGGCGAGCCCGATCGCGGCGAGCAGCAGCACCGAGCCGAGCGAGAGGCCGTACCAGGCATTCTGCACCGTGGACCAGACCGCGAGCGAGCCCTGGATCGAGCTGATTGCGCTCGCAGCGGCCTTGGTCACCGAGGCCGGCTGATCGCCCATGCCTGTCAGCAACGCCATCGCCTCCTGGTCGCCGCGCGCCTTGAGGGTCGCGACCGCCTCGAGCTTCTCGACCTCGGTGGCATCGGACTTGAACAGCAGGATCGCGGCGCGGGCATCGCCGAGTGCGGCCTTGACCGATTTGTTGGTTTCCTTGGCGAGCGCGCCATCGACCGCCTCGAGTGCGGTCTCCTCATGCGATTTGAAGACGGATTGCGCAGCCTGCAGGCGCGTTCCGACATCCGGCGACTGGAGCGTCAGGCTGCCGATCGCAGCGTCGACGCTGCGGCGCAGGCGGTTGTTGAGGCGCACCGCGCTGGCGCTGTCGGGAACGCTGGCGACGGGCTCGCCGGTCGCAGCATCGATCGACTTGCCGTCGGCACCGGTGACGTAAACCTTCTTGCTATCAGGATCGGCCATGAGACGGCCGTCCTGGAGCGCGCTGATGATGGGGAAAGCCAGCTTGTTGCCGCTGCTCGCGACCACGCCGATCGCCTCTTCCGTATCGGAGTAATCGTCATTGGCGAATTTGGCGACCGCATCCTCGAACGGACCGGCAAAGGCCGGCAGTGCGAACGCGATCAGGAACAACGAGAGGACAAAGGTACAGAGACGAGCGGACAAATTGGTTGGCACTTTGAATCACCCCGGCAGAAGTGGGGAGAAGGCGGCGGAATAGCCGCCTCCTCCCGTCGTGCAATGAACCGACAGATCGGGATCAGGAGCCCGAGCCGAGGCACTTGTTGGTCTTGGTGTTGAAGTTGCCGCACTTCTTGCCGACCCAGTCGCCGACCAGGTCCTTGGAGCCATCGAGCTCCTTCGACCAGGCGTCGCCTGCGACAAGACCCGGGGTCTTCCACACCACGTCGAACTGGCCGTTGGCTTTGATTTCGCCAATGAACACCGGCTTGGTGATGTGATGGTTCGGAAGCATCTTGGAGGTGCCGCCGGTCAGGTTCTTGGCTTCGATGCCGGGCAGCGCGTCGATCACCTTGTCCGGATCGGTCGACTTCACCTTCTCGACCGCCTTGACCCACATGTCGAAACCGATGACGTGCGCTTCCATCGGATCGTTGGTCACGCGCTTCGGGTTCTTGGTGTAGGTCTGCCAGGCCTTGATGAACTTCTCGTTCTCGGGCGACTTGATCGACTGGAAGTAGTTCCAGGCGGCGAGATGACCGAGCAGCGGCTTGGTGTCGATGCCGGCGAGCTCTTCCTCACCCACCGAGAACGCGACCACCGGGATGTCCTTGGCCTTGATGCCCTGGTTGCCGAGCTCCTTGTAGAAGGGAACGTTGGCGTCGCCGTTGATGGTCGAAACCACCGCGGTCTTCTTGCCGGCCGAGCCGAACTTCTTGATGTCGGCCACGATCGTCTGCCAGTCGGAGTGACCGAACGGCGTGTAGTTGATCATGATGTCTTCCTGGGCGACACCCTTCGACTTCAGGTAGGCCTCCAGGATCTTGTTGGTGGTGCGCGGATAGACGTAGTCGGTGCCCGCGAGCACCCAGCGCTTCACCTTCTCGTCCTTCATCAGATAGTCGACGGCGGGGATCGCCTGCTGGTTCGGCGCAGCACCCGTGTAGAACACGTTGCGCTCGCTCTCCTCGCCCTCGTACTGCACGGGGTAGAACAGGATGCTGTTCAGCTCCTTGAAGACCGGGAGCACGGACTTGCGCGACACCGAGGTCCAGCAGCCGAACACGACCGCGACCTTGTCCTTGGTGATCAGCTCGCGCGCCTTTTCGGCGAACAGCGGCCAGTTCGAGGCAGGGTCGACCACGACGGCTTCGAGCTTCTTGCCGTTGACGCCGCCCTTCTTGTTCTGCTCGTCGATGAGGAAGAGGATGGTGTCCTTCAGCGTGGTTTCGCTGATGGCCATGGTGCCGGAGAGAGAATGAAGGACGCCGACCTTGATGGTGTCGTCCGCGGCCTTGGCGCCGGTCAATGAAGCCAGACCCATCATCAGTCCGGCGGTCGCGGCGAGAACGCCACGGCGGCTAAATGACGCCGCTATATCGTGAGTGGATTTGTTAAGCATGGATGTATCATCTCCCTGACGCAGACGTGAAAAAGACGCTGCGAAACGGCCCCACGGCCGCCTGCGATTAACAGAATCGCAAGAACCATGCCATGGGCTGAGCACATGCCAACCTATTGGTCAGGCTAGATAATTTTGCTGCAATCCAACTTTCGCCGCACTCCGATTGCTCAAATCTTGGGCGAATAAAATGTATGCCAATGCGGCAGACAGGTTATTTTTTGAGCAAAACAGCAACCCTGTCTAAATTTCCGGCATAACTATTTCTGCACTGCAATCGCGGTTTGAGGCCGCGTTGCCTTGAAACCGCCCCCTGAATGTTCCATATGGAGGTTCGAGACCTCTTGCGAATCAAGGGGTCGTAGCGAGCCGCGTGTTCTTAAGCCCTTTCCGGGCCTCTGGCTTGCCCCATCCCATCAAGCCATCCGACACCCCAAACACGCAGGTGTCCATTCGACACCCTTATTGCGCGTGCCCCGCTGATTGCGCTGGGCGCCCGCTTTCGACATGGAAAGAACCCATCTTTTGACTTCCTTTCAGGACTTCGGCCTTGCCGAACCCATCGCGCGTGCTCTCGCCGAAGAGAATTACGTCACCCCCACCCCCATCCAGGCCCAGACTATTCCCACGGCGCTGACCGGCCGCGACGTCATCGGCATCGCCCAGACCGGCACCGGCAAGACCGCGTCCTTCGCGCTGCCGATCCTGCACCGCCTGCTCGAGAACCGCATCAAGCCGCAGCCGAAGACCTGCCGGGTGCTGGTGCTCTCGCCCACCCGCGAGCTGTCCGGCCAGATCCTCGACAGTTTCAACGCCTACGGCCGCCACATCCGGCTGTCCTCGACGCTCGCCATCGGCGGCGTGCCGATGGGCCGCCAGGTTCGCGCGCTGATGCCTGGCCTCGAGGTCTTGGTGGCGACCCCCGGCCGGCTGCTCGACCTCGTGCAGAGCAACGGACTGAAGCTCGGAAGCGTCGAATTCCTCGTGCTCGACGAGGCCGACCGCATGCTCGACATGGGCTTCATCAACGACATCCGCAAAATCGTCGCCAAGCTGCCGATCAAGCGGCAGACGCTGTTCTTCTCGGCCACCATGCCGAAGGACATCGCCGAGCTCGCCGACGCCATGCTGCGGGACCCCGCCCGCGTTGCGGTCACCCCGGTGTCCTCGACCGCCGAGCGGATCAACCAGCGCATCATCCAAGTCGATTTCTCGGCCAAGCCCGCCTTCCTGACCAAGCTCCTGAAGGACGAGCCGGTCAATCGCGCGCTGGTCTTCACCCGCACCAAACATGGTGCCGACAAGGTCGTGAAGACACTTGAGAAGGCCGGCATCGCCGCCAGCGCCATTCATGGCAACAAGTCACAGAACCATCGCGAGCGGACGCTCGCCCAGTTCCGTTCCGGCGAGATCCGCACCCTGGTCGCCACCGACATCGCCGCCCGCGGCATCGATGTCGACGGCATCAGCCACGTCATCAATTTCGACCTGCCCAACGTGCCCGAGACCTATGTGCACCGCATCGGGCGCACCGCGCGTGCCGGTGCCGAAGGCACCGCGATCTCGCTGGTCGCCGGCGGCGAGGAACTGAGCTATCTCCGCGACATCGAGCGACTGATCAAGGTGGCGCTGCCGCGCGAGGATCTCCGCACCGATGCCGGGCGCCGCGATGCGGGTCCGCCCCCGCCGCAGCAACGACAGGGCCGCCCGGGCCGCCCGGGCCAGCGTCCGCAAGGCGCAAGGCATGGTGAGGGACGTCACACTGACGGACGACGCACCGACGAAAGGCATGCCGACGGACGCCACCATAGCGCCGGCAAGCATGGCGACGGAAGGCCCGGCGAAGGTCGGCACGGTGACGGAAGGCATGTTGACGGACGTCCCGGTGGCAGCCAGAAGGTCTCGAAGGGGTCTCGCCGCCAACGGTCCGGTGGTAAGACGCATTCTTCCCCAACCGAGCGCCCGGAACAGCGTTCCGCGCATAGCGCCGGCAAGCCCGATGGGATACAAGGCGTGGCCTTTTTACGCCGCGAGAGTCGGCCGATGGGCCAACCGACCCGCAAACCCTATTCGCACTAGCCGTCCACGACCTGGAGAAATTCATGGCTAAGGAAGAGCTGATCCAGTTCGAAGGACTGGTCACCGAAATCCTCCCCGACGCGCGCTACCGCGTGCAGCTCGACGCCGGGCACGAGATCGTCGCCTACACCGCCGGCAAGATGAAGAAGAACCGCATCAAGACGCTGGCGGGTGACCGCGTGACCGTGGAAATGTCGCCCTACGACCTCGAGAAGGGCCGGCTGATTTTCCGCCACAAGGACGAACGTCCGAGTGGCGTGGGCGGGCCTCCCCGTCCCGGACAGCGCGGTGGCCAGTTCCGCCGCCGTTGATCCGCTTCCAGCATCTCGGCTGCGAAAGTAAAATTCTGACCTGTATGCTGATCCGCCGTGTCGATCGCGGCGGATCAAAAAATCGTGCACGTCAGGATTGTTTTGGTGCCTTAATTCCAATAAAATCACTTATCGATTTTCGGCCGGACGACATTGGCATCCACCGGTACAGCCGGTTCAGACACGCTGACGACCCTTCCAGAAACTCGATCTAACCCGCCTGCGAAAGTAGGCTTCGACACTGCACATCTGAGAAGGAACTACCCCGTGAGCATGGGAACCGTGAAGTGGTTTAACGCGACCAAGGGCTTTGGCTTCATCCAGCCCGACGATGGCGGCCAGGACGTCTTCGTACACATCAGCGCCGTCGAGCGCGCCGGTCTCGGCACGCTGCGTGAAGGTCAGAAGGTCTCTTACGAGATCGTGGCCGACCGTCGTTCCGGCAAGTCGGCAGCGGACAACCTCCGCGCCGCCGGTTGAGCCCACGGGCCTTTGGCCCGGACGGCTCTAGCGAACAAGCAAAAGGAAAAGGCCGTGCGCAACGCACGGCCTTTTTTCATGTCCGAAAGAGCGGATGGACTCAGCAGGTCGTACCGGCCGCATCCGCGCTGTCGTAGACGCAGCCGGACAACGCGTCGGTCTTGCGAGTTCGTCTTGCCAGTTCGTCTTGCGAGTTCGTCCTGCTAGTTCGTTTTGGCGGCCGCGCCGGCATTGCCGCTGGCGTTGTTGCTCAACGAACCGGCCTGGCTCATCGTGTTGTTGAAGTAGTTGTCGCTGTCGCCGAGCGTCACGCGACGTTGGCACAGCGGCATGCAGCTGTAGGACTCGCGTTCGACCCCGCGATAGACGGTGACGAGCCGGTCGCTCGGACCTTCGACTTGGATCTGACGGTCGACCAGGATCTCACCGCCGCGGTCGAGCGCGATGAAATTGGTGGCACCGTAGCCCTTCCCGGTCACGACGATCATGCCGCCGGGCTGGAGCGTGACGTCGGCGATCAGGGGATTGCCGACCACGATGGTCGCTACCTTGCCGGGCAGCTTGACCAGCTTGGCCTGGTCGACATTGACGGCGATGGTGTCGGCGGTCGCCTCGGCAAGGCTGGCGGCAGGCGATGCCAGCACCGCAGCCGCAACCAGAAGACAAACGCGCGCATGACGGCGCAGCAACTCTTTACGCATACTCTTACCCCCGGGACGTCACAAACCGGCAGAAGCGATTCGATACACAGCGGAGCCGGTGCCCGACCCGGCTAACCTGCCCTTAATTCGTGAACGTTCCGCAAACTCGCCGACTATTGTTTGAACGGACTGGGCGTTTTGCTGCCTCAGAAGATCCCTTACTGGCGGAACGGATAGGCGAGCTGGCCCCCGATCTCCTTCGGCATGGTCGCTTCGTCCTTGCCGTAGTCCTGCGGCAGTTTCCCCTCCGGCATGCGGAAGGTGCCGAACAGCACGTCCCAGATCGGAAACGTCCCGGCAAAATTGGTGTCACCGCCCTCTTCGAGCGCGGTGTGGTGCCAGCGGTGGAACACCGGTGTCGCCAGCACATATTTGAACGGCCCGAAGGTCCAGTTCAGGTTGGCGTGCACGAACGCCGAATGGAAGGTGGTGAACGGACCGAGCCAGATCATGACGTTCGGGGAGATGCCGGCCATCAGCAGCACGACGTCGACGCCGATCGTCCCGAGCATGAGATTGACGGGATGGAAGCGGGCCGCGGAAATCCACCCGATCTCCTCCGACGAATGATGGATGGCGTGGTACTTCCAGAATCCGCCGTCGTGGAACAGCCGGTGCAGCCAGTACAGCATGAAGTCAGACAGCACCAGGAACAGTATGGCCTGTACCCACAGCGGCAACTGCGCCAGCGGGCCATGGCCATTGTCGTAGAAGGCGATCAGGTCGTCGGCGTCGTGGATGTTGAAGACGGCACCGGCACCGACGATCAGGAGTCCGATCCGCATGGTGCGGGCGAATACCGGAACGAAGAACCAGTAGCAGATGTCGGTGAGGATCTCGCGCTTGCGCCACCACGGCGCGCCGGGATTGCAGGCCCAGAAATGCTCGAGCACGGTGAAGACCGCCGCGAGCACGAAGGTGACGGGGACCATCTTCTGGATGGTCTCGCCGAGCATCAAGGCGACTTGCATGGGCAGGCTCGACATCGTCGCCTCTCTTCCAAACTTCTGATCCCGCTTAGGCCTACTCCCCGAAATTTAAGGGAGGGTGAAGTCCACGGCGCGCTTGGGGCGCATTTGGAACAGGAAGAATTTCGATTGCGTCCTTAAGGCCAAATTCACTCTGGGCAAAAGCATCCGGCTGGAAGCGGGTTTGCCCGATCGAATTAACTCTACCGAAAGAGCTCGGATCTCATGTTTATCGCGTCAAGCACAGCGCCGAACGAGGCGATCACACCCCAGACGGAGTTTAGTTCATGAAGAACCTGATTGCGCGTTTCGCGAAGGATGAATCCGGCGCCACCGCCATCGAATACGGCCTGATTGCCGCCGGCATCGCACTGGCCATCATCACCGTCGTCAACAACCTCGGCAGCTCGCTGAACACCAAGTTCGGCTCGATCAGCTCCTCGCTGAAGTAAGCAACCGACCAACGACGGCAAAAGCCCCGGACCTCCGGGGCCTTTGTTTTTCCGAATGCGGCGAGTTCCAGTGGCGTTGCGCGAGTACAGAACGAAAGCCGCGGTTGCGGCGAGCGAGGCGGAGGCGGTCGAGACCTCTTCGCCGGCGTACTGGGTTTGCCTTGCGCTGCTGCTCGCGACAGCCGTCCTCGCCGCGCGCATCGCCAGCATCTGGTGAGTGCGCCTCCGGCAGATTCCTGCTCGTGGCGCCGCTACCGCCGTTGTCGGTTTGTTTAGCACTGCCGGCTAGCATGCGGCGACACCCCGATCCCGCGATGAACCCAAGCTCAAGACGCCGCCCATGATCCTCGACCTTGCGCGCCTTCTGCTCTTCCCGGCCCTGATGGCCTTCGCCGCCGCGAGCGATCTCTTCACGATGACCATCTCGAACCGCGTGTCGCTGGCGCTGATCGCGGGCTTCTTCGCGCTCGCCTTCGCCGGTGGCATGGCACCTTACGAGATGCTGAGCCATGTCGGCGCCGGCGCACTGCTCCTCGTCGTGGCCTTCGGCTGCTTTGCGATGGGCTGGATGGGCGGCGGCGATGCCAAGGTCGCGGCTTCGGTCGCGCTCTGGTTCGGCTTCGCGCAATTGATGGATTTCCTGCTCTACGCCTCGCTGTTCGGCGGAGCCCTGACGCTGCTGCTGCTCCAGTTCCGGCAATGGCCATTGCCTTACGGGCTGGCGGGCCAGGCCTGGCTGGCACGGCTGCACGACAAGGAGAGCGGCATTCCTTATGGCATCGCGCTCACGCTCGGCGCGCTGATGGTCTATCCGGAGACCGAATGGGTGAAGGCGATCGACCTCGCTCACCTCGCACTGCGCTGAACGCACCGGGTAAGCCGGCGTTAAGCCGATTTAGATACGCCTCATTAACCATGCTTTGACGAATAGCTGGTCAACTGCCGATTACGGCGGCGGCTGCGTCGCGGCGTTTTGTGGAAAGTGAAGCGTATGAATAGGGCACGCATTGTCGTCCTGACGGTCGCCATCTGCGCCGGCGGTGTCGCCGCGTACCTGGCGAGCGGCTCGGACTCTGCGCCGCCACCGGCGGCTCCGGTCGCACAGCTTCCGACCGTCGACGTCCTGGTCGCCAAGAACGACATCGGCCTCGGCCAGACCGTGAAGCCGGAAGACGTGCAATGGCAGACCTGGCCGGCTGCGACCGCGAGCTCCACCTTCATCCGCCGCAACGAGCGCCCCGAGGGCGCAACCCAGGTCATCGGCTCGATCGCCCGCGCGCCCTTCATCCAGGGTGAGCCGATCCGCGACCAGAAGCTGGTCAGGGCCGAAGGCTCCGGCTTCATGGCGGCGATCCTGCCGACCGGCATGCGCGCGATCTCGACCGAGATCTCGCCGGAGACCGGCGCGGGCGGCTTCATCCTGCCCAACGACCGCGTCGACGTGCTTCTGACGCGCCGCCTCAAGAACGCCGACCAGGGCGCCGGCGCCCAGGACATCGTCACGTCCGAGATCATCCTGGCCAACGTCCGCGTGCTGGCCATCGACCAGGCGCCGAAGGAAAAGGACGGCCAGAACGCCGTGGTGGGCAAGACCGTCACGCTCGAGCTCAATCCCGCGCAGACGGCGACGCTCTCCGCGGCCCGGCAGAGCGGCACGCTGTCGCTCGCGCTGCGCAGCATCGCCGACGTCAAGATGAGCGAGATCACGCTCGATGATTCCGCGAAGCGCGATGGCGTTTCGATTATTCGCTACGGCATCCCAAGCGCGACGGCGAAGGCACGATGAGGACTGTCGATATGAAATGCAGGGCAGATTTGGCGACGATGCGAGCCTCAATGGTCCGCGCCCTGTCGTTTTCGGCCGCCTTCGCGCTGACGCTCAACCCGGTGCTCACCCCGGCGATCGCCGCCGACTACCGCCCCGTGGCGCAGGCCGCGGCCGACGGTCAGATGAACGCACGCTTCCTCTCGCTCGGCGTCGGCAAGTCGATCGTGATCGACCTGCCGCGCGACATCAAGGACGTGCTCGTCGCCGATCCCAAGATCGCCAATGCGGTGGTCCGCTCGTCGCAGCGCGCCTACATCATCGGCGCCTCGGTCGGCCAGACCAACATCGTGTTCTTCGATTCCGCCGGCCAGCAGATCGCGGCCTATGACATCGCGGTCAAGCGCGACCTCAACGGCCTGCGCGCAGCGCTCAAGCAGGTCCTGCCCAATTCCGACATCCAGATCGACGGCCTCGGCGACGGTGTCGTCCTGACCGGCTCGGCGGCGAACCCGCTGGAAGCGCAGCAGGCCAATGATCTCGCCGCGCGCCTCGCCGGCGGTGCCGAAAAGGTGGTGAACTCGATCGTGGTCCGCGGCCGCGACCAGGTCATGCTGAAGGTGACCGTCGCCGAAGTCGCGCGCACCATCATCAAGCAGCTTGGCATCGATCTCACCGCGAACCTGAACTACGGCACCTCGGTGGTGAGCTTCACCAACTCCAACCCCTTCACGGCTCTCGGCAAGAATCTGGTGGACGGCAACGCCCTGACCACGAAGTTCGGCGCGACGCCGTCGGTGCAGGCGACCCTGCGCGCGATGGAGAGCGCCGGCGTGATCCGGACGCTGGCCGAGCCGAACCTGACCGCGATCTCCGGTGAGTCCGCGACCTTCATCGCCGGCGGCGAATTCCCGGTACCGGCGGGCTACGCGTGCGATCCCACCACGCATGTCTGTACCACCCAGATCAGCTTCAAGAAGTTCGGTATCTCGCTCAACTTCACCCCCATCGTGCTGAGCGAAGGCAAGATCAGCCTGCGCGTGATGACCGAGGTCTCCGAACTGTCGAACGAAAATTCGATCACGCTGTCACAGGCCGTGACCTCGACCTCGGTGAACTCGCTGACGGTGCCCTCGATCAAGACCCGCCGCGCCGAAACCTCGCTCGAAATTCCCTCCGGCGGCGCGATGGCCATGGCCGGCCTGATCCAGCAGCAGACCAAGCAGGCGGTCAGCGGGTTGCCGGGACTGATGCAGCTCCCGATCCTCGGCACGCTGTTCCGCAGCCGTGACTTCGTCAACAACGCGACCGAGCTGGTGGTGATCGTGACACCTTATGTCGTCCGCGCGGCGTCGCCAAAGGACCTGTCACGGCCGGATGACGGCTTCGCCGCGCCTGCAGATCCGCAGGCCGAGCTGCTCGGCAATATCAACCGCATCTACGGCGTGCCCGGCCGGACCGAACCGGCCAAGAACTACCGCGGCACCTACGGCTTCATTACCGACTGAGGCGGAACGGGGATTTCACGATGATCACAGCACCACCCCAGATTCGCAAACGCGCCATCCGTTTCGGTGGCGCGCTCGTCGGCATGGCGCTCGCCCTCGGCGGCTGCCAGCACAACGAAGCGGTCACGGCCTCCATCCCCGACGATTACAAGCAGCGTCATCCGATCGCGATCGAGGAGCAGAACCGCTCGATCGTCGTCTTCGTCGGCCATGCCCGCGGCGGATTGACCGCCGCCCAGCGCGCCGACGTGATGGGCGTAGCCTCGGCCTGGCTGCACGAAGGCACCGGCGCCATCCGCATCGACGTGCCGTCCGGCACGCCCAACGCGCGTCCGGTCGCGGACACGATGCGCGAGATCCAGGCGATGCTGGCGGGAGCGGGCGTTCCGCCGCGCGGCGTCAACATTCGCCCCTACCAGCCGGAAGACAGGCGCTTCCTGCCGCCGATCCGGCTCACCTATTCCAAGATCGCTGCGATTGCCGGTCCCTGTGGCCTGTGGCCGGACGACATCGGCCCCTCGATGAAGAACAAGGGCTGGTTCGAGAACAAGGACTATTACAATTACGGCTGCGCCTATCAGCGCAACATGGCGGCGATGATCGACAATCCGTCGGACCTCGAGCAGCCGCGGCCTGAAACGCCGTCCTATACAGCGCGTCGCACCACGGCCTTCGAGAAGTATCGCAAGGGAACGACGACGGCGACCACCTATCCTGAGGCCGAAAAGGCCAAACTCAGCGACACCGGCAAATGATCAGCTACGCTCGCCAGACTCAACAAGAGCAGTCCGAGGCGCCGACGCCGGTCGAGGAGCATATTGCTCCCTCACCGCGCGTGTCGGTCCAGGCTTTCTGCGAGACCGTCGAGACCGCTGCCGCGGTGCAGTCGGCCGGCGAAGACCGTCGTCTCGGCAAGGCCCATCTGAAGATCCAGATGGGCGGCATGGCGGCCGCGATCGAAGCCTACCGCTCGGCGCCGACGCCGAACGTGATCGTGCTCGAGAGCGACGGCCGCAACGATCTTCTGACCGGCCTCGACCATCTCGCCACGGTCTGCGACGCCGGCACCCGCGTGGTCGTGATCGGCCGCATCAACGACGTCACGCTCTACCGCGAGCTGGTGCGCCGCGGCGTCAGCGACTACGTGCTCGCGCCGGTCGGCGCGATCGACGTCGTGCGCTCGATCTGCAACCTGTTCTCGGCGCCCGAAGCCAAGGCGGTCGGCCGCATCATTGCCGTGGTCGGCGCCAAGGGCGGCGTCGGCGCGTCCACCATCTCCCACAACGTCGCCTGGGCGATCGCGCGCGACCTCGCGATGGACTCGGTCGTCGCCGATCTCGACCTCGCCTTCGGCACCGCCGGGCTCGACTACAACCAGGACCCGCCGCAAGGTATTGCGGATGCCGTGTTCTCGCCGGATCGCGTCGACACCGCCTTCATCGACCGCCTGCTGTCGAAATGCACCGACCATCTCAGCCTGCTGGCGGCGCCGGCGACGCTCGACCGGGTCTATGATTTCGGCACCGACGCCTTCGATGCCGTGTTCGACACGCTGCGCTCCACCATGCCGTGCATCGTGCTCGACGTTCCGCATCAATGGTCGGGCTGGACCAAGCGCGCCCTGATCGGGGCGGACGACATCCTGATTGTGGCAGCGCCTGATCTCGCCAATCTGCGCAACACCAAGAACCTGTTCGATCTGCTGAAGGCCTCGCGGCCCAACGATCGGCCTCCGCTCTACTGCCTGAACCAGGTCGGCGTCCCGAAACGGCCCGAAATTGCCGCCGCCGAGTTCGCCAAGGCGATCGAGAGCCAGCCGGTCGTCTCGATCCCGTTCGAACCGCAGATCTTCGGCTCGGCCGCCAACAACGGCCAGATGATCGCGGAGATCTCCGCCAACCACAAGTCGATCGAAATGTTCCTTCAAATCGCCCAGCGCCTGACCGGCCGCAGCGAGACGAAGAAGCAAAAGTCTTCCTTGCTTTCACCCCTGATTGACAAGTTGCGGGGAAAATAAGCCGCCGCATGGAGTTGTTAAGTGTTCGGTAAGCGTAGCGGAACAGACACCGATACTCGGGCTCCCAAGCCCGGCGCCGTGTCGCCAGAGCCTGCCCAGGCTCCGGCGCCCGCGGTGTCGCGCGCGCCGCCCCCGCCGGCCGTCGCCTCGCCGCCGCTTGCCCCCGCCCGGCCGGCGCCGGCCATGGAATCCCGCCGCTCGGACAATTACTACGAGGTCAAGGCGACGATCTTCGGTGCGCTGATCGAGGCCATCGACCTCGCCCAGCTCGCGAAGCTCGACTCCGAGTCCGCGCGCGAGGAAATCCGCGACATCGTCAACGAGATCATCGCGATCAAGAATATCGTGATGTCGATCGCCGAGCAGGAAGAGCTGCTCGACGATATCTGCAACGACGTTCTCGGCTACGGCCCGCTGGAGCCTCTGCTGTCGCGCGACGACATCGCCGACATCATGGTCAACGGCGCCGACACCGTCTACATCGAAGTCGCCGGCAAGATCCAGCGCACCGGCATCCGCTTCCGCGACAATCAGCAGCTCCTCAACATCTGCCAGCGCATCGTCAGCCAGGTCGGCCGGCGCGTCGACGAATCCTCGCCGATCTGCGACGCGCGCCTCGCCGACGGCTCCCGCGTCAACGCCATCGTGCCGCCGCTGTCGATCGACGGGCCCACGCTCACCATTCGAAAATTCAGGAAAGACAAGCTGACGCTGGATCAGCTGGTCAGGTTCGGCGCGATCTCGCCGGAGGGCGCGGAAATCCTCCAGATCATCGGCCGCGTCCGCTGCAACGTGCTGATCTCCGGCGGCACCGGCTCCGGCAAGACCACGCTGCTCAACTGCCTGACCAACTACATCGAGCACGACGAGCGCATCATCACCTGCGAGGACGCGGCCGAGCTCCAGCTCCAGCAGCCGCACGTGGTGCGCCTCGAAACCCGTCCGCCCAACATCGAGGGCGAAGGCCAGGTCACCATGCGCGAATTGGTGCGCAACTGCCTGCGTATGCGCCCCGAACGCATCATCGTCGGCGAAGTCCGCGGACCCGAGGCGTTCGACCTGCTCCAGGCTATGAACACCGGTCATGACGGCTCGATGGGCACGCTCCACGCCAACAATCCGCGCGAAGCACTGTCGCGCTGCGAATCCATGATCACGATGGGCGGCTTCTCACTGCCCTCGCGCACCATCCGCGAGATGATCTGCGCTTCGATCGACGTCATCGTCCAGGCCGCGCGCCTGCGCGACGGCTCGCGCCGCATCACGCACATCACCGAGGTGATGGGCATGGAAGGCGACACCATCATCACCCAGGACATCTTCCTCTACGACATGGTCGGCGAGGACGCCAACGGCAAGATCATCGGCCGGCACCGCTCGACCGGCATCGGCCGCCCGAAATTCTGGGAGCGTGCGCGCTATTACGGCGACGAGAAGCGCCTTGCCGCTGCGCTCGATGCGGCGGAAGTCGCGCCGAAGACATGAGCAGATCGGCGCAGCCATGAACATGCAGGTCCTTGCCCTCGCCTTCCTCGCCACTGCCGCCGTCGGCGGCATCGCCTGGGTGTTCCTTTATCCGCTCCTGTCCGGAGAACGGAAGGCGGAGAACCGCCGTGCCTCGATCGCGCGCGCCGATGCGCCCGCGGCCAAGCAAACTGAAAAGAGCCAGCGGTCGCGCCGCGAGCAGGTCGAGACGTCGCTCAAGGATCTCGAGGCGCGGCGCCAGCAGGAGAAGAGCGTTCCGCTCGGTGTTCGCCTGTCGCAGGCAGGGCTCGACTGGACGCCACAGAAATTCTGGATCGTGTCCGCCGTCGTGGCGGGAGTGCTGTTCGCGGCCGCAATGTTCGTCGGCGGCGGCCTGCTTGGCGCCGCCGGCCTTGCCTTTGCCGGCGGCTTCGGCCTGCCGCGCTGGGCGCTGGGCTTCCTGAAGAAGCGACGCGAAAACAAATTCCTGGCGGCGCTGCCCGATGCGGTCGACGTGATCGTTCGCGGCATCAAGGCGGGCCTGCCGCTGTTCGAGTCGATCAAGGTCGTCGCCGCCGACTCGCCTGAGCCGCTGCGCAGCGAGTTCCTGGCCATCATCGAGACCCAGGCGATCGGCATGCCGCTCGGCGAGGCCTGCTCGCGTCTGTACGAGCGCATGCCGCTGCCGGAAGCCAACTTCTTCGGCATCGTCATCTCGATCCAGCAAAAATCCGGCGGCAACCTCTCCGAAGCGCTCGGCAACCTCTCCAAGGTGCTGCGCGACCGCAAGAAGATGAAGGAAAAGATCCAGGCGATGTCGATGGAGGCCAAGGCCTCGGCCGGCATCATCGGTTCGCTGCCGCCGATCGTGATGTTCCTCGTCTATCTCACGACTCCGCACTACATCTCGCTGCTTTGGACCCATCCGACCGGCCAGCTCATGCTGGTCGGCTGCGTCGTCTGGATGTCGATAGGCATCATGGTGATGAAGAAGATGATCAATTTCGATTTCTGACGGTGCCGTATGGTCGAATTCCTCGTTTCGAAACTGCATGATGTCCGCTTCATGACCATGCTGCTGGCGGCCATCGCCGCCAGCGCCACCGTCTATACGCTGGTGATGCCGCTTTTCGCCGGCGAAGGCCTCGCCAAGCGCATGAAGGCGGTGGCGAGCGAGCGCGAGCGCATCCGCCAGCGCGAGCGCGAGCGCCTCAACAAGAGCGAGAAGGTCTCGCTGCGCCAAACGCCGAAGCAGGTCGTCTCCCGGGTCGTCGAGGACTTCAACCTCACCAAATGGCTCGCGCAGGAAGCCGCGCGCGACAAGCTCATCATGGCGGGCTATCGCGGCCAGGCGCCCTACATCACCTTCCTCTTCGCCCGCATGGTGGCTCCGCTCGTGCTGTTCGTCGGCTCGATCATCTACGTGTTCCTGATCGCGCATATGCAGCAGTTGATGCCGATCAAGATCGGCATCTGCATCGGCGCGGCCTATCTCGGCCTTCAGGCGCCCATGCTGTTCCTCAAGAATGCGATTTCCAAGCGCCAGCTATCGATCAAGCGCGCCTTCCCCGATGCGCTCGACCTGCTCCTGATCTGCATCGAATCCGGCATGTCGGTCGAAATGGCGTTCCGAAAGGTCGCCACCGAAATCGTGGGCCAGTCGATCGCGCTGTCCGAGGAGTTCACGCTGACCACGGCCGAGCTGTCCTATTTGCAGGATCGCAAGGTCGCCTATGAGAACCTGGCGCGGCGCACCGGGCTCGAGGGCGTCAAGTCGGTGTGTCTCGCGCTTCAGCAGGCGGAGCGCTACGGCACCCCGCTCGGGCATTCCTTGCGCGTCATGGCGCAGGAAAACCGCGACATGCGCATGAACGAGGCCGAGAAGAAGGCCGCCGCGCTGCCGCCGAAGTTGACGGTGCCGATGATCCTGTTCTTCCTGCCGGTGCTGTTCGTCGTCATTCTCGGACCGACCGGCATCAAGATCAGCGAGCTGCACTGACGTCAAGACGCGGACCGCGCGCGGTCCGCCGGCAGCTTCAGGATTGCGAGATCAGGTTCTGATCAGTCGGACTGGCTGAGCGAAGCGACCGGCGTCCGCTTCGGTGCGCCGCGCGGAGCGTCGCTGCGGCTCAGCATTTCCTTCAGGTAAGCGACATTGGCCGCGGCCTGGTCCGGCGGCAGGTCGGCCTTCACGATCGTCTCGGCTTCGGCGAAGCGGCCCTGGAGACCGACGACGAGGCCGAGATTCTGCCGCACCCGGGTACTGGCACGCGGCGAGGCGTAGGCCTGCCGCAACGCCTCTTCGGCCTTCGGCAGGTCCTTCGACAACATGTAGGACAGGCCGAGATTGGAGAGCACGCCGGGATCGCCCGGTGCGATCCTCAGCGAGCTCGCATAATAGGAACGCGCCTCGTCGTGGCGGCCCATCTGATCGAGCGCGGTGCCCTGCACCGAGAGCAGGCGCCAGTCCGGATTGTCGGGCGAGTGCGCCTTCGACAGCACGTCGAAGGCTTGCTGAAAATTGCCGTTGTCGGCGAGCGCGCGACCATACTGCGCGAGCAGCGCCTTGTTGCCGGGATTGGCGATGGTCGCCTGCTCGAGCACGGCGGCGGCCTGGGCGCGCTGGCCGTTGGCGCGCAAGGCCTGGCCGTAGCCGAGCGCCGCGTCGGCGTCCTTGGGATTGGCACGGTAGCGCTCGCCATAGACGTCGACGGCGCGCGCGGGATCGGCGGGGGCGGCTTCCGTCCGCGGCCCGACAGAGCCCGTGACGTCGGAGAGTTTCGACATGGCGGTGCAGCCGCCGAGACCCATGGCCACTGCCGCCACCAGCGAAGTGGACGCGAGAAGCCGGGCAAGACTGAACCGTTGACGCATGACGCTTTTGACTCACGAGCCGATTGATCGAGCCGAACGCGCCAGCAATAGACTGTTAACCCTAACGGCGGGTTAACGTCAGCCTGGCTGCCCCTCACGGCGGTGTCTGCGGCGGCGGCTCGCCACCGAGGGCCAGATCGAGACCAAGCACCTTCACCGGCTCGTTCAGATCGTGCAGCAATTGCAGCCGCCGCCGCGCCTGAGCAACATCGACGCCCGCGCTCGGCATCCCGGGCCATTCGCGCCGGAAGTCGTCGCGGTTGACCAGCCGCTTCGTAAGCAGCTCGTCGAGCTGAACATCGTCAATGCCGAGCACGTCGGCGCAGTGCTCGATCAGGCGGCGCAGCAGCAACTTCACCGCGGCCAGCGCCCCGGCGTCATCCCTGCGCTCCGATCTCGCGAACTTGCCCTCGATATCGGCCCAGGCCCATGAGGTGACAAGATAGGCGTGGAGCGCGCTCGGCCAGTCCACCTCGCCGTCGGCATAGAAAGCGCGGCGCATCAGGAGCCGGCGGGCCTGTGCGGCGACTTGATCACGCTTCAGCATCGCACATGAGGCGATCTCGATGGCCGACTGGACGGCGGGATCGCGGGAAAAATCCCGTCCTGCCGGCAACCTGATGACGCCGTCCGGCAGGTTCGAGTCGAGCAGCCCGAAGGTGCCGTCGTTGCGCGGCCGCGAATAGCGTGTGATTGCGAACTGGTGCTCCGCGCCGCCGGCCTGGGACGATGCGCCAAAATGAATGATGTTGAAGCCGGCATCGTCACCGGCCTGCCCGGTCGAGGACGGACAGGAGAGCACGTAGATCGTACGCCAGAAGGCTTCGCCGCTCGCGCTCCGCGTGGCACGCGGATCCGGGATCGAATAGCGGGTGAGCCCCTCGACATGCCGGTGTCCGTGCAGGACCAGATTGACGTTGAGCGACGTCGCCGCTTCGAGGAAAGTTGCGGGCGCCGCTAGATACATCAGCGGTTCGTCGGGCACGCCGAGAAACCGCTTTCCTTCGCCGGTCGCCTGCGGCAGCGGATGATGATGCAACGCCAGCACGCGCACCAGGTTTTCCGCCGGCTCGGCATAGTCGGCGCGCCCCACGGATCCCATGCTGCCCGCGAGCTCGACGCTCAGCTGGGCGGAATCCGCGACAAGCGCGCTGTAGGCGCTCTCGTCGATATGGCCGCTCGCGAGCGTTGAGAGGCTTGCGCGGTTGGAGTCCAGCAGCACCAGATCGAGGCCAGCCTGGCGGTAATAGACGCTCTTGGAGCTCCGCGGCAGATGCAAATAATCATAGACGTCGTGGCGGCCTGCGCGCTGGCTCGGGCGCTTGACGTCGTGATTGCCCGCGACCGCCTGGATGTCGGTGAACAGTCCGGTCTGCCGGAAGGACGCGATGACGGCGAGCGCTTCGTCCAGCGCGCGCGGCGTCGGGTCGTCCACGAGATCACCCGTGATCAGCAGAATGCGATCGGGAACGTCCGCGAAGTCCACCATCGCCTCGCGGATTGCGGCACCGAGCGCCTCGATCGTCGCCAGCAGCCGGCCTGACCCGTCCAGATGCAGGTCGGAAATCTGCGCAATAACGAACGCTCTATCCATTTTGCGCCGCTCATTTGCGAATGCTGCGCCGCCCAAACGATGAGAAGAATGCTTTCGACGAACAGGTTTGGCCAGATATCAAGCCGGCCCGCCGCGTTGTTGCGCTCGGCAGAACCGCACGGCACAATCTAAAATATCCATCAATAATGCCACAACCGCGGCGCTAGTAAAGCCCCACGGGCGCGCGCTCATGAACGGCGGTTCTCAGCATGGATACGAGATCCGCCCGGCGATGGTTTCGCTCACCCGATCAATATTCGATGGCCAGCCGCTTGCGGATTTCGTCGATGCGCTTGTCGAGCGCATCGAACCGCGCGTGGACGGAGCGGTCGTGGAGATAGAAGACGTAACCGCCGGCAAGGAATGCGAAGATCCAGTGATGATGCTCGACATAACCAAAAATCGCCTCGACGGCCTGGCCGATGAATGTGACCACGCTCCACACAAATTCCATTGCAGTTTCCTCCCGGCAGGCCTCGTCTTCGGCCGCCGGTCATCCCCTGCACACTTTTCCCAGTCGATCCGGCGGCCGTTGCCGGAACCTAGCATGGGCCCCTTGCGGCGAGTAGCGGGTCGCTGAACGGTGACAGCAAAGCCGATTGCAGCCGCCGCGAAACTCTGCGAAGTCTCGTCCGTTCGCATGACCAGCTTGATCTGACGATCCGGACCCGCCAATGCCTTCTGTCTTCGAGACATCGCCCACCGCCATCCCGATCACCTTCGTCACCAAGTCGAGCTGGGATCAGGTCGCCGAGAAATTGCCGCCGATGCAGCGCCAGTTCGCCACCGCGAGCGCCTTTGCCGCCAAGCCGGGCGGCTATCTCGCGCTGCCCGCGCCGGACGGCGCGATCGCGCAAGTGCTGTTCGGACTGGAGGACGAGGGTGCGAGATCACGCGACCTGTTCCGGCCGGGCGCCCTGCCCGGCCTGCTGCCGCCAGGCATCTATCGCTTTGCCAATGCCCCCCACGATGCGCGGTTGGCGTCGCTCGCCTTTGCGCTCGGCAGCTACCGCTTCGCCCGCTACCGCAAGGCTGACCGCCCCGCCGTCCGGCTGGTACCGCCCGATGGCGTCGACGCCGCCGAGATCAATCGCGTGGCGGATGCCGCGATGCTGGCGCGCGACCTCATCAACACGCCGTCCAACGACATGGGCCCGGAAGAGCTCGCTGCGGCCGCGCAAGCGCTCGCCACGGAATTCGGTGCCAGCTTTGCCTGCACCATCGGCGAGGATCTGAAGACGAATTTTCCACTGATCCACGCCGTCGGCATGGCCTCGGACCGCGCGCCACGGCTGATCGACATCAGCTGGGGCGATCCTGATCATCCCAAGGTGACGCTGGTCGGCAAGGGCGTCTGCTTCGACACCGGCGGGCTCGACCTCAAGCCGTCGAGCGGCATGCTGATCATGAAGAAGGACATGGGCGGCGCCGCCAATGTGCTGGCGCTCGCGCGCATGGTGATGGATGCGAAGCTCAAGGTCCGCTTGCGCGTGCTGATTCCGGCGGTCGAAAATGCCGTCTCCAGCAATGCCTTCCGGCCGCTCGACATCTTCACCTCGCGCAAGGGCATCACGGTCGAGATCGGCAACACCGACGCGGAGGGCCGGCTCGTGCTCGCCGACGCGCTGGCGCTGGCAGACGAGGAAAAGCCGGACCTTCTGATCGATTTGGGCACGCTGACCGGCGCGGCGCGCGTCGCGCTGGGGCCGGATTTACCGCCCTTTTACACCAATGATGAGACGCTGGCCGCCGACGTCGCGCGGTGCGCGACGAAGGAGAATGATCCGTTGTGGCGCATGCCGCTGTGGCCGCCTTACGATGCGTGGCTGGACTCCAAGACCGCCACCATCACCAACGCACCCTCAGGCGGCTTTGCCGGCTCGATCACCTGCGCGCTGTTCCTGCAACGGTTCGTCGAGCAGGCGAAGAGCTGGCTTCATGTGGATATTTACGGCTGGACCCCGTCGGCAAAGCCAGCGCGGCCCGAAGGCGGCGAATGCCAGGCCGCGCGCGCCATCTACACATTGCTGAGCGAGCGCTATGCATGATCCAAGACACGATCCAAGGCTGACACCGGCGCGCGGCGACCTCGCCGCGAAATATCTCGAAGGCAAGGTGCAAGCGGACCGCTTCGTCACGGGCGAGGAATTCGAGGTGTTCGAGGCGATCGCACCCGTGCGCGAGCAGCCGTCGTCGAACGCGATGCTGATGACGGAGGCGCTGCGCGGCGAACGCGTCACGGTCTACGACCGCAATGGCGAGGGCTGGGCCTGGGGCCAGCTTGGTGGCGATGGTTATGTCGGCTGGCTCCCCGACGCAGCCCTGATGAAGCCGTCGGCCGCCGCGCCAACCCACAAGGTAAGCGCGCTCCGGACATTCGCCTTCCCCGGTCCCTCGATCAAGCTGCCGCCGGCCGACACACTCGTCATGGGATCGAAGATCGCGGTCGCGCGCGAGGACGGCAGCTTCGCCGTGACGCGCGACGGACAATATCTGCCTAAGGCTCATCTCGCCCCGCTCGGTCACCGCGAGCCGGACTTCGTCGCGGCAGCCGAGCGCTTCGTCGGCACGCCCTATCTCTGGGGCGGCAAGAGCAGCCTCGGCATCGACTGCTCCGGCCTCGTGCAGGTTTCGCTGACAGCAGCAGGCATCGGCTGCCCGCGCGACAGCGACATGCAGCAGTCAGGGCTCGGCCGCGCGTTGGAGCCGCATGAGCGGAGCAAGCTGCAACGCGGCGATCTCATTTTCTGGAAGGGCCATGTCGCTATCGTCCGCGATGGCAGCACCATGGTTCACGCCAACGCGCATCACATGGCAACTGTGATCGAGGCGACCGAGCCGGCGATCGCGAGGATCAAGGCGGCTGGCAGCGAAATCGTCACGATCAAGCGGCTCTAGGGCGGGCACTCATGAATTCGTCGCGTCCGCTCTACTTTCGGCCGCATCTGATGTATGTCAGACGTCGCCATGTTGCTTGGGGACATTGTCGGCGCTGGCCTTCGGCTTGGAAATCGGAGGGATGCAGCTGCCGAAGCGTGGATCGAGCGGATCGTAACGCGACCTTGTTCTAGCGACGATATACAGCACCGCCAATGCGAAGGAACCAAGCAGCAGCAGTAGCCACGCGGGTGGCCGAATTGCGATCAAAAGCGCCGTTGTTCCAACCAGTAGCAAGGCAACAACGCCCGAAGACAGCTTTGAAGCCATCACCGCCTCCGCGGTAAGCTCTTGGGTCGGATATTATCGTGGATATCGATATATTTGAGCGAAGCCGACTGCGACACTCCAGCGCAGATAGAACCGGCAGTCTCGTACGTTCCCCAAGCTCATTTTCCAGGGAACACACGCACGATCGTTCGTGCAATCCGTCATTCGAAGGGCAACCCGCGGCCGGCTCATAGGCACCTCGCAGCGCAGCTACGGAACAACGTTACAACTGAGAGATTCGCGGAACGAAACGCGTCGTCAGTCTTTCTCTGCCTTTGGGAGGTGCCCATGAATTCTCAGGCCAGAGAAGGCGCGTGTGCGTTCGCTTGGCGGAACTACTTGCTGCTCCACAGTGGCATCGGCGAGAACGACAACAGGCGTGCCGCCCTCTACCGTTACATCGCCAATCTCCGCGATACCGGCGAAGATGATTTCGGTCTCTTGCAAATAGCCGCAGTCGCCTACTTGAAAAAAAATGGATGAATTGCATGACGACCAATGCGCGCGACTCGCGGCAGATCAAATTTTGGCCGAGTGTTTAGAAGCACGCAATTCACAACCCGAGAGGTGACTTTAGGAAAGCGCCGCGTAGATCAACGCGACAGGCAGGTGCAAGCCCCCGGGGGTCGCGCGATCGCGCGCGCCCCGGAACAACGGGATCAGGTCGCCACCGCCCCGTTCCCCGCCGTTTCCAGCCGGAACGCCGCCGCGAACAGCGCGCGTGTATAATCCGTCTTCGGGCTCTTGAACAGTTCGGCGGCCTGTCCCTCCTCGACCACCTTGCCGCCACGCATCACGATGAGATGGCTGGCGAGCGAGGCGACGACGCGCAAATCGTGCGAGATGAACATGTAGGTGAGATCGCGCCTGCGCTGGAGCTCCCGCAAGAGGTCGACCATCTGCGCTTGAATCAGCATGTCGAGTGCGCTGGTCGGCTCGTCCAGCACGACGAAATCCGGCTCCAGCACCACCGCCCGCGCGATGCTGATGCGCTGGCGCTGGCCGCCGGAGAATTCATGCGGATAGCGGTAGCGGGTGTCCGCCTTCAGCCCGACGTCCTCGAGCGCCTTGACGACGCGCTCCTCACGCTCCTCGCGCGACAGCTTTGGCTGGTGCACGGTGAGCCCCTCGGCGATGATGTCGGCGACCGACATGCGCGGACTGAGCGAGCCGAACGGATCCTGGAACACGATCTGCATATCGCGCCGGAACGGCCGCATCTCCTTGAAACGCAGGCCCTGGATATCCTTGCCGAGGAACACGATGCGTCCGTTCGAGGAAATCAGCCGCATCAGGGCGAGCCCGAGCGTGGTCTTGCCCGAGCCGGATTCGCCGACGACGCCGAGCGTCTCGCCCTTGCGCACGGCAATGCTGACGCCGTCGACCGCCTTGATGTGGCCGACCGTCTTGCGCATCAAGCCGCGCTTGATCGGAAACCAGACCTTCAAGTCATCGGCGGACATCACCACCGGTGCATTCGGCTGCGGCGGCGCCGGATCGGGCTTCGGCTCCGCCGCGAGCAGGTCGCGCGTATAGGGATGGTTCGGGGTCCTGAAGACCTGCTCGACCGGCCCCTGCTCGACGATCTCGCCGCCCTTCATGACACAGACATGGTCGGCGATGCGGCGCACGATGCCGAGATCGTGGGTGATGAACAGCAGGCTCATGCCGAGCCGGGAGCGGATCTCGGCGAGCAGCGCCAGGATCTGCGCCTGCACGGTGACGTCGAGCGCCGTGGTCGGCTCGTCCGCGATCAGGAGGTCCGGCTCGTTGGCAAGCGCCATCGCGATCATGACGCGCTGGCGCTGGCCGCCGGAGAGCTGGTGCGGATAGCTGTTGAGCCGCGTTTCGGGCTCGGGGATGCCGACCTGCGTCAGCAATTCCAGCGTCCGCTTGCGCGCCTCGGCATTGCTGGTCGGATTGTGGAGCTGGATGATCTCGCCGATCTGCGCCTCGATCGTGTGCAGCGGATTGAGCGAGGTCATCGGCTCCTGGAAGATGATGGAGATATCGCTGCCGCGAATCTCGCGCATCTGCTGCTCGGACTGGTCGATCAGCTCCCGCCCCTTGAAGCGGATGCTGCCCGAGGGATGCGAGGCATTCGGATAGGGCAGGAGCTTCAGGATCGAGAGCGCGCTGACCGATTTGCCGGAACCGGACTCGCCGACCAGTGCGACGCATTCGCCGCGCTTGATCTGGAACGAGACCTTGTCGACCGCGAGCGTGGTGGCGCCGCCCTGGTGGAAGGCCACCGAGAGGTCGCGGACGGCAAGCAGGGGCTGGTTGATCGCGTCCATCACGCCCTCACTTGAACGTCTTGCGCGGATCGAAGGCGTCGCGCACGGCTTCGCCAATGAAGATCAGGAGCGACAGCATGATCGCGACCGAGAAGAAGCCGGAGAAACCCAGCCAGGGCGCCTGCACGTTGGACTTGCCTTGCGACAGCAGTTCGCCGAGCGACGGCGAGCCGGGCGGCAGCCCGAAGCCGAGGAAATCGAGGGCCGTGAGCGTCATGACCGACGAGGAGACGATGAACGGAAGGAACGTCATCGTCGCAACCATCGCGTTCGGCAGCAAATGCTTGAACATGATCACGGCGTTCGACACGCCGAGGGCGCGCGCGGCCTGAATGTACTCGAAATTGCGCCCGCGCAGGAATTCCGCGCGCACGAGCCCGACCAGCGACACCCAGGAAAACAGGAGCAGGATGCCGAGCAGCACGAAGAAGCCGGGCACGAGCACCGACGAGAGGATCAGCAAGAGGTAGAGCGAAGGGATCGCAGTCCATATCTCGATGAAACGCTGGAACAACAGATCGACCCAGCCGCCGAAATAGCCCTGCACCGCGCCGGCGGCGATGCCGACGACGGAGGAGACAATGGTCAGGCACAGGCCGAACAGCACCGAGATGCGGAACCCGTAGATCAGGCGCGCAACCACGTCGCGACCCTGATCGTCGGTGCCGAGCCAGTTGTATTCAAGGTCGCGGCAGCTCTTGAGGCCCTTCTTCTCGACGACAGGCTTGCACTGCGCCTCGGTCAACATCCAGGTCGGCGGCGACGGCGCCGGCGTCGGCAGGTCGAGATTGTGGGTGTCGTAGGAATAGCGGATCAGCGGCCAGACGATGCTGCCGCCCTTGTCCTTGATCAGCTTCTGCAAATAGGGATCGCGGTAGTCGGCCGCCGTCTCGAAGTCGCCGCCGAAGGTCGTCTCGGAATAGGTGACGAAGGCCGGCCAGTAGAGATGGCCGTCGTACTTGATCAGGAATGGCCGGTCATTGGCGATCAGCTCGGCAAACAGCGACACCACGAACAGGATCATGAAGATCCAGAACGACCAGTAACCGCGCCGGTTCGCCCTAAAATTCTGCCAGCGCCGCCGGTTGAGCGGCGATGGCACGAATGGCTTGCGCGTGATCGGCACGGCATCGCCGAGCGGCGACTTTGCGGTGGTTTCGATCGGGGTCGGGGCGGTCAGTGTCATCAGACCTCCCGTGCCTCGAAATCGATCCGCGGATCGATCCACATGTAGGTCAGGTCAGAGATGAGGTTGATCACGAGGCCGACGAGCGAAAAGATGAAGAGCGTGCCGAACACCACGGGATAGTCGCGGTTGAGAACGCTCTCGAAACTGAGCAGTCCGAGCCCATCCAGTGAGAAGATGGTCTCGATCAGAAGCGAGCCCGAGAAGAAAGCGTGAATGAAGGTGCTGGGAAAGCCCGCGATCACGATGAGCATCGCGTTGCGGAAGACGTGGCCATAGAGCACCCGATTCTCGCTGCAGCCCTTTGCGCGCGCGGTCATCACGTATTGCTTGCGGATCTCATCCAGAAACGAGTTCTTGGTCAGGAACGTCATGGTGGTGAACGCGCCGAGCCCCATGGCGATCAGCGGCAGCGTCAAATGCCAAAAGTAATCGATGATCTTCCAGTACCAGGGAAATTGCGACCAGCCGTCTGACGTCAGTCCGCGCAATGGGAACCAGTTGAAGAACGAGCCCCCGGCGAACAGGATGATCAGGAGGATCGCGAACAGGAAGCCGGGAATCGCGTAGCCGAGCACGAGCACGCTCGACGTCCAGGTATCGAAGCGCGTTCCGTCCTTGACTGCCTTGCGGATGCCGAGCGGAATCGAGATCAGGTAGGTTAGCAGCGTCAGCCAGATGCCGAGCGAGATCGAGACCGGCAGCTTTTCCTTGATCAGCTGGAGCACGCTGACATCGCGAAAATAGCTGTTGCCGAAATCGAAGCGGGCGAAATTCCACACCATCAGCGCGAAGCGTTCGGGGGCCGGCTTGTCGAAGCCGAATTGCTTCTCCAGCTTCTTGATGAAATCAGGGTCGAGGCCCTGCGCGCCGCGATATTTCGAATTGATGGCATCGCCACCAGCGCCCAGCTGACCGGGCGCGCGCTGAGCGAAATCACCGCCGCCCGAGATGCGCGAGCTGCCACCGGTGTCGGCGCCCGAGAGCTGCGCGATGACGCGCTCGACTGGACCGCCCGGCGCGAATTGCACGACGACGAAGGAGACGAAGAGGATCCCGAGCAGGGTCGGGATCATCAAGAGGATGCGGCGGGCGATATAGGCGCTCATGATTATTTCGCCTGCTCGAGCTTGGCCGCCTTGGCATTATCGTGCCACCAGATTTCGGGAGCGCCGACGCCGTTGGCGTAACGTGGCAGCTTCTGCGGATGAGCGAATTGGTCCCAATAAGCGAGCCGGTGCGTCTTGTTATACCATTGCGGCACCCAGTAACGGCCGGCGCGGAACAGGCGGTCGAAGGCGCGGCAGGCGACGGTCAAATCCTCGCGGTTGTCGGCCGCCATGATCTTCTCGATCATGGCATCGATCGCCGGGCTGGCGACGCCCGCAAGATTGTACGAGCCCTTGGTTGCCGCGACCTGCGAGGAGAAGAACGATCGCATCGCGTCGCCCGGCGTCGCCGACATGCTGAAACGCTGGATCGTCATGTCAAAGTCGAAATCTTCCTGGCGCGCCTTGTGTTGCACGGCATCGACGAGGCGCACGCTCGCTTCGATACCGAGCGTGCCCAGGTTCTTGATGTAGGGCGCGTGGTGCGGCTGGAACGAAGGCTCGTCCAGCAGGAACTCGATCCTGAAGACCTCACCATTCGGCAGCACCCGCTTGCCATCCTTGATCGGCATGCCAGCCTCGGTCAGAAGTTGCTGAGCCTTGCGCAACAGGCTGCGATCTTGGCCGGAGCCGTCCGAGATCGGAGGCGCGAACGGTGCGGCGAACACTTCGTCGGGCACCTGGCCGCGAAACGGCTCCAGCAGCTTCAGCTCTTCCGGCGACGGAGGCCCGTTGCTTGCCATGAGGTCCGAGTTCTGGAACGGCGACACCGTGCGGGCATAGGCGCCGTACATGATGGTCTTGTTGGTCCATTCGAAGTCGAAGGCATTGATCAAGGCCTCGCGCACGCGCGGGTCTTTGAACTTGTCGCGTCGCGTGTTGATGAACCAGCCCTGCGCACCGGACGGCGTGTCGTCGGGGACCACCTCCATCTTGACGCGCCCGTCCTTCACCGCCGGAAAGTCGTAGCGCGTCGCCCAGATGCGTGAGGTGAATTCCTCCCGATAGAGATAGTTCTTGCCGGTGAACCCCTCGAACGCGACATCGCGATCCCGATAGAATTCATAGCGCACGACGTCGAAATTGTAGCTGCCGCGGCAAACCGGCAGGTCGGCGGCCCACCAGTCCTTGACGCGCTCATACTCGATATAGCGGTTGACCTCGAACTTGCCGACCTTGTACGGGCCAGAGCCGAGCGGGATATCGAGTGACGTTTCGTCGAAGGCGCGCGACGCATAATACGTTTTCGAGAAGATCGGCAGGCTCGCGACATAAAGCGGCACGTCGCGGGCGCGCCCCTTGGCGAAGGTCACAACGAGCGTCGCGTCGTCGATCGCTTCCGCACTGACCATGTCGCGCATCTGCACGATGATCAGCGGATGTCCCTTGGTCTTCAGCGATGTCAGCGAAAACGCCGCGTCGTGGGCGGTGAGCTTGCTGCCGTCGTGGAATTTCGCCTCGGGCCGCATGGTGAAGCGATAGACCAGCCTATCAGGCGATATCCGCACGGATTTGGCGGCAAGGCCGTACATTCCATCAGGCTCGTCATTTGCACGCGCCATCAGCGGCACAAACGTCATGTCCATGCCTTGCGCGCCGTCACCCTTCAGGATGAAGGCGTTGAGCGAGTTGAAGGTCTGGTAGGACTGGTTGTAGGCCCGCACCGAGGGAATGAGCGAGAACGTGCCGCCCTTCGGCGCATCGAGATTGACGTAGTCGAAATGGTGGAAGTCGGCGGAATATTTGAGATCGCCGAACGCTGAGATGCCGTGCGCCTCGGTCCCCGCTTCCGATGCGCGTGCGCCGGGCAACATCAGCGCGCCGAGGGACGCACCGAGAGTGCCGCCGACACCCAAGACCAGCACATGGCGGCGTGACATCTGCGTCATGCGGGGGATGTCCTTCACGACTTCTTTGCGATCCGTGCCGCCTTGTCTGCGTCGTACCACCAGATGAACGGGAAGCCGGACTGACCGTATTTGGGCAATTCCGCCGGTCGGCCGAAGCGATCCCAGCGCGCGGTGCGGATCTTCGAATAGGTCCATTGCGGAACGACGTAGTTATTCCACAGCAGCACGCGGTCGAGCGCTTTGGTTGCCGCGACGAGATCGTCGCGACCCGTGGCGTAGATCAGCCGCTCGATCAGCTTGTCGACCGCCGGATTCTTGATGCCGCCAATATTGCGCGAACCCGCGATGTCGGCCGTCTTGGACGACCAGAACTCGCGCTGCTCGTTGCCCGGCGACTGCGACTCGCCCCATGAGTTGGTGACGACGTCGAAATCCCAGTCCCGCGTCCTGTTCTCGTATTGAGTCGGGTCGACCGTGCGCACGCTGACCGCGATGCCGAGCCGTTCCAGAGACGGCTTGTAGAACAGCGTGACCCGCTCGAAGCTCGGATCCTGGTTCAGCAGCTCCAGGGTGAACTGCGCACCGGTCTTGACGTCGACCAGCTTGCGGTCGCGCACCTCGTAACCGGCCTCCTTGAACAGGCGCAGCGCCTCGCGAAGATTGTCGCGCACGGCTTCCGGACTGCCGCCGACCGGATTGGTGTAGGCCGTCGTGAAGACTTCAGGCGGAACATCGGCGCGAACGGTCTCGAGGATCTCGAGCTCCTTGCCTTGCGGCAACCCGGTCGCCATGAGCTCGTCGATACCGTCGAAATAGCTGCTGACGCGCTTGTACTGACCGTAGAAGATCTGCTTGTTCATCTCCTCGAAGTCGAACGCATAGTTGAGCGCGCGACGGACGCGAGGATCTTTGAATTTGGCGCGGCGCAGGTTCGGCACGAAAGCCTGCATCACACCCGAGCTGCGATTGGCGAACTCCTCGAGGATCACCCGCTTTTCGGTCACGGCCGGGAAGTCGTAGGCTGTCGCCCAGTTCTTCGCACTGTTCTCGGTGCGCCAGTCCACCTGATCGGCCTTGAAAGCCTCGATCGCCACGGTGGCATCGCGGAAATACTCGTAGCGCATCTCGTCGAAATTGTTGCGGCCCACATTGGTGGCGAAATCGCGCCCCCAATAGTCCTTGACGCGCTCCAGCGCGATCGACCGTCCCGCCACGAATTCCTTGACCTTGTAGGGGCCGGAACCGAGCGGTATTTCGAGCGTGGTCGCGGAGACATCGCGCTTGCGGCCCTGCGCGTCGGTCCCCTCCCACCAATGCTTCGGCAAAACCGTGAGCTGCCCGACGATCTGCGGCAGTTCGCGGTTGCCCGGTGCGTCGAACACGAACTTCACCTCGCGCTCACCGACCTTCTCGGCCTTCACCACATGGCTGTAATAGGCCGAGTACATCGGGTGATGCTTCTTGAAGGCATCCAGCGAGAAGATCACGTCGTCCGCAGTGACCGGCTTGCCGTCATGCCATTTGGCCTGCGGCCGCAAACGATAGGTGACGAAGGAAAAGTCGGCCGGGTGGCTGACGGCCTCGGCCAGCGCGCCGTATTCGGTCGAGACTTCGTCGAGCGAGGGCGTCGTGAGGGATTCGTAGATGAACGCGACGGCACCGGCGACCTGCCCCTTCACTCCCGCCACTACGATATTGAAATTATCGAAAGTGCCGACGGCGATCTGGCGCGCGACACCGCCTTTGGGCGCTTCCGGATTGACGTAGTCGAAGCGCTTGAAGTCGGCGGGATACTTGACCTGTCCGAACAGCGACAGCGCGTGGCGCCAGGGCGCCTCACTGGCGGATTGCGCCGCGGCCGTGCCGATGACGGGAAGGCCCCCTACGGAACCGAGGGCGGGGAGCGCTACGGCGGCAGTGCCGGTGAGCAGGAGATCGCGTCGGGTAATGGCCAAATCAACATTCCTGGTCTTGAAGGAGGTTACCCCTTTAAGTGCTCAATATAGGCGAGGTTTCGACGGAATATGTTGCTTTTTCCTCATGTTGGAAGCCCGGGCGGCCCGTCGGATGCGGCCAAACGCCCCGATAAACTCACCGCGAGGCCCGGATAAGCAAACGGCCAGGCTTTTCAGCCTGGCCGCACTTTCCAAGATCGGTTTTTGACGGCCTTACTTCGACGCCGTCGGGATCGGCTGAGGATGCTCTGACAGCGAATTCAGATAGGCGATGACGTCGGCGCGCTCGGAGTCCTTCGGGATGCCGGCAAAGCCCATCGCGGTGCCCGGGATGAAGCCCTTCGGGTTTGCAATGAACTTGTTGAGGTCGTCGAACGACCAGGTGCCGCCCTTGGCCTTCATGGCGGCCGAGAAGTTGAAGCCGTTGCGGCCCTCGCCCCTGGCTTCGCCGACGACGCCATAGAGGTTCGGACCGACGCGATTCGGGCCGCCCTTCTCGAAGGTGTGGCAGGCGCCGCACTTCTTGGCAGCCGAAGCGCCCTTTTCGACGGAAGCGGTCTGGAGCAGCTTTTCGATCGGCTCGGAGGGCGCAGCAGCGGCGCCACCTTCCTTGCCGTGGCCAGCATCTTCCTTCACGGCGATCTCGAAACCAGGCTTCGCCAGCGGCTTCGGTGTGAACAGCGCCTGGGCGGCAAAGCTCGTCACAAGCAGAATGAGACAGGTGCCAAGCACGGCACCGAGGATCTTGTTCAGTTCGAAAGAGTCCATTTCCGGCCAGGCCCCACACCACAGTAAGGAAATAGCGGCCGAGCGGCCGCCAGGACGAGCCTCGGGAGAATCAAACGTTCCTTGTTGTTTCCCCGAGTTTTGCCATTGAGATATCGGTTTGCCCGGGGTCTGGCAACCCGTATAAGCGACCCGGCTTTCAGCCCGTCCCCACCCCATTTCTCGACGCGGAAAACCTCTCGTTTCCAGGCCCTTGACCCGATGATCGATCCCCGCATCCTGGTGCTGATCCCCGCCCGCATGGCCGCAACCCGCCTGCCCGGCAAGCCGCTCGCAGACATCGCGGGCCTGCCTATGATCGTGCACGTGATGCGGCGGGCAGAGGCCGCCGGCATCGGCCGGGTCGCGGTCGCGACCGATACGGACGAGATCGCCTCCGTGGTCACCGCCCATGGCGGCGAAGCCGTGATGACCCGCCCGGAGCACCCCTCTGGCTCGGACCGCATCCACGAGGCGATGCAGAAGCTCGATCCCTCAGGCAAGGCCGAGATCGTGGTCAATCTCCAGGGCGATTTCCCGACCATCACGATCGACAACATCCGCGAGGTGCTGCCGCCGCTGCAAGATCCGGCCGTGGACATCGCGACGCTGGCCTCGCAGATCCATACCGAGGAGGAGGACCTCGCGCCGAGCGTCGTAAAGGCGATCGGAACTTCGCTGGGCGGGAAACGCATGCGCGCACTTTATTTCACCCGCGCGACCGCTCCGACCGGCGACGGGCCGCGCTACCACCATATCGGCCTCTACGCCTATCGCCGCGCCGCGCTGGAGCGCTACGTCTCCCTACCGCCATCCCCGCTGGAATTGCAGGAGAAGCTCGAGCAACTCCGGGCGCTGGAGGCCGGGATGCGGATCGACTTCACCATCGTCGACACCGTGCCCCGCGGGGTCGACACGCCGGCGGACCTGGAGACCGCCCGCAGCATCCTTTCCAAATCCTGAGCCGCTGTTACAAGGCCGATCATGAGCAAGCTGAAAATCGCATTCCAGGGCGAGCCTGGGGCCAACTCCCACATCGCCATCGTCGAGGCCTATCCCGACGCCGAGCCGATGCCCTGCGCCACCTTCGAGGACGCGCTGTCGGCGATCTCGTCGGGCGAGGCCGACCTCGGCATGATCCCGATCGAGAATTCGGTCGCGGGGCGCGTCGCCGACATCCATCATCTGCTGCCGGCCTCCGGCCTCTTCATCATCGGCGAATGGTTTCTGCCGGTCCGCCATCAGCTGATGGCGGTGAAGGGGACGAAGCTCGAGGACATCAAGAGCGTCGAGAGCCACGTGCATGCGCTCGGCCAGTGCCGGCGCATCATCCGCAAGCTCGGCATCAAGCCGATCGTGCACGCCGACACCGCCGGCAGCGCCCGCGACATTTCCGAGCGCAACGACAAGGCCGTCGCCGCGATCGCCTCGCGGCTTGCGGCAAAGATCTACGGCCTCGACATTCTGGCGGAGGACATCGAGGACGAGGCCCACAACACCACGCGCTTCGTGGTGCTGGCGCGCGAGCCGAAATGGGCGGCGCAGGGCTCGGGGCCGCTGGTCACGACTTTTGTATTTCGTGTGCGCAACTTGCCCGCTGCGCTCTACAAGGCGCTCGGCGGCTTTGCCACCAACGGCGTCAACATGACCAAGCTCGAAAGCTACATGGTCGACGGCAATTTCTTCGCCACACAGTTTTATGCGGACGTCGACGGCCACCCTGAAGACAAGGGACTGGCGTTCGCGATCGAGGAGCTGAAATTCTTCTCGCGCGAATTCCGCATCGTTGGCGTGTATCCGGGACACCCCTTCCGCGCGACGTTCAGCGAAACGCAGCAGGATTGATTGCGTGTCCCGGACGCGCGGAGCGCGAGCCGGGACCCAGGGGCCACGATACCCGGAGCGCGATGGGCCCCGGCTCTCTCTGCAGCGCACCGCTTCGCGCTGCGCCGCGTCCGGGGCACGAGAGCCTTACGCGGCCGCTTTCAGTCCGAACGCCTCGGCCAGCAGCGAATACGATTTCTTCCGTGCGTCGTGGTCGTACACGGCCGTAATCACCATCAACTCGTCCGGTTTGCTCGCATCGATCAGCGGCTGCAGCTTCTTCTGCACCGTCGCCGGATTGCCGACGAAGAGGCGCGAACGGTTGCGCGAGATCGAAATGCGCTCGGCGTCCGTATAGGGATAGGCCAGCGCCTCCTCGACACTCGGCAGCGGCAGATATTGCCCGCGGTCGCGGCGCAGGCGGTTGAGATCGAACGAGGAGGCGAGCTTTTCGGCCTCCTCATCCGTGTCGGCCGTGATGACGGCGACGGCGAGGATCGCGCGCGGGCTCGCGCTCCAGGCCGAGGGCTGGAAACGGTTGCGGTAATGCACCATCGCATCGATCGCGTCATGGGATGCGAAGTGATGGGCGAAGGCGAAACCCATGCCGACCTGCGCGGCGAGTTCCGAGGAATAGTCGCTGGAGCCGAGCAGCCAGATCGGCGGCAGCTTGGTGTCGTCGGGCATCGCGACCACGTTGTTGTAGTGATGGCCTGCGGGAAATTCGCGGGTCTCCCACAGAATCAGTTCGTGCAGCCGCTCCAGGAAGTCGTCGCCCTCGCGGCGGTCGAGACGGCTGCGCAGTGCGTAGGCGGTGGCGCCGTCGGTGCCGGGGGCACGGCCGAGACCGAGATCGATGCGGCCGGGAAACAGCGCCTCCAGCATCTTGAAGCGCTCGGCCACCACGAGCGGGGCGTGGTTGGGCAGCATCACCCCGCCGGAGCCGACGCGGATGTGCTTCGTCACCGCCGCGATCTGCCCGATCATCACGTCGGGCGCCGGGCTCGCCACCGAGGCGAGGTTGTGATGCTCGGCGAGCCAGTAGCGGACATAGCCAAGCCCATCGACATGGCGCGCCAGATCGATGCTGTTGCGCAGCGCCGCAGCGGGTTTTGTACCTGTGGTGACGACGGAGAGGTCGAGGACTGAGAGCGGGATCATGGCGCGCTAACGTAGTGAAGGCCGGCGCGGCGGCAATGGGCAGACTGCGCAGGTCTGGCGTGTGCAGGCAGCGAGCCCGCACGACAAGGCCGGTTGAGGCGATGGGACAAGATTTGTCGTAGCAACACCATCTTCACACTGCCCACACCCCTTATTTGCTCCTGCTCGCCGCCAAAATCGCTGCAATATGTTGATTTGTATAATATCTTATCAGATTTACGCACTTCCCACTCATACCCTCATCCGTTCAATATTTCCACCGTTACCGGTGAAAGTGGGCCACTTCCCATCCCCGATGGGCTGTCGAGTGCGACCGCTTTGGCTTATCTTGCCCACATCCAATCGAGACCTGACTGCCGGCCGCCGAAAGCCGGACGAGCCCCTGGAGTGAGTGGTGCCATGACTGATCTGACGACGCCTGCCCGAGCCGAAGGGCAAGACGGGCACCTCCAAAACGGGCACCTCTCCTCGAAGCGGCCTGCGATCTCCTTCGAGTTCTTTCC
This sequence comes from Bradyrhizobium sp. 61, assembly GCF_023073075.1. Taxonomy (NCBI): domain Bacteria; kingdom Pseudomonadati; phylum Pseudomonadota; class Alphaproteobacteria; order Hyphomicrobiales; family Nitrobacteraceae; genus Bradyrhizobium; species Bradyrhizobium sp. 61. Next base: position 13,475 of record NZ_JADPIU010000052.1, on the reverse strand, counting down.
GCCCAAGACGGAAGAGATGGAGCGCAATCTCTGGGAGACCATCAACCGGCTCGCCCCGCTCGACCCGAAATTCGTCTCCGTGACCTATGGGGCCGGCGGCTCGACCCGCGAGCGCACCCATTCGACCATCACCCGCATCCTCAAAGAGACCGCGCTGCTGCCGGCCGCGCATTTGACCTGCGTCGGCGCCTCGCGCGGGGAGATCGATGAGATCGTCGACCGCTATCACGAGGTCGGCGTCCGCCACATCGTCGGCCTGCGCGGCGATCCCGCCGGCGGCATCGGCACGCCCTATTCCAGCCATCCCGACGGCTACCAGAGCTCAGCCGACCTCGTTGCGGGCATCAAGAAGCGGCACGGCGACATCGAAGTGTCCGTGTCCGCCTATCCCGAGAAGCACCCTGAAGCGCGCGACTTCGACGCCGACATCGACACGCTGAAGGCCAAGGTCGATGCGGGTGCGACGCGCGCGATCACGCAGGTGTTCTTCGATAACGACCTCTACTTCCGCTATCTCGACCGCGTCCGTGCCCGAGGCATCGACATCCCGATCGTGCCCGGCATCATGCCCATGCACAATTTCAAGCAGGCCCGCAATTTCGTCACCCGCGCCGGCACCTCCGTGCCGGATTGGCTGGCGGAGAAATTCGACGGCCTCGACGACGACGCCGAGACCCGCAAGCTGGTGGCCGCGACGGTTGCCGCCGGCCAGGTGCAGAAGCTGGCGAAGCGCGGCGTCGACACCTTCCACTTCTACACCATGAACCGCGCCGATCTCGTGTTCGCGATCAGCCATTTGCTCGGCATCCGCGCCAAGAGCGCGCAGAAGGCGGCTTAAGATAAAATGACCACTCCCGTTTCTCCCAAGCGAACTGCCCTGCTCAATGCCGCCCGCGAGCGCATCCTTGTGCTCGACGGCGCCATGGGCACGATGATCCAGAACCTCCAGTTCGACGAGGCCGCCTTCCGCGGCGAGCGCTTCAAGAATTTTCATCGCGACCTGCGCGGCAACAACGATCTGTTGATCTTGACCCAGCCGCAGGCGATCGAGGACATCCACGCCGCCTATTTGCGTGCCGGCGCCGACATCGTCGCGACCAACACCTTCTCGACGACCTCGATCGCGCAGGCCGATTACGACCTCACCGACATCGTCTACGAGATGGCGCGCGAAGGCGCCCGCCTCGCCGGCAATGCCGCTCGTCGCGTCGAGACCGAGGACGGCAAGCCGCGCTTCGTTGCCGGTGCCATCGGCCCGACCAACCGCACCGCCTCGATCTCGCCCGACGTGTCCAACCCCGGCTACCGGGCCGTCACGTTCGACGATTTGCGCAAATCCTATGGCGAGCAGATCAACGGCATGCTCGACGGCGGTGTCGATCTGCTGCTGGTCGAGACCATCTTCGACACGCTGAACGCCAAGGCGGCGCTCTATGCGATCGCCGAAATCACCGAGGAGCGCGGCATCGACGTGCCCGTGATGGTGTCGGGCACCATCACCGACAAATCCGGCCGCCTGCTGTCGGGCCAGATGCCGGAAGCGTTCTGGAATTCGGTGCGGCACGCAAAACCCGTCACCATCGGCTTCAACTGCGCCCTCGGCGCGGAAGATCTGCGCGCGCATATCGCCGATATCGGCCGCGTCGCCGACACGCTGGTGTGTGCCTATCCGAATGCCGGCCTGCCCAACGAATTCGGCCAGTACGACGAGACCCCGGAGTACATGGCCCGCCTGGTCGGCGAGTTCGCGCGCGATGGCCTGGTCAACATCGTCGGCGGCTGCTGCGGCACCACGCCGGACCATATCGCGGCGATTGCGGCGGCCGTCGCCCCGCACAAGCCGCGCATTGTGCCGGAAATCGAGCCGCGCCTGCGCCTCTCCGGCCTCGAGCCGTTCATCCTGACGGACGCCATCCCGTTCGTGAACGTCGGCGAGCGCACCAACGTCACCGGCTCCGCTCGCTTCCGCAAGCTGATCACCGCCGGCGACTACACCGCCGCGCTGCAGGTCGCCCGCGACCAGGTCGAGAACGGCGCGCAGATCATCGACGTCAACATGGACGAAGGGCTTCTGGATTCGGAAGCCGCGATGGTGACCTTCCTCAACCTCGTCGCCGCCGAGCCCGACATCGCCCGCGTCCCCGTGATGGTCGATTCCTCGAAATTCTCGGTGATCGAGGCCGGCCTGAAATGCGTGCAGGGCAAGCCGGTCGTCAATTCGATCTCGATGAAGGAAGGCGAGGAGAAGTTCATTCACGAGGCCAAGATCGCCCGGCGCCATGGCGCAGCCGTGGTGGTGATGGCGTTCGACGAGGTCGGCCAGGCCGATACGTTCGCGCGCAAGACCGAGATCTGCAAGCGCGCCTATGACATCCTGGTGGACCGCGTCGGTTTCCCGCCGGAAGACATCATCTTCGATCCGAATATTTTCGCGATCGCGACCGGCATCGAGGAGCACAACAATTACGGCGTCGACTTCATCGAAGCGACGCGCTGGATCCGCCAGAACCTGCCGCACGCGCATATTTCCGGCGGCGTCTCCAATCTGTCGTTCTCGTTCCGCGGCAACGAGCCGGTGCGCGAGGCGATGCACTCGGTGTTCCTGTATCACGCCATCAAGGCGGGCATGGACATGGGCATCGTCAATGCCGGGCAGATGATCGTCTATGATGACATCGATGCCGAGCTGCGCCAGGTGTGCGAGGACGTCATCCTCAATCGCGACCCCGGCGCGTCCGAGCGTCTGCTCGCACTTGCGGAGAAATTCCGTGGCAACAAGACCCAGACCAAGGAAGCCGATCTCGCCTGGCGCGAATGGCCGGTGGCGAAGCGGCTGTCGCATTCGCTGGTGCATGGGATCACCGAGTTCATCGAAGTGGATACCGAGGAGGCCCGCAAGGCATCCAAGCGTCCGCTCGACGTGATCGAAGGACCGCTGATGGCCGGCATGAACGTGGTCGGCGACCTCTTCGGCGACGGCAAGATGTTCCTGCCGCAGGTGGTGAAGTCCGCGCGCGTGATGAAGCAGGCGGTGGCGTGGCTGATGCCGTTCATGGAGGAAGAGAAGGCGCGCAACCTAGCCAACGGCATCGGCACCGAAGGCTCCTCTTCCGCCGGCAAGATCGTGCTCGCGACCGTCAAGGGCGACGTCCACGACATCGGCAAGAACATCGTCGGCATCGTGCTCCAGTGCAACAATTTCGAGGTCATCGACCTCGGCGTGATGGTGCCGGCAGCCAAGATCGTCGAGACCGTGAAGGCGGAGAAGGCTGACATCGTCGGGCTATCAGGCCTGATCACGCCCTCACTCGACGAGATGGCGTTCTTCGCCGGTGAATTGCAGCGCGAAGGTTTGAAGCTGCCGCTCTTGATCGGCGGCGCCACCACGAGCCGCGTGCACACGGCGGTCAAGATCGACCCGAGCTATCGCGCCGGTCCCGTCGTCCACGTCAACGACGCCAGCCGTGCCGTCGGCGTCGCCTCCTCGCTGCTGAGCCCTGAGAAGCGCGAGGCCTACGCCGCCGAGGTGCGCGCCGAATACGCCAAAATCTCGGACGCGCATCTGCGCGCGCAGGCCGACAAGAAGCGCCTGAAGCTCGCGGCCGCGCGCGCCAACCGCGTGCCGGTCGACTTTGCCAAGAACAAGCCGGTGAAGCCGACCTTCTTGGGCATCCGCAGCTTTGACGATTACGATCTCGCCGAGCTCGTGCCCTATATCGACTGGACGCCCTTCTTCCAGACCTGGGAGCTTGCCGGCCGCTTCCCCGCCATCCTTGACGATTCCAAGGTCGGCGAAGTCGCACGCTCGCTCTACGACGACGCGCGCAAGATGCTCGATCTGATCGTCAAGGAAAAGTGGTTCCGGGCGCGCGCCACCGTCGGCTTCTGGCCGGCGAATGCGCAAGGCGATGACGTCGTGCTTTACGCCGACGAAAGCCGGACCAAGCAGATCGCGACGCTGCACACGCTGCGCCAGCAGCTCGAGAAGCGCGAGGGCCGGTTCAACGCCGCACTCGCCGACTTCGTCGCGCCTGCGGGCGTGCCCGACTATGTCGGCGGCTTCGTCGTCACGGCCGGCATCGGCGAGGACGTGGTCGCCGACCGCTTCAAGATGGCCAATGACGACTACTCCTCGATCCTGTGCAAGGCCTTGGCCGATCGTCTCGCCGAAGCCTTCGCCGAACGCATGCATGCCCGCGCGCGCCGCGAGTTCTGGGCCTACGCGCCGGACGAAGCACTCTCCTGCGACGATCTGATCCTCGAAAAGTACCAGGGCATCCGTCCAGCGCCGGGCTATCCCGCGCAACCCGATCACACCGAGAAGGCGACGCTGTTCGAGCTGCTCGACGCGGAAGCGACTGCCGGCGTGAAGCTGACCGAGAGCTTTGCGATGTGGCCGGGCTCTTCCGTGTCCGGGCTCTATTTCGCGAACCCCGAGAGCTATTATTTCGGCGTCGGCAAGATCGAGCGTGACCAGGTCGAGGACTATGCCGCACGCAAGGGAATGACGGTGGCGGAAACCGAGCGCTGGCTCGCGCCGGTGCTGAACTACATCCCGTCGCAGCAGACCGACAAGGCCTTCGTGGCAACGCCCGCGAACGACGAGACGTCGAAGGACCTCGCCTCGCATCCGCCCGGCTGCACCTGCGCGGTGCATCTCGTCTGGCAGAAGAAGCGCGCGGGGGCGGGGTAGGCCCGCCTTCGCTTCCCAAGACTAAAAAGTGAAAAACAACCCCATGCACAGTAGAGGTGGGGTTGAAAGGGTTGAGGAATTTCGGTCTTACCGAAACGACTTGCTCCGTCGGGCAAAGCACCGGTAATATTCCATCATCGCCTGCCGTGCCGATGGATGCCACACGCGCGTCCCCATCCTTCCCTGGAGGGGGATTTCGCATGCAGCGAACCAGGAATGCGGACCGAGGTGGGTGACGGTCTCTCCGCGCGAACACTACCCGTGTTGAGAGGTCACCCCACCCCGCTCGCGCTTCGCGCGATCGACCCTCCCCCTCCAGGGGAGGGTAGAGACCTCGCTCCTTCGGCGGCGCCGGCGGCTGCACGATCTCCCTGGACGGCGCCTGCGCCTCGCAACAACCGACAGTGCGCGACGCAAAGAGCGGCCTGCTCCTTTCTGACACACCACCAGGACGAGTCGCGGTCCGGAATTCGGCTCACCGGCAATTTCGCGCAGGAACCGGGCGGTGTGAACTCGTTCACTTGTCCGCTCAACCTTGATTCGCTACTCTATCGGTCTACTACCTTCAAACCGATGGTTTGCTTGGGATCGAGCATATGAACCAGTTCATTGCACTGTTCGTCGCCGCGATCGCCCTTGTCGTGCTGCCCACGATTGCCGCGGCTGACTGCCCGAAAGGCTACGTGCCATGCGGCGAACGAAACCAGTTGTGCTGCCCGCGAAAGTAGCAAGCCGCAAATGGCTCTGGCTTGGTAGCCTCGTCTTTGTCGCGATCGGCCTGGTGATGGTTGCAGCCTGGGTCGGCTTCCCGCGAAAGAAACACACGATCACGGCCATCCTCTCCGAGACCGGATATTTCGAGGTGGTCCCGCCGAGCACGTTCGGCGGTCCCGGCACCATCAACACGATCGAATATCTGAGCGATGGCCGGCTGGAGCTGCATCCGACCTGCGATATCGACCCCACGCTGCTGGCCGACAAGATCCGGAAATCACCGACGGTGGACCGGGACCTGAAGCAGTCGCTCGAGAAGAATCTCGACGTGTCCGCGCAGGTCAGGGACAAGCTGTCGGCGGTCGCCGGAATGCAGCAAGTTGATTCAATTCACCTCAAGCTCGAGAACGCCAACATTCTCCTGATTTCCGACGAGTCGCTGATATCGACCCGCAATGCGTTGCTGAAGGCCGAATGCGAGGACGCGATCGCCCTGAACCTTTCGAGCGGCGGAGTGGTCTGCCAGACGCGGTCCGTGCTGGAAGCCGACGTCGTCTACGAGATCAAATATCACAACACGATTTCGATGGAGGAGCGGGCCAAGCTGACATCCGAGATCGCGGCGAAGCTCGAACTGGACGCACACCAGGGATCGGACGACAAGGTGTCCGGCTCTCAATTGTTCTTTGGCATAAGACTGTCGCCGAATCCGATCGTGCTGAAGTCCGCAGCGGGTGAGATCAAGCCCTGCAACAGGAGATAGGACGGCGCGCTTTCACCCCTTCGGCGGGGCCAGCGGCTGCACGATCTCCCCGAACGGTGCCAGCGCCTCGCAGCGTTCGGCGTGTGCCGACAGCGCCGGATAGCGCGACGGCTCGAACAGTTGCGGATGCGCTTCGCGGGTGAAGCGAACGACGCAGGCAACCGCAATGTCGGCGTGGCCGATCTGGCCGCCCAGCCAATACGGCGTCGTTACCCCGGCGCGTTCGGCTTCGAGCACTTTCAGCACGTCGGTGATCTGCGCCTGGCAGCGCTCGACCCACAGCGCAAGCTGCTCCTTCCGCAGCACGCGCTCATAGAGCAGGCTGACCGCCTTGTCGCCGAGGCCGGTGGCGAGTGCGCAGATCCGCAGGTGCTTCCGCCGCTCGGCGCCGCCGCGCGGCAGCATCGCCTTCTCAGGCCCGACGAGCTCATCGAGATAATCGAGAATGATCGTGCTCTCGATCAGCGCCTCGCCGTCGTCGAGCACCAGCGTGGGCACGCGCCGCAGCGGATTGTACGGCGCGATCTTGTCGGCGTCGCCGAAGGTGGACCATGGCCGGTGCTCAAAGGCGAGGCCGTAGAGCCGCAGCGCGATCGCGACACGGCGGACGAAGGGAGAATCGTATTGGCCAATCAGGAACATGGTTCTCGCTCACTAGTCAGTGCCGGGGCTCGAAGCCGGCCATTCACCTTCTTCACAAGGCTATTATCGAACGACACAGCCAGCGAGCGGTGCCCAACGGCAACAGCTACACATTTTCGTCTCGGCACCGCCTCAACTCCAGCTTGCCGAACAAATTGTCGCATGGTTCATTCCGCGGACCCAGAGGGAAGCCAAATGAATCGGCGGGCATTGAGAGCGGCAGCGGTCGGCCTGGCTCTTACGGCGATCGTGCCCGACGTCACGTCAGCAGCCGATCTGCCGATGAAGGCGCCGCCCAAACCTACCGACTTCAATCCGTTCTGGGCCGAGGCCGACTACCTTGCCTGGAGCGTGACGGGCGACAAGCTGCCGGCGCTGGTGACCACGAGCCCGGTCGGCACGCCGCTGGGAGTTGTCGGCGTGCTCGGCCAGCCCACGACGACCGTGCTGTTCGGCAATTCCAGTGTGAACAACGACTGGCGTTCGGGCGGGCGCATCACCGCCGGCTACTGGTTCGATCCGCAGCGCAGCCGCGGCATCGAAGCCTCGTTCTTCGGGCTGGAGAATCTCTCGACCGGATTTGCGACCGACACCAATGCCAATCCGATCCTGGCACGGCCCTTCACCAATGCGCTGACGGGATTTCCCGACGCGCTGATCGCGGGATTTCCGGGGCTGGCCACCGGCAGCGCCAGCGCGAGCGAAACCTCGCGCCTGCTCGGCGCCGGCGCGCTCTATCGCTGGGATCTCGGCGCGTGGAGCGGACAGCGCGTCAGCGCGCTGGTTGGCTATCGCTATCTGCGGTCGACCGACACGCTGACGATCTCCAATACCGCGACCATTCTTGCCTTCGGCACCTTCAGCCCCACCGACAATTTCAAGGCGTCGAGCAATTTCCACGGCCTCGATCTCGGCCTTACCGGCGACTGGCGCAATGGCCCGTGGTCGCTGGAGTGGCGCGGCAAGGTGGCGCTCGGCGCCAATCTCAACAGTGCCGACATTTCGGGCTCGACCGCCTCGACCGTGGCCGGCGTCACCACGACGGCCCCCGGCGGCTTCCTCGCGCTGTCGAGCAATATAGGCCATTACGACCAAACCCGCTTCGCCGTGGTGCCGGAGCTGTCGTTGAAGGCGGGATATCAGGTTGCGCCCGGCTGGCGCCTGATCGCCGGCTACGACGTGATGTACTGGACCGGCGTACAGCGCGCCGGCGGGCTGATCGACACCACCGTCAATCCGAACCTCGCGCCACCGCCGGCCGGCGGCGGGCCGAACCGGCCCGCGCCGGTGCTCAACACGACGAACCTGCTTGCGCAGGGGTTCAGCTTTGGCGTGCGGTATAATTATTGAGGGCGCGTAGCCCGGCATTACTCAATGATCGGCACATGCCTCGCCGCCGTCGGCGATGCCGTTCCATCGAGGCGCGGATCATCGGCCACCTCGATCTGGCGACGGAACGCACGAAATCCCGAGCGCTGATAGAACGCAACGGCGGACGGATGATCAAAGGTGCAGGTGTGCACCCAGAAGCGGCGCAGATCGCGCGACCATGCGAGCTCCAGCGCGCGGTTCATCAGGCAGCGAGCAGCGCCCGTCCCGATCAATCCGGCGGTGACACCGAAATAGACCAGCTCGCACTGGCCGGCCTCGCGAAAGTCCAGCTCGAGCAGGCCTTCATCGCGACCGTCCACGACCAGGGCATGGACCTCGACGCCCGGCGCGTGGACGATTGCGGCAAGCTCCCCGTCATTCAGGCGCGCACGCGAGAACCACAGCCACTCCTCGCCGACGCGGCGATGGAGATCGCGATACCAGTGAAGCGCGGGCGCGTCGACCTTGCGCAAGGTCCAACTGCCTGGAGGATCGTCGCGGCGCGCGGGAGGTGCGGTCATCTCCAGATGGGTGACGACCGCGGCGATCTTGCCGGCGGGGATGTCGGAATAGCCGTCGGGGATGATCATGGGTGGCCTCTCAGAAAGACATGGCGAACAGCTCGCTTGCGGCCCATCCTTCGAGACGCCCGCCTACGGCGGGCCCTCAGGATGACGGCGCATTTCGCGGCGAGATATCAGACCCTCATGGTGAGGAGCCCGCCTAAGCGGGCGTCTCGAACCATGCAGGCCGCGCTCTTCCGGCACTCTCCAGCCAACAAATCGATCATCGCGGCGTCAAAATGATCGCTTCCGCGGTCGCGGCTTCGACGGCCGGGCGGCTGTAGAGCAGCGGGACATATTGGCCCGTCGCCCAGAGCGGCGCGAGGTCGCGATAATGGGCGCTGAAGGGATCGCCGGATTGGCCGGGCGTGTTGATGGTGCGGCTCGCATCCCAATTGCCGACATCGAGCACCATGCGGAACGATGCGCCGGCGAACAGCTGGTAATCGGCGCGGCGGTAGGTGGCCGCGCGCGGCACATTGGCGGCACCGCCATAGGCGAGCGGGCCGACCGAGAGCTGCGCGGCGGTGGCCTTGTCGGCGAGCGGCATCAAGGCATGGTCGAATTTCGCGACATGCAGCCGGCCCCAGCGCCAGGTCGAGGCATCCGGCCCGAGCTTGCCCGCGACGTCGGCCACCGCGGCGCCGAGGCTGTCGCGCAGGATCTGGTCGCGCGCGGCAGCGGGATCGGAGCCGAACGACGCATCCGGAGATTCCAGATAGGCGACCAGCGCCGAAATGCTCGACGCCTCCGGCGCGATCAGATCGGCGGCCTTGGGCGCGGTGGTCTTCAGCAGCCTTGGGCCGAGATGATTGGCGATCCAGACCTCGAACACGGCAGCCGCCGCGCTGTCGGCGGCATCCCGCGCGTCCCATGGCTTGAGCAGCTCGAGACCCTTCTTCACATTGGGATCGTCGGAGGTGAGTGGCTGCAACAGCTTGACGAGGCGCCGCCCGAGCATCGCGGTGTCGTCGTTCTGTAAATCCATGGCGTCGGCGAGCGTCACCTTGCTGTTGGCCGCGAGCACCTCGGTGATGCGCTGCCAGCGCGCGCTGTCGGACCATTCGAAGCCGACCTTGCGTTCGGCTATCGGGTAATCGGCCGGCAGGTTCATCTGGTTGGCGGTGGCGAGAAAGCCCTGCTTGGGCTGATAGGCCTTCGGCAATTCGTCGAGCGAGAGAAAACCCTGCCACTCATAGCGGCCGTCGCCGGGCACCGGCATCAGGCCGTCGAAGTTGGCGCGCCGCGGCGTCTTGCCGGCGGCGACCCAGCCGATATTGCCGCGGGTGTCGGCATAGACCTGGTTCTCCGACGGCGCGCCCCAGCGCCGCATGGCGGCGAGGAAGCCGCTCCAGTCCTTCGCGGTCATGTAGTCGGACGAGCCGAAATAGGCGGAGGTGCCGGGCTCGAACCAGATCGAGCGGACCGCAAAGGCGCGCTTGTTCGCATCGTCGACGAAGACGACGGGACCGTGGCGGGTGAACTTTAGCTCGAGGTCGCGATCGGCCTCACCCTTGACCTGCTCGGTCTCGTGCACGATGCGCATGTCTTCCCAGCCATTGCCGTAGCGGTACTGGTTGGGGTTTTTCGGATTGAGCTCGTAGACGTAAAGGTCTTCCTGGTCGACGTTGAAGATGGTGAGGCCGAACGCAATGGTGCCGTTGTGGCCGATCGAGATGCCGGGCAGCGCCGGCTCGCCGGCGCCGATCACGGAGAGGCCCGGCGCATTGAGGCCGACGATGTAGCGCAGCGAGGGCACGCTGTGCTCGCGATGCGGATCGTTGGCGAGGATCGGGCGGCCCGTCGCGGTGCGCGATGCCGCGATCACCCAATTGTTGGAGCCAATGGTGTCGCGCTGCTGGTCGGCCTCGGTGAGGTATTTGTCGGGATCGTGGGTGAGTGCGGCCTGCTTGTCCTTCGGTGCCGCGAAGGCCACCGGGCGCGTCGCGAGATCGTAGGCCGCGAGCACGGCCTTGGGCACGCTGCAGGGGTCGAGACCATCGGGGACTTTCGTGGTCCATGCCGGTTCGAGCTTGACGCGAAAACGATCGGCATCGAGGCCGGCCGCGCAGGCGACCAGCGAGCGCTTGACCTCGGAGGCGACATTGCGCGTCAGGCCGTGGCTGCGGATGCGGACGACGTCATCCGCCGTCCACGGATCAGGCATGGTGCCGGCGATCCTGAACTCGATCGGCAGCGGACGTTTTCCTGCGCGCACGTCGGCGACATAGGCATTGACGCCTGCGACAAACGCGTCCGCATAGGTCTTCGCCTTGGGACCGTAGGCCGCCCACTCCGCGTTCATGTCGCCGCGATAGAGGAACAGCCGCAGCGCCTTGTCCTGCTCGGCATAGGCCGGGCCGAAATCCTTTGCGAGCAGGCCGAGGCCGCGCTTGCGCCAGAGATCGATCTGCCAGAGCCGGTCGCGCGCGGCGTTGAAACCTTGCAGGAAGAACAGGTCGTGCTCGTTGCCGGCATAGATGTGCGGGATGCCCCAGACGTCGACCAGGATCTGCGCGGGGGCGTCGAGGCCGGCGACGTCGGTCTTGAGCTGCCGCGCACTTCCGAGCGGGTTCGGCTTGTCGCGCGCGATGGCTGTCGAGGTGAGCAGCGCGGCGCAGATCATGGCGCCGCAGAGTTTTTGGATGACCCGGTTGAGATCCGTGTTCATTGTCTTCTCCCGTTGTTGTTATTTTGTGTGCGATACCGTCTGAGGCCCCTAGCCCGGATTACGCAGCGCTCCCTCTCGAAATCCGCCTATCCCTCTCCCTCGTCGCTCGCGAGCACGCCCTTCACCGCACGCGCCCAGCCGGCGAGCTTCCGCTCGCGCGTCGCCTGGCTCATGTTCGGCTTGAAGCGGTGCTCGAGGCGCCAATTGTCGGCGAACTTTGTCGGCTCGGGATAGACGCCCGCCTGGAGGCCGGCGAGATAGGCCGCGCCCAACGCCGTGGTCTCCTGGATCACGGGGCGATCGACCGGGGCGTCCAAGAGATCGGCGAGGCGCTGCATGGTCCAGTCGGAGGCGGTCATGCCGCCGTCGACGCGCAGCACGACGCTCGCGACTTCCGAGCTCGGCCAGTCCGCGCGCATCGCGGCCCAGAGGTCGAAGGTCTGGTAACACACGCTTTCCAGCGCGGCGTGCGCGAGCTCGGCCGGGCCGGTGTTGCGGGTGAGGCCGAACAGCGCGCCGCGCACGCGCGGATTCCAGTAGGGCGCGCCCATGCCGACGAAGGCCGGGACCAGATAGACGCTCTGCATGGAATCGGACTGATCGGCGAGAGGCCCGGTCTCGGCGGCGTGCTTGATGATGCCGAGGCCGTCGCGCAGCCACTGCACCGCCGAGCCTGCGACGAAGATCGAGCCTTCGAGCGCGTAGGTGCGCTTGCCGTCGAGCTGATAGGCGACGGTGGTGAGCAGCTTGTTCTTGGAGACGACCGGCGTGGTGCCGGTGTTGAGAAGGGCAAAACAGCCGGTGCCGTAGGTCGACTTCATCATGCCCGGGCGGAAGCAGGCCTGGCCGATGGTCGCGGCCTGCTGGTCGCCCGCGATGCCGGAGATCGCGATCGCGCCGCCGAACAGGTCCGGCGTGCTCTCGCCGAAGCGGGCGGAGGAATCCTTCACCTCGGGCAGCATCGAGCGCGGCACGCCGATGATCTCCAGCAGCTCGTCGTCCCACTGGCCGGTGTGGATGTTGAACAGCAGCGTGCGCGAGGCGTTGGTGGCGTCGGTGGCGTGCACCTTGCCGCCGGTGAGGCGCCAGAGCAGATAGCAATCGACGGTGCCGAACATCAGCTCGCCGCGCGCGGCACGCGCCCGTGCGCCGGGGACGTGGTCCAGGATCCAGGCGACCTTGGTGCCGGAGAAATAGGGATCGATGATCAGGCCGGTCTTCTGCGAGATCACGGGCTCGCGGCCGTCGGCCTTGAGTTTCGCGCAGATGTCGGCGGTGCGGCGATCCTGCCAGACGATGGCACGGTGCACGGCCTGGCCCGTGGCGCGGTCCCACACCACGGTGGTCTCGCGCTGGTTGGTGATGCCGATCGCGGCGATGTCCTTTGCGGTGATGCCGGCCTGCTCGATCGCGTCGCGGCAAACCATGACGGTCGAGGTCCAGATGTCCTCCGGCTCGTGCTCGACCCAGCCCGAGGCCGGAAAATGCTGCGGAAACTCCTGCTGCGCGCGGGCGGCAATCGAGATGTCACTGCGAAAGACGATGGCGCGCGACGAGGTGGTGCCCTGGTCGATGGCGAGGACGAAAGACATGGAAGCTTACCCTGGCGTTTCCCTGAGAGGGGATCATTGTGTCGCGCCAAAGGGAGCGGATTAGGGCGGCAAGGTCAAGATTGGATCAACGCGCGCGGCTCCCCTTCCTTCTCCCCTTGCGGGAGAAGGTGGCGCGAAGCGCCGGATGAGGGGTATGCTTCAGCGAATTCAGCGGTAAGAGGGTTGCACATGGAGAGAAACCCCTCACCCGTCTCGCCGCTACGCGGCGAGCCACCCTCTCCCACAAGGGGCCTGTTGCGTAATTCGTCAATTGTGATTCCCTAGGGCTAAGCCTTGGAGGGTAGCGATGGCGGTCAAGCGGACGGGACAGCCGAGCTTTGTGGAAGCGCTGATGCCGAAGGGGGCTGGCGCCAATGCGGCGCTGGATCGGCTGGCTGGCCTGGTCAAGTGGTACCGGTTCGAGAAGCTGATCGGCCATTTGCGGGATGAAGGGAGCCCCGGTCGA